>JAFGKD010000133.1 GCA_016928775.1 Candidatus Zhuqueibacterota bacterium | reverse complement strand
TGCTTAAAGATAAGATATTTAAGCCATAGGCGCAAGGATTTTTTTTCAAAGAACAATATTTATTTGACTACCCTGTGATCGGTTACGTCTGGATGGTATTGGACCGGGCGACTTGAATTATCCTGGTCCGGATGAGGGCGAATGCGACCATATGCCCAGCTATAAAGAAGGATTTGGCTGTGAGCCCAATTATAATGCCACGGATGTCACAGAATCCGATATGCTCGGCTTGACTGCGTTCAGTCTCTTTCACGTCACCGAACAGCTCAACGGCCGTCCCAAAACCTTTCATGCGGACTGGGTGATGTGGCAGCTCACCGGCACCAGCATTTTGAAGGAATTCATTGGCGATATTTCCAATCTCATCGAAGTGTTCGCCTCCGGTCCGTTCCCGCTCTTCAAAGGTCGAACGGAGCGTGTTTCCATGTCCATCCTGCACTCCTATGATCAATTATCCGATCTCAGCCAGGAGCCACCACGCGCACCCGTATTGTTCGAGCTGAAAAAAGTGGTACAACTTATCTATGAAAAGGACTATCGATTTGCCCAACCCCCCAAACTGCCAACCTTGACCGCCACCGCTTATGATGGTAAAGTTGTCTTGACCTGGGACGACGTCGCCGACAAAGCCTCGCGCGAGCCATTTTTAGGCGGTATCAACGATTTTGAAGGTTATAAACTTATTCGTGCGACGGACAAAAAATTCCAGGACGCGCAGGTGATCACCGACGGCTTTGGTACAACATCGATGTACAAACCCATCTATCAGTGTGATATCAAAGACGACAAACGCGGTTTCACCAATTTTGGTTTGCTCAATGGCATGGGCTACTATCTCGGCGATGATACGGGCATTACCCACTATTATGTGGACGAAGATGTACAAAACGGCATGACCTACTATTATGGTCTTGCTGCGTACGATTACGGCATTGACGAAGAGACCGCACCACCCGGCATCGCTCCGTCGGAGAACAATCTGGTCATTGAGCTCGATGAGTATGAGCAGATTCGACACATCGGCAAAAATGTGCAAATCGTCACGCCGCGCGCCACTGCCCCAGGCTACTCACCACACAGCCTGGAAATTATCGCCAGCAGCATTAGAAGTACATCAGGCTCGGCCTCACCGGCTATTTTTGCCAAGAATGCGCTCAAGGAAAATCACATCTACACGATGAAATTTGATGTGGATACACTGTCCGAATTAAAAAGAACGACAAATTATGGCTACAATTATTTGACCAATGGATATACAATTTATGACGTCACTGACAGTAATCGTATCGTCAGCTATGAACGACCGGGCGAATCCATCCTGGACAATCTGGTTTACGATACGATTAACGATGATGAAGTGTCACCGCAAAAAGAGTGGTTCATGAAAATCGGCAGCCCGATGAAATCGGATGTTGCGGACGGCGTCGTGCTGACAATTGAAGCCAATCACATCACCTCGGAGTTCGGTGGCTATGATGTCATCAATTCCGGCTGGGTCCAGGGGATGGCTGATATCGAAATCACACCAACCGGTGATGCGATTAAATATTTCCCGTGGGATTATGAGCTCATTTTTACCAGTGATCCAAACGCTTATACCGGAAAATTCTCTGGCGGAACACTCAGGGACGACACCTCAAGAATTGATGATGACCGACAATTGGCCAATTTATCATGGTCCTTTTTTATGATCAACAAAACTTTCCCGACGACTGACGGCGAATACGATACACTCGATATGGTTGGTGTCGACGATAATATGAACGGCATGTTTGACTGGACCGAGGATCGCGTCCTTTTTATTGCATTCGATCCGGAGACATTCAGATGGAAGCGGACGATCTTTGTGGTGAAATTTGGCGACCAGCCGCAAGCCGAAGATGTCTATTATCTCACCTTTAACCGCCCGCATTTCGCGACGGATTCTCTGAGCTGGCGAATTTTACCCGAGGGTGAAATTAATGCAGCGGACATCAACAACAGCATGGACAACATCAAAGTCGTGCCCAATCCCTACATCGCGACAAATGATATGGAGCCCGTGGTGTCCAACTGGTATTTGAATCAACGTCGCAGCATCATGTTCACGCATTTACCGGCGCAGTGCACAATCACTATTTTCACCGTGAGCGGCGTTTTTGTCGACGAGCTCGTGGTTGAAAATGATAATGATAACGGCGTGGCGCATTGGGATGTCGAAACTGCCGAAGGTCTGGAGGTAGCCGCCGGCATGTACCTCTACCATGTCAGAGCCGAGCTCACGGGCGCTGAAAAAATTGGCAAGTTTGCCATCATTAAATAAGCATAGGAGTTGATGATCATGAAAAAAATAAATATAAATATTTTTGTCCTCTGGATGATCGCGGCGCTTGTGCTGACCGGCATCCTCTTCGCCCAGGAACCATATCGACGCGGGACAACGGCGGCCAATTTTTTGGAGATCGGCTATGGCAGTCGCGGCAATGCGATGGGGGATGCTGCCGTGGCTACAGCCAATGATCTGGAATCCTGCTATTGGAATCCCGCCGGGCTGGCGCTCATGCGCAACAACGAAGTTCTGTTCAATATGCAACCGTGGATCATTGACATCAATACAACATTTGCGGCTGTTGGCCTGGTTTTTCCGCGCCTCGGAACGTTTGCCGTCTCCTTTAATCAAATGAATTATGGCAAAGAAGACGTGACCACGCTGGTCATGCAGGAAGGGACGGGCGAACGATACACAGCCAGTGAATTCAGTGTGTCATTTTCCTACGCGCGCCGGCTCGCACAATGGTTTGCGTTTGGCGGGAGCGCCAAATATGTCAACTCAAATATCTGGCATGTGAATGCGAATGCCATGGCGCTCGATCTTGGCGCCTTGGTGAATACACAATTTTTCTCCCCCACCGGCGAACGCCTCGATGGACTGACCATTGGTATGAGCATTTCCAACTATGGCACGCGCATGCGATACGATGGCATGGACTTGCTGCAAGCCCTCGATCCAAATCCCAATATCGCTGGGAACTATGACAATGTTGAGGGTCAATTTCGAACACAAGCCTGGGAATTACCGCTCATTTTTAGAATAGGTATGGCTTTGTATCCACTCGTCACGCCGAATCATCGTTTGACGCTTGAAGTGGACGCCCTGCATCCCAATAACAATAGCGAATCGGTCAATGTGGGCGGTGAGTACAAATTTACCATGCCTTCTTTTGGCAGCTTTTACATCCGCACGGGTTATAAAGGCATGTTTATGCAGCGTACCGAGTATGGTATGTCGTACGGCTTTGGTATTCTCATGCGCCTGGCCAAATTGGGTTTGAAAATTGACTATGCTTATCGAGATATCGGCTTGCTCGGCAGCGTGCAGGCCTATTCTCTGAGCTTTGTTTTTTAGGCTTTTCGCACTTTTTTGACTTGGCTTGTCCCTGCAAAAATCGCGGATGTACCGGACTGTGAGTCATCACTTCTCGAATATTTATACCGTGATCCTTTATGCGCTTCTGTACGGGCATACCGTGATTTTTCTTTTTCTGTGCCTGCTTGTATCTTATTGCGCACCACGAGCCGTACTCTTCTGGTTCGCAAAGATATGGGCGCACGGTATTTTTGTCATTCTGGGAACGCGATTACGCATTCATGGGCGGGACAATATCCCGTCCAAAAAACGTTTTATGATTTTAGCCAATCACGCCAGTCTGTTTGATATTCCAGCGCTCATGACGGTCTTCCCCAATGTCTCCTGGCTCGGCCGCGAATATTTGACGCGGATTCCGGTGTTTGGCCACATGTTGAAACGGACGAATTATGTCGCAATCGGGAAAAATCCGGCGATGAATGTGCGGCTGATCATTCAAAAAGCCATTCTCAACTCGGAAAAATTTGTCGTCGCATTATTTCCAGAGGGAACTCGCACCCGGACAGGAGAATTGCAGGATTTCAAACGTGGATTCATTCATATTATGAATGGTGGCGGTCTGGATATTCTGCCGGTGGTGATGCTGGGTTTATTTGAGATCAAGCCAAAAACAAGATTCACGATCAAGCCATTTCAAACTATTGATATCATTATTTGCCCGCCAATAAAGCGAACTTGGCTTATAAATTATTCCAACGATGAAATAATGAAGCGGGTTCAAGATGTTTTTATATCCAACTACACTAATCAGAAAAGGAAACCAGCATGACAACTGAAAAAAAATGGGGATTTATTATCAACCCGGTTGCTGGTCGAGGATTTGCACGAACCTATGCGAGTCGAGTCGAGGAGATGATAAACAGACATCAGGTGACCGCAACGATTCATTTCACTGAGCGTCGCGGTCATGCCACTGAGCTAGCAGCGGGCCTCATTGAGAGAGGCTACACGCATATCATTGCGGTGGGCGGCGATGGCACGGCGAACGAAACCGCGCGCGGTGTCCTCGATCATGAGCATGTCACTTTTGGCCTGGTCTCCGCCGGCACGGGCAATGATTTTGCGCCGGTCATCGGTTTCTCCGAGCATTTTACGGATGCGGATTGGCAGATATTTTTTCAGGAGCATACCGTCAAAATGGATGTGGGGAAATGTAATGAGAATTATTTCCTCAACGGCATGGGACTCGGTTTTGATGCACAAGTTGCCTCTGAAAACTATGACAAGGATGGACAACTGAAGAGAAACAGTCAGCGTAACTATTGGTGGCATATTGTCAAAAATCTGCTGCTTTATAAAGAACGAACATTTCAGTTTGAGAAAAACGGCAAGAGCGAAAAAGCCCTGACATTCATGAAAACAATATCCATCGGGCGGCGTTTTGGCGGAGGCTATTACCTCACACCACGTGCCATTGCAAACGATGGTTTGCTCGATGTCTGTTTGGTTGAGCCGGTAAATCTATTTGAGAGATTTCATCTTTTTCAACAAGTGCCAAAAGGTGCTCATCTTGACCATAAAAAAGTGAAATATTTTCAAACGGATCGTCTGACTCTGGAGTTCGGCAAAAGTGTGCCACACCATTTGGATGGCGAGCTCTTTTTTTCAGAAAGGTTCGATATCTGTATCTTGCCCAACAAGCTGCGGATCATTTACAATCCGCGTGGCGAACATTATTTCAAGGTTTAGTGGAGTTTGTTGAGGTCAATTTTGAATAAAGACTATATTGCATTTTTTGATTTGGATCACACAATTTTAAAAAGCAGTAGTGGCCATATTCTTGGCCCTGCGGCAATACGACACGGCATCGTAAAAAGACGCCGGATTGTCGAAGCTATCATCTACGCCATTGGCCACAAACTGGGACTCGTCCAGGGTGACGTCATCTTGCCGCTGATGGTTAAATGGCTGAAAGGCCATCCGGTACAGCCGGTATTTGATTTTGTCCAGAACATCTTTTTGGATGTCATGCCAGCTGCAATCCGCAAGGAAGCGGTGCGGGAAATAGAAATGCATCGCCACAATAATGCGCACCTCGTCCTTCTCACCGCATCCATGAATTTTATTTGCAAGCCCGTCATCGAATTTTTAGGGCTGGATGATCTCATCTGTACCACATTGCACATTGAAAACGATCACTTTTCCGGCACAACCAAAGGCGATTTGTGTTTCGGCGAGGAAAAATTAAATCGTACACTGTCCTATTTAAACAATAATAAAAACCAGTTAAAAAATGCCTATTTTTATACTGACTCTTTCACAGACCTGCCAATGCTTGAAGCCGTGGGACACCCTGTGGTTGTGTCACCGGATCGCCGGCTGGCAGCAATGGCACGTGCTCGCGGCTGGACTATTTACCGATGGTAAAAACAACCACCGTAGCGCGACATTCATGTCGCGCACAAAATAAAATGGAGGTACAAAAAAAATGCATACTACATACTGGCCCTGGTATATCGCCGGTCCGCTCATCGGTTTATTCGTGCCGTTGCTTTATATTATCGGCAACAAGGCGTTCGGACTCTCTTCATCATTCGATCACATGTGCTATATCATCACGCCCAAAAATAGAAAAGCGGCGCTGAAATTTGATGCCGGACAAAACGCCTGGAAAACATTTTTTGTCCTTGGCATCGCCATTGGCGCGCTGATCACGCAATTCGTGCTCAGCGATACGCCCAAACCGTTTTTGCCGGAAAAATACTACTCTTTGCCTGGATTTATTTTCCTGTTCATCGGCGGCCTGTTTATTGGATTCGGGACGCGTTATGCCAACGGCTGTACGTCAGGCCATGCGATCACCGGCCTGTCTCTGCTCAATCCGGCCAGTCTTTATTCAACATTGGCCTTTTTTATATCCGGAGCCTTGTTCACCTGGCTTTTGTATTTTTTATTTTAACTCGATCATCTGCAATAAAAAAATCTTGTCCCAAAAGAGGCAAACATGAAAAATATCATCTACTTAATATTTGGAATTTTCTTTGGTATCATTTTGACGAAATCCGAGGTGATCAGCTGGTTTCGTATCCACAATATGTTTATGTTTCGAGAAGCGCACATGTATCTTGTCATCGGTTCAGCCGTGGTGGTTGGCGCGGTTTCAGTGGCCATTCTCAAGCTGTTGAAAATAAAATCCGCGAGTGGAGAGCCAATTTCCTTCAAGGGCAAAGCATACAACAAAGGTTTTATTATTGGCGGTATCATTTTTGGCATTGGCTGGGCCATCACCGGCGCCTGCCCCGGACCTATTTTCGGACAAATTGGTGCCGGGGCCTATCCCGCGATTTTTACCTTGGCCGGTGCGATCGTCGGCGCGCTTTTATATCAACATAATCGCGCAAGATTGCCGCACTAGTTCAAAGCCAGAATATCATCAAGTAAAGAACGAACGACATTCGTCCACATCTCATAGCCCTTGTCGCTGAGATGTAACAGATCGCTGATAAATAACTCCTCATCAGGTGGCTGGCCGGTCTCCAACATGGGTGTGGCGATATCCGCGTAATAGAGCAGGGCATCGCTTGTGCTCATTTCTTCAATTGCCATGTTCACCTTGTTCTCTTTTTCCCACAAGCTCCAGCGGTCCGGGCAGGGCTTGATAGCGATGTAAATGAGGGGAGTCGTTGGAAAGTTTTTCTGAACTATTGACCACCACGCCACAAAATCCATGAGTACCTGGTCGGCACTCTTGCCGCCAGCGATGTCATTACCTCCGCAATACATCACAATACAAGCGGGGGCACCATATTTTATCAGGATATCCTCTTGAAAAAATAACATGTCCGAGATATGGGCGCCGCCAAAACCACGGTTCACGATGGGTAAATCCGGGAACATTTCCGCCGACTTCCACATACGAATGCTGGAGCTACCCACAAAGAGTACATGCTCATCGGGAATGGCATTTTTCGAATCCCAGGTACGAAATGCCTCAATTTCCTTATCGAAGCGATGCGGATCAGGATTTGTTTGGGCAAAAACCTGAATCGAGAAAAATAATACGACAAGAATAAAGTGAGTCTTTTTCATGGTTTGTCTCCGCTGAAAAATTTACTTGATCAACATTATCTTTTTCACCAAAACGTTTGTTTCTGTTTCCAGCTTGCACAAATAGACACCTGAGGATAAGTCTGATCCATCAAAAGCGAGATTGTGCGCACCCGCGCCCATGAGCTCATGTTCAGCAATGGATGCGATTTTTTTGCCGAGAACATCGAATACATCAACCGTTACTAACGACTGTTTCGGCAATGCAAAATGTATCTTTGTCCGTGGATTGAAGGGATTGGGATAATTGGACAGAGTAAATGTAGCTGGCACGTGATCAGAGTCTGAATTGGCCGCTGTTCTTTTTGGTGCATTGGCATCTGTCGGTTGATCGTTAGCCTGTTTGGTGAGATACAGCATATCGATCAGGATATTCTCGCTGCCCGGATTGTCAAGCGGCTCGCGACATTTCAGGGTGATGGTATGCTCCCCGGCGCCCAATATCCCGAGACTCAAAGACTGCGTGTTTCCATTTTCGATATTCCCGTCGCCGTCCCAATGCCATGTATTAAAATAATCCTTATTATTGCCGAATTTTTGTTGCACCCCGTCATCCACTTGAATGAAAAAGGAATTGGGATCGTTGCCGGAGCCGATAAACATAAATCGCCCCCAGGCAAACCATTCACCTTCACTCTCTATATCTACGGTAAACGTGATAGCGCTGGTCGCTGTTGGGCAACAGGCAGCCTGTTTACCCAGTGTACCGTCAACCGGTTTGAGCGCAGCATTGTTTGTCAGGTCCGCATCTTCGGCAAAAAACCACATACGATCAGATGATATTTGGTAGGAGAGAGAATGTGCTTCGGAAGAAATAGTCCGCCCCGCCAGATCCTGCAGGTTCATAACAGTAATGGTATACAGCACGCCTTCCTCATGCGCGCTTGTAACGAGTCTGACCATTTTCAAATCATCGGACAGGGTTGCTCGTTTAATCTCAACAGTGTGATCAATTGAATAGTTGGCAACATTCTCCGCTGATGTCTGTTCCATCTCCTCGGAAAAAAACAATTCAAGTGCCCGACTCGTTCGAACATTGATATCCACAAGCTCGGGGTCGGTGCTATCCTCCCATGTCGATACGGAGGCGGGTCCTACTGCCGGCCCCTCAACACCGGAACCGTTTATAGCCGTGACGGTGTACTGATACGTTGTAGAAGGTCGCACCTTTGTGTCTGTGAATTCGAGCACCTCCGGATCAACTGCGCCGGCCAGTATTCCATCCCTATAGACGAGGTAGGAACCGATGCCGCTTTCATCGTCTGTTGCTGCCTGCCAGGTCACCTTGATCTGTCTTTCTCCGAGTGCTTCCAGGCCCAGGTTTGTGGGCGCTGTCGGCGGTGTATCATCATCAGCAAGAAAAAAATACGCAACAAACTCGGTATCAAATGGTGCTGGTGGATTCAGGGTTACCGGAGCGCCCCCTTGCACCGCCTTGCCAACGGTCGATTTTTCTGTGCGCGGATCGAACCACTCGACGGTGTATAACGTCTCCGGCCAGGCGCTCAGATTCACCTTCACCGTGCCGCCTTGGGGGGCGTAGACCACAAGCTGGCCGCCTGTTTTGGCTAAACACCAGCTCTTGGCGCCGGAAACCATGGCATCGCCCGGTTCCATCTCCCAAAAAGGAATGTCGCGATCCTGAAAATAATGCAAGGCCGTGCGGCACTGATCCCACCACAAATCACGGCTGCGAAAGTCCTGACAGGTCAAATCCGAATGATCGTGTTGATAGCCAAAATACCATTCATTACCTCCGCCGCCACCAATCAGGCAACCCCACAAACCGTTACGGCGCGCATTGTCGTGGGTTGGATCGTCTTTGTCCGGCACCAAAGCATGCGAGGCATCGCCGGGTTCATCGCAGGCGACCACCCATGGTTTTCCGGCAGCGACAGATTTATTGATCCATCGCACCACTTCACCGTGCACCCGGCTGAAATCAGGCTGACTCGTTTGCAAAGAATACCCGGTCAGCTTTGAGGCGTCACCCAAAAGATCATCCGGTTCCTTGCCGTTATGAATGACGATATGATGACGATAGGGATCGTGATCGTAAAAATATTGCGCCATTGCTCGTCGTTGTTCCGTGCCTTGATTGACGTCACCAAGAGCACCATTTTCTTCACCCAGGTTCCAGTTGAGCGCCAGGTGGTGGCCAAACCGCGCGATCAACTCGCGATAGTAGAGAGACCGTTCCGTGCCAACTTCGCCGTTATCGAGCAGCATCTCGTTTTCGGTTTCCTGGGTTTTGAAATGCAGATACATCCCCATTTTCTCGCCATGTGCAAACACAATTTCCCATTGATCGAGTTTGGAGCAATCAAAGCGGGTACGATCCGCCGGCTTGTCACTGATATAGGGAAAGACATTTCGGTCATCGCCATTGATGTTCATCGTCAAAAAAGAAAAGACATTCATTTCTTCGGACGCCAGGTAGTTGATAGCGCCGATGATTTCCGTGCCTTTGTCGCCTTGCCAGGACGGATCACCCTGACGCCAATCCTGCGCATGCGGTTGCCATGATTTACGTCGATTGCCGGTATTTGGTGTGTTGTCAAAATCTTCGTACGCCAAAAAATTCTCCGGTGCGTCGGCGCCCTGTTTCAAAAAGTATTCGCCGGTTTCGGCAAAGCGCAAATAACGCTCGCCAATGTACTGCAGTCGACCTTTGGCGCGCACGTCTGGTGCAACCTTGTCAGATGGCGCTATTTCAAATGAACCGGTGTGGCCATCCAGGCTGGTTACCGGGGAACCTGCATTGGGATCGTCGCTAATGGCCACACTTTCACCCTGCCTGAAAGAGACAATATAATTCCAGGTGCCGAGGGCATCGGGACAAAAATGAACACGCCAGACATTGCCGGAGGATGCGGATGAATTGGCAGCATCACCGTCGGCGGCAAAATAACCCGGCACTGTGTAGTTTTTGCTGTTGTTGGTAAATGTGACGGAAAGACGATAATCCAGAAAAGGATTTGGTTGTGCTGTCTCTGATGTATTTGGCCCGGTAAATGACAGGGTGATTTTATGCCACTTTTTCAATTCGCCGGCGATGTCCGCAGTCTGCCCTGTTTGAGGATAAAGATAAAGGAGCAGAGCAAGGGCAAAAATTATCTGTACAATAGTTTTCATAACACCTGTCCTTCAATAAAGGTGAGCTGCTGGAATATTTTTTTGCTTACTGTATTTTGAATTCAATTTAAAAATCTTGTATTAAAAAACAAGCAACTATTTTCTTGGCTTGCGTGAAATAAAGTTTTATCAGGAAACGTTTAAAGGATAACTGGAAACAATCGTATGTAACAAGTGTGAGATAATGAAACAAATGATTCTTCAACAAACACCATTACAACGATTCTGTTGAGATAACTCCCTGTTTTTTAACTATCAAGACTCACAATAGTGGCACTATTTTTGTTTACTCTCCAACAAACATGCGTGGAGGTACTTGTGAAAATACAAAACTTGTTCTTTTCGTTCATTCTGCTGCTAGCAGTAGCTTTATCCGCCGCCAACGTGACCATAACGGCAACCCCGCAGTCGTCAGATGTTCAGACATTTATGCTCAGCGATTTTAATTTTGCCGGGCGGGGCACCAGTGCGACTGTACTCTTTAGACTTGACATACAAAATACAACGACTGAACCTCGAGAATGTGAATTGGAGATTCAGATCGTGGCTGCTAACCAGGGATTGATTGCCAGCGGACGTACGAAAAGTTTTATCGTTGAAGAGATGGGTAAACCCCAGATCACCATAACCAATCAGAACCTGTTTGGCGAGGCGCACAGATTCAGGTTACAAAATTATCAAATTGAAGCTGCCGGAAATGAGCTGTCTTCCTTTCTGTTATCCACAGGCCGACTCCCGGCGGACTCTTATATATTCCGTTTCTTTCTGTACGAGATGGATGGCGCCATGAGCCCGGCGACTGCTGAAATCAGATTTGTCCTGACAAATCCAAATACCCTGGATTTAATTTCCCCCGGTGTCGTCGCCAATGCCGCCCAGGAGGGATTGATCTACACGCCCTATCCCCTCTTTCGATGGGAATCCGATATCAGTGTCTTTAAGTTGATTGTCAGCGAACGGCTACCTGATGCACAGGATGATTTGAGTCCGGAAGAAATCATGCAACAACACGTCGTATTTGAGCACACGCTCATGGTTGAGCAAAATGAGAGTCTTGCTGATGTGCCGCAAGGTGAAAGAATTCCATCAACACTTTATCAGTATCCTGTTGCCGGCGCTCGACTCCTGGAAGAGGGCAAGACCTATTATTGGCAACTCATTGGCCTGGTCAAATCCTCCGGCGAACCGCTGGAAATACCAAGTGAAATCTGGAAGTTTCGCATCGTCGGCAGTGATCCGACGCAAAGGCTCACACCCCTGCAACAGCAAATACTCAACCTCGTCCGTGAACTTGACAGCTCGCTTCTCACCCCGGGCGGCGATTTGAACGGTTTCATTCCAACCGAGACGGTGACAAAAAACGGTGTCGTGCTTGGTGATGAGGACATTATAAATTTATTGTCGAAAATAGTGAACGGCGACATCGAATTGTTGGATAAAACGGTTGAATGATAGAATCGCCGACTCAATTTGAGGATTTGAACAATGAAAAAGAACGTGTACCTCTTTTTGTTCCTGCTTTTATACGGATTGATTTATCAGGGAATGGCACAAGCCGCCAAAGAAATTGCTCTCGTCATCAAGGTGCAGGGTGTTGCACAAGTAAAATCAGGTGACGGTGACTGGCAAACGCTGAAAAACGGGCGGCGGCTTCATAGCGGCGATTTTATAAAAACTGAAAAAGATGCTCTCGTGGCTTTTGTTTTCACCGACGACAAAAGTATGGTGAAAATTCGCTCCCAATCGCAGATTCAACTGAACGGGGAACGTGACCAAAAGGGCATTAAAAAAACACTGTTGATGACACTTGGCCAGATATGGTCGAAAATAAATCCCAAGGGCGCTGGCTACAAGATGGTGACACCGTCCGGTGTGGCTGCGGTTCGTGGTACGGAGTTTTACGGTGACGTTGATGTGAGCGGCAAAACGACGATTATCGGCATATCCGGTCTGGTTGTTCTGTACAATAAAGTGGACAGCGTCCTGGTGACGGCGGGCAAAACCGCTACGATAGAAAAGGATAAAGCGCCAATCCTGGCGGATACCCGCGGCTTTACGCCGTGGGCGGAAACAGATGATACGGCTGATACGCTTGATATTGAATTCGAGGACGCAAATGGAGTCAGGAAAAAATTAAGATTAAAATATCAAGAATAGGAGCAACATGTTTTGAAAACAAAAAAACACTGTTGTATCTGCCTGATTGGCGTGTTCATTCTTTTCGCCATGCCCCTTGTTGCCCAGGAATATATTCTTCATAATCCACCCGAAAAAGCACAAGCGGGCACAGACCTGGTCATCTCTTGTAGCATCGAGGGTTTACAAACATCCGTGCATCTCGCGCGCCTGTTTTATCGAGAATCGAAAGAAGAAAAATACAAATATGTATTTTTGCACGAATCAGGTGAAGAATGGTACGCACTCATTCCCGGTTCGGATGTTCAGGGGCAACATCTGCAATATTTTCTCGCATTTCAGCTCCAGGATGACAGATTATTGACCTTTCCGGAACACACCGGGCAGATTGTACCGGAAGAGATTCTCATTGTACCCGCTTCAACGACACCGTTGGAACAAGCAAAGACCAGTGCTGAAAAAAATGCGCCATTGCAGATTTTAACGCCGGAGCCGGATCAGATATTTGAGCAAGGACCTGTTTTGATCGCCGTGGCGATCTCTCCGGATGTCGTACAAGCCGATTCAGTCACACTATCATTAAATGGTCGCAATGTCACCCCGTTTGCAGTGAAATCAGACTATGTCATTTCCTATGAACCCCAACATCTGGCACCGGGATCGCATCGTCTGATTGTTACAGGCATTGACAAAACCGGCCAAAGGCTGGCGCCGGTGCAACTTTTTTTTTACGTCCAGGAACCGCACCGGCGAACAGGGCCTCGCTCTGCGCTAACCGGACGTGTCTTCACTGAAGGTCGTTATGAGGAAATCTATAATCAAAATGAATCATTCGCCATGGGGGGTGCCGAGTTTCTGGGTCAGTATGGATCGCTCAATGTCCGCGGGCGAATTTTTTTGACCTCCCTTGAACATGCATCCCTTCAACCGCGAGACCGCTTTTCCCTCGCTGTCGAACACAAACATTTTAATTTCGAAGTTGGTGATGTCTACCCCCGCTATAACGACCTGATGATGTGGGGAAAACGGGTGCGCGGTTTTGCCGGTGGCCTCAGTGTTGGCACATTTAAAATCGAAGCTGTATTTGGCCAAACCTATCGCGCCGTCGAAGGTCAGGCCGTGCTCAGCGGGGATACGCTCATCACGACAAAAAGCGGCACGTTTGAACAAAATTTGTTCGGTATTCGCCCCAGTCTCAATTTTGGACAACATGTCAAAGCCGGTTTGAGTGTCCTGAAGATCAAAGACGATATAAATTCCATCACTTATGGCGTACGTCCCAGAGACAACATCGTTATCGGACCGGACGTGCTGATATCTCTGGACAAAGGACGCGCCGAGCTGCGCGCGTATGCTGCTCAAAGCATGCTGACTTTGGACACCAGCACGGGTGTTTTATCCAAAAGACAAGTTCAAAATATTTTTTCCGGCTCGGTGAATGTACCGATTGATCCGAGTCATTTTCAAAGCCTGCTGGTCATCAACGACACCACCGTGCCACTCAATCCGCTGGAATTGACCTCTTTTGCTTATGCGGTTGACCTCAAATTAAATTACTTTCGAAACCTGGTGCGCTTTGGCTATAAAAAAATCGGCTCCGACTATTACTCTCTCGCCAATTCGTGGCTTCGCAAAGATATACGTGGATTTTATTTATCCGATCGGGTTCGACTCTTGCAAAACAAGCTCTATTTTACGCTGGGACTTGAACGCTATGCGGATAATATATCCCAAAGCGACAAAAAACCGTCTCTCGATTTAACCACATTTGATGCGACACTTTCCTATTATCCGGGGAAAGGTTTGCCAAACGTTTCGGTCAGCTTTCGAAATTACAGTCGAATTAATGGCATATCAGATCTTGGAATCAGTGAGTATGAAACAAATGGTCAGACTGAAATTGATACGACGGACATGCGCGAGGATTCGCGGCAGCGCGACATCAACATCCAACTGGGTTATCAGGTTCGATTTGTCAATGCGGATCACTATTTTACCGTCGCCTATATCACAGCAATCAAAGATGACCGCTTTTCCGAGACGCGTCTGCCAAATGATGGCTTGCACGAAATGACGTCAAATGTGAATATGTTCACCTGGTCATCAACCTATGACTTTCCACTGCGAACCACTCTCAGTTTCTCGACAAATAAAAATGTCATCGGCAACGGGCTGTCGGATTTTCGCTACCAGGCCATAAGCCTTTTTGGCGAATACAAATTTTTCAAAAAATTGCTCTCCACTTTTGCTGAATTTCGCTATACAAAATCCAATGGCTTCATCTATTTGTCAGATGTAACGAGAAATCACGTGCGCGCCGGCGGGATACTCAATTTGCCAGCACGACAAACCGTTACTCTGGAAACGTATGTTATCTCTTTATCCGGCAATGCGACATTGATGACTTCTTACCGGGACGTTATTCTGCGATTGCGATATGAAAAGCTGTTCTAAATGATGAAAAAAAATATTCCACAACTGCCTGTCAAACAACTTGTTGCCGCGCTCATCATCGTCGGTTCACTTTTTTTTGCTCGAGCATTCAATATTTTTTCAATTGTCGAATCGATAAAGCTAAAAACAATCGATTCGTTTTATGCGTTGCGCGGTCCGATTCAGCCGCAAGACACGACAATCGTTATTGTGGGTGTCGATGATGAATCCCTGCAGAGTCTGCCGGAAGATTGGCCATTCCCCAGGAGTTATCATGCCAAGCTGGTTCGCAATTTAACGCAAGCCGGGGCGCGCGCCATCATTTTTGATATTGAATTCATTGAAACCAGCACACTGATCACCGAAGATGATTTTGATTTTAGAGATGCGATCAAGCAAGCCGGAAATGTAATCTTGGCCGGCAAAATTGCTTATGAGGCGGGTCGATATGGCGTGCAACAGGAACTGCTATTGAAACCGAACACCTTTTTTCTGGATGATTCCGTGGCCTGGGGATGGGGAATCGTGAATTCATTTGAAGACAGAGATGGATTCTTGCGGCAATACTTTTTATTCCTGCAGCACGAATCGCAAGTATATTATCCGCTCGCCATCGAAGCCTATAAATTAATTGCGCGACCGACGATCCCCGTCGAAGCAAACCGCACCGGCGACGAGTTTATTTTGGGAGAACGTCGCATTCCGAAAATTGAAGCGAATACGATGATGATCAATTATAGTGGTCCGCCGGGTGAGGCTTTTCGAACCTATTCCTACGCCAATATCCTCGATGATGCGAATTTTGACCTTGTTGATCAGGAAGATACGGATGTCTTTGAAAATCATCTCGAGCTTCAGACATTCAAGGACAAAATTGTGTTTATAGGAGCTATGGCTGAAGAATTGCATGATAAAAAATTTACGCCATTTTTTTCCTATAAAGGCGAACATGTAAAAATGGCCGGAGTCGAAACACATGCGCATGCCTTGAGCACCATCATGCGTGGCGATTTTATTCAAAAAATTGATCCCTTTGTTGATTTTATCATTCTCGTTTTATTTATCCTGCTGGCGACAACGAGCATCATCTATTTAAAGCCCCTGCATGCTACGCTCTTGATTGTGGTGGAGATTGTGCTGCTGAATCTCGGAGGTTATTTGGCTTTTTCGCATCGCGGCGTGATTGTAGATGTCACGACGCCTTTGCTGGGGATTTTGCTTTGTTACGTGAGTGGGCTCATCTATAACATTTTCACCGAAAGACGAGAAAAATTTCGCATTCGACGAATATTTCAACATTACATGTCACCTGCGATTGTGACCAAAATGATCGATTCCGGCCGACTTCCTGAATTTGGTGGCGAGCGTCGCGAGCTGACTGTGCTATTTTCTGATATTCGCAAGTTTTCGAGCTTTTCAGAAAAACACGAGCCGGAATTTGTCGTCAATCGCCTGTCTGATTATCTCAGCCAAATGGTTGATATTATTTTCACGAACAGTGGCACATTGGACAAATTTGTCGGCGATGAAATTATGGCGCTTTTTGGCGCCCCCTACTATTTTGCGGATCATGCCGAGCGCGCCTGTATCGCGGCGCTTGAAATGATACAACGTCTTCGGCATATGCAAAAGCAATGGAAAGCTGAAAACGCTGAAAATTTTGATATTGGAATCGGTATCAATTCCGGCAATGCCCTTGTTGGTAATTTAGGCTCCGAACAAATCTTTGATTATACTGTGATCGGCAACGAGATAAACCTGGGTGCTCGCCTTGAGGGGGCGAACAAGGTATACCAAACATCTATCTTGATAAGCGATAATACATACAATTATATAAAAGATAAATTTGTTGCTCGTGAAATCGATTATGTTCGGGTGGTGGGGATCCACAAGCCGGTGCGAGTATACGAGCTGCGCTCAGTCGAACCGCTGCCCAAAATAGAAGAAGAATTGATTTTAGAAACATTTAAGGAAGCCCTGGCGATGTATCGCACTCACCGCTGGGGTGAAGCACTCAAGACATTTCGACGTATTCTGCGACATTATCCTGCAGATGGGCCATCACTCCTCTATACTGTTCGCTGTTTGGACTTTTTGGAAAATCCCCCGGCAGCGGATTGGGATGGCGTACATGATTTAGCCCAAAAATAGGTCAAACAAAAAAGCGGTATCAGGCAATTATGTAAAAAAAAGCCGCTCATATGGGCGGCTTTTTCTATTCAGAAATCTCTTAACGCAATCGACCGAGCCACTGCTGGGCTTTGGGTACATATTCACTTTCGGGATACTGGGTGATCAATTTCTCAAAATACGAAACAGCTTGATTCTTTTGGCCGAGTTTTTGATAGCATCGACCTAACATAAGTGTGGCATCGTCGAACTTGTAGGAAGATTCATAGTCAAAAACCGCATTAAAAGCTTCGATTGCTGATGTGTAATCACCTTTGAGAAAATAATTCTCCCCAAGCCAGTAGGTACAATTACTCACCAGTTTATGTTGTGGATATCGGCTGAACAGGCTTTTAAAAATGCTGATGGATTCGTCATGCTTCCTGATGCTATACAATCGCAAGCCCTCTTTGTAAGCAGATGAGAAATCTCCGGCGAATTTATCAACCTGATCCAGTTCCCGTTGCAATTCAAAAATCCTGGCATCTCTGGATGATATTACGTCTTCCAACGTGGCAATTTCTTCTTCTTTGCCGCTAATTTGCGTTTTCAAATTGCTGACGCGCTTTTGCAGATCGGAGGTGTCCTGGGCTGCTGCCGCTACGTCCGCGGCCGGGGTCTCTTTGGTTTCGACCTGTGTTCCCATCAAGAGCGCAAGAATATCCGCCGTCTCATCGTCTGCTTCACCTGGCGTGGTTTCGGCTTGCGGCTCTTCCACTTGCGCGGAGACACTTTCTTCAGCGATCAGCTCTTCTTCTACCGCTTTGGTCTTTTTGCCGGTAAAGAACACAAGTCCGAGGCGAGCATTCCAATAGCCATCCCGAGCCTTGCCTTGCACCACACCGTCCAATCCGTCTGTTGTTGTATGGCGATAGTCACCCATGGCATTCAGGGCGACTTTTTCGGAGAGCATCAGATCAATACCGCCGCCAAAAATAAAAGCCACATCCCATAACGCTTTACCTGATAGACCGATATCGCCTTCGACAGCCTCAAGTCTGTCCTTGTTATAGGTATAATTGATGGCGCCAAATCCCAGACTGGCATATGGCCGGAAAGCGCCGGTTTTTTTGAGATAAATATTCCCTTTCAAGTCAGCATTGTAAATAGTTGTGTGAAATGTTCGCTTGCTAAAGCCATCGCTTAATTCACCATAGCCAAGTCCCAGTTGAATGTTCACGCGGTCGCTCAGCAGGAACCTCATAAAACCTTCACCTGCCAGAGCGACACCCGCAGGCTGGATATCACAATCTGGCATTTGCAAACCGGCGTTCAAGCCAATGCCAAAGGTTGGCTTGTTTTCCTCCTCCTGGGCAATAACCTCAGATGATGTAAAAACAAATGCAGCAATGACAAAAAAAACTGCTGAGATTTTCTTGCTCATCTTTCTCTCCTGTGTTGCTCTAATAAAATGAGGTTTATAAAAGTGACGCTCAACCTGGTTAGTTGCTAATTAATTGCCGGTAATGCTTGATAGCCTCGGGTGGTAGAATGGTTCGAATATCAATATCTTGTCCGCTATTCTGATTATAGGCGTGTAACAGTGCTTTTATCTCCTTGAGCGTCTTTTCAAACTCCTCAGCGCCCAAACCAGTGTCCATCACGCGTCGGAGACAAAGCAGTTTATCACCGAGTCGTTCAAAATAGTAATTGCTCAGCGAAGATGAAATCAAGTCTTGCACTTTTTGATCAATAGAATGTTTTTTATCGATAATCGTCTTGATCGTGTCTTTGACTTGATACGCTTTGAGTTCTTTCTTCAAAGTCACATCAACTCCCATATAAAGAAGGAGTGATGGATGCCGATCATAGTATTCTGTCTGTGGTGCAATTTCTTGTAAAATATAACGTTCCACAACTTTTTTCTCGTTAATTTTGATCGCGCGATGGGTTGCATATCGAAGTGAATTTGCTTCCCTGGCGTATACCACCCTGGTTAGGAGATCAAAAGTAGGAAAGTAAAAGAGTTCATCCATCTTTGGCCCTTGACTGCGTGGAGATTGTATTTTCTTTTTCCCCATATGATTACAATTATTATGCCATCAATGATTATTCGATCTAAACCAGTGTAGTGCCAGGTCACACAAAATCGAGTTTCTGCCTCAAGCATTTACGCGTAAAAATCATTAAATTTTCTAAAGTTATCAGATGTTAGTCTCATCATCATATCATCGCACGATCATTCTTTTGGCTTCAAATCGTATCATCCTAAATAGATTGTACTGTTGAAGAACACCGTTGCGACCGCTTGAACACACACGAGACAAATACAACAAAAAGTAAGAATGAATTAAGGCCATTGTCAAGCTATTTTATTGAATTTACAAAAATATTTTGTAAAATGGCAAGGCCGTTTCTCGCGCGTAAGGTGCCGCGTTCGCGCTGTAATTCCACTTGCTTTTTTAATGACACTGGCCTATCTTATACAAAAATGAGAGATCGGCAAGCTTTTCACGCATCGTTTAAAGACATGGATCGTACTCTCAAGAGCGGAATGTGATCATGGAACCAGTAGTATCGACAATTGAAAAAAAGTGCAAGAGATGCTATTCCTGCGTTCGTCAATGTCCGGCCAAGGCAATACGAGTCGTGAACGGCCAGGCACAGGTCATCAAGGAGCGCTGTATTGCGTGCGGCAACTGTATCAAAGTCTGTCCACAGCACGCCAAGCAAATTCGCGACGGCATTCGCCATTCTTCTGAAATACTGGCGACCGAGCACCCCGTTTACGCCGTTTTAGCGCCATCATTTCCTGCTGCATTCTCCAGCGTTGAACCAGGCCAGATTATTGCCGGCCTCAAAGCCCTGGGATTCGACCAGGTTTTGGATGTTGCGTTTGGCGCTGACCTCATTGTCGATGATTACAACCTGATCGTCGAATCGGAAGTGATGCCGATTATCATCACATCTCCCTGTCCGGCAATCGTCAGCTATATTGAAAAGTATTATCCGCATCTTTGCATGATGTTAGCCCCGATTGTTTCGCCGATGATCGCGATCGGACGGGTGATCAAACAGAAATATAATCCTGACGCCAGGATTGTGTTTATCGGCCCGTGCATCGCCAAAAAAAGGGAGATGCAGGATGAAAACGTCGCGGGTGTCATTGATGAGGTGCTGACGTTTAATGAATTGGAAACATTGTTTGAACAGAATCAGATCGATCTCACTACCCTGGCGCCGGAAGATTTTGATGGTCCCCATTCCGATCTTGGGCGCGTTTTTCCGATTTCTGGCGGGCTCATTAAATGCTCCGACTGCACTGAGGATATACTGAACAGCGATGTTTTGGTGAGTGAAGGCCGCGAGCGCATTCTGGAAGTTCTGAAAAAACTGGATGCCGGCGACATCGAAGCACGATTTGTCGATGTGCTTTTTTGCCGCGGGTGCATTAAAGGCCCGATGATGGCAAACGACGAATCCGTTTTTGTCAGACGTGAGCGCGTCGTCAATTATATAAAGTCACACACTAACGCAAAGCGTCAGGAGCAAGCGCGTTTGGATCGCGAAGAATATAAAGATGTCAGTATGCGCCGCAGTTTCGCTATAGAAGAGCTCGTCGTGCGAGATCCGAGCGAACAGGATATCCAGGACATACTCCATCTCACCGGCAAGTATAAACCAGAGGATGAGCTGAATTGCGGCGCGTGCGGCTATCCAACGTGTCGTGAAAAAGCGATCGCTGTTTACCAGGGATTCGCCGAAGCAGAGATGTGCCTGCCCTACATGCTGGAAAAACTTGAAAAAATTCAGGAAAAGCTGTCTACATCGAATAAAAAATTAAGGAACTCGCTCAAATCTCTCCATCAAACGCAGCAACAACTGGTGCAGTCGGAAAAATTGGCCTCCGTTGGCCGACTCGCTGCCGGCGTGGCACATGAGCTCAATAATCCGCTCGGTGGTATTTTGCTCTTTACCAATATTTTGCTCAAAAAACTTGAAAATTCGCCTGATCACAGCGCGCTGCAAAAAGTGGCAAACGAAGCTGAACGATGCCGCAATATCGTCCAGGGATTATTGGATTTCTCTCGCCAATCAACAATGGAACGGCGAGAGGCGCGTCTCAATCAAATTGTGGAGAATACACTAAACCTGGTGACCGACCAGGCGCTTTTTCAAAACATCCATATAACAAAGATCTATGAGCCGAACTTGAGGCCGGTTCTGGTGGATCGTTTCCAGATGCAACAGGTGATTCTTAACATCTTGCTGAATGCCGCCGAAGCAATGAAAGGCCATGGGCAACTTTTTCTCAAAACCGGCAATTCTCCAAAGAGTGAGCGCGTCTATCTTTCCATAGAGGATACTGGTCCGGGCATGAGCAAGGTAACGCTCGAACGAATTTTTGATCCGTTTTACACAACCAAACCAGTTGGCGAAGGCACCGGCCTGGGCATGGCCATCGCCTATGGCATTATACAAAAACACCAGGGTGAAATTAAAGTGGATAGCGAAATCGGTCGTGGCAGCATCTTTACTATCTATTTACCCGCCCACTCAGTCACGGAAAAAAAACTCGAAAAATCTCCTCTGCACATAAAAAAGACTTGATGTATATCGGCTAAAGTCTTTAATTCAAAGATTGACACAAAAATGGTGAAAAATACTATGGCAAAAAAAATTCTGCTTGTTGATGATGACCCTGATTTTATCGAAATCAACAAGACTATCCTGGAAACCTCTGGTTACGACATTGACACGGCAGGCTCTTCGGCAGAAGCCCTGGCCAAAGTTCGCTCCACGCACTATGATTTGGCCATCCTTGATTTGATTATGGAGGAACTGGATTCCGGTTTTACCGTCGCTTATGGCATCCGCGAGAACGAAAAGACGCGCGATCTGCCGATTCTGATGTTGACGTCCGCAGAAGAAAAAACCGGTTTTACATTCGAGCTTGCAAAAGACCAGGAATGGATGAAAGTAGACGACTATGCGGCAAAACCGCTCAAACCTGCCGAGCTTTTGCAGCGGGTACAAAAACTCTTGCAAGAGTAGAATCAATGGCAACAACTGAAGGGAAAATATTAATTATCGATGACGAGGAAGTCATTCGCTCGGGTTGCCGGCAAATTTTGGAGATGAGTGGTTATTCGGTAGATGAGGCTGAAAATGGTCTCGTTGGGCTCGATAAGATTAAAAAGAATGACTATGACATCGTCCTAACGGATATCATGATGCCGGAAATGGATGGCATGCAGCTTCTTGAAGAGACAAGTCGCCTGCAAAAAGAGATGGTGATCATCGTCATCACCGGATACGCCACGCTCGAAAATGCCATCACTGCCGGGCGCAAGGGGGCGTACGATTATCTCCCCAAACCGTTCAATCCGGATGAACTGTTGGCAAAAATCGAACGCGGCATGGAGCATCGTCTTCATCTGCACGAAGTGCAAATGCTGCGAGAGGAGCGCGATCGTAACATGCTCGAATGCAGCAACGAGCGCGCGCGCACGCTGACGATCATCAATTCCATGAGCGAGGGCGTCATTGCGATCAATCGACAAGGTCAGATTGTTCTGATAAATCCGATGGCTTCAAAAATCATGCGCTTAAGCGAAGGTCGCGCCATCGGGCATACGTTTGACGAAATTATCCGCAATCCTGATTTGAAAAAGTCGATCGTTGACAGTCTCCAGGAAGTGCAGGAAGACCTGAAAACGACCCGCTTGCAATTCGATACGATTTATGGACGAGCGATTGAAGCCAGCATCACGCCCATCATCGATGAGAACAAAGAGTGCATCGGCACGGTTGCGGTGCTCATTGATGTGACTGAAGAGAAAAAAATCGAAAAGATGAAATCCGATTTTATGAGCTATGTCGCGCACGAGCTCAAAGCACCGCTGGGCGCCATCGAGGGCTATTTAAATTTAATTATTGATGGCATCATGGCTGGCAAACCGGAAACAGAACGTGAAATGATCATAAGGTCACGTGATCGCGCGCATGCACTCATTGCACTGATCAATGATTTATTGGACCTGTCGCGTATTGACCGAAAAAAATCCTTAAAGGAGATGCGAGATCTCGATATTGGTGAGGTGGTCAGAGAGACAGTTGATTTTTATCGCAACCGCGCGGATTCGAAATCACAAATTTTGCAGCTTGATATCGATGATAACGTGCCGGTCATCCGGGGCAACAGAGAAGATTTGTCGCGTCTTTTTGCCAACCTGATCAGCAATGCGATAAAATACACGCCGGCGCAAGGCAAAGTGACGGTGAACGTGAAACGAACAAATTCGCACATTCGCGTGCAGGTCATTGATACCGGCATTGGAATTTCCCGGGAAGCACAAAAAAATATATTTGATGAATTCTATCGAGCACAAAATGCAGTGGCTAAAAAGATCACCGGCACGGGACTGGGATTATCCATCGCCAAAAAAATCGCCGAAGATCATCATGGTTATATTGATGTCCAAAGCGAAGAAAACGTCGGCTCGACTTTTCAAGTGACATTGCCGATTTTAAAAGAAGAGTAATCATCTATCTTTTTCGACGATCAGGAGTTAAGACATGCTATTGAAAGATATCGTTGAGGCGTTGCAGTTGACAGTGTTTAGTGGTAAAACCAATCTCGAAAAAGAAGTGACCGGCGGCATCATCTCCGACATGCTCAGTGATGTGATGGCCCAGGCAAAAAAAGGCGCGTTATGGGTGACCAACCAGACGCATGAGAATGTATTAGCCATCGTCTTTTTTAAAAGTCTGGCCGGCGTGATATTGCCGGGTGGATTGCAGCTTGACGAACAAGCCGCCGCCAAAGCCATTGAAAAAAATTTGCCGGTGCTGCAAACCGAACTGTCAGCCTTTCAAGTCGTCGGCAAATTGTATGATTTGGGAATTGAAAAATCCGAATAAAAATAGTTATAAATATCACATAATTTTATAAAATTAGCTTGACATAATGTTATTAATTTTTTAAAATAAATCAGCATCAGGACATTAATTGAATCATTATTCTTTGATAATGTGAAGGTTTTTTAGTGGATCGTCAAGATAGAATAAAGCGATTACTAAACTATAAAAACCTGTTGTATCAGCTGCAAAACCTTGGATTTGTCAAAGTCTTTAGCGACAACATCGCTGATGCGCTCGGTGTTTCCTCGAGTCTGGTGCGCAAAGATTTTGCTATTTTTGGCATTGCCGGCAGCCAAAAAGGCGGATACGAAATCGCTTCAATATTGGCGAAAATCAATAATATCCTCGGCAAAAACCAGGTGCAAAAAGTTATTCTCATCGGTGTGGGCCGATTAGGCACTGCTTTTCTGCAGTACGGCAAAGGATTCACCGATGAAGGCATTAAAATCGTGGCCGGATTCGACATTGATCCCGGTAAAATCGATGAAAAAGCCGCCGTGCCCATCTACCCAATGAGCAACCTGGCGGATTTTATCCGCGACAACGACATCAAATTTGCCATTGTCACCGTGCCGGAATCAGCATCACGGCAAGTTATCGATATTTTAAAAGCTGAAAAAATTCAAGGAATTCTCAATTTCACATCGCTTAAAATCAAAAGCACTGATGAAACGATCATCAACAATGTGAACATCGAACACGAATTGGCACGACTCATCTACAACGTCAACCAGAAGAACAAGGAACCACACGACTAGGACGCGCGCACACTTTACGACCGATTAACCGCCACTTCCGACGCTGGATACGTTCTCAGTGCTGAACGCTAAACATGGGAGCGAATAATGTTGATCAAATCGAACGATTTGTTGGCGTTCCTCCACAAGGCAGTTCAGGAAAAGCTCGACGGCACCACCGATGTCGTTCTCCCCACTTCCAACGGCAACGGACACACATATTTTGGCACGTTGCAGAACGGTCAGACAGCCGTCCTCAACTCATTCCGCACCGTTGATCCGACAAAAATACTTTTTTATCTCACCCGCGAGCGCATGCGGCCGGAAGAGCTCGCACAAAAAAAACGCATCATTTTAGGCGTTAAAAACTGTGATCTCAAGGCGCTCGAGGTTATGGATCGAGCGTTGATCAATCAGGAATTTGTCGATCCGACGTACAAGCACTGGCGTGAAAGCAGCGTCATCGTCACCTCGGATTGCGGCGCTATCGGCCCGACATGCCATTGTAATCTGGTGGATGGTCATCCTTTTGCGACGTCGGGCTTTGACCTGAACTTGTCAGCTATCAACGATAACTATGTCATAACCGTCGGATCAGACAAAGGTGAGGCGCTGCTAAAGCTGCTGCAAAAGCACGTCACGCTTTCGCAAGCCCCCGAGACCGTCAAACAACAGGTCGAAAACCAGCGCAAGGCCATTCAGCAACAGCTCGAACAACAAAATGCCGCCTATGCGCGTTCAACGAATTATGATCATATGCGCGCCGTCGAACATGAATTGTGGAACGATGTCTCCAAACAATGCATTGGCTGTGGCGCCTGCACGCACATTTGCCCAACCTGCTATTGCTTGATTTTGAACGACGAGACCAAAGCCCAAAAATTCGTCAAAGAGCGCTCCTATGATTCATGCCAGTTGAGCGGCTATGCGCGCGTTGCCGGTGGCGCCACACCGCGCCCGGAAATGCACAAACGTTTCCGCAATCGCTATTTATGCAAATTTGACTTTATGCCGCATGACTTTGGATTGTTAGGCTGCACCGGTTGTGGCCGCTGTACAGATGCGTGCGCCGGCGAAATTGATTTTCGCGAGGTTGTACACGTCGTTGATAAAAACCTCGCCACTGTCTGATTTAAGTAAATTGGAGAACGAGATCATGGCTGCCATGGTTGAATCCTTGAGACCTGATAATATGTTGCATAATCCCTATGAGGTAATTCCGGCTACGATCTACGAGATCGTGCAGGAATCACCGCTGATTCGTACTATACGCTTGCGGCCGGAAAAGCCGATAAAGTTTCAAACCGGGCAGTTTATTGAATTGACTATTCCCGGCATCGGCGAAGGACCGTTCACACCCTCCTCATCCCACTTTATTTCGGATGTCATGGATGTGACCATCATGAAGACCGGTTTTGTCACCGAGTATGTCCATCAGGCTCAAGTCGGAGACCTGGTTGGACTGCGCGGGCCATTTGGTTCGCGATACCCCATTGAAAAATTTGAAGGCAAAGATGTCGTCATTTTGGGCGGTGGCTGCGGCCTGGCGCCGTTGCGGTCGCTGTTCACAACGCTGTTAGACAACGTTGACAAATATAACAGCATCACCTTTTTGGCCGGCGCCAAAACGCCAAAGGATTGCATTTACAAGGCTGAAGTGACCGGCTGGCGCAAATATGATAATGTAAAGTTCTTGCGCGCAGTGGATGTCGTGCCCGAAGGGGAAGAATGGGACGAGGAAGTCGGCGTGGTGACCGTGCTCTTGAAAAAACTGGATATCGATCCCACAGACAATCCTGCCGTGGTCTGCGGCCCGCCGATCATGATGAAGTACGGCACCCTTGACTTGCTGAAATACGGTTACAAGGAAGAAAATCTCTATCTCTCCATGGAAAAAAAAATGTACTGCGGATTTGGGCAGTGTCGTCATTGCGTTATGGGGCATTATTATGCCTGCAAGGATGGTCCGGTGTTCACTTATGCCCAGATCAAAGACGAGGAGGATATTTGGGAATGAAACGATTGCTCATCGATATACCGGCGCTGATGGCGGAAAACGGCAAGGTCAAGGATATCCAGTGCGAATATCTGTATCACCGCAAAAATGCCGGCTTTTTTGATTTGCTTGAGGTGGCCGAATTCGCCTCCTATTGTCGCCAATGTAAAGACGCCTTTTGCGTGGCCGCCTGTCCCAAAGAGGCCTTGGAGCGCCAGGAGAGCGGCACCATCAAACGCTATAACATGCGCTGCGTCGGCTGCAAAAGCTGCATTCTGGCCTGTCCCTTTGGCACTATTTTCCCGGAAGTCATAAACTATGTCACGACCAAATGCGACTTTTGTCTGAACCAGCTCAAAGAGGATCCGGACTATACACCGTTGTGCGTCAAAACCGCGCCGTCCGGCACGTTTCAAATGGTCGAAATCGATGAAAAGCCGGAAGAGTTTATCTTTTACGCCGGCGAGCATCTGGCGGTCAAGAGCCCGAGCTGGCTGCAAAAGGAGGGCAAGCGATGAGACCTGAATATCTGTTTTATCTGTTGGTTTTTCCGGGACTGCTGTTCACCGGCACGCTGGGCCTCGTTGTGGGCTGTGTCGATCGCAAGGTATCAGCGCGATTTCAGTTTCGCGTCGGCCCCCCCTTTCTGCAAAATTTTAATGACTTTTTCAAGCTGCTAGGCAAAGAGACGATCATTACCAAAGAAGCGGTTGCCTCTTTATTTATTTCGGCACCCTTTATCGCGTTTTCGATGATCGTGCTCGTCTCCGCCATGATTGGCACGGCCATGTTTTTTGGCGTCAGCTTTGGCGGCGATGTCATCGTGGTGATGTATCTGCTCATGCTGTATTCGGTGATGGTCATCCTCGGCGGCGCCTGCACCGGCAACGTCTATTCCAGCATCGGCGCCGGACGAGAAATTAAACTGCTCCTGGCCGACGAGCTAGCCTTTATTCTGGTGCTGCTGGTGCCTATCGTCAAATCCGGTTATGTCCTGAGTCTCGACGGCATTTTGGCCGCTCAGCAGGACGGCCTTTTCATCGGTTCCGCCTCCGGCATCATCGCTTTTATCGTCGGCATCCTGTGCATCCAGGCAAAAATGACCCTGACACCGTTCGACATCCCTGAAGCCGAGACCGAAATCGTCGACGGTCCGTTCATGGAGTACAGCGGTCCGCCGCTGGCCTTTTGGAAATTGAGCCATTTGATGATGTGGGTGACTTTTCCATTCCTGTTGATTCTGCTCTTCTGGGGCGGATTTAATTTAAGCGGACTCGGTATCTTGTGGGCGATTTTAAAATATTTGTTGATTGTGGTGGTGATGATCATCATTAAAAACACCAACCCGCGCGTTAGAATTGATACGGCTTTGAACTTTTTCTGGAAATATGCGACACCATTGGCTCTAATCGCACTCATTCTTGCTGTGTTGGGAGCATAAGTTGAAAGTGATCAAATACAATATCTCACGCAAAGACGCCAAGCCGCAGAGAAATCGCAAAGAAAATAGTTTTTCTTTGCGTGCCCTTTGCGTCTGCGCGCCTTTGCGTGAGCCGTTTTACAATTCAGAACTTGGAGAATAAAATGGGATGGTACAATAAACGTCTTGCCAAATCAATTTGGGTATTCCACGTCAGTGCGTCGCCATGCAACAACTGCGATATCGAGATTTTAGACTTGCTGACGCCACGCTACGATCTCGAGCGGTTTGGTATTAAACTGGTAGGCTCTATACGGCACGCCGACGTGTTACTGGTATCAGGCATATTCAACCAAAAAGTGGGGCCGCGCGTGCAGCAGATTTATCAGCAAGCCCCCAAACCCTGTTTTGTCGTTGGTATTGGCACATGTCCGGCTTCGGGCTGTTGTTTCAAGGATAGCTATAACATATCAAAAAATATCAAAGATATCATCCCGATTAATCTCTACATCCCCGGATGTCCGCCCAAACCGGAAAACATGATTGCGGGCATTGTCAAACTGGTGGAGGTGTTGAATGCCTGAGAATGAATTTTTTGCCGCTATGGGTGACAAGATCGGCAAGACGATCGAAAAAAAGTTGCGCTATTATTTTGAAGTAAAAAATGAAGATCTGCACGATGTCGTCAACTATATTTTTAATACCATGGGCTGCCGGTTGAGCACAGCCACGGCCACCGAGCTTTACGGTGGTATCGAGGTGCTGTACCATTTTTCTCACGACGCAACCGGCACCTACTATTGTCCGCGAATTATTATGAAAGACAAAAAAAAGCCGCAGATGAAATCAATCACCCCGATTGTCCGCGGTGCGGAATGGATCGAGCGGGAAATGGCTGAAATGTTTGGAATCGATTTTGATGGACATCCGAGAAAGGAACCGCTGCTGACGCGCAATAATCCCACTGTTGAAAAGCTGCCGCTACGCTTGAGGAGGATATCATGAGTATGGTCAACAATATTCCCGTCGGTCCGTTCCATCCGCTGCTGGAGGAAGCTGAGTACTTTAACATTGTCGTTGATGGTGAAACGGTCGTTGATATTGATATGGATATTGGCTGGATGCATCGTGGACACGAATTCATCTCCGAACAGAAAAGCTTCACCCAGTCTATCTACCTGGTTGAGCGCATCTGCGGCATTTGTTCCACGTCACACCCGATCGCCTGCGTGCATGCGTTTGAAGATGTGGATAACATCGAAATCCCCGAGCGCGCGGCCTATATTCGTTCGCTTGTCGGTGAGCTGGAACGCATTCACAGTCATTTGCTCTGGTTCGGTCTGGCCGGCCATTTCATCGGTTACGACACCGTCTGGATGTGGGCGTGGAAATATCGCGAACCTATTTTACAGATGTTCGAAATCATCTCCGGTAATCGTAACCACTACGGCATGATGCGCATCGGCGGGGTGGCTAAAGATGTCGATCCCGCTCGCATTCCCGAGATGATGAAGATCCTCGATATGGTCGATGACAAGATGAATATGATCATCAAGGTCGCCAAAGATGATCCGGTGCTCAGATCGCGCCTCAAAGGTGTCGGCGTCTTGACCCACAAGGATGCGGTTGAGTTGTGTGCGGTGGGACCGACGGCGCGCGCCTCGGGCGTGAACACGGATGTCCGCCAGGATGAACCCAATGACGCCTATGGCTGGGTAAAATTTGACGTGCCCGTCTTGCCGAACGGCGATGTTTACGATAAATTTGTTGTGCGGGCATTGGAGATAATTGAATCGACAAAAATCTGTCGCCAGTGTCTGGAAAAATTAGCGACCGTCAAAGGCCCGATTCTCAACAACGTCAAACACATTTCCGCCGGCGAAGGTTTAGGCCGCTACGAAGCGCCGCGCGGCGAGGTGTTTCATTTTATCAAAACAGACGGCACAAATCGACCGATTCGTCACAAGGTGCGGGCGCCCAGTTTCAACAACATCCCGACGTACGTCGCGTCCTGCAAAGGCATTCCCTTGGCAGATGCATTGATCACCCTGGCGTCGGTTGATCCATGTTACTGCTGTACAGAAAGATCGCTCAAGGTGGTCGATATCAATCGCGATCCGTTTCAAATCGATTTGCTGAAATTATCCCGCGAAAAAACTCAACAGATCAGGAGTAAAATCCATGAATAGTCCATTTATCCTGCTCTTTGTTGCCGTTCCGGCCATTGTTGCGCTGGTCAATCTATTTCTGCCCGTTCTATTGCGGAAGCTATTAAATCTGTTGAGCAGCCTCTTTTTACTCTATTCCATGATTGACGTGTTCTTTATTTCAAAAAGCGCCGAGCTGTTGCGCGGTGATTTTGGAGCCATCACAATTTGGGGGCAAGAGATTTTTAGCGTCGATCAGATGTCCCTGTTCACATTATTCTTCATTCAGATTTTAGCAGTCATCATTCTTATTTATTCGCTCAAAGGCGTACAAGCCGACGCACAAAAATCATTTTACGCCCTGTTTCCGCTAACCATAGCAGCCTGCAACGGTGTGATTCTCAGCGACCACGCTATTAGCTTTGTGGTATTCTGGGGACTCTCGGGTATGACGCTGTTTCTGTTCGCGTTATTGGGCCGCACCAAAGAATCGCCGGCCACTGCCGTCAAAACCATCTTGATCATGGGTGGAACCGATGCGCTGTTAGTCATGGGCCTGGCTCTCATGTGGGTGTTGCAGGGACAAGCGTCCTGGGCACTCAGTGCCCTGAACACACCGGTCACGGACGGCTTGTCCTGGCTGGCGTTTTTCCTGGTGTTGAGCGCCGCTTTCGCCAAAGCGGGTGGGTTTCCGCTGCACACCTGGCTACCGGATTTCAGTCGTGATGCCCAGGTTGAGAGCGCAGCCCTCCTCCCCGCTTCATTGGACAAACTGTTAGGCATTTATCTGCTGGCGCGCATTGTGACGACATGGTTCACGATCAGCTTTATCCTCAATTTAATATTGATGACTCTCGGCGCGATCACCGTCATCACCGCTGTGATGATGGCGATGAATCAGCACAACGGTCGGCGACTGCTGGGCTACCACGCCGTTAGTCAGGTGGGCTATATGATACTGGGTATTGGCAGCGGCAATCCCGTTGCCTTTGCCGGTGGTTTGTTTCATATGATCAACAACACTATCTACAAATCGAATCTCTTTCTGACTCTTGGTTCGGTGGAAAAACAAACTGGCACCAATGAGCTGGACGATCTCGGTGGCCTGGCGCGCAACATGCCGATCACCTTTATAATGGCGCTCGTCGGCGCTCTGTCGATTTCTGGCATTCCACCATTCAACGGCTTTTTCTCCAAATGGATGATTTACCAGGGTGTGCTCGAAACGGCGAAAACCGCGGCGCCCGGCTATCAACTCTGGATACTCGTCTGTCTGATTTTGGCCATATTTGGCAGTGCCCTGACCCTGGCCAGTTTTATGAAATTCCTGCACGCCATTTATTTGGGCAAAAGACCGGAAAAGCTTAAAGATATCAAAGAAACATCAGCCAATCAGTGGATCGCCACTGGTGCGCTCGCGGTTCTCTGTTTGATTTTTGGTCTCGCTGCAGTAGCTGTGCCGCTCAAAATCTTCATCTACCCGGCGATGGCAAACGCAGGACTCGAATTGCCGGCGTTCAGCGGACTTTATCAGCCCATTCTGCTGTTAGCGCTTTTCCTGATCATCTTTGCCCTTGGCATGATCATTTATGTGATCACCAAAAATGTGCGTCCGGACGAAATCTATCTCGGCGGCATGGCACCGCTGGAAAAGTTCCGCATCGTCGGTACGGCATTTTATAATGAAATTCGCAACATGCGTGGCCTCAAAGGTGTTTACGATGCGGCGGACAAACAAGCCTTTGATGCCTACGCCGTCGGCGAAAAATCATCGCTCGCCCTGTCGCGGCTCTTTCAAAAAGCGCATCCCGGGTTGTTGCAGTTGTATGTGCTTTTTATTGTAATCGGTGTGGTTGTGTTTTTGATTGTTCTTTAAATAGCGAAACGGTATACGAGATACGGGACGCGAGAATCGCGTATCGCGTATCCCGTATCGCTAAACTCGTATCAAGTTCATTTTTCACGGAGTCCAACATGCCTGTCGAAACCTGGCTCACATTTACTCTCGGATTCATGATCCTCGGCTCCATTGTGGCGCTGGAGTTGAAGGATATTTTATCGTCGATCATTGCCATCGGTATTGTCGGCCTCGGCGTATCCATGTCGTTTCTGTTTCTGCAGGCGCCGGATTTGGCGATTGTACAATTTCTGTTCGAGATTTTTGCATTGATTATCCTGGTGCGCGCTTTTATCGGCAAGGAAAATCATCAGCTCGAATCCTCCTCAACAAACAAAGTGATGACCGGCGTTGGCATTGTCGCCGCGGCGGCGATATTTTTCCTGAGCATCCCGGTGTTTCGCCTGCTGCCGCCATTTGGTGAGCCGTTGATGCAGGTATCTCAGCACTACCTCGATGCCGGCGCAGCGGAAACCGGCGCAGCCAATCTGGTCGCTTCAGTGATTTTGGACTATCGCGCCTACGATACCCTTGGCGAAGTAACGGTATTGTTCACCGCCATCCTTGGCGCCTTTGCCATCTTGCGCTCGACCGCCACACACAAAACCGCAGGAGGCGACCATGAGTAAACCTAAAATAACAGTCATAATCGATCCTGATATCTATAAGGATACTCCGAGACCAAGCAGTGACAAAAAGGATACTTCGAAACCAAGCAGTGGCAAATCAGGGATGACTCTTATCGTCAAGACAGTCACCCGCATCACCGTCTGGATGATTATCCTGTACGGCTTTTACATCATCCTGCACGGTCATCTGACACCCGGTGGCGGTTTTGGCGGCGGCGTGATTATCGCTCTGGCATTGCTCAACGTATTGTTGGCGTACGGCCGCGATTTCACCCAAAAGTGGCTCAATATCCATCTGCTCGAAAATATAGAGTCGCTGAGCGCTTTGCTATTCGTGATCGTTGGTATTCTCGGACTTTTCGTCAGCGGTTCTTTTTTAGCCAATTTTCTCAGCAAAGGCCAACTATTTGCCGTAGTGAGCGCCGGCACCATCCCGCTGCTCAATATCATCATTGGCTTCAAAGTCGCGATGTCGCTCTTTTTGGTCGTCTGGGTGTTGGCCGGAATTAAAATGTCGAAAGGAGATGCCGCATGACTGTCTATCTTTTATGTTTTGCGCTGTTCCTGGTGGGAGTTTACGGTGTCATCGCCAAACGGGATTTGATCAAGATCATTCTGTCGATCGGCATCATGGGCTATGCGGCGAATCTGTTTCTCATCCTTTTTGCCTACAAACACGGCGCAACATTCCCGATCCTGACCGGTGGCAAAGTCAGCCCCATGGTCGATCCATTGCCGCAAGCGTTGGTCCTGACCTCCATTGTTATTGAACTCGGAACAACCGCTCTGCTCGTCGCTCTGGTTGTCCGACTCTTTCAAAAATATGGTACATTTGACATCGCAAAAATCAGGAGATTACGAGGATGATGCTCCCCTTATTTATTATTATTCCGCTGATCGCAGCGTTTCTGATCACGTTGATTGCTGGCAAAAAGGATGTGTGGGGCATTGTGCTGTCTGTGGTCGCGAGCGCGGCTATGCTGATCCTGGCCGTGATCAGTTTCCTGAACGTGAACGGTGAAACGATAATCTACGAAATGGGCAACTGGAAGATGCCTTTCGGCATTGCCCTGGTGCTGGATTCGCTCTCCGGTTACATGCTGATCATCGTCAATCTGGTCGCCCTGACTGCCATTATCTATTCCATCCAGTACATTCGCCACCTGGGCCAGGATTTTAAATATTATGCCCTTTTTATGCTTATGCTCACGGGGATGAACGGCGTCATCCTCACCGGCGATATTTTTAATCTTTACGTTTTTATGGAAATTGCCCTGTTTGCCGCCTTTGCCCTGGTCGCTTATGGCTGCCGCGCTGAAGAATATGAAGCCGCCTTTAAATACGCCGTGATGGGCTCAGTGTCGTCCATTTTCATTTTGATCGGTATTGGTGTCCTGTATAGCGCGACCTCTACACTGACCATGGCGAGGATCGCACAGACCGTCCCGAATTTGTCGCCACAGATCATTTTATGGGTTGGCGGGCTGTTTTTGGCCGGTTTCGGTTTAAAGGCTGCGGCCATGCCGTTCCATGCCTGGCTGCCGGATGCGCACAGCTCGGCGCCGGCGCCGATTTCCTCCATGCTCTCGGGCGTGCTGATCAAGGTGCTCGGCATTTATACGATCACGCGCATCTTTTTCAACGTGCTCGATGCGCCCGCCGTCTTTCTCACCATCTTTATTGTGATTGGCACAATATCGATTCTGATCAGCGGCTTTTTAGCCATCATTCAATGGGATTTCAAACGACTGTTGGCCTACAGCAGCATCAGTCAAATCGGCTATATTTTATTGGGAATTGGCCTGGCGACGCCGTTGGGTATTTTGGGCGCGGTGTTTCATCTATTCAATCACGCCATTTTTAAATCATTGCTCTTTTATGATGCCGGCAGTGTCGAGTTGGCTTTGGGGACGCGCGATTTACAAAAACTCGGTAAACTTGGCAAATTGTTGCCGGTCACCTCGGGTACCTCGATCATCGCCTCATTAGCCATTTCCGGCATTCCGCCATTCAACGGCTTTTTCAGCAAGCTGATTATCATCATCGCTGCGATAGCCGCCGGACAGCCGGTGCTGGCGCTGTTGGCCATTTTGGGCAGCATCCTCACCCTGGCCGCTGTGATGAAAATTCAATGTTACGGACTGCGGCAGGATGTGGACGTCGAGCCCCGGGAAAAAATTGGCCTGGGCATGAATATCGCCATGATTTCGTTGGCAATAATTTGTATTGTTGGCGGTTTGTTGGTCGCTCCCGGCATTCGTGAGGTGGCGCTTGATCCGGTCGTGAATGTCATTCTCGAAAAAGCAGAATACGTACAAACGGTTCTCGGGAGGTAATATGTCTCTCGCTGTCAAAAGTAAAATTGTCGTTTTTATCTTGGCGATCCTGGTGTGGCTGGCACTCACCGGCCTCGGACTGCAGGAGATCATCACCGGAGTTATTATCGCTCTGCTCGTCAGCTTGACCGCCGGCCATTTTCTCATCACCACCCACAAACAAAAGCATACGCTACATCGCTGGTTATATGCCGTTTTTTATTTCTTTAAATTTTTGTGGGAGATGGTCAAAGCGAATATTCACGTCGCTTATATTGTGGCGCATCCGATGTTGCCGATCAAGCCGGGCATTGTGAAAATCAAAACAAAATTGACCAAAGATGCGGCCATCACGGTGCTGACCAATTCCATCACCCTCACGCCCGGCACATTGACCGTGGATGTGAATGAGGATAAAAAAGAGATTTATGTGCACTGGATTGACGTCAAGGCGACCGGTATGGAAGAATGCACCAAAGAGATTGGCGCGCGTTTTGAACCCACGCTGACGGAGGTGTTCGAATGAGAGTGTTACGCTGGCTTGTCGGCCTCGTGCTGATCGCGGCTTTTGGTTATTTTAATTTTTTCGTGTATGACGGCCCGATTTATTTCAAACTGATCAACGTCATTCTGGTCAGCGCCCTGTTTGTGCTGTTCCGCGTCATCTTTGGTCCGTCACCGGCGGATCGGATTGTCGCGGTGGATATCCTTGGCATCCTCATCGTGGGCATGTTGGCTATTATGGGACTGCACTATGATCAGGGATTTCTGATGGACATCGGTCTTATCTGGGCCCTGCTCAGTTTTATCGCCTCGTTGGCGTTCGCCAAAATTTTGGAAGGGAGGTCGCTCGATGATTAGAGAAACAATTGGACTGGCTGTTATCATCATCGGCATAGCCTTTGACTTTTTTGGCGTGCTCGGTTTGGTGCGGTTGCCGGATGTTTACAACCGTTTGCAAGCGGCGACAAAGTGCGTCACGTTTGGTTCTGCCGGTATACTCTTCGGCACTTTTATCATTCAGGGCTTTAGCAGCTTTGGCTTCAAGGCCCTCATCGGCGTCGTCTTTATCTTTTTGACCTCGCCGGTGGCAGCGCACGCCATTTCGAGGGCGGCGCATCGAGCGAGAATTCCGTTGGCGAAAGAGACGGTGGTCGATGAGTATGAGAAGGATAAGGAATTAAAACAAAGCACAGCATAATAAAAACTGTCGTTGACATTGAATTTCAAATTGATTATTCTTCAAAAAATGTGCAATTCATCGTCACGAGGTTAAATCATGAATATTCTTGAAATTTTATCTGACATACACGCTCTTGAAGAAGAGCTTATTGACTTTGAACGAAAATACGGTGTGCGATCTGAAACATTTTTTGCAGCTTATAATAAAGGAGAAGAGCCCGAAAATGATGCGTGGGTTCTTGATTTCAGTGAATGGGCGAGTGTCTATCAAATCTGGCTGCAACGCCAGGCTGACTATCGCACTGCTGTGCAAAAAATACAAAAAGACACCAGTTTAAGTGGATTAATTCGAGAAGCGGTATGAACAGTCCGCTTCAAACGCCTGAAGCTTATGAGCTCTATATCTATTCACTCAAAGAACACCATGCATCAATTGAGCATTCGACGCTAACTTTTGTGCGTCGAGGTGCATCGCTTGCCAAAGTAAGCGGAGAGCTGGTTTTCATAAAGAATTACAAACTTGTCGTATTGGAAAGATTGTCATATGACAGGCTTCCGATGAAAATTGATGGCTATGGATATGAAGTGTGGCATGGTGAACAAAAATTGTATTGGTACGACTCACAGCCGCATCCAGATGAACCCGAATTACAGTCGACTCATCCGCATCACAAGCATATCCAGCCCAATATTAAACATAATAGAGTGATTGCACCTAACATGAGTTTCACAAAACCAAATTTAAAAACTCTTGTCCAAGAGATTGAAAATTTGATAGAATCAACCGAAACCCAATCTGGAGTCAAACCATGATTCTCCCCAAACTTCGCGAAGTCAAAGAGGCGTTGACCTCCTTTTTCACAGCGCCCTATACGACCAAATTCCCGTTTGAGGCTCACACACCGGAGCCGGAGTTTCGCGGCCTGCCGAAATATCACGCCGAGTTTTGCGTGGGTTGTGGCTCCTGCGAACAGGTTTGTCCGACACGCGCGATCACCTTGACGGATGATAAAGAAAAAGGTTTTCGGACCTTGACCGTGGACTACGCCTCATGCATTCACTGCGGCCAATGTCACGAGCACTGCATCACGGAAAAGGGCATTCAATTATCGCAGGAATACAATATTTCGGTCATGGATTTGAGTGCGCCGGAGATGTTTGAATCCGTGGAAAAAGAATTGGCCCTTTGCGAAGCCTGCGGGGAAATAATTGCGCCACGCGATCAGTTAAAATGGATAAAACAGCGACTCGGCGCCAAAGCGTACGCGCACCCGAATTTTATGCTGGAAACACAGCGTGAGTTTTTCGACGTTGTGCCCTCCAAACCGAAAGCGCGGCTGCGACGCGAGGATCAAATTAAAGAGTTGTGTCCGAAATGCCGACATAAAGTGGTGGTGCAAGATGAATTTTACGGATTTTAAAAAAGCACTCAAAAAACCGGCAAACCAGATAGTGTTTGTCGGGCTGGGAAACAAAGCCCGCGGTGATGACGCTGCGGGTTTGTTGTTTTTAGACGAGTTAAAAAAGCGTATGGAATTTCGCGCCGCCAATTTTATCGAGGCCAAAACCAATCCGGAGAACTATTTAGAGCGTATCCTCGAGTTGCATCCGGAGCTGGTGGTTTTTATCGATGCGGCGAATGTGGGTAAAGCGCCCGGGGACATGGGCTGGATCGATAAAGACGGTCTGGATACGGCGCGTATCAGCACGCATGCTTTTAATATCACTATGGTTGAAGAGTACCTGAAAACGCATCAGGCGCTGGAGGTGAAATATTTTGGTATTCGGCCGGCGACGACGAGTGTGGGGCACCCGGTTTCGGATGTGGTAAAAGGCAAAATTGAAATGTTTTTTGCAATTTGATTTTTATCCTCACAATCTGAACTTGCAGCTATTAGTTATATTATGTATTTTTAGTTAAGCCGGGATTTAAAGCGCACGGAAAAGTAGCCATCGATCGTATATAAAACCAAGCGTTGGTCGATATGTAGCGAAAAGTATTGGGACGGCTGATTACCGGCTAGATATCATTAGTCACATCAAGTTTGTAAGCCTCGAATTAAAAATGGCTCATAAGTAAAACTAATGATTGGCAAAAAAATCTCTCATTACAAAATCCTAGAAAAACTCGATGAAGGCGGTATGGGGATTGTCTTCAAAGCTAAAGACTTGAAACTCAATCGCATAGTTGCTCTAAAATTTTTGCCACCGGCTTTGACCAAAAATCCAACAGTCAGAAAACGCTTCATTCAGGAAGCCCGGGCAGCTTCTGCTCTCGATCATCCCAACATTTGCGTCATCCATGAAATCGACGAGATCCAAGATGAGCAAATGTTTATTTGTATGGCATATTACGATGGAGATACGTTAGAAAAGAAAATAGCCGGCGGGCAGATGTCGATTGATAGTGTGATCGATATTGCTATTCAGATTATCCAGGGCATTATCAAGGCTCATGAACATGGTATTATCCATCGAGACATCAAACCTGGTAATATCATGATTACCAACGATGGAAAAGTAAAGATACTCGATTTTGGTCTGGCAAAATTAGCCGGACAGATTAAAATTACACAGAATACTGCTACAGTGGGCACTGTGGCATATATGTCTCCAGAACAAGCACGAAGCAACGATGTTGATCACCAATCAGATATCTGGTCTTGTGGCGTGGTGTTGTATGAAATGGTGACGGGGCAATTGCCCTTTAGAGGCGATTACCACCAGGTGGTGCTCTATTCGATTTTGAATGATGAGCCAGAGCCATTATCATGCTTTCGTCCTGATACCTCGGCTGAATTGCAACGGATTGTGAATCAAGCATTGGTAAAAAGCAAAACCGATCGTTATCAAAGCGCGGCTCAAATGATTGATGATTTAGAGGCATTAAAGAAGGACCTGAAAGCTGGTAATTTGAGAGAGCGAAATCGAGTCTCTCTGCCATTCCCCCTGGAAGGAGAGCCAGAAGTTTACGTTTCCGAGCCGATTTGTGTGGGCCGTGAACGTGAGCTCTCTCGAATGGATAAATTTCTGGCCAAGATGCTTAATAATAAAGCTCAGGTTGTTTTTGTCACAGGCGAAGCCGGCAGTGGCAAGACAACATTGATGCATGAATTTATCCGTCGCGCCCAAGAATTACATACCGATTTAATCGTGGCCAGTGGAAAATGCCATGCCAATACAGGCATTGGTGATCCCTATTTGCCTTTTCGTGAAATTTTAAGTTTGCTGACTAGCGATGTTGAAGCACTACGGACAGCAGGCGCCATGAAAAGGGATCACGCTATCCGGTTGTGGAATCTGCTTCCATTTTCAGTGAAAGCTCTGCTAAATAATAGTCCAGACTTGATTGATACATTTATATCTGGCGAGGGATTGGTTAGACGTTCAACTCATTTTACACATTACAGGGCAGAATGGCTGACGGAATTGAAAAAGTTCGTCAAGAGTAGGACAGCCGCAGCAACTGTCTCCAATTTACAGCAAAGCGATTTATTCAAACAGGTCGCCAGCTTCTTAAAAACATTATCACGAGGGCAGCCATTGCTTTTATTTTTAGACGATCTGCAATGGGCTGATGCGGGTTCAATCAGTTTGCTATTTCACCTGGGACGAAAAATCGAGGGAAATCGCATCCTGATTGTGGGAGCTTTTCGACCTACTGAAGTGGCGATGGGACGAAATGGAGAACGTCATCCACTTGAATCCGTGGTGAATGAGTTCAGAGGGATTTTTGGTAGCCTTGAAATCGAAGTGGATCGTGCAGCAGGTCGACAGTTTGTCAATGCCTTTATCGATACTGAACCTAATCAATTGAGTACCTCATTTCGTGATACACTTTTTCAACAAACCGAAGGTCATGCCCTGTTCACTGTTGAATTACTGCGGAGTATGCAGGATATTGGAGCATTGGTTCAGGATGCGGAAGGACGATGGATCGAAGGCTCGGAATTGAATTGGAATACGCTTCCCGCACGAGTTGATGCCGTACTGGGCGAACGCATCGGACGGCTACCCGAAAATCTAAAAAAAGTTTTGACAATAGCCAGTATCGAAGGAGAAGAGTTTACAGCTGAAGTGGTCGCACGATTGCACGGGATTAATGAGCGTGAAATGATCCAGCTATTGAGCGCTGAATTAGACAAGCGGCATCATTTACTAAATGCTCTCGGCATACAGCGAAAGAATGGCCAACGGTTGTCGCAATATAGGTTCAGACACGTGCTGTTCCAGAAATATCTTTACAATAGCCTGGACGACATTGAACGCGCTTATCTGCATGAGGAAACGGGAAATGTGCTTGAGAATCTATACGGGGAACAGGTTGAAGAGATTGCAGTACGCCTGGCGCGGCATTTTCATGAGGCAGGAATTTATAAAAAAGCAATTGACTATCTTATTCAGGCAGGAAACAGGGCCCTCAAACTTTCTGCCAATGATGAGGCTATTAAACATTTCACCAATGGATTATCACTGCTGGCGACATTACCAGAATCTCAGGATCGCTCCCGGCAAGAATTGACACTGCAAATTGCTCTGGCTGTGCCACTAATAGCGACAAAGGGCTGGGCTACTCCTGAAGTGGAACAAACTTATCTTCGGGCACGAGAACTGAGTCAGTTGGTCGGAGAAACCTCACAGCTTTTCACAACGTTACGCGGACTATGGGGATTGTATGCCACAAGTGGAAAAATAAAAAAATCTCATGAATTAGGAAAACAGCTTGTTGCTGTTGCAGAGCGTGCTCAAGATTCAGCACTTGCCGTCGCAGCCCACAGGTCATTAGGAGCAAGCTTGCTCTATCTCGGAGAATTTTCCGAAGCTCGAAATCATCTCGAACAGGGAATCGCCCTTTATGATTCCCAGCAGCATAATTTGCTAGCATTTCGTTACGGGCATGATCCTGGAGTGATATGTAAAAGTTTTGCTAGTTTGTCTCTGTGGATGCTTGGTTACCCAGACCAAGCTTTGAAGATGAGCGACGAAGCATTGGGGCTGGCAAAGGAGTTGTCACATCCTTTCAGCCTGGTTTACGCTCTCATTTTTGCCGCTATGCTCCATCAAGCTTGTCGAAAAGTAGAAACAAATAAGCAGCTTGTGGAATCAGCTGTTTCACTTTCGATCGAGCATAACTTTGAGATATGGAAAGCTATGGGGATGAGCCTGCGAGGTGGGTACTTGGTCGAGCAAGGAAAGATCATGGAAGGAATTACACAACTGCAAGAAGGCTTATCCGCTTATATGAATGTCGGAGCAAATACATATCGACCCTATTTCCTCGCTATAATTGCCGATTCATTTCGAAAAATAGGAAAACCTGAGGAAGGTCTTTCTGCGCTGTCTGAAGCGCTTGCTTATATACAAGAAAGTGGCGAGCGTCAACATGAAGCAGAACTGTATCGGCTTAAGGGGGAATTGTCGTTGATGAAATTGAGTGATGAAGCTGAAATTGAGAAATGTTTTTATCAATCCCTTGACATCGCCCGGCGGCAAAATGCTAAATCTTGGGAACTCCGAACGGTCATGAGCTTAAGTCGATTTAGACAAAAACAGGGCAAACGAAAAGAAGCGCAAATGATGTTGGAGAGTATTTGCAGCTGGTTCTCGGAAGGATATGAAACGGCTGACCTGAAGGAGGCAAAAGCGCTGCTCGAAGAGTTATCGTGAAATAATAAGTTGCTTCGACTAACGATCACCTTTACCTCATTATGCTGAGTGACAAATGAATAACAGCAAGGAGGCTGCGATGAATAAAGAAACTTATCAATTCAAATTAGAGACATTTGAATGCATGGCTATAAACGATGGTTCCTTCTCATATCATCAGCCTGGTGCAACTTTTTTCTCCAATGCACCCCAAGAAGCGCTCGGGCAAGCACTTCAAAAACATAACATTCAGCTTGAACATTGGGAAGAGTTTGTAAGCGACTATATTTGTTTGATGATCAACACCGGGAAACATATGGTGCTGGTCGATACGGGAGCAGGCAACCTTGGCCCAGATACTGGAAAACTAATTCAAAACTTGAGCAAAGAGGGAATTGCGCCTGAGGACATTGATTTGGTCATCATCACCCACGCTCACCCAGATCACATTGGGGGTATCGTGGACGCTGAGAGTAAGCCATCGTTCCCCAATGCCCGTTACGTTTTATCGAAACAAGAATGGGATTTTTGGATATCAAATCCCGACCTGTCGTCACTCAAGGTAAGTGACCAAATAAAAACGCTTCTCCTGACATTTGCACAGAAAAATCTGCTCCCCATTCAAGATAAGCTTGATCTTATTGAAGATGAAACAGAGATTGTCCCGGGTATCCAGATAATTGCGGCTCCAGGTCACACGCCAGGGCACATTGCGCTGGCAATTTCTTCGGCGGACGAGCAACTGCTGGTTATTGGTGATATAATTTTTCATCCCATTCATCTTGAACATTTTCAATGGAGCGCAGCTTTTGACTTTGATCCTGATCAAGTTATGAGCACAAGGCGTCGACTTTTTAATCGAGCAACAACCGATAAAACCCTGGTACATGCTTTCCACTTCCCATTCCCAGGTCTGGGTTACATCGGTCAGAAGGGAGAAGGATGGCAGTGGCAACCAATTGAAAGCGCGCGCTAATCGTAATTTTAAAAAGCAATCCAAGTACTGGCAATTTTACCACTTTTGCGGGGAATTATTATGAGGTTGAAATAAAAATCAATGTAAGTATAATGAAATTAGTTTTAAAAAGATAGAATAACAATAATATTTATTGGTATGTATGTTGCTCTTGTCGGTTTCGTTATGCGAACTGTCAAAGTTATATTAACAACGTTGCTGAATAAAGCGTTTGCTCCATAAAAATAGAAAGGAATTAAAGATGGATTTACAAGACTGTATCAAATTTGCCACTGAAAATCCCGTGTGCTTTTTAGCCACCACGGATGGCGATCAGCCGAGAGTGAGGGGGCTTCTCATGTGGTTTGCCAATGAAGACGGCTTTTATTTTGCGACTTTATCTCCCAAACAGATGAGCAAACAATTGAAGAAAAATCCCAAAGTCGAGGTTTGCTTTTATAATAATCCTGCCGAACTTTCCGGGATGAAACAGATGCGCCTGACTGGTAAAGCTGAGTTTCTTGATGATGAAGCTCTCAAGAAAAAGATAGCTGAAGAAAGGAACTTTCTGGAGGGTCTTGTTGGAAAACCACTGGGACCGCTGTGGGAAATATTCCGCATTCGTGCCGGCGAAGCCCATTTTTGGACCTTGCCGGATGCATTGAAAGAACCTGAACTGGAGCGAATTAAATTCTGAGATGATATGAACATTGATATAAGCCAGTATCAGCAACTGCTGACGATCAGCAAGGAATTGCTGATCCAGTCTGATATCGACCATGTTTTGACAATCTCGATGGATCGTCTCATTGAAATTTCCGGAGCCGAACGGGGAATCATCATATTATTCGATCAAGCGGGCGATTCCCTGTTCCAAACCGCCAGGCAACTAGAGAAAAAGGATATCGAAAATCCAGAGTTTGAGATCAGCCGAACCATTATCGAACAGGTCAGGAGCAGCGAGGAACCGCTTTATCTTCCCAATGCTATGGAGCATCCATCGATGAAAAAAAGCAATAGTGTGGGCGAATTACGGCTGCTTTCCGTGATCTGTTTGCCGTTGATTTATCAGAAAGTTCTTTTTGGAGTAATCTACCTGGACAATCGCACGATAGAGGGGGCTTTTCGAGCGGACACGTTCACCTTTGTTCAATCCTTTGCTGATTTTATTTCCCTGGCTGCGCATCATGCTCTGGTACGGAAGCAATTGGAAAATCGGCAAATTTTGCTTGAGGAAGAGCTGCGTACTCGCTATGATTTCGATGCCATTGTATGCCATTCTCCGCAAATGATACAGGTCTTGCAGACCGTTTCCCAGGTGGCGGATACAGATATTCCTGTGCTGGTTGAAGGCGAATCCGGCACCGGCAAAGAATTGATCGCCCGGGCACTTCATTATAATAGTAAACGGCGTCAAATGCCAATGATAACTGTGAATTGTGCCGCATTTCCCGATGATCTGTTAGAGTCAGAATTTTTTGGCCATGAAAAAGGTGCCTTTACTGGCGCATTCAAGTCCAGAAAGGGCAAGTTCGAACAGGCAGATGGGGGAACCATTTTCCTGGACGAAATCGATGAGATGAGTCCCGCATTACAGGTAAAATTGCTGCGAGTTATTCAATGGGGAGAATTTACACCGCTGGGAAGCGATGAAATCCAAAAATGTGATGCACGCATAGTTGCTGCCTGTAAGACGCCTCTAAACATCCTGGTCGAATCCGGCAAGTTTCGAGAAGATCTCTATTATCGGCTTCATGTTTTTTGCATCAAGGTTCCACCGTTACGGGAGCGGAAACAGGATATCATTCTGCTGGCAGAACATTTTTTAAAAGATGCCGCCATCCAGATGCAAAAAGAGTTGCCGAAATTAAATGCTCTCGCCAAGCAGATCCTTCAACACTATTCTTTCCCCGGCAATGTTCGTGAATTGGAAAACATCGTTCGACGAGCGGTTATCCTCTGCAAAGGGAAAACAATAAAGCCGGAACATCTTCCTGATGAAATAAAGTCCGGTTTCACATTTGAACAAGATGATGCCTCGCAATTCCCCACCTTTAAACACGCCAAACAGAAAGTCGTGGACGAATTTGAGCGACAATATCTGCTGCGCGTTCTGCATGAGTCAAATGGTGTCATTGCCAGAGCCGCGCAATTAGCCGGTATGCACACCAAAAATTTTCACCAAAAGCTGAAAAAGCACAATATACGCGCTACAAAAACGGCCTCAAACTAGAATTAGCTCTCAACTTTAAGCAATAGTTATCAGCAAACGATGCTGGCCTCTTGATTTTATTCTATCCAGCAACGGTATTTTTGCCATTATCCAAATGGTAATTTTGCCGCTAATTTTTTTCAATTCTGACTTTATGGGCAAAGTCATAAAGCCAAGTAAATCAAGTTAAGTACAGATTAAATAGTTTATTATGGAGACAGGATTTTATGCAAAAACCTATTGGTATGGAGGTTGCCTGAATCATTAACAGCAAACAATAGGGAGATTGATTCGTGTTTGAAGACAACAAAGCATTAATCCGTCAATATCTTGCAGCGCTCAGCGGCAAGGACAAACCGGAATCGATCGTCAACATTTACGTGAGCGATGAAAAATTAAGGCAGCATATCAAACAATTTGAATCAGCATTTCCCCGTTATAAACTCACCCTTGACGATATGATCGCTGAAGGGAACAAAGTTGCTGTTCGAGCAACATGGCATGGAATCCATAAAGGCGAGTTCATGGGAATTCAGCCAACGTCAAAACAAGTCGCTCTGACAGGCATACTGATTTATCGAATTGTCAATGGAAGGATTGTTGATCATTGGATGAGTTTTGACAATTTGGAGCTGATGCGGCAGTTTGGCGTTATTCCTGACGATTGAGCAAATTAACCTATTTGCCAGAATTGTGACTTTTTCACTGCACGAGCTTTCCGGCTTTATTGAATCAAATCAATTCTCCGGCAAGACATGGAGAATAAATCTTAAAATCTCTGTAATAACAAGTGCTACAGGAGGACAAATTATGAAAGCAATACGACACATGGTGGCTTTATCAGCTCTATGTTCCATTTTTTTCACACCGGCTCTCTTTTGCCAAATAAACTGGACGCCAGTGTCCAATCAACCAGTATTGGGCACTGGCCCCGAGGGTGGGTGGGATGGCGGCTGTACTGTATTCCCAATTGTGATTAAAGAGGGCGATACGCTCAAAATGTGGTATTCCGGCCTGGAGGGTGAAATGCCAATCGGGCCGTGGCGAAAGGGCTTTGCCTGGTCAACAGACGGTGTGAACTGGCAACGACATCCAGGAAATCCCATCGATCTCCAGTTTGAAGTGCAGACAATCATCAAAGAAGGTGATTCTTACAAAGGTTGGGGGCCTATAGGTTGGGGCGATAAAGCCGGAATTATGTTCTATACAACATCCTCAAATGGAATCGACTGGACGACTATGGTTGACACCGATCTACAACGTGGAGGTGAACAAGATTGGGATGGCGTTCCTTATTTTCGAGCAGGCCCCGTCATCAAGGACGAAACGGAGTATAAAATGTGGTACATGGGGTCAAAGGGTCAAGTTGCTCAGATTGGTTATGCAACTTCTGCTGATGGACTCCATTGGGTAAAATATGACGATCCGACCACTACAGAAGCACCATTTGCCAACAGCGATCCGGTGCTAAAAGTCGGCAATAGTCCAGCGTGGGATTCTCAAGCAGCCTTTGATCATTGGGTCATTCGCACCGAAAACGGATATGAAATGTGGTATACCGGATACGGTATAGGGCAGATGTCCATTGGGTATGCAACCTCGGCGGACGGCATCTCCTGGACCAAATCACCGGACAATCCAATTTTCAAACACAACCCACCGTGGGGATCTGCCCATTTTACTCCATGTGTTCTCCTTTTCGACAACACGTATCACATGTGGTATAGTAGCTACACGGATAACAGCGGCCAATACTCCGCAATTGGTTATATGACGTCCGTTGAAACAGATGTAAAGACAGGAAAAAGTGATGTCAAATATCCGGACGCATTCGCACTGACTAACCATCCGAATCCATTCAACCCGGAAACTACAATAGAGTTTGCGCTGGAAAAGAACCAGTTTGTTTCCCTGGAAATACGCAACCTCCAAGGGGAGCTTGTCGAAACGTTGAAATCAAAAATGTGCGGTGCAGGAAGCCATACCGTCACCTGGAACGCGGCACATCAGCCGAGTGGTCTCTATCTGTGCCGCTTGCGGGGGGAGCATTTTTCGCAGGTGCGCAAGATGCTGCTGGTGAGGTAAAGATGATTTCAGATTGAAGAACAGCGATCTCAGATCTCAGAACGAATGCAGATCTGAGATCGTCAATCGCTAATCTGCAATCTGATATCAAAAGATCGCCCCCGACAATTAAAAACCAAATCATCAACAGAGGAGTAAGAAATGAAAACCAAACGGATGTTGCTCATATCGTTCATGATGATTGCTTTTTTCACCGCGCTTTTCGACTCTGCTGCAGCAAAAGAGGTAAATCTTGAGGCGTACAAATACTATATCCTCGGACGCTTTTTTCGCACACAGCAAACACAAACGACTCTGGCGCAGGCGCGGGAGTGTTTTGAACGCGCGATTACAATTGATCCCGAATTCGCAGCGGCCCATGCCTGGCTTGGCCGCGTTCAATCGGGGGACAAGGGGACAGAAGCATTAAACAAAGCCCTCGCTTTAGACAGTACATGCGCTGATGCTTTGCTCTTTATGTCCAGGAACAAGTACAACCAAAGTAATTGGAACAAGCTGCAGCAGGACCTCAAGGCGATACTGGCTGATCATCCGGAAACGAGTGAAGCACATTATCACTACGGGCTTCTTCTGATGCGAACCGGCAAGATCGAACACGCCATAATCGAGTTCGAACGAAACATTGAGCTCGAACCGTTCTCCTGTGTCGCTTATTCGTATCTATCGCAATGCTACTTTTACGCGGCACAGTATCAAAAAGCAATCGAGACGGCTCACAAAGCCCTTGAGCTCAATGATGCTTTTGGCGTTACCTACCATACGCTGGTCAACACCTATCTCTGGCTGGATCAATATGAAAACGCGCAAAAACAGCTTGAAGAAGCGTCTGCTCGCAACAAGTTAGTCGCATGGCAGGATTTTTATAGTTCACTCATTGCGGCAAAATCGGGTGATACGGAAAAAGCATTGGGGGGATTAGCATTGTTAAAAAAGGCTTACACCGAAAATGAAAACAATTTAATTGCAGTTGCCATTGCCCGCATATCAAGTCTTGTTGGTGACAAGACACAGGCGCTGGATTGGCTGAAAAAGACAAAGCCTGGTCTTGCCACCATTGAGATGGTGAACAATTCTCCAGATTTTAATACACTGCGCCAGGAGCCGCGATTTCAAGCGGTGCAGCAAAAGATGATGGCAACACGTCGTTGGATCGAATAGGAGGATTCATCATGAGCAAAGCCGCAAAAAGTCTTTTCTTCTTTGGCATCTATATTTTACTCACCGGACTCGGTTTTTTACTGGCGCCCAACCTGGTGCTGGGAACACTGGGATTTCAAACGACCGCCGAACCCTGGATTTATGTCGTCGGCGTTGTGGCGCTGGTGTTGGGATATTACTACATCCAGTCGGCGCGACACGAGCTGACGACATTCTTTCGGTTCACCGTGCAGGCGCGCGGGGTGGTGATCCTGTTTTTTGTCGCGCTGGTCCTTTTGAAAATCGGCCCGTTGCCGCTTTTAGTGTTCGGCATTGTCGACCTGCTGGGCGCGATCTGGACGGCAGTCGCTTTACGCACATAAAAGGAGGTAAAAGATGAAAATCTTTGTCACCGGCGGCACCGGATTCATCGGACACTATGTCGTCAAAAGACTAAAACAAACCGATCACGAGGTTTTTTGCCTGGTGCGGCCGACCAGTGATTCCTCGGACTTGCAGTCCATGGACGTGCACTTGATCACCGGGGACGTCACGGATAAATCGTCACTGCTCAATGGCATGAAAGGCATGGACTGGGTCGTACATCTGGCGAATATTTATGAATTCTGGTTGCCGGACATGCGCCAGCTCAAAAAAACCAATGTGGATGGAACGGTGAATGTGATGCAAAGCGTCCTGGAAACCGGCGTCTCCAAAGTTGTGCATATCAGCACGGTGGGGATTTTTGGCGATGCGAGTCCCCAACCGTTTAATGAAGACACTCCACCGGGACCGAACCGTCCCAGCGAATATGCGCGCACCAAATATGAGGGGGAACGCCGCTGCTGGGAGCTCTACGAGCAGGAAGGTCTGCCGCTGGTGGTGATTTATCCCGGCGGCGTGCTCGGCCCGGGCGACAAAAAAGCCAGCGGCCAATATATCCGGATGATCGCCACCCGCAAAATGCCCGCTTCGGTCTTTGACAATTCAGTCCTCACCTGGGTGCACGTCGAGGACGTGGCGGAAGCGATCGTGCAAGCGCTGCTACACGAGAACAACATCGGGGAAAAATATTTGATCGGCAAAGAGCATTTGTCTTTTCGAGAATTTAACCAGCTCATTTGTCAGGTCGCCGGTGTGCCGATGCCGAAACTGGCCTTTCCGGATTGGCTCGTCTTTTTCACCGCCGGACTCTTGACGCCGCTGGCCAATCTTTTCAAAAAGCCGCCGATGCTGGGCATGTCGCTCGATCAAACCAAAACCATGAAACAGGGATTTGTCTTTGACGGCAGCAAGGCGGAGAGAGAGTTGGGGATTGAATACAGGCCGGTCAAAGAAGCGATAAACGTTTGAAAAATTTATATGTGTTTTTTGAGTCTTCTAATAGATTACAATAGGTGGAAAGGAGGTGACTAAAATAAAATGTATAATGAATGAATTTTTATAATAAAATTTGTTATGGCTTAAACAAGAGGAAGGAGAAAAAAATGAGTGATGTCAAGTTTAAAAAAATCATTATGGCATTATTGGCAGGGGGAATTGTTTATTTCCTTGAAGTCAACTACGACAATATTTCCGACATAACATTCCATAAATGTGATAACATAGTAAGCTCCGGAGATAATATCATCGACAAAAAAACTGCCATATTAATCGCTCAACAAGAAGTTCTGTCAAGTGCGGATATTTCTGAAAATGACAAATGGACAACTGAATCAAAAGTCGTTGAAGCATTCCCAATACATATTGATGGTATTGAAGGAATATCATATTACGAATGTAAGGTAATGACCAATGATCAGGATGCTGGTTATGTTTTGGTAAATATAAATATGACAGATTTGCTTATCCCAGAAAGTGTGACAGAAGGTATAACATTGACTGAAAGCTATAGGAAGAGAATTGGTCATGAAGATTTTATAATTTTCCGATATGATTGGTTCAGTAATGTAGCAGTTCATCATCCGGATAACCTTTCAAAATCCAGTAGTAAGATACTTGCCTCTACTGGATTTGATGATATAGTAACTCATTCCCAACCTCAAAAATTAACGTCTTATATTGGCGGTTCACAAGACAATTTTAAAACCTTTAGAGACTCTGTTAAATCAAGAGAATGCTTTCCAATCTATACCTCAAATGAGATCAAGGAATATTATTCATTTCTTAAATCTGAACAACAAATTGAAAAGTTAAATAGACATGAAATCGGTTGGGTAAAAAACGCCTGGGCAGGGAAATATAGAGAAATAAAAGCATCGCTGAGGAATACATTTCCTTGTGGCTGGCATACTCCTCAGTGGCATCAATTTAAAAAGGGAAATGGATATAATATTGGTTGCGGCAATACCGCTTGGGCAATTGTATATGCATATTGGAAAGCATTCAAAGGCAAAGATAGGCTATTTAACGGCTATGATGTTATGAATAACTGCAGCCCTTCAAATACTTATGACAGACCTATCAGTGATTGCATGAAGTGGTGTGCGAAATATTGCATGACATATGATTTTGTTTGGAAGGTAGGGTCATACAAGGGAGAAAAAAACGGATTTACAAAACCAAGCGAAATGAGCCGCGGAATCGAATATGCAAAAAAACTCGGTTATAACGGTACAAGCTGCAGGCGATATCAAGGAGACGAAATCAATAAGTTTAATGAAGTTAAGAAATATCTTGATGCGGACAAACCTGTTATACTTCTTATTCATAGCAGTGGAAAAGGTGTTGCTGATCATTATGTCGTTATTGAAGAAGCGGTAAAAAAACAGAAACAAGTAATTAGAGGAGGCAGATGGCGTAATCGTGATGTAAAATACCTTGTCAACAACGGCGATGGCCGTACTAGAAAATGGATTTATGTAATGGAAGTCGGAAGAAATACACATGAAAACTACTCGGCATTTTCAGCTTATCTTATAAATGTTCAGTAATTATGCAGTCAAGTATGTTTTTAATATTTGGCGATCATTCTTTCTATAAATCCTTTTTTGAACAGGAGGACAACCATCATGTCACAGCAACTCAAAGACTTTATCACAGAATACCTCACCGCCTTGAGCGGCAAGCCCAAGCCGCCGGAAGTTGTGGAACAATACGTCGCCGATCAGGCGCTCAAAGATCACATTGCTTTTTTTGAAGCGGCATTCCCGGAATATGAGCTGCTCATCGAGGATATGCTATCCGAGGACGACAAAGTCGCGGTGCGCGTCACCTTTCGAGGCACAAATAAAGGACCGATCGGCGAGATCCCGGCCACTCAAAAATCCGCCACCCTGCCGGTGCTGCTCATTTACCAGGTTGCAAACGGCAAGATCGTCAATCACTGGATGGGTGTGGATCAACTGGATTTGATGAAGCAGTTGGGGGTGATGTGAGGAGCAAGATCAACATTGAAAGATTTTAAAAGTAATCCTGTCAGAGGCGCTTCATTAAAAACAAAAGTCGAAGTTAAATTTGTAGGAAATCATCATGGTGGCAAGTATTATCCGGGAATTTGCGCATCAGAGATTTCGCAAGTGGTGAAGCTGTTCTTGATTTAACCCGCGATCGAGTGGCAAAAGACTCAAAGGTCTTGACAATGAATTGAAGGCTTTCCAGGCTTCAGAGACCGTTTAAAGCCTCATCGGATTTTAACTATTGTAGCCCTTTGATGATCAAGTCACATGTCACTGAGGTTTTGTAATTTTTTCACATTGGTTGGCATTGGAGCAGGTTGAGTTAATAAGGCAAAGGTGAGTAATGTGAATTTGCAATGTTTAAACGATGAGCGAATTGCCAAACGCGAAATGGGGCGAATATCCGACTAAAAATCGGGAAAAAACATCAATGAAATTGTCTTTGTTTTAAAGGGAACGTTTCTAATTGTTGCAAAAATCAATTATATCCTTTGCTGGGAAATCAAATTTAAAAGCCGCCAAAGTATTAAGGGACGCTATCATTTATAATCCATAAAAAGTTCACAAAATAAAAGGAGGAATATTGAGTTTCAGCAATCAAATCACACAAAGTATGCGTTAATCACCAAGGAAAACAATTTAACAGGGGGTACACTATGTTACCAAAAAAGAATTATTTGTTTTGTTGTATGACTGCAGCTAATATCATCACCCTTCTTTTTGTCGCATTACTTTCATCATTGAGTCTTGCAAACGAATATCCGGAAAATCTCCAGAAAATTATCGATAAAATTACCGTTTCACTTCCTCAGGAAAAAATTTCTTACAGCTTTCAGGATGCACAGACGGCGTCTTATGAAGCCTCATCAGCCTGGCAGTCGTTCAAAAGCGACTATCCAAGCTGGGATTGGTATTGGTGGAAATCCGGCTCCGGATCGCCTCATCGTGCATTTGGCGAAGCAATTCCTGTTCCGGGTATCTCAATCGTGACAGAGTCCAATGTAGAGGATGCAGCGTGGAAAACCATCGAATTTTTAGGTGAGGTTATCGGCGTTTCACCAAATGAACTTCGCTTGCGTAGAACCTTCAAAGTCAAGGATTATTGGATAATCAGTTTCTATCAGGAACATCAAAACATGGAGGTACTTTGGAGTGAAGTGGAGCTTCGATTATCGACGAGTGGGAAACTCATTACATTTGGAATTGATACAGCTCCAGGACTTGAACTTGAGCAACCGTCAGTTTTGTATAAATCCGGTTCGCTCATGCAGGCAGCTCAGTCTGGACTACCTGAAGAGGCAAAAACAAATCGTGAACTGAAAATAGCCGGACCATTCATTATGCCAGTTGCAAAAGAAAAGGGATATGATTATCGAATCGTTTACAGCGTCAATACCGATGATCCGGATATGAGCTTTCCGTGGCAGGCTTGGGTCGATGCGCGCACCGGCAATGTCCTGCGCCGGGAACTGGCTATCGATCTAGTTGATGGCACGGTAACGGGAACAGTCCATCCGGAAGTCCCGCAAGACACACCTGTATCAAGACCATTTGAACATCAAGCGGTTGATATAACAAGCAAGCCATCCGATATCGTGGCAACTGCAGTTACTGATGCAGCCGGCTACTATTCAGCAACGCTGGCAGCGGGCAGTACGCATGGTATTCTTAATACATCATTAAATGGCCCAATTGTCGAGATCAATAACGATGGAGGGACAGACGCAAATTATCTCAACACGGTATCACCCGGCGAGACACACGATCTTGTCTGGACGGATGCCAGGTCGACTATTGCTGAACGAGATGCTTTTTATCACACAAACCAGATTTTTGAACATGTGGCTGCAATGGATGATGCGTTTGGGCTCAGCTTTCGTACAGATTTTAACAAGTTGGGGTGCTATGTCAATATTGATGATCCGGGAATGCGAGGAAATGCTGGGTATTCGCGCACTTCTCACAGCATGTACTTTTTTTTGGGTGGATGGCTTGGCGGGATCAACTGGGTCAATTCCGCGACATCACCAAGAACCGTTTACCATGAATGGGGTCACGGCAGACATTATGAGCAACACAGAATGGCAGGTGCTATCGCTCCGGCACCAACCGCATTCAAAGAACCGGTAGCGGATATCACCTCGGCATTTTTTGTTCGCGATCCGCGTCACTCGTTGGGTATCGGCGGTGCGGGGTACGTCCGTCGTAATGCCGACAATACATATGAATATCCCGATGACTGGGCAGCATTGGGCACTCCCCATAACCAGGGTCAAATTCTCTCCGGCGCGCTATGGGATATGCGGGATAATTTTATCGCAACCTATGGAACAGAGAATGGCAGCATCCTGGCCAATGAACTCTTTCATGTTGCATTGTATGGTGGCGCGAGTGATGCGATTGCAATCGTGGCATGGATTGAATTCATGCTGGATATTATTCTTGCAGATGATGACGACAATAATTTAGGGAACGGAACGCCTAATTTTATTGACATCCGCGACGCCTTTCAACTGCATGGCATTTGGCCGCATGTTTTGTTAGCCGGAGAGGGCGGGATCGATGTGGCATTGGTCATGGATCGTTCCGGCAGCATGGGTTGGGATACTGAGCCGGGCGTCGATCCAACACCGCGCATTGTCTATACAAAAGATGCAGCTATTATTTTTTCCGGATTCTGTGATGGCCAGGATCGTGTTGGACTAACAAATTTCGACCATGAACACGATCCAGCGTTGGATCACCCATTAGTTCAGATGACACCGGCGAATCGTGCATCGTTGATTGCCGCAATCAATGCGCTGACACCAAGAGGCGCTACCTCGTATGGTACTGGTCTCGAGGCGGGCCAGGATATTCTGGATGCTGTCACGCCATCAGGCATTGAACCTCAGTTTATGCTGATTTTGGGTGATGGTGAGGAAAATACGCCTCCTTGGGCCATGGATGTACTTTCCGGCCTGCCTGTGCCCGACGAAACAGCGCTGTATACGATCTTTCTTGGTCCGGATCCTTTGGGGGAAGCACTTCTACGAAACCTGGCACTCGCTGGAAATGGTGTCTTTCTTCAAGCGCCGACTGCGTACGAGCTGTTGGCGACGTATGTTCATATGTATACGCTTATTATGGACAGAGACCTTATTCTAAGCTACAGCGGCCTGGTGAACCCACTGCTCACCGACAATACGATCACTGCGACGGATACTTCCAGGACAATTGGTGAACTCGTTCACATCGATCGGAGAACCACAGATGTTGATTTTATGGGTCATTGGCTCCCGGTTGAACAAGGGAATGCCAGTGGTATGGTGGAGCTGGAAGATCCAGATGGTGTCGTCATTAACAGGAATAACATCACCGAATACCCAGGGGGAAGTTTTGTGCTGTTGCCAAACGGTGAAAATCTTCGTATTAATCAGCCGTTACCAGGGTTATGGGTGATGAGGATTACTGTCACTGGACATAATATCGAGGGCACAAAAATAGATGGCTTTTGCGTGACAACCAATGATATCGACATGGAGCTGTCTAGTAAAGCCATTGACCGAACTGATCGAATCTATGCTTTACAGGCACGACTTTTGGATTCCTACAATGTTGATCAACCTGTTCCTATTCTTGGTGCTACTGTAATTGCGGAGCGCGGTGGACAAAAATTTATCCTCAGCGATGACGGTAGCATTGCTGACGGAGAGAAAAACGATGGTATCTACGGTGGTATTGTCGGATCGGTGCCTGATAGTACAAGTGCAACTTTTAATATAAAAGCGACCTTTGCTGAGGGGAATCTGTCGCTTTCACGGTTGGGGCAAATCTCGGTCTTGCATACAAAGCCCGTCGACATTCCAACGCTCGTGAACAAACCTGCGGGATGGAGCTTGACCTCCATGCCTGTTTGGCCGGAGGAACCATGGCTGCCGAATCTGTTCCCAAACTATCAAGCTGTTTTTTATTTTGATCCGCAAACTGGCTACCAATCTGTGACCGATACGTTGAGGGCGAATTATACAGGCGGCTTTTGGCTCAATATGGCCGATTCATCATCCGGCTCAATCAAAGGAGCACCTGTCACTGAATATTCAGTTGACCTCACAAAAGGATGGCACATACTTGGCGGGCTTTACAATCAAACGACAATGCCAAAAGCAAATCCTAAAACCGCGATTGGCGCGATCTTTGGCTTTGATCAACAAACCGGTTATTATTTAACGGACAGGGTGAAGCCGAACGAAGCCGTCTGGATTGAATGCAAAGAACCGTGTACCGTACGAATGACGACTTCATTTGCCAAAGCTTTAGCGCCAACGGAAACAGCAGCCACGTGGGATGCAACAATTCTGGCCACCGGCGAGGAAGTGGGCTCCAGGGTTCGGGTGAGCAATGTTGTCCTGGGTGCAAGCAATGATGCGGAAAATACAATTTCTGCACCACCATCACCTCCAGAATATACAGCGCAACTTCGGCTGTTTCGTGTAGGAGATTTCACGAACGCCCATTATAGCGATGTCCGTTTGGTTCAGGATCCAGTCCAAGCTGAAATATGGGTATTGGAAGTTGATCCCAATGGCAATACACCACCCGGCCGCACCGCTACAGTGAGTTGGGATGCAAATGAACTCAAGGAGATTGGAGATGACATTTGGGAGCTCCGTGAAGGTACTGACGGAACAGGTGCCATTATTATTCCTGATATGAGAGCTGAAACATCGTTTGATGTAAGCGGCACGGGTGAACAATATTTTACCATCACCGCGCTCAAAGTGACCGGGCATATTACTGACTTGAAGGAACAAGACGATGGCCAGAAACTGCCGGATCGCTACGTTCTTTTTCAAAATTATCCCAATCCCTTCAATCCAACAACAGACATTAAATATCAGTTGCCAGAAAATAGCCGAGTAACACTCAGTATCCATAATATACTTGGGCAAGAAGTGGTTCGATTAGTAGATAAAAACCAACAAGCAGGTTATTATACGGTTCATTGGGATGGCAAAGATGTCGCGACTGGAATGTACCTTTATCGAATTCAGGCGGGAGATTTTATCCAAGTGAAAAAAATGCTCTTGCTGCAATAAAATCTGCATCATGATAAAAAAGGGTGGCTCAGCATAAAAGCCACCCTTTTTTCAAAACTTTAGCTTGTCTGCTTGTGCTCAAACAATCTACGAAAAAGGTAATCACCTCGCTAATCCCATCATATATCTGCTTGGTATTTTGTCATCGCACCAAAATCATCTTTTGCGTTTGCCTAAACCCTCCCTGCGCGGTCACCGCTTCAAGCCGATAAATATAAACGCCGGAAAAAAGCCTCTCCCCTGTTTCATCCAGACCATCCCACTGCACATGGTGTGGTCCGGCGACATAAGAGCCATCCACCAGGGTACGCACGTTTTGTCCACGTGCGCTGTATATGTGTAACTGAACGCGGGCGTCGGCCGGAAGAGTAAAAAGAATCGTCGTGCTGGGATTAAACGGATTGGGATAATTTTGCAGCACAGCAAAATCCGCCGGCTTTTCGATCTGATCCTGTACAGTGGACTCGTAATCCGTTGCCACCAGTTTTATTTTCCCAAACCAGTCGGCATTCATCCAGTGATCATTGAAATTGGCCTGCGGCACCTCGACGGAACCGATAAAATTGTCGCGCGTTTTGGGATTTTCATTCGGGTTATCGTTGTCGCAATAGGCAATGGACAAACCGCACACCTTGCCCACTGCCAATTCCTCATCAGGGTTGTTGGTTTTATCGGGATCATAGCTCTCGTTATAAACAATCAAACTGATTTCCCAAATAGATGTACCCGCAACAGACTCTATCCGGACATCGAGATGATCCGAATAGTTTTTCACCGCCCAGTTGGCGGCCAGGTCCATGGCTTCAAATTCCACCTCGTCGTTGCCGGCGGTGATGTGATAGGCAAAAGCATTTTGATTGAGCATGTGATCGCCACCGGACGCATCTTCGTCAAAAAAGATTTCCACCACATCCCAGTTATAATAGCCGTCCTGCGGATATTTATAACCGTCCACCAAAACATCATCAATCACTTCAACCAAAAAATAGATCCTGTCGGTTTCGGAGGACCAGGTCGCTTTGTAACGGCCGGTGAAATCGGCCGCGTCCATCCTGGCGCCCCACGGAATCCACACCTGGTCGATGGCCTGCCAGGTGGCCTCCGCCCAGCAGGCGTCGTCCGCCACGCCGTCAATGAGAGGCGGCGTTATGCATTCTTTTGCTTTCACCGTGTCATCCTGGGCGAGGATGGCGACACCGTTGGCCTGCGCGAGACCGATAATATAATTCATAAAAATCGCAAAAACAAACAGAGCGTTGGATAACTTCATGCAGAACCTTTCTTCACTATCTCCGATGGCCTTATTTTAACAAGAGCATTTTACGCGACAGCTCAATCTTTTTCGAGCCATCCTGAACATCCAGCTTATAGACGTACAGGCCGCTCGGTACTTCAGAGCCGTTATCATTCAGCCCATTCCACCGGACGGTGTGCAGTCCGGCATCTTGTGCACCGTCCGCAAGTGTTGCGACTTTACGTCCGTTCATGTTATAGACGGCAAGCGACACCACCGCCTCTTTGGACAAACTGTATTGAATTGTTGTGTTTATGTTAAAAGGATTGGGATACGCCTGAAACAATTCATATTCCGCCACAACTCCGGGGCCAAACTCGAATTGTTTTGACTTGACCGAGCTGGCGGATAAATCGACAACACGGACATCATCAAGATAGAATGTAATAGTGTTGCCACCCGGATTGAATCGTAAAACATTGGTCGGATCCGTTCTCGATGCGGTGAATTCGAGGCTATACTCATCAGCATCATCAATATCCACGGTTTGCCACACCTGGCTCGCCCAGGGATCCTGATTTTCCTGCATACCGACGGCAATGGTTTTGGGCTCGTCAGAATGGGCCAAAAAGGTGATGGTGTAGACATGTCCCGAATCCGTCGGGCAGGTTTGGTTAATTTGAATATGCCACTCCGCTGTTCCACCATTTTCGATTTCAACCGCCAAATAATAGGGATCATCAAAATAGCCGTCATCGTAGACGTTAAATTCCGCTTGAGCGCCCTCATTCTCTTGTCCCGTCCACGACGTCATTGAGCCGCAGTCGAAACTCCCGTTGAACAACTTTTCGCCGTTTGACACCGGACCCACTTTGATATGTACCGGATCTGACCAGAATTCCGTGCGATCTGCTGTTACAGCGCGAGCGCTGAGCTCATAAACGCCCCTTTTCATGGCTTCCCACGTATACTCCCAGGGTTGGCTGCGCAATCGTGCCAATGTTCGACCGTTATAATGAAGATAAACATAACTTACCTCCTCGTCGGCCGTTACGCTGACGTCCACCCGCACATTCAGATCAACACAGGGCTCAAAATAGGCCCCATCGGTCGGATTGGTAATTTTGATCAAGACTTCACTCTTGAGAAATGAAGATAGTGCTCCGCTGAGCAGCAGAGCAATGATTAGTGTAGTGACAAAACGCATGCTCCGTCCTCCCATTTCATTAATTTATAATTCAGAATCAATCTATATTTAAGAAATTCAGCTTTTAAAAGAAAGTGGTTTTTTCAATCAGCCTGCCAAATCGGAAAATAGCCCACCCATTTGACGATATCCTGTCCGTGTTCACTCAGAATCCAGTTAATAAAATCTTTGGTTTTGCCCTGCGGCGTATCTGTGGTATAAAGATAGAGATATCGCGTCAATGGATAGGAATCATTTATTACATTCTCTTTGGTTGGTGCCACCCCATTGATATCACAATGATAGATATCGGTTTCATAAGCAATGCCGCCATAGCCGATCGCATACTTTTCTTTGGCAACGGTTTCGATGATCGCTTTGGTTGTCGGTAGTGCGGTGTTGGCTGGACTATAAGGCGCACCTTCCAGCACATGTTCCTGAAAATAGGCAAACGTCCCGGACGTTGGCATGCGGTTGAGCAGCAGAATCGCTGCATCATCGCCGCCGACGTGCCTCCAGTTTTTTATTTTGCCGCTGTAGATATCTCTGATCTGCTCGATGGTGAGATTTTTGACCGGATTGTCCGGATTGACATAAATGCTCAGGGCATCTTTGGCAACCAACACCGAGACGCCGACCGTGGCAAATTTTTCAACCAGCTGCTGCGCCTCTTCCGGCACGATAGGGCGAGAAGCCATACAAATATCGATATCGCCGCGGGCCAAAGCCGTCATGCCGGTCGCCGTTCCACCGCCTTCAACATACACCGAGATACCGGGATTTTCAATCATATACACTTCAGCCCAAAAGCGCGCGAGCGGCAGCATGGTATCTGAACCTTGGAGTTTCAGCGTCGTTGCCCGGTGACGCGTGCCGAGCGAACAGCTGATCAGCACAGACAGGAATAAAAAGAATATTTTTTTCAACAGAACCTCACAACGTCCGCGTTTTATTTTTTTTCGGCAATGGATTGCAATCGCGTTGTCACATATGGCGTGCCCGGGAGCCAGGTCGGTGCTGTTGCGGCATTGGCGAGTTTCCAGGCAAACGCCAATAACAGTTGACAATGCTGCTCGGCGGCGCTCCAATGAATCGGTTGCGTTAAATCGTCAAACGGCGAATGATAGATGTTCTGCATCCACTTGATGTGTTTTTGAATGCCTTCGCTCGCTGAGAGATGATCGAACAGAACGCCTTCCATCACCAGAGCCGCCGGAATACCCGCCTTGGCAAAGACAATCTGATCCGAGCGGGCAAATGATTCAGTGCGCGAAAAGTCGCGCGGCAACCTGGACAGTGATACACCAAAAAGTGTTGCAGTGCTGTGCAGCACATCACCCAAAGTTGACATGTCGGTACCAAAGCCGATGATATCTCTAAATGTATCAAAAATTGCGAGACCATCAATATTAATATTGGCAATTGTTTTAAAATGTGGGATAACCGGATTATCGATATAGTAAGTGGACCCCAACAATCCTTTTTCTTCGCCGGTTAAAAACATAAAGAGGACGCTGCGTTTTGGTGGTGATTTTTGCAAGGCGCGGGCAATTTCGAGCAAAGCGGCCGTGCCAATAGCGTTATCCACAACACCATTATAGATCGAATCATTGCAAACCGGTGCACCAATGCCGAGATGATCATAGTGGGCGGAGAGAATGAGATAGGAATCCCGGAGAGACGAATCCGTCCCGCGCACTTCGGCTAAAATGTTGCGGGAAAAAAAATCGCGCTCCTCAAATTGGCCGCGAAATGAGATACGGATTGGCAGCTCAAAGCTGAGCATGATATGTTCCCGCCGCCACTGAAAAACGCTTTCGAGCGAATGCTCTGCACCATCAAAAAGAAGTGCGGCTGTATCAGGATTGATCATGGCGCTAAAAATATCCGTAACCGAATAGGCCAATCGTACATCTTCAAATAAGAATTCCCGCCTCACTTCATCCCAACTGGTGAGCATCTCATCGGGATGGGGAATGAGGAGGCAGCCGCGCGCGCCGCGTGAAATCGCGAGCCGCTCTTTGGATTCGGCATAGCTATAGATAGTGGGATGCGGACCGTCAAAATAAGCGGGATCATCTGAAACCGGTTCGCCGGATAAATAAACGACTATTTTATCTGTGACATCGACGTTCTGATAGTCATTATAATCAAATTCCGGCGCGACAATCCCGTGTCCCACAAAGACTAACGGCAGCGGCTTTGGCAAAAAAGTTTGCGCACCCGTGTTGTAAAGCACATAGTCTTTTGCCAATTCAAAGTTAACTGTTTTCCCCTGACAGTGCAGGGTGAAGCGAGATGAGGATAGCGGCGTGCTGCCATGCAGAGGAATATTCTGAAAATAGGACCGTCGTCCGACTGCCGGTTCGACATTATATTCTTTCAACTTTGATCGAATATAATCTGCGGCGAGGCGTTCTCCCCGCGAACCGGTTGCGCGACCCTCCATAAAATCGCTCCCCAGCACCTCGGTATGATTTTGGATAAATTCACCGGAGATATCATCGAGCAACGGCGCCAGTTTTTCCAGCGATTCATCCGCCCGCAGCACTAAAGAGACGAGAAAAAAGAGCATTATTTTTTTTGTCTGCACCATATCAACAGGAGGAGCGTTTTTTCTCGGTCATTATTTTAAATTGTCGTTTGGCAAAAGCCAGTGGTCCACTGCGCCGCCCGCAGATGGCAAACGTACGCTGCGGTGCACACAAAATGGATCGCAGAGAAGAGACCGGTTTATGCTGGTGAAAATCGCCTTCCGTGACAAAGGTGTATGATGCGATCAGATCCTCTTCGCCGGCAAAAGGTAATGGATCAGATCCGGTCACGAGGCGAAAGCCCCGGCGCTGTGCGGCAGCCATTTTTATCGGTGTGCGCCAGCACGTCGGACGCATGGTCGTATCGCTGATAAACAACTCGGCGGGATCAAAAGCATCGAACATTTTTTGAACAATTTTACCGCGCGCGCCAAACCATTTCCCGGGCGCCCAGTTTATCGCCGCCAATCCGCCAGCGCTTCTCACAGCGCGAATTGTTTCGAGCGTATTCAAGGTTTTGTCCTGTTGATAAAAAGTGGTCGCGAGCGCACAGACCTCAAGATTATCCGAAGAAATGATTTGCCGGCCAGCGACGATATACAGGAGAGGCTCGTTTGTCGCATTATCCAAAACAACCAAAGCGTCTTCCTCATCGGCTTGTTCAAAAGAGAAATCAGGTAATTCAAGGTCTGGGGCACGTTGGAAGAAAAAGCAGTCAGAACGTTCGGTCAGCATCCAGATTTTGATCGCATCCTCGCGCTTACCGCCGTTGTGCTGACAATGGATAAAATTTTTCACACTCTTTCTGATGGCGCGGTCGAGATCAAAGTTTGGATAAATATGAACATGCGCATCAATAATCAGCATTTCTTTATCCTTCGGTTTTGTTCAGTCAAAATACTTTTTAAATTCATGTTTGCGCGCATTGGCATCCCACATCACACCGAGTCGAAAGGAAACGCCCTCACCCCTGGAAAAATCAGTGCCGCCATGTGTTTCATAACTCGCGTATTCGTAGCGCAATTGGCACGAGAGACAATAAGGTTGACCTTTGACGAGATAATATTGTAATCCCACACCCAGATTCGCGTGCGGGCCGGCAACGCTTATCGACTCGTCAATATCTGGATTATTTTCAGAAGAGACCGCCTCCAGAATATCAACGCCAGCGCCGGCCAGCAAATTAATCCGCGTCCGTCCCCAATCATAAAGTTTAAATGCCGGTTCAACGCCCAGATATATTCGGAAATAATGTGTGGTCTCGAAAAACTCTCCTTCATGCTTGACGGTATAGGGATTTTGCGAATCCAGAAATTGCAGCAGCATGCTCACATCGCAATAAAGGCGTTGCCACTGCAAACCAAAGGTACCACCAAGATTGACCTTGTCGCCAAAAAGCACAAAATCTCTGCGCGGCGTCCAATAGCCGAGGAAAAAACCATAGTGCATATCTGTTTTTTCTATATCTTTTTTATAACCTTGTACGACACGATATAAAGTCGTGTAACGCGCCTCGCCACTGTTCAAGAGTCGCCAAAACTCATCAAATTGATGACTGTAAAACAGGCACAACAGATACTCATCATCTGACAAATCAGTATAACTTAGCAGCTCATTCGCCAGAGATTGGGTAAATTGGTTAAAAGCTGTACTGATAAAAGCCGGCCTCTCGCCTTTTCCGCCACCAGAAATCTGCCAATGCGACGTATCACTTTTTTGCACGTCAAGTTGCTTCAAGTAGTCAATCATATCGTCAACCACGACATCACCCATATCGTCCGAGTCAAATGAATTCTGTGCCATTCGATTGAGCCGCCAGGCGCGCCGAATCGGCTCCATAACACCGGTTTCCTGTTCCCAGTATTGCAAAACATAGGACAGCGAGTCCTGTTCATTCTTTTGATAAAAATAGGGTACAAGTTCCGAGCAGCGGAAAGATATTTCATACCATTTGGTCATATCATCATCAAACAAGTGACTCAATTCAATGGTTTCCTGGGCAATCGTGCTGCTCATCAAAGCCGCCCATACCAGCAAAAAACGGTGATACTTATATTTAGCCATTTTTAACTTTGCCTTTATAATGTCCACTATAATAGAGACTATACTAGAATGTAAAATCTTTACACATTTTTGCAAATATTTCGTGATTAATAGTACTCATTCATACAGCTTGACTCTTTGGCGCACATTTGTTACATTTCCTCCCGTAAAAAAGAGGACCACATGAAGCCCAAAATAATCATTGGTGTTGTTATCATCATCGCTGCATTAGGATTTTTAATTTTTAGCGGCTTTAAAGATAATGCATCGTACTATTTAACTGTCTCTGAATTATACGCCAAAGAAGACATCACGCATGCGGATGGCATTCGAATTCATGGTTACGTTGATCCGGCGACAATCGAATGGGATTCGCAGGCTATTGAAGTTTATTTCAAGTTGTATGATCAGGGTGATACATTACAAGTATATTATCAGGGTGTAAAACCCGATCAATTAGCTGATGCGCAACAGGTTGTGGCAGAAGGGTATCTACGTCCTGACGGCGTCTTTCAGGCGAACAGGATTTTGTTGAAATGCCCTTCCAAATATGAGGTCAATACAACAGATCAAAAAAAGTGACAGCTTTTATAGTCGCCATTATTCAAACAATCCCTTGAGTCGTTTTTTGGCTTCCTCCTCGATGCCTTTTTGCGCTTTTTGCTTTTCCTCCTCGATGCGCGCTTCCAGTTCCTTTTTCTTGGTCTCGATCAAGGCTTTTTGTTCGTTCAACAAATCTTCATACTTTTTCATTTGGGCTTCCAGAGATTCCGTCTGCCGTGCAACATAGGTATCAAACTCGTTTTTGTACTTTGTAACCTGTTTTTGCACTTCAGCTTCTATTTTGTCTCTGGCAGCCTGCAGCTCTTCACCGACAATTTTTTGCAGCTCTCGGGCAAACAACTCGTCCAGATTGGAATCGAGCCCCAAAACGGTTCGTTCATCACTGCTCTTTAGCGAGACATCAAGATCCACCGTTGAAGCGCTCGAGAGAATCTTGCGCACGGTTTTGTCGACCAGCTTTTCTGACGGATTTTCACCAAAGTCAAAATTGAGCTTGTTCGCGACAAAGCTCACTTCGCTGTTCAAACTTTCGCCACCGACGTGCAGGGATGCTTTTAAATCACCCAGGCCTTTTTCAATTTTATTGGGTAACAGGGGTGAGTCAGAGAGTTTGACATTATTCAGCGGCATGGCGCCCATATTCAGGGCAAACTTTTCCACAGGGCTTTCGCCGAGGTAGTTGAACTCTCCGTAGAAATTCAAATTGGCACCATCACCCCGTTCACCTTTGATATCAAATGTTGTGGGCTCGCCGATGAGCGTTTGATTTGAGACAAGATGTTTTAATTCACCGCCGATTTGCAAACCACGAGTCGTATGGCCCGACAGGTTGATGTTTTTAATCCAAAAGTTCGGCAATGATTGCTGTCTGGTGAAATAGATCGTCTGGCCCTTGAGTCGTGGCGGTTTTTCTTTTTTGGGCTTGTCCGATTTGAATTTTTCTGCATAATCTCGCACGGTATTGACAGTGCCCAGTATTTGGGTGGCCTGGGCGACGACTTTGGCGCCAAAGATAAACTGCGCAATGTTCTCCTTGTTAATCGTCGGCAGCTTGGCCTGGGCCAGGGCATTTTTATAATCATTTTTAATCCAGTCATCCACCTGGCCAATTCGGGTTTTTGTCTCGTTCAAATCCGTCGTCAATTTACTGCGGGCATCAGTGACAAAAGTTTCCAGTGAATCAACTTTGTCATCAATCTGGTTCAATGTTGTATATGCCGATTGCAAGCCGTCAAGAGTTTGCAGCTGACCTGGATTAATTGCGGTGACGCGCGATTTGAAATAGGTCAAGTCATTTTCCCAATCTACAACCGCAAAAGTGCTGTCCCAATAATTGTAGGTGATGGCCAGGTTCTTCTGCAACGAGTCGATCTTTTGGGGTGATGTGATATTGAGAAATTTTAAAATACTATCCACGTTCACCTTTTTCGATAAATCATCCAACTGCCACGCCGGTGCTGCAGCGACATCCGCTTCCAGCCGATCAATGGTCTTGGTGATGAAATTGGGTTTTCTCTCTTTTTTCCTCACCTTTTTCTCGACCTTGCCGTCCGTGGTTCGCTCCGTCCCGGATGTGACATTGGTCATTTCAATGTTATCAATGATCACTTTTTTCTTCAGCAATGGTGCAAATTCCAGATCAAAATTAGTTCGACCAGTGGTGAGCATATTTTTCATCGTGTTTTTGGGATTTGTCACCTGCAGACTGTCCCAGCGCATGTGCAAGCCAAATATCGAAAAGTCCAATCGATCTATTTCAACTTTGGCACCGACAATGGCTGTGCCAACACTTTCCAACCGTTTTTCCAGCCATTTGTCCGTGAGCAACAGGCCCAGTGCGACAACGATGCCGATCAGAACAGCTAAAAATATCAAACCTTTCCAGCGCACGATTAATCTCCTAAATGGCTAAATTTGTTATAAAGTTGGTAGAGTTTTGATCCTTTGAGAATCTGGACGATTTTCCACTTTTGCATGCGTGCATCAATTTTTTCGCGATATTGTCTCACCCACCATTTGGTGAAAAAGTACATGGGGACAATGAGCAACAACGCCACCACCAGACTCCCTAAAACAACCGTGTTGTTCAGATTTGCCAAGGCTAATCCTGGCGTCGTCGAGACAAACAGCCAGAGCGGCCGTAGCCCTTCGAGATCAACCAAAAGCCAATAGCCAAGGGAGTGAAACAAAGGATCTAATAGATAGGCAAAGAGACTAAACAGGATGAACGCTGCGATCGACATCGCTGCATTGACGTTGATGATGATGATCAAAACAAGCACAACCAAATTGTGCACATTTGGCACAGGAGTAAGCCCTATAATCATGCCCAGGACAAATCCCCATGCCAACTGGTTCGGCGATTGATTGGAACGCAGCGCTTTGAAGAATTTTGATATTATTTTGAGAACAATCATGGCATGCCTCTAGATGCAAAATTTCATGCGTAGCCGAGTTTATCTAATGTAAACAGAATATAAAACAAAATATTTCACAAACCTAATTCCCGAATTTGCTTATTAACGCTTCCAAATATCTTGATTTCACTTGCTGTTGAGCCAATAGTTGTTTGATTGGCGGCAGTTTGAGAATCGCACCGAGAACAGCGGCAAGCGCTCGATGACTCAAAAGCACTTGGTTGTCAAAAACAAGGTTTTGTAATTTTCCGCGTTCCAACGCCATAACCACCGCTTTATGCACGCCATTTAATGGTGTGATCACCCTCTCCGCACGTTCCTTGAGTGACAAGGCATCCACCCGACAATTCCGCACACAAATACCACATCCAAGACACAAATCAGCATCCAGTTTGGCGATTTTTCGTTTTGGTCGGCGCGGATCATTGGCCGAGACCAGCGACATGGCTTCAACCGGACAGACCTCCACACAGACGCCGCAGCCAGTGCATTGTTCAACATCTATTTCAGGTAAAAAATTGGTGGTATGAATGGGATTGAGATACGCAAACCGTTTCGCCGCCAACATGGCCTCACAACAACAGCCGCAGCAGTTGCAAATAAAGTTGACGCTTTGGCGCACATTTTCGCCAAACTGCACAAGATTATGTTCATAGGCTAATTGCAGCAAATCCAGCCCTTCAGCGACATCAATGGCCCGGGCGTGACCATGTTTGCTGAGCGATTCCGCCGAGCTGTTAAATGTCATGCAGATGTCCATCGGCGCATCGCATGCTTGATGCACATGCTGCATTTTGTGTCGACAATAGCACACGCCGACCGCCCGACAAGATGCGGTTTTGATGACTTCCGAGGCGCGCTCATAGTCGAGGACGTGCAGGGCATTCTCGTTTGACAGCACCGGCTCGTGCACAAATGTTCGGCCCAACTGTGTTTCGCCGTCCGTGAAGAGATGTTTGATAAAATCCTCTTCCACGTTCATGTACTGATAAAATAATTCCGCCAATACTTTTTGATCGATATCATCGCGCAAACGCATCATGGAGAATTCAAAAAATCCGGCCATGGGTGGTGGCAAGACATATACGGATTCGCCGTTTTTTTCCACATCCACCAAAATGGCGCGACCAGCCAATTCATCCAAAACTTTTTGCGCCTCAACAACGGGCACTTTCCAGATGCGCGCGGCTTTAGCCACGGTGAACGGCTTGATGGGCAATTGCGAGATCAGCGCCGCTTCTTTTTCCTTGATGATAATTTTGAGAATTTTTTCCAGCGTCCCCGACGGTGGAGCACCCTGCGGGAACCGATTTAATCGTTCGGCGAGAGCGGCGTAGGATGATTTTAAAGTTTGATGCGCCATTTTTACTCCGAAATGCTAAATTTTTTCCAGCAGCTTTTTTAACTTTTTGTGCTCTTTTTCAATCGACCTCTGCAATCGTTTCTGCAGCAGTGGTTCGGCAAATTTGAGCAGACCAATCATATCTCCCTCAACAATTGTCGTCACTTTCGAACCTTCAACAACCTGTTCGATCATACGCGTAATGGCAAGGGATAACGGTTTTGTTTTGCCGGCCGCTTTGATCAAGCGACCCGGCTCATAGCCAATAACCTCAAAACTCGACTCAATCTTTCTCCCGAAGAATCGCGCCACCTGGTTGTATCCTGAACCGCGGCGGACTGGCGGATCGGTGGTGAAATAGGCGTCCGTCACGCCACTCTGCCATTTGGAATTGTTGGCAAAGTTTGATATATAGGAAAAAATATCGGCGGCCGGCCGATGGATGTCGATACTCACCGTCACTTTGATCATGCTGGTAGCTCCTCATCTTTACAATCGTCTTTTGAGGTTCTGAATGCGAGTATAGGATTCATTTATTCTCTCCCGGGAAATATCACCGGTCTGCACCTGGCCTTTTATGATAGAGTGAATTCTGGGAATAAGATTGTTCGAGATAGTTGTAAAGAGCAAAATGTCATTGCCGGCGTTAATGGCGAGTTTGATGCTCTCTTCCAGAGAGAATTGACTTTTGATTGCGTTCATCAACAAGTCATCTGAGATCACAACACCTTGAAAGCCGAGTTTTCGGCGCAGTATTTTGGTTACGATCTCAAACGACAGGGATGCCGGATAGCGATCATCAAGGTGCGAGTTGACAATATGGGCGGTCATGATGGAATCAACCAAATCGGCATCGATCAATCGCTTATAGGGAATCAGCTCAACTTCTGACCAGGAGCGGGTCACATTCGTCAGTCCTTGATGTGAATCATTTGTCGAGCTACCGTGTCCCGGAAAATGCTTGAGAGTGGTGATGATCTTGCGCTCCCGATGCGCTCGAATAAATGCCGCCGCATGTGCTGCCACACGTTCCGGATCCGCCGAAAAACAACGTTTGTTGCGACCGACAACCGGATTATCCGGATTGATATAAAGGTCAACAACCGGTGCAAAATTATGGTTAATGCCAACCTGTGAGAGCGTAGTGGCGATGGTACTGGCAGCCTCGCGTGTTCGTTGCAGATCGTCGCGCTGGCCAAGAGTCTGCGCCGAACAGGTCGCCGGAAAACCATAGCTGGTTTTCAGCCGGTTCACCGCGCCACCTTCCTGATCCATCGCAATCAATAGCGGATGTGGCGAAAGGTTTTGTAAATCGCGCACCAATTTGAAAAGCGATGCTTTCGGAGATGGCGCCGAAGCAAAATTGCTTTCAAAGAGCAGCACACCACCGAGACAAGCGTCCCGAACCAGCGTGCCGACTTCCGGGCTCACCATTGTCCCGGCAAAATGACTCATCAGCATACTGCCGATTTTGCTATCGAGATTTTTTTCGCCTGGTGCGGACGATGACAAAGCCGAAGCAAAGCCTCCACCCATCACAGCGGCGGCGGATGCGAAGAATCTTCGGCGAGATAGTTGTGGTGACAATAGCGCTCCGTACTAGAAATCTGCAACATTGCGTTTTTTAGCAAGTTTACAAGCCACGGATTTTCACGGATGAAACACGGATCATATAATTCATTTTAATCTTTTTAACCTCCAGTCTCAAAGCTTTCTCGAAGCAAAACCGAAAAATTTGTGCTCATCCGTGTGCATCAGTGGCTCATAGTTCGGCTGCGGCCAAAGGCCGCGCCGTGTTATTCTTACTCAGAAAGATACTTTTTCAACTGATACTTTTGCGCCAGACTTGTTCGCTCCTCATCCGAGACACTGTTCATATATGACTTCCATCCCGGACAAAAGTTGACATGCCAGCGCCACAAGCGGCCGAGCAGAGATTTAGGATTGTTGTCATATTTTGCCCGAAAGGCGCAGTTGCCACAATTATTTTCTGCCATTGAACTCTCCTCTCATTTTTGTTCAATCGATTACAACACGAAAAATGCGCGAAAAAGTTACAATCGACAAGAATATACAATTTTTACTTTATTTATCCAACCACTTGACATATATTACAAGAGACGGTATATTTGAGTAGATTTTTCGACGATACAGAAAAAGATTAAACGAGAGGCAAGAGGTATGGCCATTTCTTATGATGAAAAAAACGGGGTGATCGTTTTGCACGTAAAAGACAAGCTGATAGGGGGTGTGGAATGCGTCGAGGTTAAAAACAGGGTGCAGGAGCTTTTGAATCGTGGGTACAGAGATATGGTCATTGATTTTTCGAAACTGCAATGGAGCAACAGCGCCGGCATCGGGGCGCTCATCTCCTGCTATCACAACTTCCAGCAGCAAGGTGGCCGTTTGAAATTTGCACGACCATCACCGAAAATTCAATTTTACCTGCACATCAGCAAGCTCGATACCATTTTTGAAATTTATGATACGGTAGAAGCTGCCGTGGCGAGCTTTGGGAGCAGATAAACGATCCAGGATCGGACATTTTATTAATTAGCCACTTTTACCTATTCCAAATCCCAGCTCGTGCAATTCCTCCCGAAATGCCTTGACGGCACGTTTCGGCACAAGAATGGTCCCATCGTTGAGCACCCTGAATTTGTCCGACGGCTTTTGCTTGTTCTTCAGAATCTGTAATGCCGATTCATCCGTGATTCTAAATTGTTGAACCTCGCCCTCATCGCTTACTATTGTGCTTCTGAGCTTGACGTCCTGAAGAAAATCGCCGAACTCAACGGGCAGGGATTTCCCCTCTGCCCGTTGCAGGAAAAAGCGCGACACATTCTCGATCGACTCACCATCTTCGATAAACGCCAATAATTTTTTTCCGTTCAATTGCCACATATCTTTATCGATTTGATCGGCAATTTTTTCCAGATAGGATATATCTCCCGGCTGTAGCGGCACAACTATCTTTATCATCAGGTCATCGTCCAACGACAGCATATGCTTTTCAGAGATAGCTGGTCTTGTATACTCTGTTGTATGACCAAGACAATACTGACCCAGATTATTGATTTTAAAGTACATCAATCCGTCATAGCGTGTCAGGAAAGATGCATCATCAAGACCCCAAATATTTCGATAATTATATCGTGCGCCGGCAGGATGTGTATACGCAATATCGATGAGTCCAAGTGTCGCCGCGTACTCGAAAAGAAAAAGTAATATATATCGACCCTGAAGTATATTCCATTTGCTAAATCCTTCATAACCCAAAGCACCGTACTGCAGTTCGGAAAAATAAAGTGTCCATAAATTACGGCTGACTTGAAAATAGTGCTCTGCTTGAACAAACCGAGAAAAATCATCACAAAGTATCCACTCATTAGCAGGCACTTCGCAGAGCGCATCTTCAATCTCATAATGACGATCCATGGGCGGAGTAAGATACCGTTTCCCTTTGCCGCGTTGGCCACGAATGAGCTCAAAGCGGCTAAGCGGATCAAAAGTGCGGTATTTCAGCCAATCCCTCCAGGCCTGCTCAATGACCTCATGTGCCGGACGGTTCAAAGCTTGTTCGCCCTTTTTGGACAGTACAAGCTTCGAATCCGATATTTTAGCCAGGCCGGAGCCCTGCAAAATAACGGGCCATGCGAATGCTTTGATTGGTAGCACACCCTGGGAATCATTTTCGGAAGATTCATTCTCTGGGAAGAGATAATCACCACCTTTTAGCATGCCGGTCACCAAAGCTGTACTTCCTGGAGTTGGCTTGCCGGTCTTGGCACTGACTTTTATTTTGCCTTCCTGCGCCAATCGAAGAATAGCTTGAATGTCGTGCCAGGCATCGGACTCTGTTTCCCGAATGACGAGTTTTCGTTTTTTATCCGGTTCTGTTACCACGCTTATAAAAGCCGGTAAATCACTTATTGTCTTTATGGTAAAGTCAGGCGGTTGTGGCAGGAGATTTTGCAATTTGTCACGCAAATCTGATGGAATATTACCACCATAAATAAAAAAATGCAATTTGGAGGCATTGCGCACGCGCGTCAAATCGATATATAATCGTGGCACATCTCGGCCATACTTGGCATAAAGGCGTTTTTCATCAAACCATCCTCTGCCGGAATGCACGACTTCGGACAGGATATTTTGCTCCAAATCTGACAGTTCTTTGATGATCTGTTCGAGGTGCGTGCGAATGTATTGAGACATCCAACGCACAAGCTCGGCCTTATGGTTGGGAACATCTAATGAAAGTAGATGTGCCAACGCTTTAAGATCAGAGATAGTATATTGATTGAGATAATAATCGAGCGTCTCAATCATAGGGCTATAGCGGAGCATGTCGTTCTCCTCGTGATGTACAAGATTTCGCAATAAAAGGGATGAGGAAGCATTTCATTTTGTTGAATTAACAACAGCTGAATTACCACACAAACGGCATTTGAAAAACACAAAAATAACCAAACACCAGAAAGGCCATCATCAAACCAACGGCGAATATCCAGTGGGGCCGCAGAATTTTACCCGCTTCAGCGGATAGCATTTTCGGCATAACGACATATAGTCCGAGCAGCACCCACAGCGCCTGAAAAGGTGTCAACAACAAACCATCGAGTATAGCCGAAAGTTTGACAATCACAACAGGTTTGAGGCCAAACGAAAAAACGATGACCATATTGGTCAGCAAAAAGTAGCCCAAAAACAGACGAAACTGCCATTTCCATTCGAATCTTTGATTAAATGAAGGGAAACAGATTCGAAATGTATCGGCCAACAAGCGCGGCCAGCCAGCCAATTGCCCGATTTGTGTGCCAATGAGGGCGCAGGCACCAGCGATCATAAATATCAGACCACCAAAGCTGCCCCAGCGCGATGAGAAAATCGTCGCCAGGGTTGTCGCGACTTCCGGCCCTTCGGGTGCCAACTGATTGGGCCCCAGAACACCGGCACCGGCCAAAAGAAAACCGACGGTCGTGACAACGCCAATGACCATCGCCAGGGAGGCATCGGTGTAAACAACATGGCACCAGCCCTTGATTTTACGCGCCAGGGCAGTGGACATGTTTTTTAGCAGATGCTCATCGGCTGGCTGACCATAGCCGCGTCCGGCTGAGGCGCCATAACCGGCGCCAATGATCCAATAGGTGTACCACACCTGGCTGGCGAAACCACCGGCGGCCCAACCCAGCAGCGGCAGTATCTCTCGCCATGGATTGGCGTGGATGCCGCGCGCCGTCAGCGCCCATTCGGGAACCTCCGGCAGTGTAAACAGAAAGCCCTTGAGAAAAGTACCCATATCCGGAAAAACTTTGACAGCAACATAGAGCACACCGAGAATAACCACAAGCACAAAAAAGCTCATGATCATTTTTAATATATTAAACATATCCGTCCACACGATGGCGAGCGCAAAGATCGTGACAAGCCATCCGGACAACATGGGAGAAAGTCCGGTGAGGCTGTGCAGGAAAATACCGGCAGCAGTGGCGAGAGAGCCAATCGAGATGGTGCCGGCAGCAAACTGGGCGACGAGGGTGATCCAGACGCCCCAGTTTTTCGGGCCGGGCAAACGAGAGATCATGTCAATCATGCCCTCGCCGGTACAAACGGTGTAGCGTGCACCGGCCATACCAATCCAAAATTTAAGCAATACGCCGACAACAATCGCCCATAAAACTGTTGGCCCAAGGATGGCACCGACCCGGGTTGACAAAATCACCTCGCCCGAGCCGATGAATTCCGCCGCCCACACAAATGATGGCCCGACTAATGCCAAAATCGCCAATCCCCTGGGTGGTGATGTGATGATTTTGTTACTCTCCATAAGCGACCTTTCCGCTGCAATTTATACAATCGTTAAAATTGGGGCACATGGCTCAATCTGCTCGTCACGCCAAGGACAATCATAAGGATAAACAAAAAAACAAACAGCCATGCGTACAATTTCAGCGTATTTGCTCTCCGCGTTACCAATGGTACATATCGGATGCCGACCATGAGGAGTGCCGGAACCAAACTTATGACGTGATGTATCCTGGACACCATCATCCCCATGGAAACAGACATCACAATTCCGGAGACATAGACGACGAGCAAAATATATCGGGCGATGTGCGCCAGGAAGCGGTCAAAAGAGGCGGATTTTGAATTTTTGTTGCGAAAAAAACGAATGGCGAGATACACATAGAGGAGCGCCAAAATGACGGTCAAAAAAAGATGGGCGGGTGCAACATAGTTCAACATAACAGACCTGCAACGTATTGGTGAGAGGTGAATGAATCAGAGTGTAGGCATTTTGAGACAAAGAAACAATAATTTTGCTTAAATTCTCGGTCGAAAACCTTCGCCGAGAACTTCATGGACGTTATTGACTATCACAAAAGCCTTGGGATCGATCTGTTTGACTTTGCCCATGAGCTTGCCGATTTCGTGTCGACCGAGCACGGTATAAAGAATTTGTCGATCCTGTTTCAGATAAAGCCCACGGCCGTAAAATGCCGTGCCGCCACGACTGAGTTCGTTGATGATAAATTCGGCAATTTCATCTGACTTTTGCGACACAATCATCGCTGAACGCGCATAATCAAAACCGTCGATAATCGTATCGACAATTCGACTGGAGATAAAAAGCAGGATAAAAGCGTACAATGTCAAGGTCAGCGCCGGGCGTTCGACGGCAAGTCCTTTGAAATGAATGGTCAATCCGGCTAAAGTAATAACGATAAAGTCGACGACCATAAATGTTTGTCCCGGTTTGATGCCAAACTTTTTATTCGCCACCGCCGCGACGACATCTGATCCCGCCGTGGTACCGCGAAATTTAAAAATGATCCCCAGTCCCAGGCCCAATAAAACGCCACCACTCAATATGCTCAACAGAAAATCATTCTGCATCAGCATAAGAACCGATTTATTGTTATTCATGGCGATACCGCCAAGAAGAGGAAGCTCGCCGCGGAAAAAATCGATGAAAAAAGAATTTGCCGTAAAACCGATGAATGTACGCGCGCCAAATTGTTTCCCCAATTCCCTGACGCCCCAGATGAATAGCGGGATATTAAACACCCACATCATAATACCCACCGGGATTTTGCCACCGCTCAAATAATGGATCGTCATTGACAAGCCGCTGACGCCACCCGGGACAACCTTGGCATCGACCAAAAAGATGCCGATTCCACCTCCCATAATAGCTGATCCAACAAGAATGAAAAGGTAATCTCGCCAGAGTCCTTTTTCACGCAAACGAAATTTTTTGAGCAGACTTTTCACACCCGACATTGAAGAGTATCTCGCCGTTATTAGTATCGAATTCGCTTTCGTTGCTGGGTCAATGGCTGAGTGGATTTTTGTCCCGTATGCATGTCGCAGGATTCCTTTGGCAAATAGCGAACATCGCAAATATCTCTCACGACATTGGGACAATATTCGGTTGCCAGCTTTTGCGAATCCATACATATCTCCACATCAACAATGCCGGCAGGTCGCGTGAAGGGTGTAGGTGGAATGTGCAACGTATCAACCGCAGTTTTCATAAACGGAGCGGTTATCGGCAAAGCGGCCACGGCGCCGGATTGCCGTGGACCGAGCGACATTTGTGGATCGTCAAGGCCGACCCAGGTGCCGGCGACAAGCTCGGGTGTAAAGGTAACGTACCACGCATCCGTGTATTCGTTGGTGGTTCCTGTTTTACCGCCTGCAGGATGCGTAAACTTGTAAACCGACCGCGATGCGGCGCCGGTGCCCGCAGAGGCAACGGTCTGCAAAATGTTCGCCATAATATAAGCCGTCTCCTCGCGCAACACACCCTGACTCTCGGTGGTGGCACTTTCAATGATATTGCCGTGCTTGTCCTCGATTTTGAGGATTGAAACCGGTTTGACATGCACTCCCTTGTTGGCAAAAACGCCAAACGCCGATACCAGTTCGATGGGCTTTACGCCAATAGCCCCGAGCGCCAGCGCATCGACAGGCTCCAGCGGCGTTGTAATGCCAAAATTGCGAGCATATTCAATGACCATAGGTGGTGGCACATCATCTTTTATAAGGCGTACCGAGACCAGATTCAGGGAACGGCGCAAAGCCTCGCGCAAGGTGGTCTCGCCGCCAACCGAATGATCATAATTTTGTGGCGTCCAGCGCGTTCCCTGACCATCCATATTCTCCACTGTTACCGGCTGATTGAGCTTTGTATAAAACGGCATAAATCCATTATCCACAGCAGCGGTGTAAAGAATTGGCTTGAAAGAGGAGCCCGGCTGTCGAACCGCCTGCGTGGCGCGGTTGAATTCGCTCTCCGCATAGTTGCGCCCGCCCACCATGGCGAGGATATGCCCATTGCGCGGATCGATGGCAACAAAAGCTACCTGAACGCGACATTTTTCCGCAATGATGGAATCGACAAGGGCACGATTTTGCAGCACTTGCTCAAGTGTCTGATCTTGAAGCAGACTCGGGGGACAAATATAGGAAAAGTTGCTGCGACGCCGAAAGGCGTTGTTCACTTTCGCTTGCAGATTTGGCATGTGATGGCGAATGGCGCGATTGGCAGCGGTCTGCAGGCGCGTATCCAGGGTTGTATAGATTTTCAAACCCGTTTCGTAAATATCATAGCCATATTTTTCATAGAGGAGTCGCCGAACATGTTCGGTAAAATAGGACGCATCATCAATCGGCATCTCCTCGCTGCGCTCTTTCAGCACAATTTCTTCCGCGATTATGGAATCGTGTTGGGCTTTTGAAATATAGTCTTCTTCAAGCATACGATTGAGGACAAGATTGCGCCGCCATTTTGTGCGTTCATAGTTTTGATACGGATTATAGACGCCCGGCAACTGCACCGCCCCGGCCAACAACGCCGCTTCGGGGAGCGAGATATCCTGAATCGATTTATCAAACAGATAGCGCGCGGCCGATTCAACGCCATAGGTGGCGTAGCTGAATTGCATCTGGTTCAGATACATTTCAAGAATCTCATCCTTGGTATAAGCGCGCTCAATCTGGATCGCGGTGAGAATTTCTTTCAGCTTTCGAGTGATGGTTTTTTCGGGTGTGAGATATAATCGTCGAGCCAATTGCTGGGTCAACGTACTCGCCCCCCCGCCCTCTGTTTCGCCGCCGGAGAGGAAATATTTTGCCGTCACCAGTAAAAAGCGAGTTGGTGCCATACCCCAATGCTTGTAAAACTGGTGATCTTCCACTGCCAGCACCGCTTTTTTCATAAGGTCGGGGATTTCATGCAGCGGCGTATAGAATCGTCGTTGGGTGAAAAACTCGTCAACGAGTTGACCATCCGCCGAATAAACTTTGGTTGCGAGCTCGGGCGTAAAATTTTCGAGCTGCTCGAAGGAGGGCAATCCACGGCTCAGGATCCACAAACCGGCACCACCTGCAAGAATGGCCAATACAATCATCCCAATCAAGACTTTGATGAGAGTGGGCAAACTACCATGCGTGCGTTTTTTCATGCCCAATACTTTGGCTGTAGTTGATTTTCGAAAATTCATAGAATTTGACTTTATGCTATAAATTACAGCAGGATATTATTGCACCTGCATATTTCATGACTATTATTTTAAATGATTACTCTATTAGCACAGAAAAAACATTAAAAAGCTCACTGTTATTATTGCTTAATATTTTCGTCTATTGAATTTGATACTCTTTTGGAGTGAATTCTCTGTGTGAATTCACGCGGGTCACTGGCCCGCGAGTTAGGCGAACTGCAATGGATGCGAATACCCAGCTTGACGGTTTCGCCGTCATGCATTCACGAAGAGAATGCACTCCAAATAAACAATGCTTTTCTGAGTTAATAGAGCAATCATTTTATTTTAATACTGTAATTTAAAGAATTACTATAAAATAGTCAATTGACAATAAAAAAGGCTCGTCGATTTGACGAACCTTTAGTTGTAGTTAAAAGTTACCAACTGGGGAAAAAGTAAAACCTTACCCTAAATCCGACTGAATTTGTTATTTGTTCTCCAAGTCGGACAGGCGTTCCGCAAGCTCTTTGTTTTGAGCGACCAGCGTTTTTATCAACTCTTCTTGTTGTCTATTTATATTGTTTTGTTCAATAACATAAAGTGTCAGCTCTTCAATTTTTTGCAGATGTTTTGATTGCATAACGCCGACTGCCACGGCTTTTCCATCAAACTCTTTTGCTGACGGAATATCTGGCAAATGGCCATTTTCTCTTATAAATCTCTGAACATCTTCGAGTGAACGTAAATTATAGCCATCCTCAAACACAAAATCCGGGATCGTTTGTTTCACCTCAACTTCTTCGGCGCCAATCTTGCCATTTACAGCCAGGTTATAGCCGCCGACACTCGAAGTGCCAATGCTCACGTTAGTACTGATATGAATATCTCCGTTATCTCCTTTTATTTTAAGCGCTTCTTCGAATATACCGACTCCAAGGAAAAGATTGCCATCAGGTGCTTTGTTGACAATGTATCCTGCCTTGGAAAGACTTGTATTGACAAAATCCAGATGCGCACCCTGCCAATTGTGCCACATGTCAATGCGTTGGTTATCCCCATCTCGATAAATTGAAAATGTCTTATCAGTTCCAACCTGAACAATACCTTCACCAATGACATGTAACCGCTTGACAGGATTATTTGTACCAATGCCGATATTGCCGCTACTGCCACTTATCATCAAAGCTTCATTTGACATATTGACACCCAGATAAAGATGACCATCGGGCGCCTTGTTAACAATGTAGCCAGATTTGGAAAGACTTGTATTGACAAAATCCAAATGCATACCTTGCCAATTGTGCCACATGTCAATTCGTTGGTTATCCCCATCTCGATAAATCGAAAATGCCTTGTCAGAACCAACCTGGAAAATTCCTTTACCAAGCACATGTAGACGAGTCTGAGGATTGTTCAATCCAATACCAACTTTATCACTTAATTGATTCCAATAGACAACATCGCCATCGTCGGTCCATTGGCCCTGTGCAAAGAGAGTTAAAGACAGCAAAAGAGCTATAATAACTGCTGATAATGAATTTTTCATTTTAAACTCCTGTTCATTTTGTGAAAGATACTCTTTTGATCGGGCGACAATTTCCAATTTTTTACTTTGTCAATATCATCTTGCAGGCTTTTTCATAATCACCAGCATTAAAGACATAAAAATAGACACCGCTTGATACCGCCTTTCCTTGTCTGTCACATCCATTCCAGACAGCAGTTTTATAGCCGGCGGATTCACGCTTATCTACAAGACTTAAAACAAGTTGGCCATAAACATTATAAATATTTAAACTTACAGACGATTCTTCCGGCAGTTCATAATTTATTCTTGTTTCGAGGTTAAATGGATTTGGGTAATTTGCACTTATAGCAAATTCAGTAGGAAGCTGCTCAACAACAGCTTTTGACAGCGCCAAGCTATCTGTTGGATTATTTCCTAGAGATTCTTCAAAGCTTGTTGTCGTAAACAGATCATTGTTTTTGAACTTTTCTTCGTCGATTTTTTTTGCTGGCGCGGATGCGGTTAATAGCGCAGGATCAATGTAAGCGCAGAATTGCGTAGCCCCCGCAGAACTTGCGATAAATCCCGGTAGCAGCCTGATATAGTCTCCAGCTGCAAAAGAGACATTTGCCCCACTCGCAATATCAACAGCTGGACCTGCAGTAATGTATTCCCGCGCTACTTGATCGGTTGTGATGGTTTTATTCTGGAGCTCGAGAAATTGCGGTATAGTCGGCCATTCGGTAAGATCGCCTTCTTCGATATAAGTCAAGGGCCCACTATTAAACCTTACTCTTGCAGGGATTTGCTGATGAATATCGTAAAAATCTGCACCTTGAGATGTTTTAGGACCGATGGAAGGCCAGGATAAGCCTGAGAAAGGCGGTTTTGCATCATAAAAAACTGAAACGCAAGGATGCCAATAATGATCTTCCGTTCCCAGCTTATAAACCCACAAGTGCTCATCATAACTTGTACCGTATAGAGTTCCATACTGGTCAATTCCCGAACATTCATCATCATCAACAGGAGCGGCTTGGGTCGTTCTCATCATGCAGCCTAAAACGACGTAATTACCCGCCCTGTACAATTTAATCTCACTTCCTTCAGTCTGTTCATCATCATAAGTCATATTTCTTACAAACCAGTTGTTTATGCCATTCATACCGTGATATCCATCAGCCACAATAATGCATGCCCAATTATGCTCAAACAAGTTGCTAAAAGGATAGTTTCCATGCAAACAAATGTCGCCACCACACCAATAGCCCAGGGTTTCTGGGACACACTTGTCGAATGGCAAACCCGTAAGTTCGTCCACCCAATGTTGGTTGTAAGAATAATTGTATACAAAAACATTAGAGTTTGATCCGGATTGAACAATCATAGCGTGCCGAAGTTTGTTAAAAATATTGTTTTCAATAAGGCATTTTGTTGTCGTCCGGTTCAACAAGACGCCGTACCCACGCCCCCCTTCTCCAAAGCTCAATGCTTCGTGGATATAGCACCCACTAATTTCAAGATGCGAGCATCGATCGACAAATATGTGATTTCGACACGTCTGTTCAAAATGGACGCCACGAATCCAACAGTTTACAGCATTCTTCATTAAAACATTGTTCCCATGTTCCGCGCCGGTATTACATGGGTGATAGTCATATCGCCATATTTTCATTTTCTCAATACCAATATGCTCGATTGGCTCAATCAGGTAAACTCTGGGCTCATATTCCATTTTATATTCCATCGCCGCTTGATCTACCATTGTGCCAATATTGCCATTTACTGAGACAAGCCGGGTAACTTGACCTATTGCTCCGGCATAATACTCGGGCTCGTAAATTCTGCCCTCTGCATTTCTGTTCTCACTTATTCTGATCCAGGTATTGGGGGACAAACCACCTGCAGAAAAGGTGTATGATTTGTAGGGAATTGCACTTGAAATTTCTGAGAGATATGTCTCACTCTCATAGCCAATTTCAATACAGTTTTGACATTGATCCAATTCAAATTTCAAAACAGTGCTTGGTCCCTCTCCCTGCAAAATGATACCATTGTACGGCTGTTTAATCTCAATGGTTTGGTTCAAGTAATAAGTATGCGCTGCAAAATGAATGATTGTTACTCGGTCATTCGTTGAATTTATTCTCGCCAATCTTAGTGCTTCTTGTACCTTTGCGTCATGATCGCTGTTCCCCGGCAATAAATCATCGACATGTATGATTTCATCCGCCATGGTGGGAACACCCGGCAGCAATCCGGCATTTTTCCACAAATCATTTTCCCAATACGGCTGTGCATTTGCAGAAATGAAACTGCATGCCATAAAAAAGCAAAAAATGAACAATACAACCTTGAGGAATTTTTTCATAATGTCTCCAAATGAATTTAATGATGAAAGTAAAACAATTAAACAGAATTGATTTGAATAAATTGAGATGCCACAGACTACTTTTCTGGACATAGCAGAACAATACTGCTTCATGCGAAATTATCAAGATGATTTGCTTATCGCAAAAAGTGGCTATTAAAATGAAGGCCTGAAAAAAAAGGCGTATACCCTGCTTTTGAAGCAAAGCAGAATATACGCCTTTACTGTAAAAAATTGAAACAACCTCACCACAGCCCTTCCCGATGTTGCTCGTTTTAATTTTTTATTTTACTTATAGAACGATAAGTATTATACCCACATTATCAGGTAAAAAAATAAATACGACGAATCACCAACGCTTTATCACAGGATCTATTCTTTGAACAAAAATCTCCTAATGTCTAAAATGCCGCCGCCCGGTAAAGACCATCGCCATATCATGCTCATCCGCGGCTGCGATGACTTCTTCATCACGTACCGAGCCACCCGGTTCGATGACCGCTCTGGCGCCTGCCTCGGCAGCAGCATCCACACCATCGCGGAACGGGAAAAAGGCGTCGGACACAACCACCGAGCCGGTCAGATCAAGGCCGGCATCTTTGGCTTTGGCAACCGCCAGCCTGGAGGCGTCCACTCGCGACATCTGACCGGCGCCAATACCGAGCGTCTTGTGTTCATTCACATAGATGACCGCGTTGCTCTTGACCCATTTGACGACCCTCCAGCCAAATTTCATGGCATGCCATTCCGCTTCGGTCGGCTGGCGTTTGGTCACGACGCTCCATTCCTCGTACTGCGGTCGAAGGAGGTCCGCCTCCTGAAGTAAAAAACCTCCCTCAACAGCTTTTAGTTCATAGCCGGACGTGGGTGGTTCGGTGGTTGGCCAGACAATCAGGCGGATATTTTTTTTGCCTTTGAGAATAGCCAGCGCTTCATCCGAAAACGCCGGTGCGACAACGACTTCGGTGAAAATTTTGACGATCTGTTCGGCTGCTTCTCGGGAGACGTGGCGATTCATCGCCACGATACCGCCAAAAGCTGAGGTTGGATCTGTACTCAGCGCGCGCGCATAGGCTGTTACCACATCCTCGGCCCAGGCGGCACCGCACGGATTGGCATGCTTGATGATCGCTACTGCCGGCTGATCAAACTCGAGCGCCAAACCAATGGCGCCGTGGATATCCTGAATATTATTGTAGGACAACTCCTTGCCATGCAATTGTTCTGCCGCTACCATCCCGACCTTGCCTTTGGACACATCCGCATAAAAGGCAGCACGTTGATGCGGATTCTCACCATATCGCAAATTGTGCACTTTGGTCAACTGCACAGAAATAGTGTCCGGCAAATCAATGGATTCTCCCAGACCAGCGAGATAAGACGATATAGCGGCGTCATAGTGCGAGGTACGCTGAAAAGCCGCCAATGCCATTTTATATCGCATATCAGCGGATACGCCCCCGTCATTCACCGCCATCTCTTGAAGTACAGGCTGATAAAACGCCGGATCCACCACCACAGCGACATGTGGATAATTTTTCGCTGCAGCACGAATCATTGTTGGCCCACCAATATCGATATTTTCCAGCGCATCCTCCAGCGCCACACCCGGCTTGGCCACTGTTTCTTCAAAAGGATAAAGATTGACTACAACCATATCGATTGTGTCAATGCCATGCTCGGCCAATTCGGCCAAATGCGCCCTCGATCGCTTGGCCAAGATGCCGCCATGTATGTGCGGATGCAGGGTTTTTACCCGACCATCGAGGATTTCCGGAAACTTTGTGATTTCCGAGACCTTTTTAATCTGCAATCCATGCTCCAGCAACAGCCTGTAGGTACCGCCGGTCGAAAATATCTCGATGCCAAATTCATGCAGTTTTTTGACAAAATCGACAAGACCGGTTTTGTCGTATACACTCACTAATGCCCGCTTGATTTTTACGTTATTCACTTTGTTCCTCTTTATCTTTTTTTGCCTCCAGTATAAGCGCGCTCATTTTGGCAACGATATCCGGATGAGCGGATGCGATGTTATTTTGTTCTCCAATATCTGTGCTCAAATCATACAACTCCAATGGCGCATTCGTTTCCGGGCGCACGGCCTTCCAAAAACCAACGCGCACCGCTTGCTTATCATGGCCGCTGCCCGCGAACTGCCAATACAGGTATTCGTGCTGCGACTGCACCTCTCCCCGCAGAGCTGACAGATAAGAAATGCCGTCAATATTTTCAGGTGGTTTGATGCGAGCGATATCACAGGCGGTTGGCAGATAGTCCCAAAAGGCCGAGGGATGATTCGAAACAGCACCCGGTGTCACCGTACCTGGCCAGCGTACAATCAACGGCACACGAATGCCGCCCTCGTATAGATCGCGTTTGTAGCCGCGTAACGGCCCGTTTGAGTCAAAATATTCATGCTGATGTCCGCCTTCCTGATGCGGGCCATTATCGGAAGTAAAAAAAACAACCGACTTGTGATCGATATGTAACTCTTTCAGCAACAGCATAATTTTTCCGACATCCGCATCCATCCGTGAGATCATCGCGGCAAATCCTTTTTCCGGTGTTGGCCATTCTTTTTCGGCGTATATACCATAATCCGGCACTTCCATGCCATCACCGGTGACGCGTCCGCCCTCATTGTTGGCATGCGGAATGGTCCAATGGATATGCAGCAAAAAAGGTGCATGGGCGTTCGTCCGGATAAAATCCAGCGCCGCCTGGGTGATCATGTCGTGTGCATAAGTGACTCGTTTGTTAGCGACGCGGCCACGATTGTGCTCGTCCTTTTCAAAGAGGACATTGCCCTCGAGCGGCACTTTTTCGCGATTTTGCCAGAGGTAGAGTGGATAATAATTATGTGCTTCGCTCTGGTCGAGATACCCCATCCAAAAGTCAAAGCCATGTTCATTTGGATGACCATTCCCGTCAGCATCAGCCATAGCCCACTTGCCAACACCACCGGTGATATATGCTGCTTCCTTGAGAATCTCGGCGACGGTCACATCCTCCGACTGAAAAACATATCGCGCATTGGACGAAATGGGTGTATGTCCCGTATGCCTGCCCGTCCACAAAACCAGTCGTGACGGACGACAAACAGTATGGCCAGCGTAATGATCCGTGAACCGGATGCCCTCGGCTGCGAGAAAATCGATATTGGGAGTTTGAATGATCTTTTGGCCATAACAACCGATATCGCCATAGCCGAGATCATCGCACATTATATAGATAATATTGGGTGGATGGTCGGGCCTGGGAGCGCAGCTGAGAAGACAAATAAGAAATAATAGGAAAATTTTTTTCATTACAATGCTTTTTTTTATACAATATATTCGCCACGGATTTTCCTGGCGCGGCCGAAGGCCGCAACCAAAATGGTCCGCTGATTACACGGATGACACGGATTGCATAGCGCAGCCTTGTTGTGATGAAACACAGATAATATCATTCATTTTGATCTTTTTTAACCTCCAATCCCAAAACTTTCTCAAAGCAAAGCTGAAAAAAAATCCGTACTACAAATCTACAACATCGTGCTTTTTTAGCAAAGTTTATAAGCCACGGATTTTCACGGATGAAACACGGATCATATCATTCATTTTAAGCCTTTTTAGCCTCCAGTCCCAAAGCTTTCTCGAAGC
>JAFGKD010000132.1 GCA_016928775.1 Candidatus Zhuqueibacterota bacterium | reverse complement strand
TCCCTATGAAGGAGGTGACATGTGGGGCACAACATATCCGGGTGTATCAAATGATCTTTATCATCCCAATGACAAAGGCAACACCAAAATGGCTGTGAAATTTTATGATGAACTCGTCAAGGAACTTGGCGAACCAACCAAGGTCGAAAATCCTGTAATAAATCAACAACCACAGCAGTTTGAATTATACCAGAATTATCCAAATCCCTTTAATCCTGTAACAACCATTAAATTTGAAATTCCTGAATACGGCTATGTAAAACTAAGTGTCCACAATATTAAAGGGCGGGAAATTACTGTATTAGCTAATGATTTTAGAAATGCAGGACCATATTCAGTATCATTTAATGGTTCAAATTTACCGAGTGGTGTTTATTTCACCAGGCTTGAATCAAACGGATTTAACTCTACTAAGCGAATGCTATTATTAAAATAATAAAGTTTCTTGCATTCTGGTTCATGTTGGGACTAAAAACCATTGGGAAAGGAGGAAAGGAGGTGATGAAAAAAACATACTCTTGATGATGCTATCAAAAGATAGGTCTATTATTAACATTAAAAAAGTGAGGTGCTTGATGAACATGTATAAAATGTTGTTGAGTTTTATGACTATGCTGCTGTTGATGTCCTTGAATCTCGCCTTTGCAGACACGATTTCCTGGGACTTTGAGGATGGCAACGACCATGGTTTTACCTTGCGTTGTTTATTACCCGCGGATCCTGCTCCAGATGATCCCGACATCGCTGGTGATGAATCAATAACAGGTGTCGTAGTTCCATCAATTCCATCAGAAGCAGAAGCCGGTCTGCCGATAGAGGGTGTGGCCTGGACCATTGGACCGCCCGACCAGTTTGACTGGCAATTTCCTGCAGTGATAGAGGGTTGTCATGTTGTGGATGATGTTCTTCAGTATGGCCCGTGCAACGATCCTTTTAGCGTCGCAGTTGGCGATCCGCCTTACGACTTTACGAACGGTCGCGGTCAGTCCAGTTACCTCAATACCTACAATCTGAGCCAATGGGGCGATGATGTCCATTTCGAAAATAATGATCAGATTGCCACATCCCCCACGATCTTGTTAGGCGAGGGCGCCGAGTTGACGGTTTGGGCTTTCGGCAATAACACGTCCCGGATAGCCCCGGAATTTGATCCGGATCCTGCAGAAGCCTACCTCTCGGGCTCTGGTGGTATAGCAGTACTGACGCCTGCGGGTGATGAGCTCCTGGCCAGTCTGCAGGTAGGAGCCACAGGTGGCGATGGTACTATGCCGGGTGAGTTTTTGCTTGATCTTTCGGAATTTGCAGGTGAGCAAGTTATTATCGAGGTTGTGGATGCCTTTCAAGGTGGCTGGGGTTGGCTTGCCATTGACGAGATCCAGATTACCAATGCAAGCGACCCAAATACCAGAGTTGAGAATAAAACAACTCTTGTAAATAATTTTCATCTTGCTCAAAATTATCCAAATCCATTTAATCCAAGTACCAACATTGAATTTGAGATTCTAAAAGATAGTCATGTAAAACTTTCAGTCTTTAATATACTTGGACAACCAATGGCAACATTGATGGATCAAGAGTTGAAAAGCGGAACGCATCAAGTCACTTTTGATGCTGTCAATTTTCCTGCCGGTATTTATTACTATCGTATCCAAGCCAACGGTTTCTCGCAAGTAAAAAAGATGATGCTACTCAAGTAATTCAATTACTCAAGAACAGATTCATGAGCAGTTAATTATAACTTTTACATTAGGTAGCCCTGGAGTAGATACTGTTGGTGTTGCTGTACATTGGATTCATAAAGAGATATTAAAATGTATAATATGCTCTTGATGATGCTATCAAAGGATTGGTCTACTATTAACTTTAACAAAGTGAGGTGCTTAATGAACATGCGAAATACGTTATTGGGTGTAATGACTATGCTGTTGTTAATGTCTGTGAGTCTCGCCTTTGGTGACACGATTTCCTGGAATTTTGAAGACGGCAACGATCATGGCTTTAAATTGTGGTGTATTCGTCCCGCCGACGGTGTTGATAATGATGACGATATTGCTGGTGATGAATCAGTAACCGGTTGTTATGACCCAATTCAAGACCCCATAGATGATAATGCTGTCGAGGGTCAACTGCCGGTTGATGGTTTGGCCTGGTGCATTGGCGTGCCCAACGAGTGGGACGGATATTTCTCTGTTGCTAAAGAGGGGTGCCACGAAGACCCCGATGATCCAGCAGTTCTTAAATATCTCGATTGCAACGATCCTTTTGCGGCTACTGAAGATGATATAACCTTTGACTTTGTGAACGGACGCGGTCAGTCCGGTTACCTCAATACCTACGCGCTGAATCAATGGGGCGATAAAGTTCATTATGAAGATAATGATCAGATTGCCACATCTCCGCAAATCAAATTAGGTGAAAATGCCGTATTGACGGTTTGGGCAGTCGGCAATACCGGTGCCAGCTGGGCCGGTGTCCGGACAGCTCCGATCTTGGATGAAGCGAATCCTGACTCCGGATACACCAATGGTTCCGGTGGTATTGCAGTACTGACTCCTGATCGTAGTACGCTCCTTGACACTCTGGATGTAAAAGCCGAGGGTGTCGGTGATGAGCAAATGCCGGATGAGTTCACGCTCGATCTTTCAGCCCTGGCGGGTCAAACAGTGATTATCGAGGTCGTGGATGCGTTTCATGGTGGCTGGGGTTGGTATGCTATTGATGAAATTCAGATTACCAATGCAACACTTGCTGAAACGGGTGTTGCCAGTGAACCAACTACCGCACCCTCGACAATTGCACTGATGCAGAATTATCCGAATCCATTCAATCCGAGCACGAATATTCAGTTCCAGACTCTGAAGGATGGACATGTCAAGGTTTCGGTCTTTAATACACTTGGACAACCAGTGGCAACATTGATGGATCAAAAGCTGACCAGCGGAATGCATCAAGTCACTTTTGATGCGGCTAACTTTTCTACAGGTATTTATTACTATCGTATTGAAGTTGACGGCTATTCAGAAATGAAGAAAATGATGTTGCTCAAGTAATTTAATCGCTCAAGGACGGATTCAGCTCGGTCAAAGATCTTGTTGAATCCGCCTGTATTATCAATGAATGTACCTATTTGATTCTGAAATCCGGGCATTCATTTTTTTATTATTCATAGAAAATAGTTGAGAACAAAATCGGTCAAGTTATAAATTGTCTCTGAGAGATTTATTTTAAAGGAGTAAAATCTATGAAGAAGCTATTCACATTTACAACGATTATTACGTTGACGATTGCGTTCTGCGTTTTCTGTGATAATGGCGACGCAAATCAAAAGTCCAGTGCTGAGACCGAAAGACTACGCGTGATCATGATGTCGGATTTCCCGCCCATTGGGGTTGTCAAGGGCGGTGATGTACCCAACAATCAAAAAAGTGATCCTGACGATATGCAGTCGATGGTCCGTTTCCTTTTGTATGCCAATGAATTTGACATCGAGGGGTTAATTGCTGCGGCAGGCACCTTTGCCATGGAAGCTCATAAGCAACATATGCTGGACGTGCTTGACCGGTACGAGAAGGTATACAATAACTTACAGAAACATGATCCTAACTATCCTACGGCTGACGAGCTGCGTTCCGTCACCTATGAGGGCTTGGGTAATAACCATGGACTTAGCATTAAATGGGGAAGCAAAACTCAACCAGTGATGGATATTATTGGTGAAGGCAAGGACAGTGAAGCTTCAAACGCCATTATTGCAGCAGCAGACAAACCTGATCCACGGCCGTTATGGATTGGTGTCTGGGGCACACCGCGCGAGGTTTCCCAGGCCATTTGGAGAGTTCGAAATGATCGCAGTGAAGAAGAGTTTAAGGCCTTTATCAGTAAACTTCGCATCTTTTTGATTGCCTACCAGGACGCAACGCATGGGTGGCTCATGGACGAATTCCCTGACTTGTTTATTATCGACTCGAGAAAGACGTATCAGGGCATGTTCGGCGGTTCTGATCCAATCTCGGACCTCGATTGGGTCAATGAGCACATTCGCAATAACCACGGCCCTCTCTGTGATATATACCCGCATGAAGGCATGGGATGCACCGGGGTGTGCGAAGGGGATTCGCCAACGTTCATGTACCTGGTTAGCGCGAACCGCGGTATCAACGATCCTGAAGATCCTACCCAGCCCAGTTGGGGTGGTCAATATGTACGTAAAGAAAATACAAATCATTATGTTGATGGGCCCGGCAAAACAAGTATTTCCAAGTGGCGTGAGGATTACCAAAAGGAATTTCAAGAACGCGCGGACTGGTGTGTGGAGTAAATGTGCGAATTGGACTAGAATAAACGTGTAGGAGTATCTATGAATAAGAAATTTTGTTTTCTAGCCCTGGGCTTTTTAGTTATGGTTGCGCAGGTCCATATATCCTGTGCCGATGAAGAAGTGAAAGTGAGTTATAAGCCTCGAATTATTAATACCACAGACCTCGGCGCCGATCCCGACGACGAACAATCCATGGTTCGCTTTTTGGTGTGCGCCAACGAGTTTGATACTGAAGGCCTGATTGTCGCCACCGGCTGTTGGAAAAAGACACAAGAAAACACCGAGATGCTCGATAAAATCGTCAATGCCTACGAACAGGTTTATGACAATCTCAAGGTCCATGCCGATGGCTATCCCACACCAGAATACTTGAAATCAATCTCCGTAATGGGACAAAAAGGATATGGCATGAGTGATGTGGGTACGGGCAAAGACAGTCCCGGTTCGGAGATGATCATTGCCGCTGTGGACAAGGACGATCCGCGTCCGGTGTGGGTTGGCGGCTGGGGAGGCGTGAACAACGTCGCGCAGGCGATTTGGAAAGTGCGGGAAACTCGCTCTGAAGCCGAGCTTGAAAAGTTCATCAGCAAGCTGCGCGTGTTTGATATTTTAGGTCAAGATGATGCCGGAGCCTGGCTGGCAAAAAACTTTCCCGATCTTTTTTACATCCGCGCCACAGGAGTCTATGGTTGGCAGCCTCCTAAAAATGGTGACTATCAACGGTCAGACATCCAAAGCCACGGGCCATTAGGAGCTGTATACCCGGATACAAAATGGGCAACCGAAGGCGATACGCCGGCGTTTATGCATGTCTATCCCAACGGCCTTAACGATCCCGATCAAATTGACCAGGGTGGCTGGGGCGGTCGTTTCAGTTGGACCAAGAAGGAAGGCATTCGCAGCATGTCGGGCGTCACAAAAATTAAAAAAGATGGAGAAACACAGTACGATCCATACTATATGTATGGAAACACGCCGGAAAAGGCCGGGGCGATAAAACGCTGGAGTAAAGGCTACGATAACGACTTTGCGGCCCGCATGGATTGGACGATGACCAATGATTACTCCAAGGCCAATCATCATCCAATCGCTATTGTCAATGGCGACAAGACCAGACAGGTTATGGAAATCTCAGCGTCTGCAGGTTCTGCTGTTTCTCTCAGCGCAGCAGGCTCCAGCGATCCTGACGGTGATTCGCTGAATTACGCCTGGTCTTTTTATAAAGAACCTGGCTCCTATGAAGGAGATGTATCCATCCAAAATGAGTCTGCACAATCCGCTTCGGTGACTGTTCCAACAGATGCAAGTGACACAACCATTCATATTATTTTGGAGCTGTATGACAGCGGCTCTCCCAATCTTTATGCGTATCGCCGTGTGATTATCAATGTGGAGTAACTCAATTCCCACAATAATCAGAAACAGGCGGCATACGAATATCAGAACCGCACGCTAATGCAGGTGCAAGGAGTATTGTATGAGGTTACGAGGATCTATAGACATGATACAGCGATCAGCTTTACTAATATTGCTCTTTTGTATGGTTTCCGTTTCATCGGCAGAACGCGTCAAACCGCGTGTCATAGCAACCACAGACGGTGAAATTGATGACCTGAGTACAATAGTCCGTTTTCTGTTGTATAGCTGCGACTTTGATGTTGCTGCTATTATTCAGAACAACTCTAGATTTCAAAAAGACGGTCATAGCAAAGACAAAGCCGGTGATCTTGTCGAGGGTGAAGAAGGCCCATGGTTTCCTTTGATGATGGATGCCTACAAAACTTTGGTTCCGCAACTGAGAAAACATAATCCCGACTATCCTACTGCTGAATACCTTATGAGTGTCATGCGGATTGGCAATGAAAACAGGAATGATCTTTATGTTGATCCGCCTGACATGGAAACGAAAAATACAGAAGGTGAAAAGTTTATCATAAATATCCTGTTGGATGATGACCCTCGTCCCGTACATATCGGTTGCTGGGGTGGAGCCAACACGCCGGCATCTGCATTATGGAGATTCAAGTATTCGGGCGAGTATTCCAAAGAACAATTTGAAAAAGCTGTAGCCAAGGTACGCCTTTACTGCATTTGGTACCAGGATGGCGGTGGCCAGTGGATCGAAAATAATGTCAAGGAAGCACAGATTTTTGAGGCCTGGGGCTGGTGGCACACATGGGATTATGGCAGTGGTGGTGGAAGTAGAGACACCTACAATCCACCGGAAGTCGTAAAAGTTATGACGTCCGAATGGTTTAAAACAAATCAAAAAGAAAACCATGGAGCGTTGGCCTCATTGACGCCTCAGAAATTTATCAGCGAAGGGGATACACCCTCTTGGCTTAATCTGATCAATAATGGATTAGAGGCACATGTTGATTATACCTTGGGTGGATGGGGCGGCCGCGCAATATTTCCTTATCCTGATACCAAACCGAACTACCTGACCGATGACCCGGGTGCTGAAAAGCCGGGTGATAGGCCGTCGCAAAAGGCGGTTACGGATGATGGTGATCCAAAGAAAATGAACTGGCGCTGGACAATCGCTGCGCAAAACGATTTTGCAGCGCGGTTGGATTGGTGTATTATGGATTTTGAGGAGGCGAATCATGCTCCCGTAGCACAATTCAACGGAACAACGGTTGCTAATGGCCCCCTTGTAAAAATCGATGCTGCAGCAGGCGAAACTGTTTCTCTTGACGCCACCGGTTCCACAGATCCCGATAAAGATACCCTCTCTTATAGTTGGTGGGTGTACAAGGAGGTTGGAACCTATAGCAAGGCTGTGGACATTAAGGATTCTGCAAAACAAAAAGCATCAATAGTGATTCCTTCTGATGCGCCTGGTAAAACGATCCACGTCATTCTTGAAGTGACGGACGACGGGGAACCACACCTCAAAGGGTGGCGACGGGCGATTATTAACGTCAAAGAATAGAAAAGATGAACTGGGGCTGAGCCACCTTATCGCTTTGCCTTGAATACTCGAGAGAGCCAATGAAATAACGAATAAAAGAGAGGTAAAGAATCAAATGAAAACAAACACAACGCTATTCAGAAAAAGCATCCTTTGCATGTGTTTGACCGTGGTCATGCTAATCGGCTGCGGAAAAGATCAAGCGGAACCGGCTCCCGAGGTTGCTGTGAAGACGACTGTTGAATTCGTAAAGTGGCTTGGCGATTATATCCCTGAAAACTATCCGGGTGTGCAAACCGTGCCTCATGAAGAAGGTCGTTGGTTTCAAGCGAGCATTACGGATGTGGATCTGGTTGTTAGCTGGGCCAAGTTACTCGAGGAGAGCCTTCCTCTGAAAAACGTACATGGATTGAGTGAAGGTAAATCCCTGTTTATTGATAATCCCAAAGATGAATGGGCTGATGTTGAATCTGTCACGCGCATGGGAGACGCTGGTTACTATGTGTCCGGGTACAATTCGGCAACCATGGGCGATTGGGATGTCGGCCAGCTCACGGTTGTGCAGTATGATGGCGATTCCAAAAAGTTTACGGAAGAGATGGCAAGAGCATGGTTGTCAACATCAAGGTAAATCCGTTTTGTCGCTAGGATTCAAGCGTTCCTGAGCAACTAGAAGAGCCTGTAACCTGACAGCTGTTGAATTTGTTCATAAAGGTGAATACTATGAAATTTGAATTCGAACAATTATACAAGACGATTTCCTTCATGGTCGCGATAGTCATTTTGTTGACACCAATTGCCAAAACTCAAACCACCACCGACTTTATGGAGCGGTGGGGTGTTTTTGAAATCAAGCTCACCGACACCGCGTCAGCTAATCCCTATCTTAATGTGAAACTATCCGCGACGTTCACTCAGGGCGACCAGCGCTATATCGTGCCCGGCTTTTGGGAAGGTGGTGACACTTATAAGGTACGTTTTAGTCCACCCACCACCGGCGAATGGCGTTTTGAAACCCACAGTGTCGTCCCTGAATTGAACGGCAAGACTGGCGTATTTAGGGCTACCGAGCCCACGAGTGATAACCACGGTCCTATCGAGATCTTTAACACCTATTACCTGCGTTATGCCGATGGCACTCCATATCATCAATTTGGTACAACCTGCTACGCCTGGGTACATCAAACACCCGAACTACAAGAGCAGACACTCAAGACGCTCGCTGCTTCTCCGTTCAACAAAATCCGGTTTTGTGTTTTCCCAAAGTCGTATGTGTACAATGAGAACGAACCGGAATTTTATGCCTTTAAAAAAGGAGCGGAAAACAAATTTGATTTTAGCCAACCTGATCCTGCATTTTGGCAGCATTTTGAGAAACAAATTCTGGAGCTGCAACGGCTGGGCATCGAAGCGGATCTTATTCTCTGGCATCCCTACGATCGTTGGGGATTTGCCGATATGAGTGATGAGGAAGATGATCGATATCTGCGCTACTGTATCGCCCGGCTTTCTGCGTATCGTAATGTGTGGTGGTCGCTGGCAAACGAGTATGATTTCATGACCAATCGGCCCCAGGGCCATCGTGGCAACAAACAATGGGAGGACTGGGATCGCTTTTTCTCTATTCTAGAGAAGGAAGATCCGCACCAACGGTTGCGCGGTATCCATAATGGCAGGAGATGGTATGACCACACAAAAGAGTGGGTCACGCACGCCAGCTTGCAGACATCTGATATGGAGGGCGGCGTAGGTTACCGCGAGCAATACGGCAAACCAGTCGTTTATGATGAATGCCGGTACGAGGGTGATATACCGCAAGGTTGGGGCAACATAACTGCTCAAGAGATGACCCAACGCTTCTGGCTCGGCACCATGAGCGGCTGCTACGTTGGCCACGGTGAAACCTACAAGCATCCGGATGATATTCTCTGGTGGGCAAAAGGTGGAATACTTTATGGTCAAAGCCCCAAACGTATTCAGTGGCTTAAGGATTTTATGGCGGGGGCTCCGGCCTTTTATGAGCTTCAGCCCATAGGTGATGAAAAAAGTCGTTTTGTTCTCGCCAAACCCGGCGAGTACTATTTGCTCTATTGCCCAGCTGGCAGGTTCCAGTCAATTCAACTCGCCGGCAGCACCCCCTACAAGGTGGATGCCATTGATCCGTGGGAAATGACCGAGTCACCTGTGGGTACAGCGAGACCTGGAGAATTCAAGACCTCCGCGCCAGACAATGACATCGTTTATCGTTTTATACCATATAGCTCAGGGGAAAAGCTTCGGCCCGAAGCGCGAATCCAGACCTCCGTAACAGAAGGATTCGCGCCTTTGACTGTTAAATTTGACAGCGAGAGTCCACATAGTGTGCTGTGGGAATTCGGTGATGGATCAACTGCTACTGAACCGGCGCCATCGCATACCTTTGAGAAACCAGGACTATATCGGGTTGCACTTACAGTGACCGATGCTGACGGTGCCACTGCCCGTAATCACATACTTATCGCTGTGGATCGCACATCTGTCAGCGAACCCATAGTATTGGCCGATTTTTCGGATAATGAAAAACCTGGCCTCAGACTCCAGGGCACCGCCAAGCGTACCGCAGACGGTGGATTACACCTGCCTGATGGTGCGCCCTGGGGTCGGGCCGAAGCGGACACCGTAACAGATGACCTTAGAGGCCTTCGTTCCTTCACCATCCTCGGCTGGCTCAAGCCGGAAAACCTAGAAATTGGTAGTGGTGGAAACCGTATCATTTTTTGCTTGAATGGCGCCCGTGCCGGTATCGACCTGGTTTGTCATGAAGATGGCCGATTGCGTCTGGCGGTGAATCAATGGCCTGACGGCGTTAATAATGACAGTTCCCCGGGTGTAATTCAGGTCGGGAAATGGACTTTTTTTGCCGTGACTTACAATGCTACTGAATCCGTCGACAATGTGAGCTGGTATTTCAGCGAACCTATAGATACACCCAAACTGATTGATGTTACGTTGGACTGTAAGACCACTTACAATGTCGGATCGGTCGACAGTGACATCGGTCCCCTGGCCATCGGGAATTTTAATAAAACAATGGGAAATCACGGTTGGGATCGCCAATTCCGAGGTGAGATTCGTGGGATACAAATATTCGGTAGCCGTGTGGGCGGACGTGGAGCTTTGAAAGCCAAAGAAATTAAATCTCGTCTGCAATAACTTTTTTGGGTACTATGTCGAATCGAGTGGGTAATAAATATATGAACCGCCGAGAGCGCCAAGATCGTTGAGAGGATAAAATCGACTTGCTCATTCGTGATAAAATGAGTAGAAAATGTATTTTTTCTCTGCGTTCCTACTCGGCGGTTAAATTCGCCCACTCAAAATGACTTTTCAGAATATTAGTGCGGCGCGTTGAACGAGAAATTAATAAGATATCCAATAAGATTTAAAAATGAGATGAAAATGAAGAGTTTGACAATATCGAAAATCGCATTTTTTTACATGGCCGTCTTGATTGGATGTCTCGCACTAATTCAATGTACTGAGGCTCAGTTAAAAGCTGGTACAAAGACCGAGAAACCGCGCTCTATCATTACCAGTGACGGAGAGATTGATGACGAGTGCTCAATAGTTCGGTTCCTGCTCTACGCTAATGAATGGGATATCGAGGCCATTGTGACATCGAGTTCACAGTATCACTGGCAGGGGCACAAATGGGCTGGGGATGATTGGATTGATCCCTATCTCGACGCCTACAAAGAGGTCTATCCGAATTTGATAAAGCATGATCCGGACTTTCCGACACCGGGCTATCTACGCCATGTTACACGCATGGGCAACATGAGCGCAGAAGGCGAAATGGACATGGTGACTCCGGGATCGCAGCTAATTGTGGATGTGTTGCTTGATGACACTGATCCTCGACCGATCTGGTTGCAGGCCTGGGGCGGCATCAACACCATTTCACGGGCGCTTAAGACGATTGAAGAGGAGCATCCTGAGAGAATGGCCGAGGTGGCCGGGAAGATAAGATTGTATTGCATCTTTGAGCAAGACTCAACGTTCCAAAGCTACATCTTGCCCCATTGGGGACAATATCAAATTACAACCATTATTTCGGACCAGTTCGAGGCCTTTGCCTACCGCTGGAAAAAGATTCAACCCAAAGAAAATCACAAGTATTTTGCCGCGCCCTGGATGAAGGAAAATATTTTGCAGAACCACGGGCCCTTGTGTTCGCTCTATAAATCGCACAAGGCTGGGGAAAACGATTTCGAAGAGGGAGATTTCCGTTCGGAGGGCGATTCCCCGGCTTTTCTACATCAGATCGTGACCGGTTTGCGGAGCACAGAGTCGCCGGACTGGGGCGGCTGGGGTGGTCGATTTGTGTGGGTGCGTGACAATACCTGGCTCGATCCGGCGCCTTACGAGGGCTATGTACATCCTGAGGGGAGATACTTTCGGGAAACATGTTGGGGACGATTAAACCTGAACAACGGTGTCACGTCCCACAACGACGAGCGAATGAAAAAATTCTTCAAACCCACGTGGCGTTGGTCAGTGGCGCAGCAGAACGACTGGGCCGCGCGCGCCGACTGGTGCGTAAAGCCGTTTGACCAGGCCAATCATCCACCAATTGTAGTCGTGGACCACGCGCTGGACCCAAAGTTCAAACCAGGTACGACAGTGAGACTGAGCGCCAAAGGCACGAGTGATCCCGATGGTGATGAACTGAGCTACCGTTGGTGGCAGTACGAGGAAGCGGACACGTACGATGGGATGATCGAGATTGAGAATTCTGGACAACAGGACGCCTCGTTCACCATACCGGCAGATAACAGCGTGGGAAAAACCATCCACGTTATTTGTGAAGTGACGGACAAAGGCACACCGCCCTTGACGAGGTATCAGCGAGTTGTCATTCAAGTAAAAAAGTGACCCAATTGAAAGAGAGAGCCATGAAAAACATACTTTTAAAAAGATTATCGACAGCGCTTGTAATTATATCCTGTGCAATTATTTCGTGTCAAGTTGGAGAAAAAATGACTGTCGAACAGTGGGGTGTCTTTGAAATTGAGTTTGATGGACCTTCCGATGGAAACCCCTATATGGATAATAAGCTTGAGGCAAAGTTTACTCATGGTTCACAGACGGTATCGATGCCCGGATTTTATGATGGAGATGGCACCTATATCATTCGGTTCTGCCCAGCCCAGTTGGGCGACTGGACGTTTGTAACTCAAAGCAACCTGGCAGAATTGAGCGATCATAGCGGTTCATTCAAGTGTGTCAAACCGACTGGAAATAATCACGGTCCAATAGAACCTGTCAATACTTTTTATTTACAATATGCTGATGGAACACCGTTTTACAGCGTTGGTACGACCTCCTATCAATGGACAAGCGTTAAACAAAGCGTTCAGGAAAAAACCCTTGAAACTTTAAAAAACGCACCATTTAATAAAATGAGAATGTGTGTTTTCCCAAAGCGTTACAGCTATGGCAATGATACCGATCCCTGGATGCTTCCGTTCAAGAGAAAAGATGATCAGAATGATCCTTCTCAACCAAACTATGAGTTTTTTCAAAACTTTGACAAACGAGTCAAGCAACTTATGGACATGGGAATTCAGGCCGACGTCATCCTTTTTCACCCATACGACCATTGGGGTTACTACCAAATGGGCGACGACATGAACGAAAAATATGTTCGCTACATGATTGCCCGGATTTCAGCCTATCGCAATGTGTGGTGGTCGCTTGCCAACGAATGGGATGTTCCGAGAACCAAGGAAGCGATTGACTGGGAAGGCATCGGAACCTTGCTTCAAAAAGAAGATCCTTTTCAACGTCTTCGCGGGATTCATAATTGGTATTATGATGAAAGTCATTTTTACGATCATAATCGTCCATGGGTGACTCATGCAAGTTTACAAACGTACTTTTTCTTCAATGCTATAAAGTGGCGCAATCAGTATCAAAAGCCAGTGCTCTTTGATGAAATGCGCTATGAAGGAGGCGTTCCAAGCGGCTGGGGAAGCTTGACTGCCAAAGAGATGACAGAGTATTTCTGGAAGGCCGGTTTGAGCGGAGTTTACGGAATGCATGGCGATACTTTTAAGAATGATTCGGATTCCCTAACGGAAGTGCGCTGGTGGGCAAAAGGGGGAACTTTAATGGGTGAAAGCCCGGACAGGATTGCCTTTTTTAAGAAAATAATGGAGGAAGCACCCGTCACTGAAATGATCCCCGAACTCGTATCACTATCGGGGCTAACTGTTCCGGAACAAATCCCTGACCGGAATGATGGGTCATTGATTGAGAAACTCAATAATAATATCTACATCTTTTCCAAAGAAGGTGAGCATTATTTGGCCTATACTCAAGATCCAGAACAAACGATTGAACTGAATCTTGCAGGTGAAAAAGATTATACGCTGGAAATAATCGATACCTGGAATATGAAAATAGTGGCTGAGCAAGTTGTCGGTTCCGGTGAATTTCAATATAAAACGAAAATGCCATATACAGCCCTTCGGCTTATTGCAAAGTAATGATTTTTAGTTAACCGCAGCGACCGCGAAGATACGCCGAGGTGACAAATGGGGCTCTGTTTTTCTCGGCGAGTCTCCGTGGTTAAATATTTTTTAACTTGATGACGCTGTTCCAGTATTTGGTAACGGTCTCTGGCCGCGCTGTGTTGTCCGTGGCTCTGGCTATGAATTATTCGGAAAGAGATTAAATGTGGAAAAAATAGTATGAAACAATTAAAAACTTTTGCTTTCTTTATCGCCGTCTCGCTGACGAATCTCATATTCGTTCAATCCGCACGTGCACAGTTGCAAGCCATACCGAAAGCTGAGAAACACCGGATCATCCTGTTGACCGATATTGGTGGCGACCGGGATGACGAGCAATCCTTTACACGATTCTTAATGTATGCCGATCAGTATGATATAGAAGGATTGATTGCCACCTCCATCCGGATTTTCCCGAAAGATAAGCATCGTCCGCTTGATGGCGAACCACAACCGCACTACCTTGTCAACTTTATCAACGCCTATGGAAAGGTGCGGGACAACCTTTTGAAACATAGCGAGGGCTGGCCCGAGCCCGAGGCGCTGCTGGCTGTAATTCGAAAAGGTGTCAAAACCGGTCGAGATGCTCCTTTTAACATTCGTACTGGCATTTCGGGCGAAGGTAGCGGCCACTATCCACTGGATCAACTCATTGGCGACGATAAGGACACCGAAGCAACGGAGCTGATTATCAAAGTTGTTGACCGGGATGATCCGCGTCCCATCTGGATTCCCATATGGGGAGGCTCCGTCGAGTTGGCTCAGGCTCTGTGGCGGGTTCGCAATGATCGCAGCGAAGAAGATCTAAAAAAGTTCATCTCCAAACTTCGCGTTTACGCCTGGGGTCATCAAGATGCGAGCGGTCTGTGGATTCAGGAAAATTTCCCGGATCTATTTTATATCGTATCGACTGGTGGAATCTTGTATTCCGCTGATCCGAAACTGCACTCTAAGGAATGGCTCGACACGCATGTTCGTTTCGACCATGGGCCGCTGGGAGCGTTGTGCCCGATCCGCCATGGCGAGTTGGGCGGCGCCGATTCGGAAACCTTTCTGGGATTGATCCCCAATGGACTGAGCGAGATGGAGCATCCCGACTGGGGCGGCTGGGGCGGACGTCTCAAGAAACAGCCGGGATCGGAAAAGCAGTGGATTGATGTTGAGTCCAATCTTGATCCTGATAATTTAGGGCACACCATCAGTCGCTGGGCACCCCATTTCCAAAACGACTACCAGGCGCGTTTGGATTGGTGCGTGAAAGAATTTGCTGAAGCAAACCATCCACCACAGCCTGTGCTCAACGGCGACACATCACTCGATGCCATAGAAATCACTGCAAAGCCTGGCGAACGAATCGAGCTTGACGCCAGTGGGAGCAGCGATATTGATCAAGACGAACTTTTCTACACCTGGAGATTCTATCCCGAGGCCGGCAATTATTTCGGGTGGATCGACATCGAAAACGAAAACAATAAAAGCACCGGCTTTGTGATCCCCAAAGATGCTGCAGGAACGACGCTGCATATCGTGTTAATTCTTACCGATGATGGTTCTCCGCCACTAACACGGTACCGACGGCTGGTCATCCATTGTGCAAGTTTGAAAGAGTAATCAAATCGATTAGAAAGGAATCCAAATGAACAGATGTGCATTGCAAACGCTTAGATATTGCTTGTTAATTTGTGTCTTACTTAGTCTCTTACCGGGGACTCTACATGCACAGCCATCCGGTGGACCTTATGGGCCCATCCAGAAAAATTATATTCTGCCCGAGGCCGAGCATATTTACTACGTTGCACCGGATGGCAACGATGATGCTCCCGGAACGGAATTAAGAAATCCGACGACACTCTCATCGGCTATTTCCCGGGTCGTAACTGGTGATGCGATCATTCTTCGCGGTGGCACTTACCGAACCGGAGAATTGAAACTAAATCAGGAAATCACCATGCAACCATACGCAGATGAGCAACCGATTTTAAAGGGAACGCTCGTGGCGACAAAAGGTGTAGCCCAACGTGGTAATAAAGTGTGGAGAATTCCCTGGAAAAGGCTGTTCCCGGCTGCACCTCTCGGTTGGTGGCGGCGCGACCGCGAAGGGGTAAGAACGCCTCTGCATCGCTTTAACAATGATATGGTTTTTGTCGATGGGCAAGCCTTACAATCTGCTGGTTGGGAAGGCGATGTTGATGAGAACTCGTACTTTATTGACTATGACAATGCACAAGTGTATGTTGGCGTCGATCCGGCGAAACGGCTGGTTGAGATTACAGCCTGGGGCAGCGCTCTGGTGCGAACCAGCGCCGATGTACACGGTAAGGTCAATGACAGAAAAGGACCCATCATCCGCGGGATCACCTTTACGCAGTACGCCTGGCGGGCTCTGGAAATAGAGGGTAAGAAAAGTTTTGGTCCTACGGATGAGCCAACCGACGAGCCTATCGGACCATCAGATCCGGCCACCTACGGCAAAGAAGTCATTGGCACGACGCTTGAAAATGTGACGATCACCCACTGTTCGCGCGTCGCCGGTTTCTTCCGTGGTGACAGCTTGACGATTCGTCAATCGCTTTTCAGCGATACTAGCACCGAGGGTGTGTACGTCATTGGCTCCTCGGACGTGCTGTTGGAGCGAAATATCTTTCGCCGCAACAATGTCGAAGAACTTACGGGCTACTACCCGTCCGCTGTCAAAATCTTTAACCAGTCCCACCGCGTCACCTGTCGTGATAACCTTGTGATGGACAATCCCCATTCGAGCGGCATCTGGTACGATGTCGGCAACACGGACGGCCTCTTTATCAATAACTGGGTGCAAGACTGTACCAATGGTTTCTTTTTTGAAATCTCTAAAGGCGCCACCTGTGTAGGCAATGTCTTTTTGAATTGCCATAATGGAATCTTTGTCCTCAATAGTTCAAATGTACACGCCTGGCATAACACGCTCATTAACTGCTCAGCTACATTCCAACGCACAAATCGACGGGCCGGGGATCACTTTGGCTGGCACGCCGCCACCGGACCGGATGTGGATGAACGCGAGGGGCATATCTTTGTCAACAACCTGCTAGTCGCAGATGTTCGCTTTAATAATCCTCTGCTGCGGTTTGTGCAGACAAGGGACTTGTGCGGCGAACTTGTCGAACCTCAAATTCAAAAGCTCGATGGCAACGTCTATATTCGTGAAAACACACAAGCCGGGTTGCTGGCCTGGAGTCCGTCGAAAGGCGATAACTGTATGACCGAGTTCAGTTCACTTGCAGACTTTCAAAAAATCAACTCAGACTTTGAAAGCCAAAGCCGGGATTTGAAGTGTGATATGCGTTCCCTCTTTAAGAGTCCTGAACTAAACCGCTATGAATTGCTCAAGCCCGTTGTGGATTTCAGCGCTGTTCCGCTACCGGACGAGATCCAACGGTTACTCGATTGGACCGGAGTTGATGCGAACACGCCGGGCGCCTACCCTATTGAGCAGTGAGACTAACGTTACACCTTAACGATTATGGAAATTTAGATGAAGATCCAAAGCATAAAAGATTGCACCATATTAAACAATGGCCTGAAAATGCCCTGGTTGGGATTTGGCGTTTTTCAGATCACCGATGGTCAGAACGTCGACCATGCGGTTAGAGCAGCTCTGGACATCGGCTATCGTAGTATTGATACGGCGGCCGTTTATGGAAACGAACATGGCGTTGGCAAAGCGATCCGGGAGAGCGGAATTTCGCGTGAGGATATCTTTTTAACCACCAAGGTGTGGAATGCTGACCAGCGTGAAAAACGAACCCTGGCGGCTTTTGAAGAAAGCCTGGATCGTTTACAGACCGATTATGTGGATTTGTACCTGATCCATTGGCCGGTGAAGGATTATTATCTTGAGACGTGGCAGGTCATGCACGATATTTATCAAAGCGGTCGCGCCAAAGCAATTGGCGTTAGCAATTTTCTTGTGCATCATCTAAAAGATATTTTATCTGAAAGCCAGATCGTCCCCACCGTGAATCAAGTGGAGTTTCATCCGTATCTTGTTCAACCCGAGCTAGTTAAATTCTGTAAAACACATAGCATACAGTTTGAGGCATGGAGTCCGCTCATGCAGGGACAGATTGTCGATGTAGAGTCAGCACAGAAATTAGCTGCAAAGTATCAAAAAACTCCGGCCCAAATTGTCTTGCGCTGGAATCTACAGCACGAGGTGGTGACAATTCCCAAATCAAGCCGCCCCGAGCGTATCGCGGAGAACGCTCAGATTTTCGACTTTGAGCTTTCCCCAGAAGATATGGAACTATTGAACGCGCTGAACCAAGGAAAGCACTTTGGCCCGGATCCGGCGAATTTTAATTTCTGATGAGTAATGATGCATGCACGCGTTGATGAAAAAGGAGATCGGGTGATACGGAATTTTGGATATTTTTGCATCGGTTTAATTGTTTTTCCGTGTATTCTTTTTGCACAAAACATATGTATTAATGAAGTTATGTCTTCGAATGAATCAATCGTTTCTGATGAAGAAGGTGACTTTCCGGATTGGATTGAACTCTATAATGCGGGCGTTTCTTCCATTAATCTTGAGGACTATGCCATTTCTGATGATAGTCTAAATTTAACAAAATGGGTGTTCCCGAACACGAGTCTGCTTCCAAACGAACATCTGCTACTGTTTGCTTCCGGTAAAGATCGGGCGGGCGTGATAAACCATTGGGAAACGGTCATCAGAGAAGGTGATTTATGGAATTACCAAATTGGACATGCATCCATTCCATCAAACTGGATAAATCTTGCTTATGATGATACTGACTGGAGTGAAGGTCCAAGCGGTTTTGGTTATGACGATGGTGATGATGCGACAGTGGTTCCCAATGGTACCGTTTCAATATTCATTCGAAAGAAATTTGCCATAGAAGATACCTCCGCTGTTGTGAATGCCGTTCTGCATGTCGACTTTGACGACGCTTTTGTTGCCTACCTTAATGGCCATGAGATCGCCAGATCAAATATTGGGACTCCCGGGACGCCCGTATCATACAATCAGACAGCGGATGATGATCACGGAGCAACTGTTGATGATGGCGGCGACCCTGAAAAGTTCGATATTGGGTTTGCGAAATCGCATTTAAAAAACGGGGAGAATGTTCTATGCATTCAGGGGCATAACAAAAGTACAACATCAAGCGATATGAGTCTGATACCTTATTTATCATTTGGATTAACCAATAGTCCCCAGGATGCCAAGGGAGCAGATCCGAAATTGGGATTAAAATCGTCCCTGTTTCACACAAATTTTAAAATTGATAATGATGGTGAAAATTTATATTTCGTCTCGCCGACTGGACAAATCATTGATTCACTTTGGATAAATAATATCCCAAAAGATTTTTCATTTGGCAGAAAGCCGGATGGCGGTCCGGACTGGTTTTTATTTGATGTTCCGACTCCGGGTGCTGAAAATAATAGTGATGGCTATACTACAACAAGTTCAATGCCTGATTTTTCCCAGACCAGAGGATTCTATCAAGAGTCGTTTGATTTAACACTCAGCTCGGAAGAAGAAAATACAGTTATCATGTATACGTTGGATGGATCAAAACCGGATCGACAGTCCGGAACAATCTACGCCGACGCAATTCCAATTTCCACGACCAGCACTGTTCGAGCAATGTCTTTCACCGATACGGGTGCAGGATCTGATATCAGGACGCATACATTTATTTTCACGGGTGATGTCATCAAGCAGGATGATAGCGGATTACCTGAAAGAGAGCATAGTCGGGATCATATTTACTGGACTGAAGAATTTGATATGAATGATGTGTCGCAGACCGAAGAGGAGATAAAAGAAGCATTACTGGACATTCCGACCATGTCCATTACAGCGGCGTACGATTCATTGTTTGGGCTACCGGGAATTTTAAGAGGACAGAATTTACGAGAAGGATCCGGAGGCCTATCAGGCGATCCGAATGATCCCAATTGGCATGAACTCGTGGAATGTTCCGTAGAAATGATCTACCCTGAAAATGAAAAATTCGGGCGCTATAAAAACTGGCAAGAGAATTCCGGGCTCAAAGTTCAGGGCGGTGGTGGCCGATGGAATAATGGCTATTATGATCACAAGCAATCGTTTACCCTGGAGTTTAAAAATCGCTATGGAGCAGGTACACTCCAAAACGATATTTTCAAAGCTGCTCCTTACAATAGTGCCACTTCACCTGGAGTGTTTGATAAAATTATTCTTAGAGCCGGGCACAATAAAAGCTGGGGTGCTGATTGGGACCGGGAAAATACGGTTTACACGCGCGATCAGTTTGGACGCGATTTACAGTTATTAATGTCGGACTGGGGAAGTCGTGGCACTTTTGTCCATCTTTATATTAATGGAAAATATTGGGGACTTTACAATCCATGTGAACGTTTGGATGATAATGCCATGTCCATATATTTTGGCGGACAAAGCGAGGACTATTATTTTGGCAAAGGAAAAGGTGGGGATCAGGCTGGTGATGATGATCGCTATGATTATCTGTGCAACACAAATTGGACAAGCAGACAACTATCCGAACTTGGCGACTATCTCGCCATAGATGAGTACGTGGATATGTGTCTGCTGTATTGCTATTGCAATCCAGGCGACGGGCCGCAATATTATTATGGAAATAGAAACACTCCCCCGGGACCGGTTTATTTTGCTGTCTGGGATATTGAAGACAGTTTTGATGGAGGAAGCCGACGAACCGGGCCACCCGTTTCAATCGAAACAATGGGAAAAGCAGGTGATGATCAATTTAAAGCCTACTTTAAGGTGAAGCATAATATTGATTTTAAAATGAAATTTGCTGATCGGGCTTATAAGCATTGCTATAATAACGGGATTTTAACGGATGACAATGCTGCCGCTGTTTGGGATTCACTCAATCAGTTTATTGAAAAAGCGATTTTATGTGAAATCGCCCGATGGGGAGACGAACGTGGCGATCTATATAATTATCAACACTGGCTGGGAGAATGGCAGGATGTAAAAGATGATATTGGGAACAGAGCAAAAAGATTGACCATGCAATTAAAAGCTGCCGATATGTACCCAAAGACTGTTCCGCCTGTCTTGAAAGATGGTGATAAAACAATTACAAAGACCATATTGTTTACAGAGTCAAATTTCCAGTTAACAATAGAATCGGCTGTAGCTGGTGCAGCGATATATTATACCACTGATGGGACAGATCCAAGAAAATGGGATCTGACTGGGAATAGTTCTTCAACAGCACTGGAAATAACCGATCAAACCAAAACGATTACCATTTCCGAGGTTGTTGTTTTAAAACTACGGACTCTAAATAACAATGAATGGAGTCCGCTACGAGAAATAAAAATAGTGCCGCAAATCCAGTCCGGATTGGTTATTAATGAAATAAATTATAACTCGGCACCAAATTTTGATGCAGAAGATTGGATTGAGATTTATAATAATTCAAATACAGATGTCTCATTAAATGGTTGGACGTTGACTGATTCCGATAGTGCCAATAGTTTTCAATTCCCGGATGGTTTAATAATTGAGGGAGAAGATTATCTGGTTGTTTGTCACGATACACTCAAATTTAAAGAACTTTTTCCAGATGTAGACAACTATATTGGTAATATGGATTTTAACTTCAGCAATGGCGGCGATGAAATTCGACTTTACAATGCTGATGAACTTTTTGATGTTGTTAAATATGATAATTCCTATCCCTGGCCAATAGCAAGTGTAGGAAATGGTGCTACGCTCGAGTTAATACACCCATCTCTTGATAATAGCAAACCGGAAAATTGGGCAGTCTCTCAAAATTTTGGAACGCCTGGTTCTATTAATTCTGTATATATGATGAGTGTCAAAGAACGACAATTGGTTCCCGCTCCGAGAGAATTCGTACTTGCTCAAAATTATCCGAATCCTTTTAATCCAGCTACAACTATTTGTTATACCATTAATAATCCATCCAAAGTAAATTTGAGCGTTTTTGATATTACCGGAAGAAAAGTTTCAGAATTGGTAAACTCCTATCAAAGCATCGGTTTTTACAAGATAACATTTAAACCTGATAATTTAGCTGCCGGCGTTTATTTCTATCGCCTCAAAGTTGGGCAATCTTTTAAAATAAAAAGGATGTTATTTGTAAAATAGTATCAGTTAATAAATCATAGTAACTCACTGTATAAAGGAGAATCAAAATGAAAAAAGTTTTACTATTCTTAGTGATGAGCGCTTTGCTTTTGTCTGCTTTGGCCACAGCTCAAGACTTTTCCATTGTTATTGATGCGGAAATGGACGAGTTTTACAAAGGATTAACCAACTACGAAGATGGACTTGTTTATCTTCCAATGGCCTGTTATCTGCTAGACGTTGGTACAGCTCCTGATGATGATGCAGATTTATCGACGATATTTTGGTTTGCGTATGATGAAACCTACTTGTATGTCTACGGCCAAGTCATGGATGATGTGGTTACAGCGGCAAACGGCACCAGATACTTGAATGATTGCATTGAATTGAAATTTGATCCCGATCCCGCGTCAGGTGCAGGAACAGCAACGGCGAACTCTCGTTTGACGGCCCTCGGCTATGAAACGGCAGAAAATGCTGACGGCGTGGATAATTTGAACGGTTCCGGTCATCTGGATGACGCGGGTGGTGTGGATTATGAATCCTCCGAAGAAGATTACGCCCGTAAGTTAATTGAAGGCGGCTATGTTGTCGAGTTCCGAATTCCGTTCGAATACATCAATGAACCCGAGGACAACCGTTTCATGGTTCCGATTGAAGAAGGCGCAGTATTCGGTATGGCGATCAATGTGGGCGACAATGATTCGGGTTCGCGCGATCATATGTTGCAGTGGTCCGCCGGCCATACGGATGCAGCGCACAGCAATGCTGTAGAACTCGGTTCGGTAACCTTGCTGGCTGACCATAAAGTAGCACTGGTAGCAACAAGTCCGCGTGATCCCAGCATTATAAATGGGAACATGGAAGAGTGGTACGGAAATCCAAATCCAGTTGGAATTGAAGATAATGCCGTTGTTGTTGAATCATACAACTTGTCAAATTACCCCAATCCGTTCAATCCTACAACAACAATCCGTTACAAAACCCAACGTGCAGAAACAGCTTCGTTAGTGATTTATAATGTAGGCGGTGATCCTATCAGACAATTGAGCATCAATCGATTCCATACACCCGGTATTCATGAAATTTCCTGGGATGGTCGTGACGATTCGGGTATAATGGTGAGCAGCGGCACCTATTTTTATCAACTTTATACACCTTCCACGGTCGTTTCCAACAAGATGTTGTTTTTGAAATAGTATCATATGATACGAACTGAAAATTAAAGCTGTATATTCTCTTTGATGATTCGTTTCAAAAGTATTTCGATTGCGGCAATTAGACAGGTCGCCCAATAGGTTCAACTCTCATTCCAACCAAGAAAGGAGAATCGGCATGTTATTTGTCCTTAGAATTCGTGATCCATAATAATGATTTCTAATCCTTTAGAAATTATCAATTCAGTTCCATCATATTAATTTTTGATAGCAAGTTTTTGGAAATTTTGGGAGAAACCAAACCATGAGAAAAGTTAATATCATTGCTAGTTTACTTGCCATTATTCTCTTCACAACTATTGTCTTCGCAGAAGAGTGTATGTTTGTCATGGCTGACGATGGCCCGCACGAAGCGGAACAGGCCGTCATAGTTAAATTGGAAACATGGGGACATCTTGTTGAAGCGGTACCATCCGCAGAGCTGGCAACATTCGGTGATGAAGATTATCAAGCCTATGATTTTATTTTTGCTTCAGAAGCTGTGGGTTCTTCATCTTTAGCGCCATTAAAACTCATTCCCATACCATTACTCAATTCCGAAGGCTGGGCTTCAAAACCTGAAGCGTTAGCCTGGAGCGATCCGGCATCGGCATATAATCTTGAAACCGAGCCTGTTTTGATTGTGGATGAAACCAATCACCCGTTGGCTGCAGGATTCGGCGAAGAAGAAGTTATTACGCTGTGCACAGAGGGTTTAATAGTTGCCGCAATGCCCACGATTGATATCATTCCAATTGCGGCATTAGAATCGGATATAACACAAATGGTTATTTATGGCGTTGAAGCGGGCACCGAGCTGACAGATGGCGACGTTACTGAAAACCGGGCCGCATGTGTTGCTGTTCATGAATATGGTTACCTTACTATTACTGAAGAAGGTGATAAATTATATCAAGCAGCTATAGATTGGATCCTCGGAAAAAGTTCTGCCGTATCTGACAAAGTCAATGGAAATCCCGTGGATTTTGTTCTGGATCAGAATTATCCGAATCCGTTTAATCCAATGACTAGTATTCAATTTTCAATTTCTGAAACACGATATACAACATTGACAGTTTATAATCACCTGGGAAAAGTTGTAGAAACCATGGTGAGTCAAGAATTAAATCCAGGTACCCATATTTTTACATTCAATGCTCAAGATATTCCGTCAGGAGTCTATTTTTACAAGCTCCAATCAGGAAGTCAAGCTCAAGTTAACAAGATGATTTTAATGAAATAAGGGTATATGTCCTTATTGTCATCATGATGAATGTACATTTACGAAGCATAAAGCTTTATATAAATTTCAACAAAGGTAGATTAACGAACTTTGTTTTTAATGCCTAAATTGAGCTGATAGCTATCAGTTGTCAGCTATCAGCTCAAAGAAAACATAACATTATATTTGATCTATTTTTCACCCAATGGATGATACTTGGTATCAAAACCAACTATCTGTATTTTTAAAGCTGAGGGCTGATAGCTGACGGCTTGCAGCTTTTTTCAGGTAATAATTATAACATCGAATGACTTTATATTCTTGAAAGACAATTGAGCAGGGAAGTATAATTATGAAAACTTTCATTTTTGTATTGGTAGTCATGAATTTTAGCGCCGGTTGTTTGTTTGCAGCTGAAAAACCGCGGATTATCGTCCTCACCGATATCGAAAACGAACCGGATGATGCCATGTCCATGGTGCGTTTTCTCACCTACTCAAACCAATGGGATGTTGAGGCTTTAATCGCTACCACGTCCATTCATCAGCAAAAAGCAACAGCAGCCTGGAGAATAAAAGAGATTGTGGACGCTTATGGAAAAGTGCAGGAGAATCTTTTAAAGCATGAAAAAGGCTTTCCGACTGCCGATTACCTGTTCTCTATTATCAAAGAAGGTAGGCAAGATTATGGAATGAATGCCGTTGGCGAAGGAATGGACTCTCCTGGTTCTGACATGATTATAGACGTGGTTGATCGAGACGATAATCGTCCTGTCTGGGTGCTTGTTTGGGGTGGTCCAAACTGTCTTGCACAAGCGCTCTGGAAAGTCAGCCATACCCGTTCATCCGATGAACTTGACAAGTTTGTTGCAAAGATTCGAGTTTACACGATCTCGGATCAGGATGATAGCGGACCGTGGTTAAGGAAGACATTCCCCGGTCTCTTTTATATCGCAAGTCCCGGAATACATGCCGGTGGGGCCTATCATTTTGCTACATGGAGCGGCATAAGCGGCGACAACTTTCACGGTCGGTTTGTAGGTGCAGATTTTACGATTGTCGATAATCCCTGGCTCGATGAACACGTACGAAGCAAAGGCCCGCTGGGCGCTCAATATCCTCAAATTCCGTACCTGATGGAAGGGGATTCACCGAGTTTTATGTACCTGATCGATAATGGCTTGGGACATCCCGAGCATCCGAACTGGGGAAGCTGGGGTGGCCGCTATGAATTTTACACCCCGCGATTTGAAAAACACCACCTATACGCCGAGACTCGTCCGTTCTGGACAAATGCCGAGGATGAAGTTTTAGGCGTTGATGGTAAATGGCATACCGGCAATCATGAAACGATATGGCGCTGGCGTGAGGCGTATCAGAACAATTTTGTGGCGCGCATGGATTGGACCATCAAACCCTGGGACGAAGCCAATCATCCACCGGTTGTCAACCTGACGAGTCCGAGCATGCTTGATGCTAAACCAGGCGATCTAATTGAGCTCAGCGCAGAAGCCTCTGATCCCGACGGAGATTCTTTGAATTACAATTGGTTCTACTACGGTGAAGTTGGCACATTTACAACATCCAACGCTCGCACAGGTCAACCGGTAATAATCGAAGCTGCCAATAAACCGAATGCGGCGTTCGAAATACCTACAAATCGTGTGCTTCGAAATGGCACCATGCACATCATCCTAGCTGTCACTGATAATGGCATACCGCCATTAACAAGGTATCAACGAGTAATTATTACGGTCACTCCATAATTAGGGATGTGTAGATAATAAAACTTGTGCATATACAAACCATACAGGTTTGGCAAAATTGGAAGGCTTTAAATAAATGAAACACTATTTAATTTTTGTGACGATTATAATGCTAACGCTTCAGTTTTCCGGTGTCTTTGCAGAATTAAACGCTGATACAAATATTGACACCACACGACTGCGCGTGATCATGTCGTCGGACTTTCCGCCGATAGGCGTCGTCAAGGAAGGCAATGTGCCAAACGATCAAAAGAGCGATCCTGATGATATGCAGTCGATGGTTCGTTTTCTGTTGTACGCCAATGAGTTTGATATCGAAGGTTTGATAGCTTCATCGGGCACGTTTGCTAATATAGCCAAAAAACAAAACATTCTGGATGTGATCGACCGCTACGAAATGGTATATGAAAACCTCCTGCAGCATGACGCATTATATCCTACCCCCGACGCCCTGCGCGAGGTCACCTTCCAGGGTCGTACTGGCACCTGGGGTAAATCAGTCAGCAATAATATTGGAGCCGGTAAGGACAGCGAGGCTTCGGAAGCAATCATTGTCATCGTGGACAAGCCCGATCCCCGACCTGTATATATTGGCGTTTGGGGCGATTGCAGCAACATAGCACAAGCTGTCTGGAAGGTGCAGAATACGCGCAGCGCCGCCGAGCTAGAGACCTTCCTCAGCAAGATGCGTATCCATCAAATCGCGCATCAGGATGACACGATTGATTGGCTAATGGAAAATTTTCCCAATTTATTCATCATCTACTCGAGGACAACCTACCAAGGCATGTTCGGCGGCTCTGATCCGATCTCAAATATCGCCTGGATCAATGAGAATATTCGCCACAACCATGGACCTCTATGCGATGTGTACCCGCATGAGGGAATGGGATGCACCGGCGTGTGTGAAGGGGATTCGCCTTCGTTTTTGTGGCTGGTGAGTGCGAACCGTGGATTGAACGATCCCGATGATCCCACCCAGCCCAGCTGGGGCGGGCAGTTCAGGCGCGATGGCACAACCAATCATTATGTTGATGGACCAGGTGGATCGAGTATCTCCCGATGGCGGCCCGATTACCAGGCAGAGTTCCAGGAACGCGCAGACTGGTGCCTGTCTGAAACATCTGTCGATGAAACGGGTTACGGGGAGCTTCCCAAAAGTTTTGAGTTGGGACAAAATTATCCAAATCCTTTTAATCCGACAACGCAGATTGAATACTCGGTTCCAAAGAGCGATTATATTACTCTCAAAGCTTATAATATTCTTGGACAAGAAATCGCCTCTTTGTTTGAAGGATTTCAGCAACCAGGGAATTATAAGATTGTATTTGATGGCAGTGAACTTTCAAGCGGAGTCTATTTGTATCAATTGAAAGCACAAAATTTTTCGGACATCAAGAGGACATTTTTATTAAAGTAATATGTGTTCGCCGCATAGTTGCATCAATAGTAATTGACGGCACACAAGTGACACAAATATTGAATCGTTAAGTGCACGGAGTTTTTATGAAATATTTTATTTCTCTTTTACTGTGTTTGGCAACATTCAATCTCTTTGCCGAAACGCCTGCTGTTGAAAAGTGGGAACGATTTGAAGTTGCATTGGAAGGTCCAACCTCTGGAAATCCTTTCAAAGATGTGGCAGTCAGCGCTGAATTTACCAATGAAGAAAATACCATTACTGTGATGGGTTTTTATGATGGTAATGGATTATACAAAATCAGATTTATGCCGTCTGAAATGGGCGTCTGGAATTATAAAACCAAAAGCAATGTCAAAGAGCTTGATAATGTGACTGGAACCTTTAAATGCATCGCTCCTTCTCAAGATAATCATGGGCCTGTAAAAGTCCGCAATAAATATCACTTTGGCTATGCGGACGGAACGCCATACTGGCAAGTTGGAACCACGTGTTATGCCTGGGTGCATCAGACGGAAGAGTTGCAACTGCAAACCCTGGAGACCTTGAAAACAGCTCCATTCAATAAAATGAGGATGTGTGTGTTCCCCAAAGATTATGTCTACAATAAAAATGAACCTCCTTTCTATCCATTTCCACGAGACGAAAATGGTAAGAATGAGTTCACACAATTAAATCCCGAATACTTTCAGCATTTCGAATCCAGAATACAGGATCTGTTAGACCTCGGCATCGAAGCGGATATTATTCTGTTTCATTCCTATGATCGCTGGGGATATCAATCCATGCCGTCAGAAGTCGACGAAGCCTATCTGAAATATGTTGTTGCCCGGTTTGCATCGTATCGCAATGTGTGGTGGTCACTGGCCAATGAGTTTGATTTTATGGCGGATAAAAAAATGTACGACTGGCATCATTCTTACAAAGTGATTGTTGAGAATGATCCCTATCATCATTTGGCCGGCATTCATAACGGACGGGATTGGTATGATCACACACTACCCTGGGTTTCTCACGCCAGCGTTCAAAGTTCTGCATTAGATAGAGGCGCTGAATGGCGAGAGCAATATCAAAAACCTGTTGTTTATGATGAATGCCGTTATGAAGGAAATATTAATCAAGGCTGGGGAAATCAATCAGCGCAGGAAATGGTGCACAAGTTTTGGCTGGGCACAATCCGAGGCTGTTATGTCGGTCATGGCGAAACGTATGAACATCCTGAAGATATTCTATGGTGGTCCAAAGGCGGCGTGCTGCATGGTGAAAGTCCGGCGAGAATTGCGTTCTTTAAAAAGGTGTTAGAAACCGGCCCACAAGACGGGATTGATCCGATCGATGACTATTCGGGCGGCCAGCCGGGTGACTATTATCTGTACTATTTTGGAACGGAAACACCTGATCAATGGACGTTGAACCTTCCGAAAAATATCAATTTTCAGATTGAATTAATCGATGCTTGGGATATGACCGCAGAAAAGTTGGAAGGTGAGTTTTACGGCCAATGCATGGTAGACCTGCCGGGCAAGCCTTATCAAGCGCTTCGCGTGCAGAAAATTGGGTACAACTTTCCGATTGATCCTGTAAAAATGTCAGTTAAATCCGGTTATTTTTACAAATCCGTAGATGTAAAATTGTATACCTATGATGAAACGGAAATTCGATATACATTGGATGGTTCCACCCCAAGCAAAGAATCGATGCTTTATGAGGAACCGATTAAAATAACCAAAGACACAGTGCTCAAAGCGGTTTCAATCAACCAAAAATCAGAGCAGAGTGACGTTGTTTCCATGCAATTCACGAATAAATTGCTTCCCCCGGTAACTAAAAAAGAGGATTTTACTCCGGGTGTCCTGTATCATTATTATGAAGGGCAATGGAGTCAATTGCCCGATTTCAGCACGCTGGATGCGGTTGAGTCAAAAATAATGCCCGCTATTCAAATGCCTGAAACAAGGCAACTGGATCATATTGGATTAACGTTTGACGGCTATATTGATATTAAAAAAATCGGCGTCTATACTTTTTATTGCGCTTCTGATGACGGCACACGTTTATGGATAGATGATGCCCTCGTTGTCGATAACGACGGGCAGCATGCTGTCATTGAAATTGGCGGCCAAATCGGGCTTGAAAAGGGATTGCATAAAATTAAGGTGCACTTTTTTGAAAGCGCCGGCGGCGAGGCATTAAAAGTTCAGTATGATGGCCCCGGTATTGAGAAACAGGAAATCCCCGAACAGATTCTAAAACATTGATCGTTATAATCGAGATTGTAAGAATAATTTTTAAAAAGTGAGTGTCGATAGAAAAGAAAGCATTCCGATGATGAAAAGAAACATAATCATATTCATGCTGATGTTTGCTTGTGTTGCAGTTGTTGCACCAATACGCGGCGAAACTTTCAGGATCAGTGATAATCACCGTTATATCGTGCGTGCGGACGGGACTCCTTTTTTCTATCTCGGCGATACGGCGTGGGGACTGTTTGGCAGTCTGAACCGTGAAGAAGCGGATTTTTACCTGGAAAATCGCGCGGCAAAAGGATTTACCGTCATTCAGGCGGTCGTGCTCAGTAGAAAAAATCCATACGGCGATCTCCCGCTTGAAGAAAATAATCCGGAAAAGCCGGTCGAGGCTTATTTCAAGCATGTGGATTATATTGTCGATAAAGCAGAGGAACTGGGACTCACGATGGGGATGCTGCCGACGTGGGGATATCACTGGAGCGGGAGCCATGCCATCTTTACACCCGAAAACGCCTACTCGTACGGTAAATTTCTCGGAACCCGCTATAAAGGCAAACCGGTCATCTGGATTCTCGGCGGTGACCAGAATATACGCAACGATAATGAACGCGCGACCATCGAAGCGTTGGCGAAGGGACTCGGCGACGGAGACGACGGAGAACATCTCATAACGTTCCATCCGCGGGGCCCGGGATTGTCGTCCGACTATTTCCATACTGCCGAGTGGCTGGATTTTAATATGTATCAATCGTCGCACGCGGCGCACGACCACGATAACGGACTGTTCGCCGAGCACGATTACAAACTGAATCCACCAAAACCGACGCTGGACGGCGAACCTCGGTATGAAACTATTCCGGTTAGTTTCTATTTCGAAGGATTTAATCCTATGGTCAGGTTCGACGATTACGACTGCCGTCAGGCTGCATACTGGTCGCTGCTTGCCGGAGCCTGCGGTCATACCTATGGCAATAACAGCGTTTTTCAGTTTCATTCGGGAAAGGGGGAGGGTGGAATTCATGCGCTTATTTCGTGGAAAAAGGCGATCGATCATCCCGGCGCCTTTCAGATGGGGATTGTTCGGAAACTGTTTGAATCGCGGCCATTTCATCTTCTTGTTCCAGACTATGAGATCATTTTGGACGGCCCGAGGACTGGAGGCGCAAAGATTCGAGCTGCAATTGCGAGCGACCGATCATTCGCATTTATCTACACGCCGCGGGGCGAGAAAATCACCATAGACAAAAGTAAAATACCCGCCCAGTCTCATAACGAGATATGGTTCGATCCGCGCTATGGCGTCTCTTATATACTTGATGAGGGAGACACTATGGCGATTCAGACCTATACCCCACCGACCAGCGGTCGGGGAAACGACTGGATTCTCATCATCGAGGATAAAGATAAACAGTACCCGCTTCCAAAATTTTAGTAGGCATATTACATAAAAGAGTCGAGTTTTGCTATAATGAAATAATTTCAAAAGTAATAAAAAGGAGTATTTGAAGTATGAAAGTAGTTTTATTCTCAATATTAATTTTATTGGTGCTGGGTTCTCAAACATTTGCACAGGGAATTCAGCTAAAACCACGAATTATAAACATGACTGACCTCGGCGCTGATCCGGACGATGAACAATCTATGGTCCGCTTCCTTGTGCAGAGTAATGAATATGATGTTGAAGGGCTAATTGTAACGACCGGCTGTTGGTATAAAAATCAGAACAATATTAACATGTTGAATACTATTCTAAATGCTTATGGACAGGTTGTTTCTAATCTTCAGGTGCACGACCCGGATTTCCCTTCGCTGGAATACCTGCAGTCTGTTTCCGTATTGGGTCAAAGGGGCTATGGTATGGCCAATGTTGGCTCAGGCAAAGACAGCCCGGGCTCTGAACTGATAATATCTGCCGTTGACAGGGGCGATCCGCGTCCTATCTGGGTATGTTTCTGGGGGGGCGGCAACACCCTTGCTCAGGCACTATGGAAAGTGCAGAATACACGGTCTGCCGAGGAATTACAAAAGTTCATAAGCAAAATTCGCGTTTATGACATTCTGGGCCAGGATCATGCCGGAACCTGGATAGCCAAAAATTTCCCCGAGATGATTTATATCAGGGCTACGGGAGTCTATGGTTGGCAGCCCAGTGACAGCTGGCTGGAAACGAATGTACAAAACCACGGACCCTTGGGAGCCGTATACCCGGATAGAAAATATGCGACGGAAGGAGACACACCGTCATTCTTGCATCTTTTCCCAAATGGTCTTAACAATCCTGATGAAGTGTGGCAAGGCGGTTGGGGCGGCCGCTTTGATCGAAATAAAAAAGCCGGCATTCGGGGCATGTCTTGTATGAGTGGCGAGGATTCCCAGTACGATCCCTACTACATGTACGGCAACACTGCAGCGGGCGCTAGTGATATCAGCCGTTGGTCAAGCGGTTATAACAATGATTTCCAAGCGCGGATGGACTGGTCTATAACGAGCAATTTTTCAGAGGCCAACCATCATCCTATCGCCGTTGTAAATGGCGATGAGACTAGGCAGGTTTTAGAAGTGTCTGCAGCACCTGGTTCAACTGTCAATCTTAGCGCAGCCGGTTCATCTGATCCTGATGGTCATTCGCTCGTCTACAAATGGTATTATTATGGAGACCCTAGCACTTATAGCAAATCTGTGACCATTGATGGCAGGACAACTGCTGCTCCTACGGTACATGTTCCAACAGATGCCAATGAAAAAGAACTTCATATCATCCTGGAATTGCGCGATTCAGGCGATCCAAGTCTTTATGCCTATCGTCGTGTGATCATAAATGTTAGCGATGATACTAGTATAGAAACGATAAAATCGGATATGATTCCAAAAACATTAAAGTTGCATCAAAATTACCCCAATCCTTTCAATCCTATAACAGCTTTAATCTATGAACTTCCCAACAGTTCGTTTGTTACATTAAAAATCTATGATATTCTTGGTCAAGAAGTAATAACTGTGGTGGATGAGAAACAACCAGCAGGGAAATATCATTGTCAATGGAATGCATCTGATTTTCCAAGTGGTGTGTATTTATATACTCTACATGCAGATGGATTCACGGAAACAAAAAAAATGTTATTGATGAATTGAATTAGCTTATAAATCAAAGCCACATGGTATAAAAAGCATAATAAGAATTTTTAAGTATGATCATTTCATCAGAAATTGACTGTGACATGTTGAATTTGAAAATTAATTAACGAGTATACTTAATGTCAGAAGTAAAAATATTAACAATTGATCAAAGTACAAGCGGTACAAAAGCGATTATCTTTGATGATGAGGGAAAAGTTGTCCATCGCTGCACTGAAAATCACCAGCAATTCTATCCCCAGCCGGACTGGGTTGAGCACGATCCCGAAGAAATATTTGAAAAGACAAAAATCGCTATTAAAAATGTATTGCGGGAGAGCAAGACGGATTTTTCTGAAATAGCTGCGGTGGCCATTAGCAATCAACGGGAAACCGTCGCTATATGGGATAGAAAAAGTGGTAAGCCTGTCTATAATGCGATTGTATGGCAATGTCAACGGGGCGCAGCAACCTGCAAGGTTTTAAAAGAACAGGGCTACAGCGAAATGGTCGAGTCCAAAACAGGTCTGTTGATCGATCCGTACTTTTCCGCAACCGGTTTGAAATGGATTTTGGACAATGTTGATGGAGTGAAGCAGAAAGCAGCCGCAGGTGATCTGGTTTTTGGCACCATGGATTCATGGATTATTTATAAACTGACGGGCGGAAAGGTGCACGCCACTGATTATTCGAATGCCAGTCGTACCATGCTTTACAATATCTATGATCTGAAATGGGATAAAGAGCTTTTGGATCTTATGGGTCTTTATGAATCGATGGCTCCTGAAGTCAAATATTCCGACGCCATTTTCGGGAATACTGAAATCGGTGATGTGTTTGATCGTGAAATACCAATCACCGGTGTGATGGGAGATTCGCATGCTGCATTGTTCGCACAAAACTGCTTCAAAAAAGGCATGGCCAAAGCAACGTATGGAACCGGCTCATCCATCATGATGAATATCGGAGAAGAACCGATGAAAAGTCCCGAAGGCTTGGTGACCTCCATCGGTTTTGGCTGCAAGAAAAAGATCGACTATGTCTTTGAAGGCAATATTCACTGTACAGGTGACACCATCAACTGGTTAGTGAAGGATTTTGAGTTGATATCAAATGCCGAGGAATCAGAATTGTTAGCATTGTCGGTGAAAGATAATAATAATGTTTACATGGTTCCTGCATTTGTTGGACTTGGCGCGCCATACTGGGATAACGCCGCCAGAGCGTCCATTTCTGGAATGGCACGAAATACGAAAAAGGCGCATGTTGTACGAGCGGCTTTGGAAGCTATTGCTTATCAGATAAAGGATTTGCTGGATTTAATGACTAAGGAAGCTGGAATTGAACTGTCAGAAATAAGAGTGGATGGCGGACCCACGAAAAATCAATTCCTGATGCAATTCCAAAGCGATATACTTGACTCAAGTGTTGTTGTCCACGACGTAGAAGAAGCGTCGGCGTTTGGCGCTGCATTCGCAGGCGGATTGGGAATTGGACTTTGGAAGAATTTGGATGAATTGGATAAAGTAGTTTCTATGAGAAAAAAGTTCGAGTCAAAAATATCTGGAGAGGTAAGAACAAAATTGTATAATGGTTGGAAGAAGGCTGTTAATTCCGTAAAAACAAAATAAGAGCTATCAGCCGTCAGCTATCAGCTTTCAGCAAATAAATAGAGTTAAAGCTGATGGCTGACAGCTAATAGCTGAATGCTTTTTATATTAATCATTAAAACAAGGGATTGAAAAATGAAATCAAAAAAGCTCATTCTTTGCATAATTGGTTTACTCATAATCAGCCAGTTCATTTTTTCCTGTTCAAAATCAAATAACAACGTCAAAAAAATAGCTGTTGTCATTTCAACGTTAAACAATCCCTGGTTTGTCGTTCTTGGGGAAACAGCCAAAAAACGCGCTGTTGAACTTGGTTATGAAACGGTCATCTTTGATTCACAAAATAATCCATCAAAAGAGACTGAACATTTCGATAATATTATCGCTTCGGGATACAAGGCGATTTTATTTAATCCAACAGATGCAAAGGGTTCTGTTGCAAATGTGAAAGCTGCAAAAAAGGCTGGCATTCCAGTATTCTGTATGGATAGGGAAATTGACGCAAATGATGTGGCTGTTGCCCAAATTTTATCTGATAATTATTCCGGCTGCGTACTCCTGGGACAGTATTTTGTTAAAAAGCTTAACGGAAAAGGCAACTATGTCGAACTGCTAGGTTTGGTTGGCGATAATAATACCTGGAATCGTTCAAAAGGTTTCCACAGTGTGGTGGATAATTATCCCGACCTGAAAATGGTGGCACAGCAGACAGGCGAATTCGATCGTAACAAAGCGATGGAAGTGATGGAATCCATGCTGCAGGCGCACCAAAATATTGACGCCGTTTTTTGTGGTAACGATGCCATGGCAATGGGCGCTTATCAAGCCGTACGCGCTGCTGGAAAAGAAGGCGAAATTATGGTTTTCGGTTTTGATGGCGCCGCTGATGTTGTTGATGCGATACGTGAAGGCAAAATTGAAGCGACTGGTATGCAGTTCCCAAAAACCATGGCCAAAACAGCCGCAGAATATGCTGACAAGTACATAAATGGCGAGCGCAATTTTCAACAAAAAATACCGGTGGCTGTAGAACTGGTCACAAAAGAAAATGTTGGAAATTATGTCGCTTTTGGAAAAGCGGAATGATGCTATTACAAGTGAACTTTATTTTACATTCATTTGTACAGAAATAAATCATGCTTAATGAAGTGAAAGTTGAAATGTGAAACGTCAAACGAAATAAAAGCTTTTACATCTCACGTCTCACTTTTCACGTTTCACTTGGGAAACATAAAGACAAATGAAAAAATATATAAAAATCTCTGTTTTTGCTCTTATAGTCATTGTGGCTCTTTATAATTCAGTCTATTTCGAAAAACTGGATGAGAGAAAAGCAAAGGAAAGCATGAAGACCTTTGATCCTAAAGATAAAGCGCACTATTTTTGGGATAATGAACTGGACAAATTACTTGCATCAGCCATCGATCTAAAGTTGTTTGATTCACAATTAGTGGATAATCCGGAAAATTTAACGAGTCAACATGGCAAGGCCGTTGGTATTACATCATCCTATTGCTTTTTAGTGAGTGGTCAAACAAAACAATTTTTACCAGACTCTGAAGAAATTCCTGTTGAAATAACAGATGGGCGCTCGGAATACAAGCTGCAGATAAAATATATCTTTAGCAATGCCGCTCGTGACGCCACCGATTATTTTAACATTGATGACTTTGAGAACACCATGGATTTTAATGCGATTTCTACCGAATTAAACAAATTGATTTTGCAGCGCGAGGTCTCAAAACTTGATTCACTTGCTGATGGTGATGTAATAAAATTTATTGGGGCTGTTGAAATTGATCCGAAAAATATACCGGACCAGATAGCTATCGTACCATTAAAAATTGAGGTCGCCCGTTGAAAGCACGCTCGACAGATTACGCGATTATCGAAGCCAGGAAAATCACCAAGCAATTTCCTGGTGTGTTGGCCCTCAATAAGGTCGATCTACGCGTGTATGCCGGCAAGGTCAATGCTGTTGTCGGTGAAAACGGCGCGGGTAAATCCACACTTGTGAATATCCTCTCCGGCGTGTATACCGAATACGATGGCGAGCTTTTGCTGGATGGTAAAAAGGTTGTGTTTAAGGATACAACAGAAGCCAGGCAAGCAGGGATTTCAATCATACACCAGGAACTGCAATTGGTTCCGCATATGTCTATCGCCGAAAATATTTTCCTTGGTCGGGAACCTCTGAACAAGATCAGGACGATCGATTATAATAAAATGGAGGAGGAATCGCGCGTCCTGCTCATCAAACTGAAATTTGATACAGATGTGAGCAGGAAAATTTCTTCTCTGCGTATCGGGCAGCAGCAAATTGTCGAAATTGCCAAAGCGCTGTCATTCGATGTTCGTGTGCTGATCATGGATGAACCGACATCTGCGCTTTCGGAAAGTGAAACCAAAACGCTGTTCAAACTGATAGAATCACTCAAGAGTGATGGCGTTGCCATCGTTTATATCACCCACAAAATGGATGAACTGACGCAACTGGCAGATTATGTAACGATCCTGCGCGATGGATGTTCTGTCGGTGAGTCGGCAGTAAAAAATATTCCAGTTGATGATGTCGTCAAGCTTATGGTTGGACGCGATATTAAAGATTTTTTCGTGAAACAGGCACATAAAAAAGGAAATGTTCGGCTAAAGATAAAGAACATGTCTTTGAAGAAATCCGGGAAAAGTGGAAAATATCTGCTCAAGAATATTTCATTCAAGGTCCATGCGTCCGAAGTTCTTGGTATCTATGGACTCATGGGAGCCGGCCGTACGGAACTATTTGAAGCGATATTTGGTCTGCACCCAACTCCGGCTAGCGGGACAGTTAACATTGACCAAAAATCCATCAAGATTAATAGTCCTGATGACGCGATCAAGGCCGGAATTGCGCTCATCCCTGAAGATCGCAAACATGATGGCCTGGTTCTGAATATGGCGATTTCCCACAATATTAGTCTTGCTTCGATGGGAAAAATTCTGAAAAACGGTCTGTTAAATGAAAGATTGGAACGAAATCAGGCGGAAATGTATCGTGAAAAGTTGAATATCAAATCTTACTCATCAAGTCAGCCGGTTATAAAATTGAGTGGGGGGAACCAGCAAAAAGTGGTCGTATCAAAATGGCTGGCAACCGATCCGAAAATATTATTTCTCGATGAGCCGACTCGCGGAATTGATGTCAATGCCAAGAATGAGATTTACAAGATCATCGATGATCTTGCTGCCCAGGGAATCGCTATCGTGGTTGTTTCATCCGAGTTGCCGGAGATTATGGCTATTTCCGATCGCATCATTTCGATGTGTGAGGGACAGCATACGGGGGAATTTGCTCGCAGCGAATTTAACGAAGAAAAGATATTACATGCAGCATTACCTAAATGAGAATACCAGATCTACTGTGACTATAGTTCCTAATTATTGAAAGACATGTAGTAGATGAAAAAACGTAAAATTGATATTTCGAATTTACAGCCTCTGATTGCCCTATTCCTGATGGCTGTAGCAATGACAATCCTGTCCGAGAATTTTGCTACAAAGGATAACCTATTCAACGTGGCTAGACAAATCTCGGTGAATGTGTGCATTTCCGTTGGCATGACCATGGTGATCCTGACAGGCGGGATTGATTTGTCGGTAGGTTCCATTCTCGCCTTTACTGGCGCCATCGCTGCCGGCCTGTTTAAAAACGGCATTGAAATGCAGGGAATGAACTTGTATATCGGGATGACACTGTTTGGAGTCATTTGGATAGCCTTGGCAGCAGGCGCTTTTTTAGGATGGTTTAACGGATTTATGATTACCAAATTCAAAGTGCCGCCGTTTGTGGCGACATTGGCAATGCTTACCATTGCCCGTGGACTCACCATGCTTTACACAAAGGGTTTTCCCATAACACAATTGGGCGACCAGTTCAACTACATCGGGACGGGATGGTTTTTGGGGATGCCCATGCCAGTGTGGATTTCAATTTTTGTGGTTTCTTTGGCCGCGTTTTTTATGAATAAGACTCGTACAGGCAGATATATTTACGCTATTGGGGGGAACGAACGTGCCGCACTGCTTTCCGGTATAAAAGTGAACAAAGTCAAGGTGGTTGTCTACATGATTGCCGGGATGCTATGCGCTATAGCCGGATTGCTGGTTACTGCCCGTCTGGATTCAGCACAACCCAATGCCGGAGGTGGTTATGAACTCGACTCTATTGCAGCTGTAGTGATTGGTGGTACGTCGTTAAGCGGGGGAAAAGGTTCAATCATCGGAACCGTCATTGGAGCGGGAATTATCGGTGTGTTAAATAATGGTTTGGTACTGTTAAATGTGTCACCCTTCTGGCAGCAGGTGATCAAGGGATTTGTGATTTTACTCGCCGTTGTCATCGATAAATTTAATACAAAGGGTGAGTGATAATGAAGAAAAAGGTAGAGTGATTCCATATACCTTAAAAGATAGTTGTTTGGGATAGCGAATTACAAATCAATAGGAGAACAGTCAATGTCATCAACAACTTTGGGTGTTTTATTTGGAAACCGGGATTTCTTTCCTGATCATCTGGTAACCGAAGCCAGAAAAGATATAGTTGATCTTTTTCAAAAATTAAATATAAAACATGTCATGCTGGGCGAGCAGGATACCAAGCTCGGCGGGGTTGAGACTTTTCAGGACGCGCAAAAATGCGCCGATCTTTTCAACAAGAACCAGGACGACATTGATGGTGTGCTGGTTGTACTTCCCAATTTTGGCGATGAAAAAGGCGTTGCGGATACGATCAAACTGTCCGGTCTTACCGTGCCAATTTTGGTGCAAGGGTATCCCGATGATTTGAATCAACTGAGTGTTGTTAGAAGACGTGATGCCTATTGTGGAAAAATATCCGTCTGCAACAACTTACGCCAGGCCAATATTCCTTACACCCTCACATTAAAGCACGTGGTTTATGTGAACGACGCTGGTTTTGAGAAGGATTTGCTCAAATTTGCGGCGGTATGCCGGGTTGTAAACGGTGTCAGAGGCGCACGATTGGGAGCGGTTGGCGCTAGACCGGGTGCGTTCAATACAGTTCGCTATAGCGAGAAAATTCTGGAAGCTAACGGCATCAGCGTTACAACTGTTGACTTGTCAGAAATTCTTGGCAAGTTCCAAAAACTGGCGGACAATGATAAAGTGGTTCAAAATCGCCTGGATGAAATTAAAGCATACGCCAACGTCGAAAATGTACCAATTGAATACCTGACTAAAATGGCCCGATTGGGTGTGATTCTCCTGGATTTTATTAACGAAAATGCTCTGGATGCAACAGCCATCCAATGCTGGAATTCCATGCAGTCCAATTTTGGCATTAATGTTTGCACCAATATGAGCATGATGAGCGAGGACCTGATGCCGAGCGCCTGTGAAGTGGATGTTACCGGCGTTTTAACCATGTACGCCATGCAGCTCGCATCAATGCAACCAAGTGCGTTGGCGGATTGGAACAATAATTACGGCCAGGAAGAGGACAAGGTTGTTTTGTTTCACTGCGGTAACTGGGCCAAATCGTTTGTTCCCAACATAAAAATTAGCACGGCACCGATTCTTGGTTCTACATTGGGCGAAGAAAACACCTATGGTGCTATGGAAGGTCGAACACCGGCAAATCCACTTACCTATGGAAGAATTACCACAGACGATTTGCAAGGAAAAATGCGGGCATATATTGGAGAAGGTCAGCTAACAGACGACGAACTCAACACATTCGGAACCAGGGCAGTAGCCCACATTCCCAATCTGGAAGGATTAATGCAGCATGTGTGTGAAAATGGATTTGAACACCATGTTGTTATGAATGCTTCGAAAACAGCGGGAATTCTGGCGGAAGCTTTTCAGAAATATCTGAACTGGGATGTTTATTACCACGAAAAGAACTAATTGAACCGAGAACCTATGATGGATTATTATACAAACAAAAATTTAGAACTTAAATCCGTAGAATACAGAAAAAAAACGCTCAAATACATAAAAATGGCAAACACCGGACATACGGGCGGCAGCCTTTCCTGTGTAGATATCCTTAATGTGCTCTATAATCGAATTTTGGGCATCACACCCGATAATTTCAATGATGTTGACAGAAATCACTATGTCCAAAGCAAAGGACATTCAGTCGAAGCCCTTTATGT
>JAFGKD010000131.1 GCA_016928775.1 Candidatus Zhuqueibacterota bacterium | reverse complement strand
TGTAACGTGCATGATGACCACAGCAAAAGAGAGAATAAAAACAGAAAAAATCTCTATGATCTTGTACGACATGAATATCGCACTACGGTAGCTCGACATTTATGTCGAGCGTTTGTTGCAATATCTCTATCGACTCATACACCGGTGCACCGCATCTCTCCAACTTGTACCGTGGATGATGACCGCGGCAGATCAGCGCCGACTCTATGCCGGCGGTGCGAGCGACCGCACAATCGTGTACAGTGTCACCAATGAGAAGAATCTCCTCTGGTTTTAGATTAATAGAGTCGACAAACTCTTGTATCAAATCCTCTTTTCCAGTAGCGTAATGATGATCGAGTCCCCACAGCTGCTGGAAAAAAGAATCGATATCAAAATGCCGGACACACGCCTCCAGGAGGCGTCTCTCGGCGGCAGAGATAATGACTTGCGGGATGTTTTTGGCATACAAAATCTCGCAGAGCTCGCGCGCGCCACGGTGTAGCACACACTCGGGCCAACGGCGCCAATAAGACTGCATAAATTCCGTACCAACAATTTCAAAAGGTGTTTCAGTGAAATCAAAGCCAATTTTAGCGTAATAGTCTCTGACCGGAAAATCAAAGACCTCGTGGTATTGCTTGAGGGTGAGTTGCGGTTTTTGATATGTGGCTAAAATCCCGTTGATGATGTCGAGACAGAGCCAGGTGTCGTCAATGAGTGTGCCGTTCCAGTCCCAGATGATCTGTTTGTAACGCATCTTAATCTTGTTCGTTGCCCATTGTTTACGTAATATCGTAAGTTTCAGCACAAAAGGACTATAAATTTCTCTTGCTGACGATGCCGCATCGCGCATCGGGAATTACCAATCGGCAATAGGGATCGGTTCATTTTTGCGAAAAGCGAGTCCCTGAAACGTAGCGATGATATCGCCCTGCTCATCCGTCACGGTGGCCTGATAGGTCGCCAACTTGCCGTCCGTGATCTCTTCACAGGCAGCGCGCAACGTGCCGTGCGAGGCGGCTTTGACGAAATTCATGGTGATATTCACCGCCAACGACAGTCGTCCTTGCATGTTGCAGGCGAGCGCAAAGGCAAAATCGACCAGAGTAACTAATGCCGCACCATGCACCACATTCGCAGCGTTGAGATGAAATTCCTGCACATCCATCTCTACTACGGCGCGGCCGATTGATGCCTCAACAAGCCGGATGCCATTGTGTTTGGCAAAGCGATCATTTTCGACAAAAAATGACTTTATCTTCTCTTCGTTTGCTCTCATTGACCGTTATCCTCTGCTCCGCCTCACGCTAAATAATCGCGCAAATCGATCACCCGTTTGGCTTTGCCGACGGATCGCTCGATAGTCTTCGGGGCAACCAGTGATATTTTCGCCGTCAGACCCAGCGCATTGCGCAGCCGATTTTTAATTTTTTCTTCCAGGACGTGCATCACGCGCATCTCGTCCGAAAAATAGTTTTCATTCAGCTCGACTTTCACCTCAAGCTTGTCCAATGCACCCTCGCGCGTAACAATAAGCTCATAGTGAGGTTCGGTTTCAGCCATTTCGACGAGGACGGTCTCAACCTGGGATGGAAAAACATTGACCCCACGAATGATGAGCATATCATCCGAGCGGCCGCGCGGTTTGGTCATGCGGATGAATGTGCGCCCGCATGCACATTTTTTCGGAAGCAATGAGGTGATATCACGCGTGCGATAACGTAAAACAGGTATACCTTCTTTTGTCAACGTCGTAATAACCAGTTCGCCGGTTTGACCATAAGGTAGCACCTCGCCGTTTTCAGGATTGATAATCTCGACAATAAAATTATCTTCGTTGATGTGCATACCATCTTTTGCCTGGCATTCATAAGAAACACCCGGGCCCATAACCTCGGAGAGTCCATAATTATCCGTGGCGCTGATGTTGAGGCGAGTTTCAATCTCTTTGCGCATGGCTTCTGTCCATGGCTCGGCGCCAAAACAACCGACGCGCAATTTGATCTTGTCAAATCCGATACCGCGATCCGCTAATATTTCGCCAAGATATATAGCATAACTTGGCGTACAAATGATAACCGTGGAGCCAAACTCTTGCATGATTTGTAACTGTCGATCTGTATTGCCCGACGACAGCGGAATGACCGTGGCACCGATTTTTTCGATACCGTAATGCAAGCCGAATCCCCCGGTGAACAAACCGTATCCGAACGACACTTGAACAATATCTTTTTTCGTCACGCCACCAGCAACTAACAATCGTGCGATGAGTTCGGACCAGGTCTCCAGGTCATTTTTTGTATAACCAACGACAGTGGGCTGCCCGGTTGTGCCGGACGACGCGTGTATCCGAATGATGTCGTCCAACGGCACGGCAAACATTTTATACGGATAGCTTGCCTGCATCTCGGCTTTGGTGGTGAATGGAATTTTGTGGAAATCGTCAAGTGTTTTAATATCATCCGGTTTTATTCCCAAAGCATCAAGCTGTTCTTTATAAAACGGTACATGGTCGTAAACGCGATGGAGTGTGCTGTTCAAACGCGACAATTGCAGTTTTTCCAGCTCATCGCGCGACATGGTCTCGGCGTGCTCATTCCAGTATTTCACCAAGTGTTATGTCCTTTCTTGATATCGTGTCTGACTGTATACAATTGACTCGCGGCCCTATTTGTTTTTTGGGCTACATCGAATAGATGTGCTCACCCTTGAGTAGGGTAAAGCCGCCTTCGAGGAGCGTCTCAATGGCTGTTTCGGTATTTTCGACTCGAATGATCATGACGGCTTCATCTTTGTGTTTGCCTAAAAAACCGTACATGTACTCTATGCTGATACCTTCTTTGGTCAAGACATTCAGTATGGAATTTAATCCGCCCGGGTGATCAGCAATGGCACAGGCGATGACCGTGTTCTCACGAATCGTAAAGCCTTCGGTCCGCAGGATTTTGACAGCATCGTCGGGGCGGTCGACGATAAGTCGCAGGATACCAAAATCCGACGTATCCGCCAACGACAGGGCCCGCAGATTGATGTTGGCTTTTGCCAATATACTGGTGATCTCTTGCAATCGGCCCGCGCGGTTTTCCATAAAAACAGAAATTTGTCGTACTTGCATGGTGAAACCTCTTTGGTTAAAGGTTTTTTTAATTGGATGATCTATATATTTCGCTTGTCAATGACCCGTTTTGCTTTGCCTTCACTGCGAGCGATTGTCTTCGGCTCCACGAGCTTAACGTCCGCGGATATCGCCAGCACGCTGTCAATCTCACTCTTGATGCGTTTTTTCAGTGCCTCAAGTTGACGAATTTCATCCGAGAAAAATTTCTCATTCACCTCAACTTGAACTTCCAGCTTGTCCAACGCCCCCTCTCGAGTGACGACTAACAGATAATGAGGTTCGGTTTCTTCAATCTTGAGCAGCACGGATTCAATTTGCGATGGAAAAACATTAATGCCACGAATGATCAACATATCATCGGTGCGGCCTTTGATGCGGCTGATACGCGGCATAATGCGTCCGCAATGCGGACATTTGCCGGTCGTCATGCTGACAATGTCTTTGGTCGCATATCGTAAAAACGGTGTCGCCTCTTTTGTCAATGTCGTGAACACTAACATGCCGTCTTCGCCCTCCGATACCGCCTTGCCAGTCTTGGGATCGATTACTTCCGGTAAAAAATGATCCGCCCATACATGCAATCCATCCTGTCCCACGCACTCGACAGCCACTCCCGGACCGATGATTTCTGAGAGTCCATAGATATCGTAGGCCTTTATATTCCAGGCGTCCTCAATCTGTACACGCATGGCATCGCTCCAGGGTTCAGCGCCGTGAAGGCCGATGCGCAGCGAGCTGGATTTGGGATCGTACCCTTCGGCTTGCGCAATTTCAGCAAGATAAATGGCATACGAAGGCGTACAGGTTAATATCGTCGTTTGAAAATCGTGCATGAGCTGTAGCTGGCGTTTGGACCCGCCTGAGGACATTGGGACCACCGTGGCACCCAAATCGAGCGAACCATAGTGGACGCCCAAACCACCCGTGAAAAGACCATAGCCATAGGCATTTTGAATGACATCATCGTCTGTACCGCCGACAGCGTAGATACTGCGCGCCATCACCTCGGACCAGACCTTGATGTCATTATCCGTATAAGCCACGACGGTCGGTTTGCCGGTTGTACCGGAGGATGCATGGATCTCTTTGACATTTTTCATGGGAACCGCGAACATGCCAAAGGGATAGTTCGAGCGCAACGTCTCTTTGTCTGTCAGCGGTAATCCTTCCATATCCTGAAGCGACTGAATATCTTGCGGTTTGACACCAATACCGTCAAACGCGCCGCGATAGTATGGCACATTATCGTATAATCGCTTTGCGACCTGCCGTAACCGCTCCAATTGTACTCTTTGTAGCAGGTCCGGATCAATGTATTCGACGAGATACTTCATAAGCCTCTCCTTGGTCTAAGATATGATAAAAATAATAGATTAATTGCGGGATACAGCTTCTCTTCCTAAATTAAACGCTTTGAAATTAATGTCAACAGTTTTTGCGGGAACACGATTTTTTATTGCCGTCTGCCAAACTTTTTCGTCAAATTCAAGAATCGTCGACAACACACCGAGTAACGCGACATTAACGGCCTTGATGTGTCCGGCTTGCTCGGCCAACCTCTGACCATCAATGATATACAAAGCATGACTTTTTTGTTGCAGCTTTTCTTCGATGTTTTTTGGATATTCCGCCTTGCCGCTTGCTACAGGCATGGGATCGATACGCTGCGTATTGACAATAGCTACGCCTCGGGGCGACAGGTACTCGAGCCAGCGTAGTGATTCCAGCAATTCAAAAGACAACAGCACATCCGCCTCACCTCTGGCGATGGTTGGAGAATAAACAACGTCTCCGTAACGTACATTGCTTGACACTGAACCGCCTCGCTGCGCCATGCCATGCACTTCACTTTGCTTGACATCGTATCCTTTGCTCAACGCCACCTTGGCTACCAACTCACTGGCCAAAAGGATCCCTTGCCCGCCTACCCCGACAATGAGAATGTTTTTTGTATTCGGCATGGTGATCAGTTCCTTTCTCAATATGCTGTTTTCTGCTGACTATGATGTGATTCTATGTATGGCATCTTGTGGACAAACCTGTTGACACAAACTACACCCAAAGCAAAGGTTCTGATCAATGGTCACCATCCCGTCATGAATACTGATGGACGGGCAGCCAACGCGCAGGCAAAGTTTACATTCTGTGCACAGCTCCTTGTCGATTTTCATAATACCGGGGAATTGGTTCGGCTCGACAAGCACACACGGGCGCTTGGCAATAACGACTGCTGTCCCCTGGTATTCAATAGCTTCACCTATCACTCTATCCAGCTCCATACCGTCGATGGGATCAACCGTCCGGACATAACCGGCGCCAATCGCTCTGGAAACAGCCTCAAAATCAAACGGCTTCACATCGTCACCCAAAAGCGTCTTGCCGCTGCCGGGATTCTCCTGATGCCCGGTCATGGCGGTGATGCGATTATCAAGGATGACCACCGTGATTTTGGCTTGATTATAAACAGCGTTCACCAAACTGGGAATACCGGAATGGATAAACGTCGAATCGCCCAACACACTGACAACACGATCTGCTTTCCGTTTGTCCATTGAACGAATAAAGCCCTGCGCCATTCCGATGCTGGCGCCCATGCAGAGGCAGGAATCCATGGTGTTGAGCGGCGGCAATGTGCTGAGCGTATAGCAGCCGATATCGCCGCTGACCGTTGTCCGATGCTTTCGTAGCGCGTTAAACACCGCACGATGTGGACAGCCGGCGCACATAACCGGCGGCCGACCAGGAAGCTCACCGTTTTGTGGAACATCTGTTTTAACGCCTAAAATTCTCTCCCGAATCAACTCAGGCGAAAGCTCACCGACATCCGGCAAAACATCTTTGCCAAAAACCTTGAGACCCGCTGCCTCGATTTGCTCCTCCATAAACGGCTCGAGTTCCTCCACAACATAGACCGTTTGATGATCCTGGACAAATGACTTTATTTTATTGATCGGCAGAGGATTGGTCATGCCAAGCTTCAAAAAAGAGGCATCCGGCAGTGCTTCCCTGGCATAGGCATAACTTACGCCGCTGGTAATGATGCCAATATCCGAGCTGCCCTTTTCTATAATATTTACCGGAACATTTTCAACATACTCTTTTAATTTGGCGTTTCGCGCTTTGACAATAACATGTCGCTTGCGAGCGTGGCCGGGTATCATCACATATTTTGCCGGCTCTTTGGTATAATCCTTTTTCATATATGGCACGCGATCTTCAAGTTGAACAACGCCTTTTCCATGGCAAATTCGCGTTGACATACGAATCATAACGACTGTATCAAAGAGCTCACTGATTTCGAGCGCAAGTTTGGTAAAATCTTTGGCCTCCTGACTCGAGGAGGGCTCGAGCATAGGGACCTGCGCAAACTTGGCATAATAACGATTATCCTGTTCATTTTGGGAGCTATGCATGCCGGGATCATCCGCTGAAATCAACACCATGCCGGCGTTGATACCGGTGTAAGATGCTGTCATTAAAGCATCCGACGCGACATTCACGCCGACATGTTTCATCGCCGCCAAAGAACGTTTACCACCCACTGCAGCCCCAAATGCGACTTCAAATGCCACTTTTTCATTCACGGACCACTCGGCGTAAATCTCTTTATAGGTTGCTACATTTTCCAAAATTTCAGTGCTTGGTGTCCCGGGATATGCGGCCGCGATATCGACACCCGCTTCGAACGCCCCACGGGCGATTGCCTCATTCCCTGAGAGCAGTTTCTTCATCTTACCTCCGCCAACAATTCCTGTCGCTTGTTTGTTTATATGAATGGATAATTCTCACTTTTTAAAGCACCACCGCGTAATGGGCACAAGGTGCGGCATAAATCTGTTTTAACGCATTGATATATAATGAGGATTAGCACAAAGAGGTCGGAGATAATACTGTGGAAAACATCTCCTGGTGATTGCCATCTCTCGGTTGCAAATTTAGAGAAATTTTCATTAAATGCAACTTTGATTTTCATAAAAAAAGGTTGCTTCTTTGTTATGGTTTTGATATGATTTAATAAAGATTATATCGACAAGAGGTAAAAATGACGAACAAACTTTCCAACGGGAGCCGTTCAAAACATCCCGGGCGAGTTTCACTTGTAATCCTGATTGTTTCTGCCGTCGTGGGCGGATTTATCGCCGGACTGGGCGGCTCGCTCCTTTTGAGTCATGCACTTGTTCATAAGCCACTGCAAGAACAGCAGGTTCTAATCAATGAACAGCATAAAAGATATCAACAGCACGTTGCTTTACTCCAGCAACATATAACCCGGCAAGGCGAGGATATTGAGCGTTTGAAAGATGAAATAAAGTGTTTGATAATAGCTGACTCGACCGGCCGTATCAAGGAGCTTGCGGCTGTTCAAAAGGAGTATAATGAGCGAGAGCTGCGCTTTACGCAAAATTTCGTACGATTGGAGCAACAAATTTCTCATATCGAAAACGCACATCAGGAATTCCGCCAGGCCGTAGACAAAGCCAAGAGCGAATTAGATCGTGCGGACAAATCATTGCGCGATGATTTGAGATTATTGCAGAGCTCCCTCAATGATCTCAACAGCAAAATGCAACAGTTGGAGCGACAATTTGCCACGAGATGAGCGTGGCTCGGCTCATTCATTCAACAGCAGGGCAATCTCTTCGACGCATTCTTGTGCCGTTTTCACCGGCAACAACTTGCCCCTCCTCCGATAGACATCGAATGCCTGACCAACATCCAAACGGAGCAAAAAAACAGTTTTTTCATTTTTAAGCGCCAAAGCCACTTCAGATAACGTTCCCGCCGCGCCGGGACAAGCCACAACCACATCACTCGACAAGACGTTGATCACATTACGGGCATCGCCGAGATTGGTGAGAATCGGCACATCAATGAACGGATTCGCATCCATTTTTGATGCTGTTGGCAAAATCCCGATCGTCATGCCACCACGGCTTTTTGCTCCCTCAGCGGAGGCGCGCATCACTCCGGCGTCGCGCCCGCCATTGAGAAGAATCCAGCCGCGCTCAGCGACCAAGGCGCCCAACTCGAAGGCAAGCTGATAATCCAAATCAGAGACATGAGCACCCCCCATCACACCGATAATCGGTCTTTTCTCTGGCATCATCGCACCCACTCTTGTTTTTTCCCGGCCAACTGACCGCAGGCTGCGTTGCTATCGTCTCCCTTGCTCCAGCGAACAGACAAACCCGCATTCAGCGGTAACAGCCATTGGGCAAATTGATTGACCTGCGCTGCACCGGGGCGTGAAAAATTATCGCCGGTCGGATTATATGGAATGAGATTAACCTTGCACGGCATACTTTTGACAATTTTTTTGAGCGCCGTCGCATGTTCCTTTGTGTCATTCAGACCGTCAAGTAACACATATTCCAAAGTCGGGATTTTGCGCGATTTTTTTGCATAATATTTTACCGCGGCAAGCACGTTGTTTACATCCCACCGGCGGCTGATCGGCATAAGCTGCGAACGCTGCTCCTGAAATGGAGAATTGAGTGAAATGGCCAGCCGGAATTTATGCCCCTCATCCGCATAACGGATAATCTTGTCAGCAATTCCTGCGGTTGAAATGACAATTCGACGAGCACCTATAGCCAGTCCATTGTCATCGCTGAGTAGTGTGGCGGCTTTGATAACATTCTCATAATTGGCGAATGGTTCACCCATCCCCATAAAGACAATGTTACTGATCTCTTCATCACGCATACGCATAATCGTCAGGACCTGATCGACAATTTCACCTGTCGAGAGATGGCGCTTCAAACCCAGTTTTGCCGTCGCACAGAATCGACAATTGAGAGCGCAGCCGACCTGGGAGGAAATACAGAGTGTCTTTCGTGAGACATCGGGAATGTACACACTTTCGATAAAAAAATTATCCGGCAATTTAAATAAATATTTCACCGAACCCGATAAAGAACGATCATCAACATCCGCAATTTCCAGAAAGCCTATGCGTGCCGTTTCCGCCAGCTTGTCGCGCAGCAGTGCCGGCAAATCCGTCATCTCATCAAAAAAAGCCGTTTTTTTTACATATATCCACTTGTAAAGCTGGCGTCCACGATATTTTTTTTCGCCGATTTTTTCGGCAAAAGCTTCACATTCTGCTAATGTTAAGCCAACGAGATTTGTCTTGTTTTTCATCAAAGCTCGACTCTATTTCATGCTAAAAGGTAATAAAATTCCGGGCAGCTTCAAAGTGATAAAAATGAATGTCGGTTTAAACTCATGCAATATATAGACCTTTTTAACCAGAGGCTACTGTGTAGTATAGAAGACTCGTTGACTTTCGTTCAAGAAATAACTATTTTTAGCCACCTGAAATCATAACGGAGGATAAATGCCATTAAATTCAAGTGCCCCGCATGACATCGAAATTGTCCAGGAACTCAAGCAGGCGCATGACAATATAGCCACAGAAATCGGCAAGGTGATCATTGGTCAGCGGGCCGTAATCGATGAGTTATTGATTTCATTGTTATCTCGCGGCCATTCTTTATTGGTTGGTGTGCCCGGATTAGCAAAAACGTTGTTGATCAGCACGGTCGCGCGCGTCCTCGATCTAAAATTCAGCCGTATCCAGTTCACCCCGGATTTGATGCCGTCGGACATCACCGGCACCGAAGTTATTGAAGAGGATAAATCAACCGGCCAAAAAGCATTCAAATTCGTTCAGGGTCCGGTTTTCGCCAACATTGTATTAGCGGATGAAATCAATCGAACACCACCCAAAACACAATCCGCCTTGTTGCAGGCCATGCAGGAACATGAAGTGAGCGCTGCTGGCACAACGTACAAGCTCGATGAACCCTTTTTTGTGCTCGCCACACAAAATCCGATTGAACAGGAAGGCACCTACCCTCTGCCGGAAGCGCAGCTCGATCGTTTTATGTTTAACCTCTGGGTCGACTATCCCAGCGAAGCGGAGGAAGAGGAAATCGTTCGCTCAACAACGAGCGCCTATTCCGCCGATTTAAAACCAATTTTGAATGCGCAGCAAATAGTCGACTTGCAGGCACTTGTTCGCCGCGTACCGGTTGCAGACCATGTCATTCAATTTGCGGTCAATCTGGCGCGCCAGACGCGTCCCAAAGCCGACAATGCGCCACAATTCATTAAAGAATGGATCAATTGGGGTGCCGGTCCGCGCGCGTCGCAATATCTCATCCTCGGCGCCAAAACCCGCGCTATCCTGGACGGGCGTCCGACACCGGATATTGAGGACGTTAAAGTGGTGGCCAAACCGGTGCTGCGGCATCGCCTGGTCACGAATTTTAATGCCGAAGCAGAAGGCGTCACGTCCACCGATATCATCGATAAACTTGTCCAGGGAGTCGCAAAATAGCACAAATCGCTGAAAATAAAGACTATCTCCGATTTCTGGATCCACAGGTTGTGTCCAGATTAGCCAACCTCAACTTGGTGGCGCGCTTGGTGGTCGAAGGCTTTATCACCGGCTTGCATAAAAGCCCTTATCACGGCTTTAGCGTCGAGTTTGCCGAACATCGCCAGTATATGCCCGGCGATGAGATCAAGCACGTGGATTGGAAAGTTTACGCCAAAACCGATCGATATTTCGTCAAACAATTTGAAGAAGAAACAAATTTAAAATCCTATATCCTGCTCGATGCCTCGGCTTCGATGGGTTATACATCGCATACGCTGTCAAAGTTAACCTATTCAGCTTATCTGTCCGCTGCTTTGGCCTATTTAATGCTCAAACAACGAGATGCCGTCGGTTTGATCACATTCGATCAGGCGATAAGGACTTTCATGCCACCGCGATCCGTCAACACCTACCTGACCCTCATTTTGAAGGAATTGCACAATACCTCAAGCGCAGCGAAAACCAATATTTCCGAGACATTGCATCAAATGGCAGAACGTATCAATCGACGTGGCTTGATTATTTTATTTTCCGACTTGTTTGATGATCCGCACAAGGTGCTCTCTGGCCTCAAACACTTTCGCCACAAAAAAAATGAGGTGATCGTTTTTCATGTTCTCGATCCTATGGAACGCTACTTTAACTTTAAGCAAGATGGCGTTTTTGAGGACATGGAAACCGGCGAACGGTTGACCACACAGCCCTGGCATATTCGGGGTGATTATCGAAAATTATTGGCTGACTTTATTGCTTTCTATAAACGCGAATGCCTGGCAAATCGAATTGACTATGTGCTCATCGACACGACCGAAGTGTTTGATCGCGTATTGTTGCACTATCTTTTGAAACGAAAACGTATCGGTGGTTAATCATTATCATGCCCATTTACGTTAAATGGCTGTTATTCATCCTGGTCTTTGCTTTTTTATTCAGCATTTTTTTATGGTTCCGGACGCGCAAATTCTCACGGTTCCAGGCGCGGCTGGCGTTATTTTTCTTTTTATTTGTGATCATCCCGCTCACACCCCTCACTATTTTTCTCGGTCAATTGGTGCTCCGGAGCACAGAAACCTTTATTATTCCCGATGTTGAACATGCCTTAAGACAATCACTGGATATTTTCCGCACTCAGCTCAACGATCGAGGGCAGTGCTTTTTGCGTGTGCACCCAACGCTGGCCCAAATGACGCCGGACATTATGCAACGAGCTGATATTTTATACATCGGTGAAATCGTACCGCATGACAGCAGCTACAGTCTTGCTCATTTTGTAGCGCAAAGTCATAGATCGCCGCATAATCCACTTGCCAGCCTCTCGGGGGCCGAGATTGACCATCTCGTCAATCAAGGGCAATTGATCGCAGGGCCGGATTCGAGCATTTTTGAATCGTTCTGGCAAACCGATTCGTCGTTGTTATTTGCCGGTTTTGTGGCGCCGAAAGATGTTCTCGATGCCAAGAACAGTGTGACGTCAGCATTGCGCAACTATGCGACGCTTGGTCTGTTGCATGAGACAATTTTGGAAGAGAATCTTTTTTGGTTCATCATTTTTATATTTCTTTTGTTCATCGCAGTGATTTCAGTTTTGTTAGCGCGATTGGTCTCGTCCGGCATGAGCGGGCCTATTCTAAAATTAACCGAAGGAATGCGTAAAATCGGTGCCGGGGATCTCAATCATCGAGTGGATGTCAAAGCCAAGGATGAGGTAGCCTATCTCATCGACTCGTTCAACAGAATGGCCGAAGAGCTCAAAGTCAGTCGTGAAAATTTGCAGCGCGCCGAACGCGCTGCAGCCTGGCGGGATATCGCCAGACAAGTATCGCACGAAATTAAAAATCCGCTGACGCCAATTGAGTTTTCCATATACCGACTGGAATCTTCCCTGCCCAGTGAGCTGTCCGGCAATAAGGATTTTATTGAATCATTAAACATCATCAAACAAGAGATTACGGCGATACGGCGAATCGCTGACACATTCTCAAAATTCGCCAAAATGCCGCACGCTGAGCTGAAAACCATGGACATCAGCGCTATCGTCCGCGCTTCTGTCGAACTTTTTCGCAACGACAGTTCGGGTGTTTCCATTCAGTTTCAGCCGCCAAAAGACCTGCCGGACATTCCCGTTGACGAACAACAAATTCGCGGTGTCATGCACAATTTGATCAAAAATGCCATAGAAGCGAGTGAAGCGGGTGGCGTTGTCCGGGTGACAGCGGGACGACATAGCGGAAGCACACACGGTCTCAAAATTGAAGTCACCGACGAAGGCTGCGGTATGGATGAGGATACCATAAAGAGGATATTTGATCCATACTTTACCACCAAACAAGCGGGATCGGGTATCGGCCTTTTTTTAGCGCAACGCATCATTTCAGATCATGGTGGTCACATTCAAGTCAAAAGCGAACCCGGGGTGGGAACGACATTTTCCATTGTTCTTTAAGAGATAAAAAACCCCGGTGAGCCAGCTGCCTGGCAGAGCTGCACGTCTTCACCGGGGCCTAACAGTGGAGGGAGATGTTGAGAGCTTTCAAGATTTATGTTAACCGGCTTTTTTCATCAACTCCAGGTGCATCTTTGAGCAGGTGCACCCCTCTGAGCGAGCCGAACAATTATTCCAGAGCAAGCACTTTGGTGTGCAGATTATCGAGTCTTCTTCCTGAAACATTCTAAAAATATTGGCATCTTTTTGCAGCCACATCGATGACTTTTGATCGCCGGCATGGACTTCATTGGCAATGATATTGCGGACAACGAATCGGACGACATCCTCGGAAGCCTTGCTCGTTGCCGAAAATAACTTATCAGGACGCTTTGATCGAACGGCTCTCCGAACATCGTCATCAAATCGGATGTGCCCCCAATAGTCGAGATCAACATTGAGCAGATCTTTTGTGACCGGACCTAAAAGGAAAAAATCATCAAATCGTTCGCTCTCTTGCGCAAAATTTAAAATGACTTTGGGGTGAAAATTCATCCACAGGTGTTCCAGTTCAAGAAATTTTTCCTGAATATCCAATTCAAACTGCTCGATAATTGTGTTCAATGGTTTAACGGATTTGCCATCCACCAACAAGCCACATTCATCCAAAATTCGAAGCACATGTGGCGTATCATAGAACCGCCTTTTCAGACTCCGCAACAAGGTCGAACGAATAAAAGAGTAGGTGTTTATGATGGAAAACATATCATTCGTTGACAACAGGATGCCATAGTCCGCCATGAGAAAACTGTCCAGTCCCAGAATAGAGGACGCCGCTCCGAGGTCGAGGATAATATAGTCTGCTTTTAATTGCTGAAATTCTCGAAAAAGGCGTCGCTTTTGCCATGGCTTACAGGCTTGCGCGTCAAAGACATCCGATTGAAGAGAAATCGCATCCAGTTTGTCGAACAACGTTGGTTGGACAACGTCTCCGAGATGAGTGGATCTCCCCGAAAAGTAGGCATTTAACGACTTGTCCGACCGTGGCACATCCAAATAGCCGTGCACATCAGCTCCGGAAAAGTCAAGATCAACGAGAATCGTTCTCCGTTTAAAGCCGGCTAAACAAATGCCCAGCATGCAGGCAAAAATTGTCTTTCCGACGCCACCTTTGCCCCCGGCAATTGCGATAATTTTTGGAGTCCGGGTCATACTCATTGAATATCTCACACAATCAACATCAAAAGAACAGCTTCTGTTCTCCTCCTTTGCAAGCGTCCACACCCTTTGGCCTCATTCGTCATATCACCGCAACCACCGCTGCCCGTTCTTACCAGATGCGATATCCTCAATCGGCCCCCTGATGCCGAGTTTATAAGCAACTGTTGGGCCACTTTGAGCGGCACTCTGAAGCCAGTTTTAAAATCATATTTTTAATGCACTTAAAATGACACCCCCTGAACAGCGGTTAAGGATTATGCTTACGATATTGTATTCTGACTCCCGGACATTTCAATTCTGAAACTCTGTTTTACATATTTAAATTGGCAGGCTATTGGTTTTTCTTTGGCTGGATATGATACTTTTCAATTAATTCCCAGATACGTTCGAATGCGTGAACAAAAGTTTGACGATCATTTTGTTCGAAAGGCTCGAGGAAAACGTCAAACATTTTTGTGAGCGCGAGCTGCCGTTGTTTGAGCAATGCCTTGCCTTTTGGCGTCACCGTCAGAAGCGCGTGCCGGCGATCCTCACTTTCGCTCTCTTTGTAAAAGTATCCCAAATCGATCATACGATTTGCCAACTCTGTACCGGTGGACGGCGCCAGACTGAGCTTTTCACAAAACTGTTTCAACGTCAGCCTGTCATCGGCGTTCAAAACAATGAGCGCTTGATATTGCCGCATGGATAGTCGCTCACCCTTGGGATGTTGTTCACCCAAATCGTGAAAAGCCCCCATGATCTGGGGGGCCAGCTCGGCGATTTTTGCACTGGAATTCATCCGCTTCATATCTCCGCGTCACATCCAAAAAAGATACGGCGCCCCATGTATGGACCATAATTTTCATCAATATAATCGGTGAGATTGGTTGAGCCGAATCGCAAGGTGAGCATAGTGCCCAATTGGTAGGAAAACGTCAAGTCAAGCGTCGTATAGCCATCTTTTTTCACTTTTTCATAACCACCGCCATGTCCGGTGACCACCAGGATATCGCGCTGACTGAAATATTGCCCGCGCAATGACATGTGCAATTTGTTGTCAAGCAGTCCATAGGTCAGTCGCACAAAGGCGGTGTGCGGTGATATCTTTGATATTGCCACCTCTTGATCTTTTTGATTAATCTGGGTGTAATTATACGACAGTGTGGATTTAAAATTCCGGGTGAACGACAGACGGCTCTGCAGCTCCACACCACGAAAGGTCGCACTTTTGGTATTCAAATAACTGTAGGTAAAGCGATCTTTTTGGTAATCAACGATCATATCCTCGAACATATTCTGAAAAAGGGTGAGATTGGTCAGAATTTTATTGTTCCAAAAGTACTCGACACCAAAGTTGCCGCCTCTTGATTGTTCCGGCTTGAGGTCGGGATTGCCCACAACCCGAAGTGGTACACCGGGAATGGGGATAGGGAAATCACTGTATTGTTCGACAAAAGAAGGCGCCCGAAAACCACCACCCCACGATGCGCGCATTTTAAGATCAGAAAAAAAAGCATACAGTGCACTCAAGCGTGGACTAAAGTGACCAGCAAGCTCGGTAATCTTGTCATAACGACCGCCAATAATGAAAGTTAAACGTGATGCAAATTCTGTTTCCAACTGGGCGAACAGGCCGCTTTGCAGGCGATTCTTTTCGTCTGGCAAGCGCTCTGCCTTGTAGATATTATTCGTATAATCCACACCCAGATCAATCTTTGCCCATTTGGCAGCCTGCACGGTAAAATCGGACTTGACACCCCACAGGTTATCCGTTGTGGTATCGATTGCCGCGGCTGCGGACGAGTTCTTTTGTGCTGACTTGTAGGTTCGTTCATTGTTCGACGTAAAGGTATAAATTTTCAAACCAACAACCTTTGAGACATCCCAATCCCAGACAAAGTGAGCGCTCAGGTTGTTATTTTTTGCTGTATTATCGCTCAAACCGCCCATAAAAGCGGATTCGCTGTTCTGCTCATCCTGTTTGTAGCTGCTCCCCACCTGGAAAAAACCAATCTTGACGCTGTTATACCGCAACGTGCCGTTCAGACTGTTTGATTTTGCGTCATTGATTTGAATCTCGGACGATGCTTGATTAAATCCTCTCGTCACATAGTCAGCATTTGCAGCATAGGACAACTTGTCTGACCTGCCGGAGATGCCGAGAGTGCCGCTATACAGATCGTTGCTCCCCGCCCGCCCGCGAGCGTAAACGCGCAGTTCATCAGCGTAATTTTCAGTGATGATATTGATCACCCCACCCATCGCATCACTGCCATAAAGCGGAGAACCAGGTCCCTTGACAATTTCGACGTGCTGGATATTATCGGCATCAACAAGATCAATGGGATTACGGCTATTCACCTTGCCGGATATCGGCAGGCCGTCGACCAAAATGAGAATACGTTTGCTATCCACACCGTTCATAAAAAACAATTTGTCGCCGGAAGAACCGGTCTCCACCATGATACCAGGCCGATCCTCCAAAATCTCGGCCAGGTCTTCGGCGCCCTTGTCATTTATCTCCTGGCGCGAAATCACCTCGGTGACAACCGGGACATCCTCCAAAAGCCGTTGATCACGCGTGGCCGTGACCACGACCTGCTGCATCTGAAAAAAGCTCTCGCGCAAGGGAAAATCAAGCGATGGTGACGTCTCGGTTTGCAGGATAACCTTTTTCTCCACTGCGTCGTAGCCCACATAGGACACTCTGACGATGTAATCTCCTGCCGGGATACTTTGAATCCTGTATTTTCCATTGATATCCGACGCTGCACCCAAATCCGTTCCCTCGACAACAATATTTGCGTTGGGCAGCGGTTTCCCTGTTGAAACATCATAAACGAGACCCGCGATCTCTCCCCCCATAGTTGGAAGCGAAAAAAACAAAAGAACAAGCATCAGGGCTTTATCACAGCGCTGCACAGTATCATGACGCATAAGATCACCTTTCACTCTGTTATACATCTATCTTGCATTATTCACAAACTTGTCACACAAAGCAAGTCCATTCACAACAGTTTTGGCGGCTTTATGTCTTCGTGTGAATGAATTTTTTAGATTATACCTTTCCAACTTGTGCAATGAAGAAATGTAATAAAAGACCTTCAGAGTCACAAGCAATTTAGTTCGGATATACGAAGTTTTTCTAAAAACATTATTCTTATATTTGTAAAAGACAGATTTTTTAATAAATTTGACTATAAAGCTTTCCCAGGTAGCTCAACACAACTTCGCGGCCGCAGGCAGCGACCAAAAAGCAAAACCACCGAGGACGCCGAGCGTCGCGGAGATGAATTTCTCGATCCTTTTTGATGTTGTTTTGACCAATTTATAATTTTCCCTTTTGGTATTCTCAGCGC
>JAFGKD010000130.1 GCA_016928775.1 Candidatus Zhuqueibacterota bacterium | reverse complement strand
CGGACTTCTAATCCGTAGGTCGCAGGTTCGAATCCTGCTGGGCGTGCTAATAGAAACAGTTTGAGGTGATGAGGATATGATTTCAGCTTCGCGAGCCTTGCGGCTTTTTCATTGTTTTGCCTTAATAAGTGACTTGTTTGGATTTACTGTACCGCTCCAATGGATGTCTTTGTGTGTTCTCCGCCGTGGTTCATTCCTTTGCTGATTCATAAATAAAATATCAGGGATAAGTTATCCTTGGCTGGTGCTGAAATTTTCGTGCTACGGAATTCCGGTTGGCTATTTGGTATAGAAATTTAAAAGAATTGGCTAAAAAAAAGAGATGCTGAGGATGATGGATTCCAGTCTTTGGCAAATAATCGGAGGGAAAATCGCTATCATCGTTCAAAAAATCAGCGTCATTTTCCGGCATCGATGGATTAATGCAGATGCCCGAGCCAATCTCAAATCCGGCTTGCGTTGTGAGTCGCGGCCGAATTTGCAGGTACCAATGCACTTGCGGCTCGCCTGCCTTGTAGCGAGCCGAGGTATTGATGATTTAATTATAATAAAGTCTTTCGGGCGTCTGCTCCGGCTTGGCGCATAAATCACCCCTTCTTTTGTCGCTTTTTTTGTAAGCCGAGTTCACGTGCACCGCATGTACATCTTGCAGTGGCTTTGCCTTGCTATAAATACGGTCAACTGTTTCAGAGCCGACATACTGTTCATAGTCCTCAATAGAGACAATGTTCGGCGCTTTCGTGTTTGCGTTTAACGGCTTCAAGCGCCTGCATCGTGATCCCCCTGCTCTTCCATATGCAAACTTTTCGGATCATATCATTGACCTGATCCCTATTTTCATCTGTCAATTCCTCCCCGCTTTCGATCCTGTCACACAAGTCTGGTAATTGATCCGCCACTGCCTTTCGAATATGGCGAGAGGTGTTTTCAATCTCATCGACATCCAGCACATCAAATAATCCTTCGGTAATGGCAACAAGCATGGACACACGCAGCAAAAAGCCGAATGAAAGCGCCATTATATATGCCAAAATTTGAGTTGTCATATTTTCACTCTTTTTGAGTTTCTCTTTTCACCCAATACCACGCATTCAGACAGCCCACTATCATGGCTACAGCGGATCGGGCTTTTTGTGCGATCGTCAAATGTCAAAAACTCTTGTTGAATCGTATGTTCCAACTGTGCAAGATTCTTTTATCTGACCGCATTGCGCGTTGACACCAGGACCTCATCGTCCTGTTTGACCAGCACATCTTCACCCACGGGGATAAATTCTTCGTAGCCATTTTCCTTTTCAAAATTCAACAGTCCAACCTGGATTTAAATTGGGCATGAGCATTTTTGTCATCCACGGGTGTTGGCAGGTGCAGGGCTCTATAAAAGCTGCCGTAGTAGCGTTCTGTGCTATAATAGGTGCCCTGTTTTTTCTTTTCCTCTTGTTTGCGCTCGCCCTTGATTGTCAGGACGTTATTTTCCAGAGAACCAGTGACCTCATCCTTTTTCAACCCGGGCAATTCTGCTTCGTCCAGGATCTCATTGTCAGTTTCGGACACAATCTGCGAGCCTGGGAACGGGGAAAGAACCAAAAAATATACCGTAAAAAAACCGACTTGTTAAAAAAGGCCTTGCTTCAATTCAAAGTTTTTCTTAATAATATGCATGTTGGATGTGGCTTATAAATGACTCATGAAAGGAGTATTATATGGCCGAACAAAAAGCCGGATGTGCTCGTCCGACCGGCGCGGTTGTTGGAGAGCCATCTCGGCAAGAAAAAAGCAAAGAACAGTTAATCGAAAAGGAGATCAATATGGTGACCGCAAAAGTAGGCGCCAAAGCCCCGGATTTCGAAGCACCAGCCTATTTCAGGGGTGAGTTCACCACCGTCAAGCTATCCGATTTTCTTGGCAAATGGGTCATGGTGTGCTTTTATCCCGGTGATTTTACCTTTGTCTGAGCGACCGAAGTGTCAGCGGTCGCTGCCAATTATGACAAACTTCAAGAGTTGGGCGTAGAGGTCATTTCCGTCAGTGTGGATAGTCAGTTTGTCCACAAAGTATGGAATGATCAGGAATTATCCAAGATGGCTGAAAGGGATGTCCCTTTCCACATGGCTTCCGATGGCCCCGGAAATGTTGGCAAAGTCTATGGAGTGTATGATGAAGCTGCCGGAGTTGAATTGCGCGGGCGCTTTATCATCGATCCGGACGGTGTCATCCAGGCCATGGAAGTGATGACACCGCCTGTCGGACGACAATTATCGGAAACCATTCGACAAGTTCAGGCATTTCAACATGTCAGAGCAACAAAAGGCGCCGAAGTCTGTCCCGCTGGCTGGACGCCCGGAAAAAAGGTCCTGAAACCGGGCCCGGCACTGGTCGGAAATGTCTGGAAAGAATGGAGTCCGTTAAAAGACCATTAATCGTTTAAGCCACATCCAGCTTATTTATCTACTTTTTTCGCATAAAAAAAGAACCGCGAGCAGACACAATCCATCCCAAATCGAATCCGCCTTTTACTTTTTGCGTATGTGTAGCAGCCAAATTTAAACAAATTAATGACAAATGAAGATAATTGAGACTATTTTTCTCGCCATAGGCCTGGCCATGGATGCATTTGCAGTCTCAATCTGGATTGGTTCTACCCAGTTTCGATCAAGTAGACGTTCTCGTTTTCGCATCTCTTTTCACTTTGGGCTATTTCAAGCGATCATGCCGATTCTTGGTTGGCTGACAGGTAGCCGTATCGAAGTCTATATTAAATCTTTTGATCACTGGATCGCGTTTGCTTTACTAGCCTGGGTTGCCGGCAAAATGATCACAGAAAGTTATGCAAAAGAACAGAAGGACTATAGACTGGATCCGTCTAAAGGATTGACTTTAATCCTGCTTTCAGTGGCTACGAGCATCGACGCCTTGGCTGTTGGCTTGAGCCTGGCTATCATCGATACGGATATTTGGCAGACGGCAGTACTCATCGGCTGCATAACGGGTGGATTATCCCTCATCGGGATTTCACTGGGAAATCACGCTGGCGTACATCTTGGTAAGCGAGTCAAATTTATTGGTGGATTGATTCTGCTGGCCATTGGGCTGCGAATACTTTTTGAGCATTTATTTTTTTTGCCCCATTGATCGATTTCTCGCGCAGAGAATCTTCACTATCGACCATTCACAGTTTTCGGGAAAATTCACTTGACTTTTTGACGGAAAAATGATAATCTAAATGTGAAAATTGACCAACATATAAAATATTGGAGAAGGCTATGCGAACTAAACTGTTTGTGATGCTTGTCCTGGTGGCTTCATTGGTTCTTATGTGCAGCAAAAAAGATGACACCCCAACGGCGCCATCCGATACCAACGGGGACGGCGGGGAAACGACGACATCTTTTATGCTGATCAACCACAATATCTTCACCGAGTTGCCCAATTTTGTGACTGTTCTCCTCCAGGTCACTGATCTCAATGGAAAAGGAGCTGATTTTCTAACGCTGGATCGTTTTCAAATCGAGGAGGAGGGAATACGGCTGAATAACAGTGACGCTTCTGCCTATGTGCTCAAAAAGTCATCGATCAACTATACCGTGCGAACCAAAATATTGATTGATAACAATGCCGGAACAAATCTGGATGCCTTGAAAAAAGGAGCGCTTAAACTTGTACAAAGCATGGACTTTCAACAGGAGATCGCGGTTTATACCGTTTCGGATAGTTTGAACATGGTGATTGATTTCACCAGCGACGTCAATGCACTCACCGGCGCCATAAACGGTATCACGGAAGGAAGTGCCGCATGCAAATTATATGACGGCATCATGTCACTGAAGCGCTTTGACAGCGATGTGTATGAACTTTCGAATGTTATTCAGCACACGTATGCGGTTTTTACGGATAGTAATGACGACGGTACCGGCGGATATTCGCAGGAAGCGATTGGTCCGCTGACGTCGAAAATTAAAATTTTTACGGTTGGATTTGGCTCTGTTGATGGCACCAAACTTGATGCTGTTGGCGTTGCCTATTTTGGCGCCGCCGATGAGACGGCTATTTTGGACGCTGCTGTGAAAGCACAAACAGAGATTGTAAAATACGCCAACAGCTTTTATCGACTCAGCTATCGATCCACTCTACGCGAGAGCTCTGGACATCTCCTTGAAATCACCGTCGCAGGTAACACGAACACGGGGGAAAATTCAATACTTGAGGCTTCTTTTAGCAGCTCATCTTTTATCGACGTCAGCGACGGTTTATACATCAACTGGTCCTATGCAGCACCCCAGGGCATTGAAATGGTCGTTGTACAAGCTGGCACAAGTCGGATGGTGAAGCTATTGTCAATTGGCGGTTCCAAACAAGCTACTTTTCAAGCGTCATCGAGCAATACAAATACAGCAACCGCCACGGTCGGTACCGGTGATCTTTTGACTGTAACGGCAAAAGGTGCAGTCGGCGACTCTACAACTGTGACGGTTACAGACGCAGCGAACAATCTAACGAAACAAATTATCGTCAAAATCATTTCATTTGACCTTGGGTCAGTTCTTTTTGAAAAATGGACTGAAGTTACCGGGGGATTAAGCGGTCTTTTAAACAACTCACGATATCCCGATCAACCAAGCAATTCTGAAAAAATAATCAATTGGGAAATTCCAACGGATGTGAGCGATAATTACGGTACAAGAATTCGAGGGTATTTGCATCCTCTAACAACCGGCAGCTATATTTTCTGGATCGCCAGCGATGACCAATCGCAACTCTTTCTCAGCACAGATGGAGATCCTGCCAATGCAGAAAAAGTCTGCGAGGTTACCAGTTGGACAAACTCGAGAGAATGGAACAAAGAGAAAAATCAGAAATCTGCAGCCATTGAATTAAAAGCCGGCAAACATTATTACATCGAAACCATCCATATTGAAGGGACGGGCGGAGATAATCTCGCCGTCGCATGGCAGGCTGAAAAGGCCAAAGAGAAGGAAATAATCGCCGGAGACTATATCTCTCCCTGGGAAGGTGAATGATTTATCTAACTTTAAACGCCCGAGCAATACTCGGGCGTTTTTATAGCCACCCTCCACGTATTGGAATATGAAATATTTTTTTGCCAAAGATTTTGCAGGTCCGCCCTTTGAGCTATTCAAGGCGCCACATCTTGTCGCGCTAACCATCGTTGCGCTTTGTGCACTTTTTTTGCTCTTTTTGCGAAAATATTCCCGGCTCAGCAATTGGTTTCGATGCTCTCTTGGTATACTGCTGGTGGTGCAGGAAATCTCCTATCATCTGTGGAATATTTATATACAAGAATGGACGCTGCAAAAGATGCTACCGCTGCATGTGTGTACCGTGTTCGTGTGGCTGAGCGCATTTATGTTGTTTACCAAAAATCGTTTCGTCTACGAGTTCGCCTATTTTTTAGGCATTGCCGGGGCATTGCAGGCTTTGTTAACCCCGGACATCGCGGAATATGGCTTTCCCCACTACCGTTTTTTTCATGTTTTTATATCACATGGCGCCATTACTCTCGCCGCCCTTTATATGACCATTGTTGAAGGTTATAGACCAACATGGCGTTCGTTTGGCAAGGTTTTTCTCTGGCTTAATATCTATGTCGTTTTTGTCTATATCGTAAATGTGCTCATCGGCAGCAACTATATGTTTGTGCTGCACAAACCGGAGACCGCAAGTCTCCTGGATGTTTTGGGACCGTGGCCGGTTTACATTTTTGTTGCAGAGGGTGTGGCGCTGGTGATGTTTTTAATCCTGTATTTACCTTTTGCTATTTATGATTGGCGAAAGATATAATCCGTGCCATAAGGAAAACGCTGCGGGCGAGACAGCATGGCATTTGCCTCGTCATCATTGATAAATCGTTCGTTCTGTGGATCCCAATAAAGCTTGCGCGGCAGCTTCATGGCAATATGACTGATGAGGCAATTTGTGCACGCGCGAACACCGACTTCCGCCGGCGCGACGGGTGGTTTGCGTGTTTTGATGCTATTGAGCCAGTCGCCATGTTGTTCTTCACTGACCTGTAGATGGATCTCATCGGCGCCAATTTTTGATTCGAGGATTTTAGGATCGCTTGCCGTCAGGGCTTTTGCGTTTTCACTTTTTGCGACCGGATCGCTCGCTGTGACACTATAGCCGCCGCGTGTGACAAAGATCCATCCCGCATCTCCTTCAAAACGGACGCCATTGGGGAAATCGCCACTGACGAGCATGGTGACACCATTGGCAAATTTCGCCGTGACGTAAAATGGACCATGTACATCCCACAAACCGGACGTCGGGAATTCGGCGGTAGCTTCAACTTCGATGGGTCCGGTGTATTCTGTACCCATCCCCCAGTTTGCGGTATCCAGATGATGTGCGCCCCAGCCGGTGATCATGCCGGCGCCAAACTGTTCGCACCGCAACCAGCCGGGACGGGAATAGTTGTGTTGCGGATGCACGCGTTTTTCCGTGTAATAGACATAAGGGGTGGAACCAAGCCACATATCATAGTTGAGGTTTGCTGGAATCGGCATTTCCGGTTCTTCAGGGCCAGATGGATCACCCGGAAGGCCAATTTTAATCGTATGTACCTGGCCGATACGACCATTTCGAACCAATTCACAAGCGATGCGAAATTGCGGCATGGAACGTTGCTGGCTGCCAATTTGCAAAATACGCCCCGTTCGATGAATCGTGTTGCTCATTATACGCCCTTCAGCAATTGTCAGCGAGGCGGGCTTTTGCAGATAAATATCCTTGCCAGCTAACGCCGCTTCAATCGCCGGTTGCGCGTGCCAATGGTCGGGCGTACTGATGATGACAGCATCAATATCCTTGTCAGCCAGGAGGTCTTTGTAATCATCATAGGTCTTGACATTATTTATCTTTTTATTCTTATTTCTCGCATACCATCCTTCAACAAACTGTTTGCCTTCTCCAAGGCGTTTGCTATCCACATCACTCACAGCAACCACTTGCGCCACATCATATTTCATTGTTTCAGGTAAATCGTGATCGCGCGCGATTCGTCCGCAGCCAATCTGACCAACAGTGATTTTATTGCTCGGTGCATTTTCACCCAAAACAAAGGAGGGAACAATCATTGGTGCTGCAACTACCGTAGCAGTTGTTTTGATAAAATTTCTTCTCTTCATGCAAAATTCCTTCTTATGCCAGCAATTCCAGCATTTTGATAACATGCTTGTAAAAAACCTCCACCGTCCCCATGTGGACGCGCTCATCGGGAGAATGCGGATGTTTGAGCGTCGGGCCAACTGAAATCATATCCATGCCCGGGAATTTTTCGCCGATGAGTCCGCATTCGAGTCCGGCGTGAATGGCTTCGTATTTTGCCTCTTTGTTCGTCACTTTTTTATAAGCATCAAGTGCCACCTTGAGCACTTCCGAGTCAAGATTCGGCATCCAGCCGGGATATCCGTTCGGCTGTTCAACAGTAGCGCCAGCCAGTCCGGCAATGCTCACAAGTTTATCCAGCGTCGCTTGTAACGCTTTCATATTTGAACTACGGCTGCTTGTAAGGATTTTTATGGCGTCTTGTTCGCACTTGACCGCGGCGACATTATTTGAGGTTTCGACCAAATTCTCAATTGTGCGACTCATGGCCAATGGGCCATGCGGCAAGGCGAAAATCAAAGCCAATAATTTACCCTGGGATTCCGCTGCGAGCACCTGGTGCTCTGTTTTGTCAATGTCTTCAATCGTGATAGCGATGTTTTGCTCTATCGGGTTGAATTCTGTTTGAACATCGCCGATCGCCTTATCGAACCAGGCTTTTAGTTCATCACGGCGTGCTGAATCAATAACGATTTGCGCGAAGGCTTCGCGCGGGATCGCATTGTGCTTGTCGCCACCCAAAAAACAGGCGATCTCAATCGGGATCGTTTGCTGGACCTGGTAAAGTAATCGATTCAAAATTTTTAGCGCGTTTCCTCTGTATTCATGGATATCAATACCCGAGTGTCCACCACGCAATCCATAAAGCCTAATCTTTAGAGATCTATCACCTGTTGCGGCAACGCGAGTGACCGGCAAGGTGAAATTTGTATCGCGTCCGCCCGCGCAACCGATTGAGAACACGCCGATTTCCTCACTATCAAGATTGATCATTGTTCGACCGGTGAGCCAATCGCTCGCTACAGACATGGCGCCATTGAGGCCACGCTCTTCATCAACAGTAAATAATCCTTCCAGCGGACCATGCACCAGAGAATCGTCCTCAAAGATGGCCAGCGTGGCCGCCACACCTATACCATTGTCAGCACCGAGTGTTGTTCCATCCGCTTTCAGCCAATCACCGTCTCGCATCAACTGAATAGCATCGCTGGAAAAATCAAACTCCTTGTCAGAATCTTTTTCGCACACCATATCCAGATGGCTCTGCAGAACAATTTTTTTTGCATTTTCGTGTCCGGGCGATCCGGCCGTGCGAATGATGACGTTGCCGGTTGTATCTTTTTCATAATGACAGCCTAATTTTTTAGCAACAGAAATAACATATTCTGCTGCTGCGCCCTCGTCGCCGGAGGGGCGTGGAATTTGACGCAATGCGTCAAAATGTTTCCAGAGTAGTTTGGGCTCAACATTATCTATTACAGACATTGAAACCTCCTGCTCACAGGTATTGTTTTTGTTTTTAATAATATACAAGAAGGGAGACTGAATAGCAAGGAAAGACTAATAAAAAGAGCGCGAAAACATGCATGATTGAATTCGCGCTCTACATCAACTGTTGATGGCAAATTGCGGGTAAAAGTATTTGTTTTAGCGTTGCATAAGCGATACAGTGCCATTGACTGTTTCCAGTTCAATGTGGGCGCCGCCGCCATTAATTTCACCACTCACATTTTTGGGTCCCCATTTCCCATGCACCTCGAGAGGGAAATCTGTGTTTATTGAACCATTGACCGTCGATATATCAATATCCGCCTTGACATTTTCTTCCAATGCGAGTTTTATACTGCCGTTCACCGTATTCAAATCCACATCATCCTTCAAGTCGGCTGTACGGATATCAACAAAAATACTGCCATTGGTTGTGTGCGCCTCGACCGAACCAGCGATTTCCTCTGCAAGTATCTTTCCATTCGTTGTGGAGAGAAAAGCCCGGCCTTCAATTCCAAGAACATCGATGGCACCATTTACGGATGAGGCTTCAATATCCATCTGCTCCGGCACCTTGATTGAAAAATTGACCGTGAGATTCGGCTTGTCGCCCGAAAACCAATCCCAAATGCCGCTACTTTTGTCATGCGGTTTTTCCACCCGAATATCCAGATCATCACCGCGCCTTCGCACGATGATTTCGACATCATCCATAAATTCCCGCGCTTCCGACTTGCTGGTCGATCGCACTTCAATTTCGGCATAAACATCGACAGCATCCTGCTGCCAGGTCTCGATAAAAATTTTGCCATTCACTGTCTCCACAGTGACTTTTTCCCCGTCAAATTCATGCGTCTCATGATATTCACGAGTGATGGTGCCACTATAAGCTGTTGCAAAGGCAGCGAACAGCAAAAAGAACAGCCATTTTTTATCAAACTTGTTCATACCGGCGAATGCTCCTTGTTGATTCTTTTATCTCTTGAGAAATACACACCACTTACGACATCACCGGGAAAATGTTACACAAAGATGTCAACCAAAGAGAATCAATGTTGACGGAATTTATTCAATGACATAAATGTTGACATAGATTCTTATAATTGGTAAATTCAGATCGCAATTAAACTTTAGAATAAATAAGAATTTAGTCCAAAAGGATTTTTGTGAATATAGCAGAAATCGCCGAACCTGTTAAAGAGTTTTTTGAAAAATTTGATGCAGCTTTCGAAGAAAAGTTTCATTCTCAAGTTCCGCTTGTTGACAAAGTTGTCAACTATATTGCCACCAAAAAAGGCAAGCTCTTGCGGCCACTGCTGGTCTTTTTGACGGCAAAGCTTCATGGTGAGCTGGTCGATAAAACGATGAGCGCGGCATTGGTCGTTGAAATGTTTCATACGGCCACTCTCGTGCACGATGATGTGGTAGATGAATCCCGACTGCGACGCGGCTCGCGCACGGTGAATGATATCTGGGATAACAAGATTTCCATCCTCATCGGCGATCTGCTCTTTTCCAAAACTTTGGCCAGCATTGTTGATTTGCATGACACTCATGCTGTTGCCATTCTATCAGCAGCCGCAGAACGCATAACCGAAGGCGAGTTACTGCAAATCGTCCTCACGGACAATAGCAAAGTGACCGAAGAAGAGTATTTTGATCTTATCTCAAAAAAAACGGCCTCGCTGTTCAGCGCTGCGTGTCGTATGGGAGCCTTGTCTATAAGAGACGATGAAACGGCATTAAAAAATATGGCTGGATTTGGTGAAAATTATGGTATCGCTTTTCAGATCAGGGATGACCTTTTGGACTATCTTGGTGAAGCAGACAAACTCGGAAAACCAACGGGCAACGATCTGCGCGAGGGGAAAGTGACTCTGCCGCTCATTCATGCGTTAAATATAGCCCCATCTGCCGCACGAGACAAGATTTTTGGTATACTTGAGCACGGTATCAAATCTGATGAGGAGATTGATCACATTGTCAAATTTGTGTTGACACATGGTGGCGTGGATTATGCCAAAAAATTAGTGCGGCAATTCGCAGCGCGCGCTTTGGACTATTTGAAACCATACCAGGACTCTGCAGCGAAAAAGAGTCTGATTCAACTCGTCAATCATTCGACCAATCGGGACAAATAATTATCTCCTCCGTTGACCTCTTTTATTGTAAATTGACACAAAAGGAGCACTGTATGCAACCCCGTTCTCTCGTCACCGGTGGCGCCGGATTTTTAGGATCACACTTGTGCAGCTATCTGCTAGATAAAGGCCATTATGTTATCGCCATGGATAATCTCATCACCGGAAAAATTGCCAATATTGAGCATTTGCAGGGTGATAATTTCAAGTTTATCAAACATGATGTCACGGAATATATTTTTATCGCCGGCAAAATTGATTATATCTGGCACTTTGCTTCTCCGGCCAGTCCCCTCGATTATTTACAGCTTCCCATTCATACATTGAAGGTAGGAGCTCTGGGAACACATAAAGCGCTCGGATTAGCAAAGGAGAAAAATGCCGGCTTTTTATTAGCCTCAACATCCGAGGTATATGGCGATCCACTGCAACATCCGCAGGAAGAGTCCTATTGGGGTAATGTCAATCCGGTTGGCCCGCGTGGCGTTTACGATGAAGCCAAACGATTTGCCGAAGCCATGACCATGGCCTATTTTCGGCATGAACATGTTGATACGCATATTGTTCGTATTTTTAATACATACGGACCCCGAATGCGACCGAGCGATGGCCGCGCTATTCCAACGTTTATTCCGCAAGCCTTGCGAAATGAACCTATCTCGATTTTTGGCGATGGCTCACAGACGCGCAGCTTTTGTTATGTCGATGATTTGATTGAAGGCATCTATCGACTCATGATGTCAGATTTTCACGAACCGGTAAATATTGGCAATCCGCACGAGATGACCATAAAAGAGATGGCGGAATTGATCATAAAGCTCACCGGCAGCAGCAGCGAGCTCGTTTACGAAACTTTGCCGGTAAATGATCCCAAAGTCCGCCAGCCCGACACAAGGTTAGCGAAAAACTTGTTAGACTGGCAAGCGAACATCTCTATTGAAGAGGGCTTGACACGTACGATTCAATATTATAAAAATCTCTTTGACATTGAGTGAGCAACACGATAAAAAATATCCTGGTCATCCGCTTGAGCTCCATCGGAGATATTCTGCTTGCATCTCCCCTGTTACGCCTCCTGCGACAGCGGTTTCCGGATGCGCACATCGATTTTGTGATCAAATCCCGCTATGTCGATGCCATTCGAACCAATCCGCACCTTGATACTGTTTATCCATTGGAGACATCAGCAGGCCACTCGGCATTGCAGGAGATGCGACGACAATTGCGGATGCATCATTATGAACTGGTTGTTGATATCCATAATAATTTTCGCAGCCACTACCTGCGAAAAATTCCCGACGCGCATGTTGTCGTGGTCAACAAATACAAATGGCGGCGATTTCTGCTGGTCTGTTTTGGCTGGAACCTTTATAAACAGATTGTGCCGGTTTATCAACGATACATCAATACCGTGGCCCACCTTGGCGTCGAGGACGATGAAGAAGGACTGGAATTTTGCATCGATACAGAAAGACAATCTGCCATCCGAACAAAACTGGACGAAATGGGATTTCAATTTGATAAAAAAACAGTTGCTATTGCGCCCGGTGCCAGTTTTTACACAAAGCGCTGGCCGCTTGACTACTTTATTGCTGTTGCCAAAGCACTGCAAAGTGCATTGGATATACAATGCATCCTGCTGGGTGATAAACAGGATGCCGAGTTAACCCGGGGACTGGCGGAAGCCTTGAACGAATCGACCTATGATGTGGCTGGTCAGCTCAGCCTCATGGAATCTGCCTGCGCGTTGAACTGCGCGGATGTTTTGCTGACCAATGATACCGGCCTGATGCACCTTGCGACAGCGCTGGGCAAACCAACGGTGTCGATTTTTGGATCCACTGTGAAAGAACTCGGTTTTTTCCCCGTTGGGAACAATGTAATGGTGATCGAAAATGTCGGATTGTCCTGTCGGCCTTGTACGCATATTGGCCGAAAATCCTGCCCCAGGAAACACTTTAAATGTATGAAAGAAATCGAACCGCAACGAGTTTTTGATGCCTTGGCATCACTGCTTAAAACATGATGTCATTGCGCTCATGGCCATTTATCGCACAAGAAGGATTTTGATCGTTGCGGTTTGATTTCCGCCAGTCAATCGCGCAAAATACAATCCTGCCGCGACCGCTCGTCCTGCTTGATCACGCGCATGCCATTGTACAACGTGTGTACCAGCGGGCAATGTGGCAGTCACCACATCTTGAATCTGTCTTCCCTGAGCATCATAAATCGTAAGGTTGACCGTTTCGGCTGTTGGCAGATAAAACTCAAAATTAGTACTTGGATTGAATGGATTTGGATAATTTTGCTTGAGGTGGAATAACAAAGGCCGCGCGGAGTGCTTCAAATCCGCTGTTGTCCAAAAGTCGTGCAGTACATAATCTTCGATCGGCTCCGCTGTATCCGATCCCCACATGGAGGTTGTGCCGTCATATCCGGCTTCCTGGGCGGACTCGGAAAGCTCACCACTGCCTTCGAGACTGAAGGAGATATCAATTGTATTGCCGAGCGTGCAGATGGGTACGCTGTTTTCATTCCAAAAGAATCCCCACATGGGCGCTTGCATTTCCGCCTGGTGTCCATCTTCTGAAACAGCGACTTTGAGTATACCCTGGTAGACGGGACCTTTGTCACTCACCTCGACAAAACTGGAATCTTCAAAGACAACCCACTGCAAATAATCATCGTAATTAGCCGGGGCGAGGCGAATGATGTAATTGTACAAATCGATGCGCCCCTGCTCCAGTTCACTTTCGGCGAGGAATCCATGATGTAAATAATGCCCGGTATTAAAGGCGCCGTCGTAAAATTCAACCTCCATGTTCATATCATAGCCGATTGAATTCGGCCAATAGCTACCCTCTTGAATCGGATAACCAGTGACATCATCATTATCCATATCAATGGTGATGATAAAGTAGTAGCGGCCTGCCTTATACCCGTCAGCCGATCGTGCGGTACGGCCAACAATTCCACGCGACTTGACATAACCGTAAAGATTTTCACGGTCGTGGGTGAAACGCGCTTCCAGCAGGTCTACATCGGCATATTTCCTCGGTTCGGGCTGTGCTTTGCCGTCGCTGTACCAGTCGGTGTCGTGCTCGTCGTTGGCCGGGTCTGTGACAATGGTAGTGACCTGCTGCCAATCGTCAAATTGGCCATCTATAACGATGGTGTGTTGTGCATAAAGAAGTGAGAATAAACCAATAAAAAGCAAAATTAATATGAGTCGCATTGTTACTCCACAATTGCAATCGCTTCGATTTCGACCAGCGCACCAATTGGAAGACGGGCAGCTTCAAACGCGGTTCGAGCGGGCGGGCTTTCAGGAAAAAAGGTCGCATAGACCTCGTTCATCGCGGCAAAATCGCCCAGGTTATCCAGCAGCACCGTCACTTTGACCACATAAGAAATATCCGTGCCAGCGGCTTTGAGCACCGCGCGGATGTTTTCGAGCGCTTGTTGAGTTTGCGCTCGCAGACCGTCAGCTAATTCACCGCTTTTGGGATCGACTCCTAACTGTCCAGCGGTGAACAAAAATTTTCCTTGTGCTAAAACGCCTTGACTGTACAAATTGTTCAGCGGCGTTGGTGCGGCGGATGTCGAGATTATTTTTTTCATTCTGCCACCTGTTCGATCTTTCGCTGTTCTGCTTGTTTTAGAGCGTCGCCAAAATTTTTCGACACAAACTGCAAGTCATACTTGCTTTTCAACTCTTCTTCAAATTCTTCACGTACCTGGCGTTCCATGCTCACCCGCCGGAATCGATCCGGTTCTGCTTGTGTGCCGGAGAGTCGTTCCTGCTCCTCTATGGCGTCCATACGCACCTTGGCTACATCGATAACGTTGCGGCGATGTAAATAGCTTCGCAAAAGCGATTCTCGAACATCCTGCATTTTTTCCTTGATATCCGGTTGATCCTGATATCCCAATTCAATGGCATGTTTCGACAAAAGATGCCGTTGAGCGATCGTCTCGAGCCGCTCTTCAAATTCCAGTTTATTGCCCGGCTCTCTATTCTTTTCTTCAAAAATTTCATACAATTTGAGCGCGCCGCCATCATAGGTCGCAATATCGCGCGCCATGTCGGTTTCAGTCAGGATGTCAAAATCAAGTGGTGCGGTGAAAAATGTTGTGGGGCCGGCGCCGGCTTTGCTTAATATATCTTCGATGTCTTGATGATCTACATGATAATTATATTTCGCTGCCAGGCTCTCAAAACGCTGATCGAGCACCTTTTCAATGTCGTGCTTTCGAGTGCGATAGAGGGTTTGCCAGATTTTATCCCTGATCTCATTCAACGCTGGCACCGGGACCTCGCGCTTTTCTCCTTTGAAAAGGATATAATAGCCCTCAAAACCACGAATGGGAGTGGACCAGTTCAAGTCTTTTAGCGTATCCATGGCAGCGCGCAGGACCGCATCTCCCATGGATTCGCGAATGACAAATCCCAGGCTGCCACCTTTTTGGTTTGATGTTATGTCTTGAGAATATTGTGCCGCCAACTCTGCAAAATTATGTCCATTTTGTAAAAGACCGTATACGAAATTGATTGTGTCCTTTTGCATTTGTTCAAATGCTGATGTTGACGACCGCGGTACCGGACGCATGATATACGACATGTGATATTGCGGTGTATAATTATCATGAAAGGCCTGAATGAGGCTGTCGGTTATCACCCTATTTATGATTTCTTGAGACATATATTTAAAAAACAGTGTTTTTCGCAGATTGTTCTTTATGGACTCTTGATACAAAGAGTCGTTTTCAAAACCCTGTTCGACGGCTTCCAGAACGGCCATTTTTTCCAACGCTTTGAGCGTCACAATATGTTTTAAATTATCTTCATCCGGCAAAACATCTTTTTTGTATTTCGTGCTGGATAAAAAATAGTCGATGTATTCGTCCGTTTGTACGGAACCGCCATTGAACGTCGCAAGAGTGGCATCCCCTGTTTTGCTGCAAAAAATGAACAACAGACTGTAAAAGAGCAGAAAAACAGTAACTCGAAAAATGAATCGCTGATGTTTCATACAGTGCCTTTTTGCTTTGAAAATTTTTAAATAAAACCCAAGGTCAAGACTTTTGGAACCTGTCGAAAAAATCCGAAAAGCACGCTTTACAAGTCACTCCCGCGAAACAGGCTGATGCAGAATAGTGATTTCACCGCACAATCAAGTCACCCCGGAACCGCGCTTCTCAGCGGTGTCCGGGGTCCATCCTGCATTATTCACAAACTGCTCACACAAAGCCACAAAAACACTAAGAAACAAAAGGTTAGGTGTTTAT
>JAFGKD010000129.1 GCA_016928775.1 Candidatus Zhuqueibacterota bacterium | reverse complement strand
TTAATAACAGTAACTTATGACGCAAGATGTGGGTTGACAAAGAATGTCAATTTGTGTATTTTATATCATAATGAAAATCAGTGATTAGTGAACGTTGCAATGATACAACCGCCATCAACCGGCGTTGGGCGAGCTCGAACCAGCGTCCACTTCATGTCGTATGGCCAGATGGCTCATGCCCGGCGCCGCCGTATGTTTTCGTCCACAGCGTGTCGCAATCGGCATCGGTTCTCAGCAGCCAGATATCTGATGCGCCGGCGCCATACGATTCTGTGGAGGCTGTTATAAAATAGCCGCCATCTGCGGTTTGAAACACGGCCCAACTGCCGTCACGGTTGGCACCGCCGTTTGTTTTGATCCAGAGCGAATCACCATTCGCATCGGTTTTTAGCAAAAAGACATCCCAGTTGCCGGCACTGTATGACTTTGTCCCGCCAGTGACAATATAGCCGCCGTCACTTGTCTGCTGCACGGCAAGACCTTGATCATCAAGTGAGCTGCCGTAGGTTTGTGCACACAAAAAATTACCGTCCGTATCATTCATCTTGACCAACAAAATATGCACGCTCGATTGAGCCGACACGGCGAGGTTTAATCAATGCTTCAATCGTCCAGTTTGTATAGTCATGCAGCATATTTGCACCGCAATCCACATAGTTCTCTCCTTCCATAATGTAAATCGCACCATTCCATCCGGCTGGCAAGTCATACTGTAAATCGTACCGGCCGGTATTTGATATGGTGATTGTTTTGGTCACCGTCTCTCCGGTTGCCACATCTATATCCAAGACACTGGGCGAGGCGGATATTTGTGGAGGACCCATCCACACGCAAATGGGGATTTGTTGAGAACGGAAGTCATTATTGTATTCAAGTCTGTGAGTTGATAATCTTCTGCTTTATCACCTGTTTGAATTTGTGGCGCAAAAAAGCATGATCATCCTTCAACAGAAATAGTATCTGGGGAAGCACTCGCGCACCAATAGTAATCCTCGGGAGCAGGTTCTTGATTTTCCATGGCTTCAGATTGTAGGTCAGAATAAACCAGCGTCGTATTCACAGAACCTGTGACAGAAATACTATCTATAACAGTCCAGCTCTGTGGCAGGAGCATGGCAAAGATTGGGGTGATGCCTTCTGCAGGGCTCTCAATGCTGACGGAAATGGGAACGCTAAAAGTGCTGTCTGGTTTGGCTCCAAAAGGAGGCAGGTGAATAGACTCAATTTCAAAACAATCCAGGAAAATAAAGATGAAGATTCCGAGAATAATTATTATTTGTCTTTTCATTTTTATGCTCCTTTACTAAAAGCATTGTGTAAAAACGCTTAATGCTGATGTACAAAATCGTCAATACAGAAGGGTGCGAGTCGGTCAAAAGAAAAGCTGTGGGTTATCCCGAGTCGAAAATCGTGGATTCATCAAAAATCTATTGATTGCCGACCATGTTCTCATTATAAGATAAAAAAAATGCTCGGCTGTCTCTACCAGAGATGTCTCAAATCATACAAGAAATAGCTCATTACCCCAAATTGCTTGTGAAAACATTCAGCAAAATAAGCCGGATTATTAAAGCGCACCTTATAGGCAATTTCAGCCACGGTACCGTGATGCTGCTGCAACAACATCAAAGCGCGTTTCAAGCGCATGCTGCGAATAAAGTGCGATGGCGACATATCCACCAGTGCGCGCAACTTGCGATGCAGATGCGCGTGACTTAATCCAACTTTTTTGGCAAATGTCTGAACATCAAAATCTGAATCCCCTAAATGCAACTCGACGATTGACATGGCACGCTGCAAAAACTTTTCGTCTGTTGAAGTGATGGTGATATCTTTGGGTTGCAGGGTGATTTCGCGGCTGAATCGTTCGCGTAATTGCTGGCGCTGATTTATGAGATTTTTAACGCGCAACGTCAACTCGCGGGTCTGAAACGGTTTGACCACATACGCGTCGGCGCCGGTCTTGAGGCCGCTCAGTTTATTTTTTTCCCTGCTTTGGCGGTCAAGGGTATCACTGGAATGTGACTCGTACGTTCGTCCGTTCGTCCGTTTTTAGTTGCCGGCACAATTCAAAGCCATCCAATCCCGGCATCAGCACATCCGAGACAATCAGGTCCGGCAGCATGTCTGTGGCTTTCTCGTAGCCATCGAGACCGTCTTGTGCTTCTGATGTTTTATAGTGTTGTTTCAAAATAGCCCGGATATAATAGCGCACATCCGGATTATCATCGACGATCAGCACAAGCGGTTTTGATTTGTCTGATGTTGATGCTGCTTCCTGGCCTTTGGTGTCCTCAAGCAAAAAGCTTTCCTCGTCCCACTCTTTGTGCAAAACAACGGCATGTTCATAAAACTAATATGAAATGGATTGTATTGCAAGAAATTTTTATCATGTGCAGTTTGTGGTTGCGTGTATTTTGACCTTTTTATAAAGGCCTTATACGGGATTTTCCTTCCCGATATACTTCGGATTGCCATTCGAACGGACAGGCACATTTTAAAAATTTATCATGTCAATTTGATTGATTTTTAGTACCTTTTCAGGAATCAAACAACGGAAAGGGGCTCTATTGTGTCGAAAAAGCCAGGCAAACTTGACAAAAAAATGTACGAAGCTGAGCTGGTCAGGCTGCAAATCGAATTGGTCAAATTGCAGGATTGGGTGAAAGCAAAGGGGCTCAAGGTTGTTGTGCTCTTTGAGGGGCGGGATGCAGCGGGAAAGGGGGGAGTCATCAAAAGGATCACTGAAAAGCTTAATCCACGAATTGTTCGCATTGTCGCTCTGGGTGTGCCGACTGAACGGGAAAAAACGCAATGGTATTTTCAGCGCTATGTGGCGCATTTGCCGGCTGCCGGGGAGATTGTTTTGTTCGATCGTAGCTGGTACAATCGCGGCGGAGTTGATCGGGTGATGGGTTTTTGCACGGATGATGAGTATTGGGAATTCATGCGCTCCTGCCCCGAATTTGAACGCATGCTGTTGCGCTCGAGAATTATTCTGATCAAATACTGGTTTTCCGTCAGCGATGAGGAACAGGAGAAACGTTTTCAGGCGAGACTCAAAGATCCAACAAAAACCTGGAAATTGAGTCCCATGGATATTGAGGCGCGGTCGCGCTGGGCCGAGTATTCAAAAGCCAAGGATGAAATGTTCAAATACACGGATATAAAAGAAGCCCCATGGTGGGTCGTCAACGCTGATGACAAAAAACGGGCGCGGCTTAATTGTATTCATCATCTTTTGAGTCAGGTTCCCTATAAAGAAATTAAACGTCAAAAAATCAAATTCCCGCCGAGACAGGCCGAGGAAGGTTCAGGATATGTGAGACCGCCAATTGATACGCAGACATTTGTTCCGGAAATTTATTAAATCCACACTCAATCGTTATGCCTCGGCTTCTATCTCTTTACAACAAACATGATCATCCGATACGGAATGGATGTGCTCGCTATGCTCATCCACGTTCACTCCGCAATGTCCACCGCCGCAGCACCCACGCCGTTCCGGCGTTTGTTTATAACGACTGAATTTGAGAGAGAAGATAAATCCCAACATGACGAGGGTAAAAATCGCAAATATAATTAAAAACTGCATGACAATATGTCCTTTTTATTTTGAGATATACGCTTCAAACGATGGGGTCTTTTTCTCAACAAAACCGTTTTCCGTCTTGACGATCATTAACACCGGCAGATTCTCTTTTTCAGCCAGCATCATACCCTGTTCGAGGCCGAGGACGTTGATCGCCGTCGCATAGGCGTCAGCCATCATACAGGATGTATAAATGACCGTGACCGAAGCCACATTGTGCGTGATCGGCCGCCCGGTTCTCGGATCGATCGTATGGGAGTATCTTACGCCGCCCATTTCGAAATAGTTCCGATAGTCACCCGATGTTGCAATGCCGACGTCTAACACCTCAATCACTTTTTGGATACCCGACAGCTCATTCGGGGATGACACGCCGATGCGCCACGGTCCTTTGTGCACATTTACACCTTTGGCGCGTATTTCGCCGCCGATTTCCACAAGGTAATTGTGGTAGCCTTTTGACTCCAAAAACTCGGCAACTCGATCCACGCCCCAGCCTTTGGCGATGGCGGACAAGTCACAATACATACTATCGATTGACTTTAGGGCGGCCGGTGGTTGATTTTGAATTTTCAGGTGCTGAAAACCGGTCCGATTTTTTCGAGCCTGTATATCGACCTCGCTCGGCAGATCACTCGCATTGTGCTCGGGACCAAATCCCCACAGGTTCACCAGGGGGCCAACGGTGATATCAAAAGCGCCACTGGATTTACGACTTGTTTCAATGGCGACGTTAAAAATATCACATAAATTCTGCGAGATACTGATCCATTCATGAGCGGGCGCTTTATTGAACAGCGAGATCTCAGAATTCTCAATGTAGGTCGACATGATATGGTTGATGTCATATAAAAGCGAATCAATGTCATTGTGGAGGGCCGTTTGATCAATGATATGGGTGACAGGTTCGACGATTTTAACGTTATATGACGTACCCATCGTCGCGCCGTTCAGGGTATATTGTTCGAGATCAGTCTGGGATCGCAACCAGATCCAAAGCAGGGAGGCTAAAAGAAGCAGGAGGAAAAACAGCTTTGTTCGCATCGTTTCAACTTACTTTTTTGACCAGCGCCAGTTTTCGTAATATTCCCAGCTCACCATTTCGTTTAGCTCATCAAACTCGCGCGTTTTTTCGATCAATGCCGCCTTGATCACATCGCCGGCTGACAGGAGGCCAATTACTTTGCCGTCCTTTTTGATGGGCAAATGACGAACCCGCAGTCCGAGAAACTTGTCCATCATGCGATAAATACTTTCCGAAGCATCGGCTGTCACCAAATTTTTGGTCATATAATCGCCAATACGCGCAGTTTTGGGGTCAAAATCGTCCAAAATACTGTTGCGCAGCAAGTCACGTTCAGTCCAAATGCCAACGATTTCCCCATTCTCTTCGACGAGGATAGCGCCAATTTTTTTCGCAACCATGATTTTCAGAGCATCCTCGATGGTTGCATGTGCTGAAATGGAAAAAACATCATTTCCTTTTTCCCTGACAATATCTTCGGCATTTTTCACAAACAGACTCCTTAAATTTACGGGAGATATAAATTTCTGCAATTACCGTTTAATTTCTTCATAATTATCACATTCTGTCAATACGAACAATCCGCACGTTTTTGCGTTTTTGCAGCCTCTGCAAAGCGACTTGTTCCACGCTGATCGATAGAGTCCAGCATAGTTATTTATCCAGCTTATGACGTAATTTGATCCCGGATCATGCCCAATCCCACAGCCCTCACACCATTTGTCATGCTCAATACGGCGTCTTTGCACGTGTAGAAAATTTGCGTCACTATCCGAGCACATCTGTGAAAACCTCCTGTTGATAATTTTGGTCAAAGGCTTATTTCTACTCGATCCAAGCAATTTATGTTCCAGAAAAAATTAAACCCCAAAATCGTCAAACAGGATGTTTTCCGGTTCAACGCCGAGATTATCCAGCATTTTTAGAACAGCATCATTCATCATTGGGGGACCGCAAATATAATATTCACAGTCTTCGGGGGCAGGATGAGAATTGAGATAGTTGTCATAGAGAACTTGATGAATAAAGCCGGTATAACCGTTCCAATTGTCTTCGGGCAGCGGTTCGGAGAGTGCGAGATACCAGGTAAAATTGTCATTCTCCTGTGCGAGCTTGTCGAATTCGTCACCATAAAAGCTCTCGCGCAAGCTTCGGGCACCGTACCAGAATGACATTTTACGATTCGTATGAATTCGTCCAAGTTGGTCAAAAATATGCGACCGCATGGGTGCCATGCCGGCACCACCGCCGATAAAGACCATTTCGTTATCCGTATCTTTTGCAAAGAATTCACCATAGGGTCCCGAGATCGTTACTTTGTCTCCCGGTTTCAGGTTGAAGATATAAGAGGACATCTGTCCTGGCGGTGCATTTGGCTTTTTGGGCGGAGGTGAGGCAATGCGGACATTGAGCATGATGATGCCCTCTTCCTCCGGATAGTTAGCCATGGAGTAGGCGCGTACAACTGGCTCGTCAACTTTGGAGACATAACGCCACATATCAAATTTATCCCAATCATCCCGGTATTTTTCTTCAATATCGAATTCTGAATAATGGACCGTATGTGGCGGCGCTTCAATTTGAATATAGCCGCCGGCGCGGAAATCAACTCGTTCACCCTCTGGGAGTTCCAAAACAAGTTCTTTGATGAACGTTGCCACACCTTTGTTGGAGCGAACCGTACAATCCCATTTTTTGATCTCAAAAACTTCAGCCGGCACCTCCAGGGCCATATCACCTTTCACCGGCACCTGACACGACAATCGATAACCTTGTCGAATTTGTCCGCGAGTCAATTTCCCTTTTTCCGTCGTCAACACATCGCCGCCGCCTTGAGTGATGATGCACTTGCATTCGCCGCATGTGCCACCACCACCGCACGCCGATGGCAAATAGATTCCCTGATCAGACAATACATTTAACAGTTTGCCGCCAAGTGGTACGTTATACGTATGCTCGGGATCATCATTGATCACGATTTTCGCACTGCCGCTTTGCACCAGTTTTGATCGCGCCAACAAAATGATCAAAACGAGTGCAATAACAATGAGCGTGAACATCACGACGCCCAGGAGTATGAGACTCAAACCCTGCATTCAGTTCCTCTATAGTTGAATTCCGGAAAACAGCATAAAAGCGATGGCCATCAAACCAACAGTGATAAATGTGATGCCGAGACCTCGAAGTCCGGGAGGTACATTGCTATATTTCATCTTTTCGCGGATGCCGGCAAGGGCGATAATCGCTAACGCAAAGCCGGCGCCGGAGCCAAGGCCAAAGACAACGCTGTCAGGAAAGTTATAATTCCGTTCGACCATAAACAGTGAGCCGCCCAGGATTGCACAGTTTACGGTGATGAGCGGCAGAAAAATACCCAGAGAATTGTAAAGTTTGGGGACAAACTTGTCGAGCGCCATTTCAAGAATCTGTACCATAGACGCAATGACACCAATATAGGTTATCAAGCCGAGAAAGGTCAAATCCACATCTGGCAATCCGGCCCACGCCAGCGCACCTTTTGTGAGTATGCCATGATAGATGAGATTGTTGACCGGCACTGTGATCGCCTGCACAACCACCACCGCAATACCCAGTCCGATGGCTGTTTCCACGCGTTTGGAAACCGCCAAAAATGTACACATACCCAAAAAAAAGGCAAGCGCCATATTTTCGATAAAAACGGATTTTATAAATAAGCTGAGATAATGCTCTAACATTGCCTATTCCTCTTCGATTTGTTCCGGTTTCCGCGTGCGAATCGCCCAGATGAGCAATCCGATGATAACAAAGGCGCTTGGTGAGAGCAATAATAGACCATTGGGAACATACCATCCACCGTCAGTAGCGAGTGGTAAGACAGTGAAACCCAAAAGTTTTCCAGAGCCAAACAGCTCCCGGAAAAATCCGACAAAAAGCAGCACAAACGCATAACCGAGGCCATTGCCGATTCCATCCATAAAACTGAGAATCGGCGGATTTTTTAGTGCAAACGCCTCGGCTCGCCCCATGATAATACAATTGGTGATAATCAAACCAACATAAACGGAGAGCTGCTTGCTGATATCATAGGCAAAGGCCTTGATGATCTGATCGGCAATGATCACCAGGGAGGCAATGATCGTCATCTCGACAAGAATTCTAATGCTGCTGGCAACATGATTGCGGATTAAGCTCACCGCCAAATTTGAAAACGAAACCACAAAAATCACTGCGATGGACATCACAATCGATGTTTCCAGTTTGGATGTGACTGCAAGGGCCGAACAAATACCGAGAATCTGATAGGCAATCGGATTATTATTAAAGATCGGATCGAGGAGTATCTTTTTAACCTTGCTCATTTAGCTCTGCCTTTTGTTTTTTTGCATGTTGTATAAAAGGTCCGTAGCCCGTTTCACCCAACCAGAACTTGACCATGGCGTCCAAGCCTCGGGTTGTTAGCGTCGAGCCTGACAGACCGTCAACCTGGTATTTGGCATTCGGATTGTCGGGATCAACCTGGCCTTTGATAACCGTAATTCCAACCTGACCATTATCCTTGAATGCCTGTTTGCCTTTCCAGATCGCCTTCCAGTTTGGATTATCAACCTCACCGCCGAGACCAGGGGTTTCGCCGTGTTCGTAAAATGTGATGCCCTGAATTGTCTGCAAATCACTGCCAAGAGCAAGAAAGCCGTACAGCGTGGACCACAAACCTTTGCCATAAATTGGCAAAATATACTTTTCAATCTGATCATCTATTTTCACAATATAAATGCTCATCACTTTCGGCATTTTGTTGATTCGCGCAATATCTTTCTCCGGCGGAATCAGCTTGCCATATTGGTCATCGTCTGCCATTTTTTTTATATTGAATGTTTCAGGGCTCAATTTTGCGGAATAATCGCTCTTTGGGATAAACTCACCCGTCTCCAGATGAATCAGCTCGGACTCGACTTTTTCCTCGAATACGCTCTTGACATCTACATTCTCCTGCATCAATTCGCCGGCGATGAGAATATTTTTGATCTTGTCCAGTTCTTTATTTTTTTCCTGCCGGGCGTTGAGTGTTACGGCCGCTGTTGACACAAGAATTGAACAGACCAAACAAACGCCGAGCGCCACAATAATCATCTTTTTTGTGCTCTCATTGGACATTTCGCGCAAGCCTCCTTTTCACATTGGCGTTGATGACGACTTTATCAATGATTGGCGCAAAGACGTTCATGAACAGGATCGAAAGCATCATGCCCTCCGGGAAGGCAGGGTTGATAACCCGCACAAGCACGCACAGTATGCCGATCAAAGCGCCATACACCCACTTGCCCTTTTCAGTCAATGTTGCGCTTACCGGATCAGTTGCCATATAGACAGCGCCAAATGCAAATCCGCCTAACACGAGATGCCACATGGGTGTGACCGCAAACATGGGATTCGTCTCGCTGCCAATCAAATTAAAAAACAGGGACATGCCGACCATACCAAGCAGGGTACTCAACATGATGCGCCAGGAACCGATTTTGGTAACAATTAAAATAAAAGCACCGATCAGGCAGGCCAGCGTTGAGGTTTCACCCATCGACCCAGGGATAAAGCCGAAAAAAGCGTCCTTCCATGTATAAGTGAAATCGATCAATGAATCGGCGTATTGGGCCAATGCGGTTGGTTGACTCAGGCTGTCGACCGCCACCCATACTTTATCGCCGGATATTTGTGCCGGGTAGGCAAAAAATAAAAATGCGCGCGTTGTGAGCGCTGGATTGAGAATATTCATGCCAACGCCGCCAAAGACCTCCTTGCCAATCACAATACCAAAGGTCACACCCAGAGCAGCCTGCCAGTAGGGGATTTGCGGCGGCAGAATGAGAGGAATCAGTAAACTCGTGACCAGGAAACCCTCGGCGACATCATGCTTGCGAATGACGGCAAACAGGACTTCCCAAATCCCGCCAACAGCCAGGGTCAATATATAAATGGGCAAAAAGTAAAGCGCGCCGTGCGCCATGCACGCCCAGATATTCATTGGATCAAAGCCTATGCCAAGGCTGCGCACAAGTTGCGCCTGCCAGGCGGTCGATTCCGCGCCATGGGCGATGGCCAGATTGGCTTGCAAGCCGGTATTATAAAGCGCCATAAAAACAGTGGGGACGAGGGCAAAGACAACGGTGATCATCATTCGTTTCAAATCGAGCGCATCCCGAATATGCGAACCCGTTTTTGTCACTTTACCGGTGGAATAGAGTATCGTATCGATCATCTCAAACACGGGAAACCAGAGCTTGAGCTTTCCCGTTGTGAAATGATGCTCCTGCTTATCCAAAAATTTGCGTAAAAGCTTCACTAACCTTCCTTCTCAATTAATGTTAAGGTGTTGCGCAAATTCGCACCGTGATCTATTTTCCCGGGACAAACATACGTGCAGAGGGCCAGGTCCTCTTCATCCAGTTCATAGCAGCCGAGTTTTTCCGCTTCTTCAACATCATTGATCGCCAATGCGCGCAGCAGCGGGGTAGGCAGTATATCCAGCGGCATAACGGCTTCATAATTGCCGCTGGGAATGATGGGGCGCACGCTGCCATTGATATTGGTGGTGAAATCAAATTTTTTGCCGGGCAAAAATTTGGAGCCGACGACGTTTTTCAGCGAAAACAGATCAAAACGCGGCGTCATCCAGCCAAACATTTTTCGCTCACCGCCCTCTGGCAAAACAGAGACCTGGTGATGATAGCGGCCAAGAAATGCAAGCGCATCTTTGGCATGAAAACCGCTGATCACAGATCCGGAAACGATACGTTTCACACCATCTTTTAATTCGTCGCTCGTGAGATCATTCAAGGAAGCACCGAGGCGCGTTTTGAGCAACCGCGGGTTTATCACAGCAGGGCCAGCCAGGGCAACGATGCGCTCGACATCAATGCGTCCAGTTAGAAACAGGGTACCAAACGCGGCGACATCACGCGCATGGATTGTCCAGACCGTTTTTGTTCGGCTGACTGGATCAAGAAAATGAATGTGGGTACCTGCCAATCCGGCCGGATGCGGTCCGCTAAATTCCTCCACCATAACGCGTGCAATCCCGCCACCGGGTATTGTCATTCCCGGCGATTTGCAGAGGTAAACTTTTCCTTCGGTCAATTTCGTCAACAGCGTGACGCCAGCTTGAAATTCTGTTTCTTTTCCCCTGAGAATTTCATCGACAGAGGGGGCGAGGGGATTGGTGTCCATAGCCGTGATAAAAATGGAATGAGGCGTTGACCGTGGATCAGCGACTTTGCTAAACGGACGGCTGCGCAGCGCAACCCACTGGCCCGAATCGAGCAACTGCTTTTTTATGGTATCAGTATCAAGGTCATCTAACGAGCTTGCAGCAAAGGCTGGAAAAGATACCTCCTCATCGCCTTGTAATTGGATAACGACAGAAAGCAGTGCGCGTTTATGGCCGCGATTTATGGCGACAATTTTACCTGCCCCGGGTGCGGTGTAGATAACCTCAGGGATTATTTTATCAGTAAACAATACCCCGCCAAGCTTGACAGTGTCACCAACCGCCACCTGCATCGTCGGTTTCATACCGATATAGTCGGGACCAAGTACGGCCACATGGGATACCGGATATCCATCATAAACAACCTGCTCAGGCTCGCCTGCGATTGGTACATTCAGACCTTTTTTTATCTTTGTCAAACCCATATCATCTTCTCAGCTTCTTTTCGATTGTTACACCAGGAACATATTTCCGCCAGGCGGATAACATAAATATCGGCTATTCCGATATAAATGAATGGGAAAGATAAAAAAATTTTTATGAACTTTCAAATGATTTTTGCGTTTGCGCTTTTATCCATGCTGCCAAACCAATCCTTGACATAATAACAGGTCTTTTGGTTTTCGATATTGATTTCATGCCGCGAAAATCCCAGCATATCATCGGGAATTTCGTCTTCTGAAATGAATCCGTCTTTATTATCATCATGCAGGGCAGTCATTTGCTCAAACGTGTAAAATTCTCCCTGTTTCGCAGCGAATAATAAATCATCTCCCAGGACAGAAGTGCTGTTGCCGTTACCCGGCGCACGAATCCATTATATTCGCTCGCTGTGCTCGCGGGCATCCATGGAATGGATGCACTCCAAATGGGAGCATTAGATAAAATATGCATTATTCGTTTTATGCGGTGCAGTTTTGGAGTGCGCCGTTTTCATCGGCGCTGCGGGCGCGAGCCCGC
>JAFGKD010000128.1 GCA_016928775.1 Candidatus Zhuqueibacterota bacterium | reverse complement strand
TTTTTTCAGATAGTCATGTAAACCAAGTTCTTGAAAAATAGAGATGCCGACATACTCGGCGCCAAACGTACGGCATTTAGAGTTCTCAATGGAGTTCAGGTCGACAGTTTCATAGCGAGGCTCTTGATTTTTCTCAGAAGCCGAGGAGTCGGATTCATTGACTGACTGAGACATTCTGTTTTTGATGATAAGCTGAGCATAATGATCAGCCAGTGCTTCAATAGCTTCATCGATTGGATAAAGGCTCTGTTGACCGCTCAGCTTGGCTTCAATTGTATCAGCCAGGGCTTTCCATTGTTCTTTTGGAATTGTCAGTTGACCAAGATTGAGAATAGTACGATGTCGTGGACCCTTTTCAGAGCGATAAGACTCGACAAGCCTGTGCGATAAAAATTCCTTCTCATAATGCTTGTTGCGTTTTTTGATTTCTTTTATAAACATGAAGCAATATACAAAAAACGGCGGTCTTTGTCAAGAACTAATTATTATGTATGGGGGACTACAGCAAGTCCCTTTACTAATAAACAATAACTTGGCAACGCTTTTGCCCCCAAAATGCCCATTTTTTCCCTAATCGTGGTACATTTGGGTTAAGAGAAAATACCTTCCTACTTTATGAAAATTTTACCGGTTTTGCGTGCTCGATTGGGGTGAGATCAGCTAAATGTGCAACTAAAATTTACCCATTTTCGCTCCAAAAAAAACACACAGAACCTTCGGAGCAAAAATCCATTCACACTTCTCATATCCTGCACCCTTTTTCCTTCATTCCCTCTCCTCCTCCCCGCCTCCCCGCCTCCCGTCTCCTTTTTCCCTTCTCCCTTTTCCTTTCTCCCCTTCCACCTTCCACCTTCGACTTTCCGACCTTCTACTTTTGACTGTTTTTCAGGTATCCAGATGGACAGAAATTCAGACGTTCAATGACTCGGGAAACGAACAAGACGAAAACCGATAAGGTCGACGCGCCAGCCCGGAACGTACCAGTCGCGGTACGAACACCGCAACCAGTACCCGCCGTTGACCCACGACCCGCCGCGAAGCACGCGGTATTTCTACTCTCGCTCATTTAACCAATCCTCACACCACTCCCACACATTCCCCGCCATATCCAGCAAACCATCCGGTGTCGCACCTTCCGGGAATATTCCGAACGGCGCTGTTCGCATCAATCCGGTTTCCCTATAATTGGCTTTGTCTTTTGTCGGCTCACTATTCCCCCATGGATACTTTTGCTCCCCTCTTCCTGCTGCCCATTCCGCTTCCGTCGGTAATCGTCCGCCCACCCAGACGCAAAAGGCAGCTGACTTATACCAGCTCAACCAAACCACTGATCGATTCGGAAACTCTTTCTGTTCTTCTCACTCACGTGGCTCGCTGAACATGCCATATCCGCCTGCGCTCCAATATTTTTTCTTTTCATAACCGCCATCCTCAATAAATTGCTTGTACTCCTCAACTGTTACCGGAAAACGACCGATTCGAAAAGCCGACACCTTGGCTTTATGCAACCATCCCTCCGGAATAAGCACTATATTATCTTCTTTTAGCCGCGGATCGCCGACCCCACCCAGCACCTCTGCCGCCTTAATACAGCTCTCCCGTGCAATACCTTTAGCTTTCTCCTTATCGCAAATCACCATCGTCTTGCCCAACCGCTTTTCGTATCGGGCATCAGGGATCTGATAATGAAATGGCTGCAGGTCGCGCAGCATGGCTCCAATCAATCCAACATAGCGTGCTTCATTCGCTAAATTACATGCTTGTCCGGCAAGATCGAGAATCCTGCTGAAAAATGCGTCCGCTTTATTGCGTCCCTGGTGGTAGAGTACGCCGGTATACAACAGTAGTACTTCACGCCAGTCAGCGATATCTAGAATCTTTTTCCGGCGCCCCCTCGCCCGAATGGGGTGGAATCAAAATAAAACTCAAGCTTTGTGCAATTTTTACAATTACTTGTTCGCATCTCAAAACGCATTGTTAGCTCATATGCTTTTCACTTCCCCTCTTAATAATTGTGCATGCATAGAAACTACTCAAAACCAGTTAGTCAATTTTTTTATACCCAGAGCTCTGGTTTCTCTCGAATTAAATCGGGAAAACCAGCTTTTGGTTTTTGCTCGTTCTTCGGTCGGTTCATACCAGTGAAACATTGGCTTTAGTCCCCAACATCTCCATAAGAAACACATATAGCAAGTTTAAATAGGATAGTGCATGAAAAAACTCAAGAAAAATTAAAAGATCGGATTAGCTCTTGGGGGCGGCGCTGTTCTCGGCGCCGCCCGTATAGGCGTGTTGAAAGCGCTCAAAGAGCATGACATTTCAATAAGCAATGTGTCAGGAACCAGCATCGGCGCGTTTGTTTCGGCTTTTGTTTCGTTTCACAAATCCTGGGAAGAAATCGAGGAAATCGCCAAAGATTTGAATTGGCTGGATATTTCCGGAATTTCTCTTTCGCAATGATTGCAACAGATATCACCAGCGGCGACAAAGTTGTTTTGAGCAAAGGCAATGTGGCGCAAACTGTGATGGCAAGCACTTGTATCCCCGACATTTTTGTTCCGGTGGAAATCGAAAACAGACTGCTAGTCGATGGCGATATTGTTGAAAATGTTCCTATTACACCGCTTGAAGAGCCGAGAGCCGAGCAGCATATCGGGGCAAGCGCGGAATTTTGATCTGCATCAAGCCTGTTATATGCAGGTAGATCAATTATCCGGCTGGTATGGCAGTCAAAATGTGCCGTGATTTTACGTCATGACAACCGTAACCTTTTGAGGCTGTATGTCTTTTTATTCAAAATTTTCGGATTATTATCATTATATTTTCCCCTACCGACCCAAAGTGTTTCGGTTCTTGCAGGAACAGCTTCCATTTGATGGCCCGGTGTTGGATGTCGGCTGCGGCATCGGCCATTATGCGGCGGTTTTTGCGGAAAAGGGCCACAAAGCCATCGGCATTGATCGGGATGCGGATATGATTCGGATTGCCAGGCAGGACTATCCTCGTGCAGACTTTTATGTGATGGATATGCTAGATATCGTAAACCTGAAATCCAATTTTGCACTCATTTTCAGCACCGGTAATGTGATGGCTCATCTGGACATGGATCAATTGGAAAGGTTTATCAAACAGGTTCACTCGAAATTGCTGACCGGCGGCCGTTGGGTGTTCCAGGTGCTAAACTTTGACGCATTGTTGCAGCGGTCATCATATGCCTTTCCAGAAATTACCGCGGACAAAGACCGAATTGTATTCTACCGCTACTATCCACGCATCGATCGTCGGGGAACACCATTTCAAACCGAGTTGCAGGTAAAGGGAAAAATCGTATTCAAGGAGGAGGTAACGTTGTATCCTCAACCGTCACAGGTTTATATTGATGCCCATCAGGCGGCAGATTTGCGGTTTCTTGAACAGTATGCCGATTTTTCAAAAAAAGCATACAATCGCGAGGAAATTTCCGCAAATATTTTTATCTTTGAAAAAGCCAAATAATCTGTAAAAAGAGAGTATGTTATGTAAAAGACATGCATATTGACGCTGATGGCAATGTTGCTGTGTGATGCTATGCTCGTATCAGCCCAAACCAATGCCGGCGTGGCTGGTCGTTGTATGACCTGCCATAAAAAAGAAACCACCGGCCTTTACAACCAGTGGTTTGAGTCGTCTCACGCGCTGCACAAAGTGCGCTGCATTGATTGTCACGGTGCGCAAAAATCCGACCCCGACGCATTCATGCATTACGATGCCTACATTGCCACGCTGGTAACGCCCAGGGATTGCGGCACGTGTCACCGGCAAGAAATGGCGGAGGTTGCCAATTCGTATCATGCCAAAGCCGGACAAATTCTGGATTCCAATGATGCCTATCTGGCGCATGTTTCTGCCGGGCATCCAGCGGCAATTCAAGGATGCGAGGCTTGCCATGGCGCGAAAATGAAAATTGATCCTCGGTCTGATAACATGTTATCCATGGAAACCTGGCCCAATTCCGGCATCGGCCGCATCAATCCGGATGGATCGCTGGGATCTTGTAATGCCTGTCACGTTCGTCACTCGTTTTCCAAAGCCCAGGCGCGGCAGCCGGAATCCTGCTCCAAATGTCACCTGGGGCCTGATCACCCGCAAAAAGAAGTTTTCGAAGAATCCAAGCACGGCAACACTTACTACACCAATATTGATGAGATGAATCTTGATGCCGATCCATGGGTCGTTGGCGAGGACTATTTTGCGGCCCCAACGTGTGCCACCTGTCACATGTCCGCAACCAGCACCCAGGCTTGCACGCATGACGCCGGCGGCCGCATTTCGTGGACGCTGCGACCGATTATTTCTACCAAAAAAGAAAACTGGCGGCAACGCCGTGAATCCATGAAGGACGTGTGCCGCACCTGCCATGGCAGCGTTTTTGTGGATGGCCACTACTATCAGTTCGATGCATCAGTAAAATTGTACAATGAAAAATTCGCCAAACCGTCGCAGGATATAATCACCATGGTTCGCGAAAAAGGCTTGCTGGAAAATCCGGCCAGTTTTTCCAACGACATCGAATGGAGCTTTTGGGAATTGTGGCATCACGAAGGACGGCGCGCTCAGCACGGCGCTTCAATGATGGGGCCGGATTATACGTGGTGGCATGGATTTTACGACGTGGCCAAGCACTTTTATTTCAAATTTTTGCCCCAAGCCCGCGCCTATGAAGATGAAGAGATTAATACGTATATTAACAACCTGTTAACCAACGATCCGATGCACCAATGGCTCAATGGCTCAACCAGTGAATTGAAAAAGAATATTCGCTCCGGCAAGATGCAGGGAATTTACCAATCAATGTTTGAAAGCGAATAGGATGACGCATGTGGAAAAAATATAAAAATTTTCTCCGAGGTGTTTCTGTCAATTGGATTGGCAAACTCGGTGTCATTCTGGTGACAGGCACGGTGATTTCATTTTTTGTTTTCGAAACCGCACATACAGCCGGGCTTATTCGCAACGCCTATTTTGGGCTGATCACTTATCTGGCGTTTCCGGTGCTCTTTATCATCGGCTTGATTCTGATTCCACTAAGTTGGAGCAAGCTGAAAAAAGATACCGGCAAATCTACGTCAGAATTGATGTCAAATCAATTCCAGCAAGAAGAATTGGCGCCGAAACAAATCGGCGCCCGTTTATTCCGAACTATTGCGATTCTAACCATCGTTAACGTCATCATTCTCGCCGTCGCCACGCTGCGCATGCTGCATTTTATGGATCAATCTGAATTTTGCGGTACGGCCTGCCACACGGTGATGAATCCGGAATGGGTAACGCATCAGCGGTCGCCGCACGCCAGAGCGCCGTGCGTGGAGTGCCACGTTGGAGAAGGTCTGGATGCGTTGATCGCTTCCAAATTGAACGGCATCCGGCAAATGGTGCTGGCGGCTACCAATACCTACAATCAGCCAATTCCAACACCGGTTCACACCCTGCGGCCGGCGCGTGAAACCTGCGAGCATTGCCACTGGCCGGAAAAATTCTATGGTCAGGAACAGAATACCTACATCAATTATCAATCCGACAGCCTGAATACGCCGTTTTACACCACACTCAGCGTCAAAATCGATCCCGGCCATGCCGGGTATGCGGCCGGCGCCCATTGGCATGTGATGGGCAATCAGGTTCGGTACATTTCTGTGGACGGCGAGCGCCGGCAAATGCTGGAGGTTCGCGTCAAGCAGCCGGATGCTTCGTTCAAGGTTTACTACAACGAGCGCGCCATTGCGACCGAATCGGAGGAAGAAGAGCGCGTCATGGACTGCATCGATTGCCACAACCGGGCGACACATATTTACAAAGACCCGGAACGGGCAGTGGATGAGGCCATCCGCGCCGGTAAGATCGACCGCGATCTGCCGTTTATCAAACGGGAAGCACTGGCGGCGTTGGTGGGTTCGTACGCGGACAAACCGGCGGCCCTGCAAAGCATTGAATATCACATTTCCGGTTTTTATTCACGACAGTATCCCATCGTGTTTCGCGCTTTGAGTGCGGAAATTGCCGAGGCGGTGCAAACCCTGCAGGATATTTATGCCGTCAACCGGCATCATTATATGCGGATCAAATGGGGAACCTATCCCAGCCATGTCGGGCACGATCGCGATCTGGGCTGTTTCCGCTGCCATACCCAGACGTTGAAAACCGAGGCCGGTCAAACCATGAATCATGACTGCACCTTGTGTCATTCCATCCTGGCCATGGACAGCCCGTCGCCGCTGGAATATGTGCGCCCGACACAAGATGACGCCCGCGATGAACCGATGCAAGAGTATTTACGAGATGAATATTTAAAAAGTCAACCATAGAACGTACCATACGAGTTAAGAAATTTTTGGAGCGCCACATCCGCCGCTTGACCCAGCTTGGCTTTGCCCTTGTAACCATCGGCATTGGCATTCAGTTTTACCTTTTTGTGCAGCAACTGGAACGCGGCGGAGCCGTCACCGTCACCCGGCCGCCCGGAGTCGAGGCGTTTCTGCCCATCAGCTCGTTAATGAGCCTGAAATACTGGCTGGTGTCCGGCGACTTTAACCTGATCCACCCGGCCGGGCTGTTGATTTTTCTGTTCATCCTGGCCACCGCGCTGATTTTAAAACGAGGATTTTGCAGCTGGGTTTGTCCGTTCGGATTACTTTCCGAGGCACTTGCCCGAGTTCATTCCCGGCTTTTTGATAAACCGCGGCGCGTCTGGCGCTGGCTGGACTGGCCGCTGCGCAGTTTAAAGTACATCCTGCTGGGCTTTTTTGTCGTGGCCATTCTCGGCATGAGTGCCGAAGCGCTGCGCGATTTTTTGTATGGCCCTTACAATCGGGTCGCCGACATCAAAATGCTCTATTTTTTCACCGACGCCTCGGCGCTGACGATCAAAGCAATTGCCGGTTTGATTTTATTGTCCGTGCTGGTGCGACATTTTTGGTGCCGCTATCTTTGTCCTTATGGCGCGCTGTTGGGCCTCACAAGTCTGGCAAGCTTTTTCAAAATTCGCCGCAACACAACAACCTGCACCGATTGTAAAAAATGCAGCCGCGTGTGCCCGGCCAATATTTCAGTGCATCGGCAAAAAACAGTACATTCGGATGAATGCCATGCCTGTTTGCAATGTGTGGCGGCCTGTCCGGTGCCGGATACTTTGAGCTTTTCCGCACCGCTGCGCAAGCTGCCGCTGAAACCATTGACTGTCGCGTTGTTAATCATCGGCTTGTTTTTGATTGGAGACGGCCTGGCGCGGCTAGGCGGTGTGTGGCAGAATTCAATTTCCATCAACGAGTACCGGCATCATCTGGAACGAATTGATGATCCGGCGTATCAACACGCTCGCTAATTGAGCATTGATTAATCTGGAGGATTTATGAGTGAACTCATTAACAATTCCGAAAAACGCAAAGAGTTGCTGAAACATATGATTTTGCAGCTTCACAAAGGCAAGTCGGCGGATGCGGTTCGAGCACAGTTACTGAAAATGCTGGGCGCCATTCCCTACGGAGAAGTTGTGGAGGTGGAACAGGAACTCATCGCCGAAGGCTTGCCTCAGGAAGAGGTGATAAAATTATGCGACGTGCATTCCGAGGCGCTCAAGGGTGTGGTGGATAAAGATACCGGCATCGAGGACGTGCCTGCGGGCCACCCGGTGCACACGTTTATCGAAGAAAATCGCGCCTTGCAGCTTGAAATAGCCCAAACCCAGACGCTTTTTAAAAAGCTGTCGGACATCGAGATGGAAGATTTTTTGAACGAACTGCATCAGCACGTCAATATTCTGGCGGATGTTGAAAAGCATTATCGTCGTAAAGAGAACCTGGTGTTTCCGTATCTCGAACAAAAAGGCGTTACCGGCCCGCCGGCGGTGATGTGGGGCAAACACGATGAAATTCGCGACCAGCTCAAAGCCGCCAAAGAAGCGGTGCACGGTACAGAATCCGCGGAAAAATCCGAATGGCAAACCGTCATCGATCTGGTGTTTCAGCCGCTGCTCACCGCCATCGAAGAAATGGTTTACAAAGAAGAGCAGATTCTGTTTCCCATGTGCATGGAAAAATTTACCACCCAGGAATGGTATGAAATTTACAAGCAATCCGTCGAGATCGGCTTTTGTTTGTACGATCCCAAAGAATCATGGGAACCGGAAGACGTGCATGCCGAAGAAACCATCCCCGGCGAGACCGGCCGCATTCAATTGCCCAGCGGCAGTTTTTCCCTGGAAGAATTAACCATTCTGTTGAACACCCTGCCAGTCGATATCACCTTTGTGGACAAGGATGACAAGGTGAAATATTTTACCCGGGGCAAGGAACGCATTTTTGACCGCACCCGCGCCATCCTCAACCGCGATGTGCGCATGTGCCACCCCCCTTCCAGCGTCGATATTGTGGAGCAAATCATCAGCGATTTCAAAGCCGGCAAGGCCGACAGCGCGCCGTTCTGGATTCAGCTGAACGGCCGGTTTATTCATATTGAATATTTTGCATTGCGTAACGATGGCGGCGATTATCTGGGCACCATCGAGGTGTCGCAGGATCTGACAGAGCTGCGAAAACTGGAAGGTGAACAGCGGTTGCTGTCGTATCGAAAGGAGTAACCATGAAACTGGAAATTACCCCTCGAGTCAAGGTTGCGCAATTGCTCGACGCCTATCCCGAGTTGGAAGATAAATTAATTGCAAAGGTGCCGATGTTTTCCAGGTTGAAAAATCCGGTGCTGCGAAAAACCGTGGCCAAAGTAACGTCGCTGCAGCAGGCAGCCAACGTCGGCAATATCGCCATCGATGAACTGGTGAATGATTTGCGCGAGGCGGTCGGCCAGCCGAAACTCAATGTTCAGGTGGAAACCGACGGCGTCCCCTCGCAACCGCCGGACTGGTTCGACGACTCTAAAATCACCAAAACGCTGGATGCCCGTGAATTGCTGGCTGCCGGCGAATACCCGTACCGCCAGGTTTCACAGGACTTGCAAGAGTTGCAGCCCGGACAAATTTATAAGGTGATAGCCGATTTTCTGCCGGCGCCGATGATCGACAAGCTGAGCGAGCAAGGCATGCAGCACTGGAGCCGAAAACTCGACGATGTTTATCATATTTATTTAAAATCCGTAAAATAATTTCTTCTTCGCAAAAGACAGCGGCAAGCATTAACGTTCGCTGTCTTTTTTTATCCCTCTTTATTCTTCCCAGGTATTTGTTTATGGCAGCTATGCTGGTGTTAGTCCCTTTTTCAACTCTCCCAAAATACTCTTTCTGACACCATAACGCCACATTCACCAGTCCAATCAATACCGGCACTTCCACGAGCGGCCCAATAACCGCCGCGAACGCCTCTCCCGAGTTGATGCCAAACACCGCCACAGCCAGTTCAAAATTATTCGATGCCGCTTTAAATGACAACGTCGTCATCTTGGAATAATCCGCACGCACCTTTCTGCCCATATAAAACGACACCAAAAACATCAATACAAAACAGACCAATGACGGAACGGCGATTCGTACCACATCCAGCGGAATCTTGACTATCACCTCACCCTTGAGCGAGAACATCACTAGTGCTCAATTTTCGAATCTCATCTGTCGACGTTTTTTCAATAACATGCGGTAAAAATTTTTCAACGGCTGCCGCATAAATTCCCGACTCGGACAGAGTATCAGCAAAATAAAGGCTCAATGGATTATCGCTCTGCTCAACGGCACGCATATCCAGGGCACAAGCCGTAAACAAAGATACCAATGTCATCAGCCCAAGCGCGTGCTTAAACCGATACCGCCTGCGCAAAAATATAAAACATCTCTCGCGCAATTTGTCGACACCGTTCATCATATTTGGCTTCCTCCTGATCTGTCCCGTCAAATGCCTTGGGGTCATCATACGGAATGGCAATTCGTTGTTCCGCGCCCGGTACAAAAGGACACGACTCGTCTGCCTGACTGCAGGTCATCACGCGCAAAAACCATCTTGCGGATTTGTTTCGTGTGAAAATGTTTTTGAAAAAGCATGCATCGCTTCGGCCGTTTCCAAGTAGTTTATTACGTAAACAGGATTGTCTGATTCATCCTGCCGCTCGATGCTCAGACCGGCTTTTTGCAAAGCACGCACGGCACGCGGATTAAACGCGGTGCTCTCTGTGCCGCCCGAATAGGTGATAACCTGATCGAAACCATAATAGTGCGCTGCAACTTGCGCCCAAATTTGTGACATGTGGCTGCGCCGCGAATTGTGCGTGCAGATAAAAATTAATTCGGTGGCGTCCCCCTGCTTTTCGTTGATAAAACGAGCTATTTTTTCCAGCTCCGTTTTGTGTTCCTGAGAAATTTGTGAATACTCCGCAATCCGCTCGATTACATACGAATTGGCCTCAGGCAAAAGCTCCTGAACGTCCTGTATTTGTGCCTTTTCAGCGCAGGAGATTAGAACAAGAAAAACAAGTGAACCAATAACTAATATATGTTTCTTCATGATACATCTGATTTCGTTAACGACCGAAACATACAAAGCTCTCTGAATATTTCCAAATACAAATATTCAGTGCTATTCTTTCATGATATCCACTATAATCAAAATCTCACCCGACCTTTGACCTTCAGACGTTCGACCTTTGACGTCCTCTCTTTTCTCTTTCTACTTTTCTTTCTACTTTCTATTTTTATCTTTCCCCTTGCTTTTGCCAAAAAAATCCCCATATTTGTTTTTCGCACATCTCCCATACCAGTGTTATTGAAAGAAAACTAGAACCGATTGATTCGAGGACGTTCGCCCCATGCCGCTTTCCCAAAAATCCGTGCAAACCAGATATCTCAATGACCTTGATGCCGCTTTCCTGGATTCCAAGTTTAAACTATTCACAACCTACTTTGGCAATCCGGACATCCAGAACAACATCCGCAATGCCAAGGAAGAACAATTCCAGGAAGGCTTTTTGCGCGAGCTGTTTGTCAATATCCTCGGCTATACCCTCAATCCCGAACCCGATTATAACCTCACCACCGAATTTAAAAACGTCACCGGCAGCAAAAAAGCCGACAGCGCTATTCTCAAAAACGACCACACCATCGCTGCCATCGAATTAAAATCCACGACCACAGCCGATCTTGACGCCGTCGAAAGCCAGGCCCTTGGTTATAAAAACCATCACCCCAAATGTGTTTACGTCATCGCTTCCAATTTTGAAAAAATCCGTTTTTATATTCAAGATGCTGTCGTGCGACAGACAAAGCCACAGCAGCGCGAATTGCTCACGCGACAAGGTAAAGAGATTGAACGATTCTTCCAAACCTGCAAGAATGAAGCAGTAAGGAAACAAAGTTATCTTAGCCTGCAAGACTTGATACAGCAAATTGATGAGTACATTCGAATGTATAAATATATCAGACTTCATTCGTCGCTTGGCTATATTACGCTTCATGATATGCTGCTTGGTCGTCAAGCTGTCATTTTTAATGAACGTCGAGAAAAATTGAAACAAGCACAGGAAAACCGAAAACGTCAAAGAACAAAACAAATAGATTTTTCCAAACCGGCAAAAATCTTTACGCGAAGTGAGGAACAAAGTCAAGGCCGAACCCGCGCTCTTTGCGGGTGAGCCGAAGGGCAGCCTTGACTTTGTCCGCAACGCAGCGTATATTTTTGTGTCGGTTTCAAAAATCAAACAAAAGCAAAACCACCCTAATTAAATGATAAAAATTCCATTTTCGGCTGAACCAAGACACATTCAATTATCATTTGTTGAAAAAGTAGACAAACTGCTTGAAATGAATAAAAATCTGCATTCAATAAAAACGAGATTGTTGAATAGAATAGAATCGAATTTAAATATTGATAAATTGAGTAAAAGAATTAAAAACTTCAATTCACTTAATTTCATGTCTTTTCTATCAGAGCTTAAAAAAGTCAATGTTCAACTCTCATTGACTGAACAGGATGAATGGTAAGACTATTTTAATAATTCAAAAAAAGAGTATAATTCAATAAAATCAAATATCGAAACGATTGAAAAAGAAATTGACCACATGGTGTACGCCCTCTACGGTTTGACCAACGAGGAAATTCAAATAGTCGAAAACAACGTTTAGGATGGATCACCTCCCAACATTTTATAATTTTATCGGATCTGCACCGCCCCGCACCCGTTGTCCCACCCTGTGACCCATCCGATACGGCTGACTGGAAGACAATCGTCGAGAACATGTAGGATGGGTCACCCCTGCACCCCTCCGATTTTTAAAAGACGCGTCGTCCAAAGGCTGTGCCGCACAATTGCAGCGTTGGTGTGTGACCCATCCTACAGAAGCAAGATTGACGTGATTTTTATGGATCGTGCAAGTAACCCCGGAACCGCGTTTCCCAGCGATGTCCGGGGCCCATTCTGCGGTGCGGTTGGGCCTTTGAAATGGATCCCGGACACTGCTAAAGAGCGCAGTTCCGGGATGACTTGCTACATTTAAAAAGTGCACATGCAAATGATGCATCGTCAAAATCAGTGAACATTTTCGAAAAAGATGTTCCGGAATATGGGGGGATAAGGATGAAGCACAGGATCATAGGGCACATTCTTGTTTTGCATTTCCATGCGAATCAGCCGCTGACATGTGCCTGCTTTAATGTCTCTAAAGTAAACATCCTCGACAACATCACCACGATCGCAATCGGACTTGGCATTGAAAACATACATCTGCCGGTGATCGACACCGAATCGGCAATCATGGATAAACACATTGCGCACACCACCGGCCATATCGCTGCCTGTGGATACGCCGTTGTGTTGGCCGTGAAATATATTATTCCTGATCACAATGCTTTCAGTCGACCGACCACCGTTCTCCGGCCGGCCTTCCCCGGCACGGCCGGATTTTAATGTTATGACATCATCATAATTGTGAAATGTACACTCCTCTATCAACACATCATCACAGGAATCAGGATCAATACCGTCGTCATTACGCGCATCCAGGACACCGGCCTGCATATTGACATTACGAATGGTGATATTATCATCGTATACGGGATGAATTGTTCGTTCGAGGGGCATGCGGGTTGTGATGCCGTTTATTAATATGTTTTTACAATTGTAAAATTCGATCGTTCCGGCAGCTAAATGATGGCCGTCGCCAAAGATGCGTCGTTGAAGGTAATTTAATCCTCTCGACTTTCTCAGGAACACGTTTCCAGGCTTTAATGATTGATGAGATGCATTTGTTTTCAGGTTCCTCTTTTTCTTGTGCTGAAACAAGTGAAATTGATCCCGAGGAGATGCTGGCGAGTTGGGCTAAGAAGTGACGACAGGACAATTGATCTTGGGTCGAATTCATTCCTAACCTCTTTCCCTAGAATCAATAGATGTCGCCGGTTGTTGTGAAAAAGTAGCTGTCCAGCACAATAATATCTCTCATTTATATGTTTTCGTGAAAAGTGGAGCCCTGATCTTATTTTGCATATTTTTTCACATCAGCCGGATCGGGATCAATACCTATTCCAGGAAAATTCGGTACTTCAATATAACCATTTTTCACCGGGAATAGCTTTAAAGCGGGATTATACTGACTTTGTACACCCGGATAAGTTTCCATGATGAGGGCATTGGGGATTGAAGCCACCAAATGCACAGCCATGTGCGGATCGCCGTGCGGTGCAACCGGAATGTGAAAGGCCGAAGCCATCGAAGCGATTTTTCTATATTCAGTAATACCTCCGGCATTGACTGTATCCAGGTTCAAAATATCAGCTGAATTATTGACGATCAGATCGCGGCAACCCCAGCGAGTGTATTCGTTTTCACCGGCGACAATGGGAATATCGATCGCATTTTTCACTTCGGCACACCCCGCAAAATCGTCCGGTACAACCGGTTCTTCAAACCAGAATGGATTAAACTTTTCAACGGCCCGGCCAAATCGAATGGCATCATAAGCATACCATTTGTTGTTGGCATCAAGAAGAAGATCAATGTCCGGCCCGATGGTCTCTCGAACGACTCTGACGCGTTCAACATCCGTATTAAAATCAGCACCACCAACTTTCATCTTGACCGCGCGAAATCCATCATTGACGTACCCCTCCATCTCATCAGCTAGATCATTGATGGATTTGTCTTCCCGGTAATACCCTCCTGCCGCATAAACACGGACTTTGCTCTGAAATCCACCCAGAACTTTATAAACCGGAAGTCCAAGTGCTTTACCAATGATATCCCAAATCGCAATATCAATCGACCCCATGGCTTTAATATAGTCACCTTTGGCCACCGGTTTCCGGTTCTCACGATACATGCGGTCCCAAATACGTTCGACAAAGAACGGATTTTCACCTTTTATCTTTTTGAATATTTTCTCGGCAACACTTCTGGGCCCTTTCGGTAAACTACGCCCGATGATGCCCTGGTTGGTATGAATTTCCATTTGTGTCATGCCGGGTGTGCCACCACCGCTTTTAATAATCGAATTCCATTTTACCGGCAGTTTTCCGGGGAATTTCATTTCGAGATATTTAAGGTCGACAATTTTCAAGTTGTCGATTTTATTTTGCGCTTGCTGCAACAATGGCGGCGCAGTCTGGGCAGGCGTTGATAGTAACGATGCGCCCCCAAATGCCGCTGACATTCCTGCGCAAAGTTTTATAAAATTTCTGCGTTCCAATGGATGTGATAACATCGAGTCCTCTCAAATAATAGTATGGTACTTAATCTTTTAAATTATTGAATTCCAATAGTTCTTCTTTCTCGAACGCATCATCCATATCAACAATCTTTTTTACTTTGGCAAAATTATTATTTCGCAGCGTAATATCACGCGTTGCTGCGCCTTCAAGGAATAAAAATGGCGATGCTGTTGCTGTCGGCCGACTGGAGCACATTTCGATCCCGGAGGCATCCTTGAAACAAAACTGCGCCAATTTTTGGTTTGGCGTGGCAAGCCGATTGCTAAAGCCTTCAATATAAACATCATGCACATCATAGCCCCACACCATATGCCGCTCGTACTGGCCGCTTTTATCCTTGTCATGAATAGTTAAACCATCAATATTGAGATTATCAATGTATGCAAAGGTGAAATTCGCCGGGATGTGAGAAAAATCATTGGCAGCACGATCGGTAAGTGATCTCACGCCACGTGGTTTCTTGCTGCCCTCAAGGGTTCGATGGGTTTCCAGATTAAAATGAATATTTGAAAAGAACAGGTTCTCAATTTTCTGATCCGGTTGTCCCAGGAACAAACAATGTCCGTCTTTGCTATTGATAGTAATATCACTGAAATGGATATCATTGATAAAAGTGATCGGGCCGTCGGGATTTCGCCGTTCTATATCCAGAAAAAGCGGGTAACTCCCGCTCGGTCGGTCGGTTTTTCCATCGTCGTTGCGGGCGCTTTCGATAATAATATTGGAAAATCGAATATCCTCGAAAACACCGCCATCTTTGGCGTAAAACGCAATACCATACTGTGTGTCTTTGATGATGATGTTGTTAAAGACCATGTGCCGAATAGGCGCTTCCGAGCGAGTTCCCAGCTTGATGGCAGAATCATCACTTTTGATGATGCAATTTTCAACAACTATATATTCAGTGGGTTTGCTGCCACGTGATTTTGGACAGATGGCGTCATCACCCAGTTCAAAGTAACAGTTGCTGATGAATACATGCGAGGACGATGTCGGATCAATGCCGTCAGAATTGGGAGAATCCATATCACTGATCATCGATACGCCGTCAATCCAGACAAAATCACAATTCAGCAGTTCGAGATTCCAGTTTGGCGAATTGAGCATGGTGATGTCGTTAATCCGGATGTTTTGACATTCGTAGAACAATATTAACCGATCCGGCCGGTTATAAGGGCGTTCCTTGCCGCGCCAGAAAAAATCACCGCTGCCATTGAGCGCTCCCTGCCCGATAATGCCAATATTGTGCGCTCCCTTTGCATAGAAAAGACTTTTGCCCTTTTCCTGTTCGGGATAGTCATTGATATCCGTACTGCCGTACAGTGTTGCACCGGCACTCAACTCCAGAAAGGTGTTATCTTTCAATATGATCGTCCCTGTCAAATAATCGCCTGCCGGAAAATAAACGGTGCCGCCGCCCTCGGCGCTGCAGGTGTCAATAATCTGTTGCAGCTCATCAGTTATCAAGATTGACGTGCCGGTTTCCGGGATCAATTCTTGTACATTGTAGATCGAGTTTTTTGAATGAGCGGTGGAAAAAAGTAAAACAAGTGCGAGAAACGTGATGATGTGGCGCATAGTAGCCTCCGTATTTAAAAGAATGAACCATGAATTCAGCAAAACGGGATTTTTATACTGCGTCATGGCCGTATCGATATAGAGATTTCAGTATTCAGGCACGTGCGTCATTGCTTCAACAGCGGTATCCTGATGATTCTGAATTTTAGTTTCTCGATACAATGCCAATTCGGTTGCGCCACGAATCTTGTGGGCGTAATATTTTCCCATGAAAGCCATGGCACGGATGTCGACCAACGTTCGTTTTAGCTCTTCATTCCAGATCCGGTGATATTTTCGAGAATCTCTAATGCCTTATCTGCATGAGCGTGGAGCTGTTGCGAGACTTGAATAGGTGTGGTGCCTCTTATGGGCTTGCCAGCCGTCACGGTCTCGACGTAATCAGGAATTGACACATTTAAAAACATTTTTATCATGGTACTCCAGATTTTTGCGAACAGGGTGGATGGCGGCTTTTTTCCTTTCTATCGTAAATAAACAACCTTGATCGATTTCTTGAAATCGCCTGCCTGCAACTGCACCAGATAATGACCGCTGGGGAGATTGGTCGGCTGCCACATTACTCGATAGACTCCAGCCATTTGAAAGGAATCCAGCAATTTTTTAATAAATGTGCCGTTTATATCAAAGACGTTCAATTGAATTCCGCATGTTTTCGGCAGTTGATAGGAAATAGTCGTCGAGGGATTAAATGGATTGGGATAGTTCTGTTCTAAACGGAAATCTTTTGGCGTTCCGCAAGATGTGTTATCAACAACCTTGGTGGGATCGAGCGTCGTTTCCGTAACTTCATTGCACGAAGGTGATGTCAAGAGCTCGCGATATGCCGCCACCCGATAAGTATATGTTGTAGCCGGGCTGAGGAAAAATTTATCAGAGTATGTGGTCACATTCGAATCGACGCTACCAATTTGAAACCAGGACGACGCGCCGGATTTCCGTTCAATATAAAATCCGTCTTCATCATCGGAATTGTCCGTCCATGTTAAATCGATTTGTTTGTCGGAGACAGCGACCGCCGTCAAGTTGCTTGGCGCATCCGGAACGATGATATCGGGACCCGTCCAGTGCTCGGTCAGTTCCCATTTGTATTTGAAATCATTGTTGATCCACTCTACTCTTTCGGGATTCATGCAGGCATCGCTGCCGCATGACTCTTCATTACTGATTGTGCATCGAACCGCCATCGCGGTTTCAGGATTTTCCAGCTCAACCCAGCAGTAGGGGTAGTGGAATTTATTATTCTCGAAAACGAGCGCATACGGACAATTGCCGCCCGGATCACCACTGTAACGTAAAAAACCAAACTGCACCTGATTCGGTGTTTGAGTCGAAACACCGGTGTAATAACATTCATTGTCATGGACATAGCAATTATTGGCGGGTTTTCGCCTGAATTTAAATGGTGATCCGCTAATATTCGCCAGATAACAATTTCTGATTTCCGAATGATTCAACCGCGTACAATAAAAGCCGTGCAGCGCACCAACCTCATTGTAATTGTTGTGGCAGTTGGTCATCACCACATCCTCGATGAGAATGCGCGTCGAATTCTTGGGATAGATGACGCCGGCGCAATAGACGCCGGTTGTCTTTTCTTCGGGAAAATAATACGGGCCGACTTTGTCGATTTTGATGTTGCGAATATGGACATCCTCACTCTCAAACACCATGATTGTGCCGAGCTCCCACATTTCAAAAAACAGATTTTCTATCAACACATCTTTAGAGCTGGGATCGATGATGAGAATTGCTTGTCCCGGCCCGCCACTATGGCTGTAATACCCTGCGCCGTAGAGGTGAGCTTTTTCTTCCGGGCCGTAGGTGGATATTTTCAGCGGTTTATTTATATTCCAGACAAAGGCAAAGGTAGTCTGATCATCACCATAAAGCGATACGGTGACCGCTTGAAACTCGGTAAATGTGTCACCGCCTTTTAACAGGATCTCGAACGAGGCGTCCGAAGAATTCTTGCACAGTTGTTTGGCCCGGTTGAATGTTTTTACCGGAGCTTCTTCGATGCCCTGATTGGCGTCGTCTCCCGTGCTGCTCATATAAACCGTTTTTGCATCGAGATTCATTGAACCACAAAAATGAATCGCACTGATAATAATAAAAATGATGTTGGCAGAAAATCGAAACATTGTAATGTATTTTTTCATGAGGGTCCTGTTTTAAAGAGTGCTGCATTATAAATGATCTTTTTCCACATTTTGTCAAAGATGTGTAAAAGTGTAGATTCTGGCGTGAGCAGATCCAGATGTCAGCGAAAAACCAATTTGTTTGTTTGATCAAAATCGCCTGCTTGCAAGCGATAAAAATAGGTGCCGCACGGCAGATCGTTGGGCTGCCATGTCACCTGATAGCGTCCCGCCAGTTCATAACTGTTGACGAGCGTATCGACAAGTTGACCATTGACATTGTAGACTCTTAAATGAACCTGACATGCATGCGGCAATGTATAGAGAATGACTGTAGACGGATTAAATGGATTCGGATAATTCGGCCCCAGCGTAAATTCGACCGGTGGATTCTGCAGCGATTCGGCGCCGATCTTTGTGTCTTTGTCCAGGGTGGTTTGTGAGATTTCCTCGCAATAGTCCGAGCCGGCGTAAGCCGTAAATGCTTTCAGGCGGTAGGTGTAGGTGGTATTGGCCGACAGAAAAAAATTATCCACATGAACTGTCACATTAGAGTCCACCGTGGCGATCGAGATAAAGGATGATGTCCCGGATTTGCGTTCTATTCTAAATCCAGCTTCGTTATCCGAGTTGTCGCTCCAGGTTAGCTTTATCTGTTTATCGGACAACGCTTGAGCCGATAGATTGCTCGGTGCTTTCGGCGGTGTAATGCCGGTTCCCATCAAATCGCCTTTGTTCAAGCTACAATATTCGTCGCCCTGCTGTCCATCCAGTTGTGGCCAGTTGTTCATCACCCAGGCTTTTAGTTCGGGTTCAACCTCGAGAAATGTATTGGCAAGTTCATAACTGTTGCGCCGCGTATCCGTTCGTTTGGGCTTGCTGTTCCAGGGGAATTTTTCTCCCATTTTATCCCAACGGAAATACTGGTTGATGACGTCGGCGATTGTCGCGCCTTCATTTGTCTGTTTATGCCAAAAATCAAATCCGCTATAACGCGCGATTTCAAAACACTGCACCATGGTCGTGAGCGCATAGGCAGTATAGGTCAAGCCGCTGCTGCCGTCGTTGCGTACAACCTCTCGCGGCAGATATACACCTTTGTCGTCCTTTTTGATTTTCCAGCCGAAACCCGGAAGGTCGACATTCCCGTCCGTGCGATTGTAAAAATAGCTCTTTAATTGTATGATGGCCTCTTTGAGGTATAACGTATCCTCCAATACGACAGCGGCGGCCATCACGCCGAGTATGCCGGCGTCTTTCCAATTATTGTCTCGTTCTCGCATCACCTTGAGCACCTCCCCCTGTAGAAGGCACTTTTGTTCCCACCACGACTTGAACTTTTTCCTGTCTGCTTCCGTCCAGCCATCATAATGATTGATAAGATCAGCCGCATAGAGCATGGGTGAAAACCAGGAGCCGAGTTGAAGTCCTCGATCTTTGCCCATGAATGTTGTGCCGGAATTTGCCCAATTCATCAATACCTCAATTGTCTTATCACCGTACTCTTTGTCACCGGAATAGGCATATGCTAGAGCGCAGGTATACGCTGCGTGACAGTTGCGCCAGAGCCATTCTCTCATTTCCGTCAGATTAGAGTTGGGCTCGTAGCCGCCCATGATATTCATAAAAAGCGGTGCATCCGGCACAAAATTGAGTTGAGCATTTGCTTCAGCTAAGAGTTTATCAAAAGCCGATTTTTGTGGTTCTATTCTATTTTCAATGCGATTTTTAACGGTTTCAAGGTCTGTTTGATTGATCACTGTCATGGGATGGTTGAATTTAAAATCTCGCAGTGAAATATTATAATCATCGTGCCAGGGCTGCGGCGGATTGGGAAATGGCTGCGCCTGGGCCACGATGCCATGGATAAAAATGACGTGGAGAATTATTTTAAAGAAAAAAAATTGAATTCGACGATATGACATCAAATAAACCTTTCTTGAATAAAAAATGACTGGATCACAGGATGAACGAAATTGAACTTTTTGCAGCTGCAGAATCTTTTCTGCGTATGTTTTTGATCCTGTCAATCCAGATATCCTGTCAAATTGTTTATAAATTAACAGTGAAATTCTGCGGCGTTGCACTGGACTACCAGGTAAGATTCTCCGTCTCTTGAGGTGTATCCTGTAATTTCGTAATCAGCGAATCATTCATCTCGACATCGACAAGCTGAAAATCTGACAGAAAGAGCGCAAAGGTAGGCACTTTGGCTGACTGAACATCCACGTCACGAATGGTGACATTCCGGATCGGTGTGCCCTCAATCCCCACAGCATACACTCCGTATTGATCCGCTTCTTCACAGGTTATATCTTCAATGGTAAAGTTCTTGAACTGTGTGGGATAATAGTTCCCGCGATGTCCTTTATAGTTACTTTCAAATCGAATGAACGCAGTTTTGGCGCGTTTGACTGTGATGTCCCTGACGTACACATTTTCTATAACACCGCCTCGATCCAGATTAGCTTTAAAGTAAATTGTCGAGTGCGCTTCACCGACACGACAGTTTTCCATGAAAATATTCCGTACACCGGCGGACATTTCACTGCCAATGCAGAGGCCGTTGGTTCTCGAGTTCATGTCACAATTTCGAATGACGACGTTTTCTGTCGCCTGGCCGACGCGCCAGCCATCCTGGTCGCGTCCCGCTTTGATGGCAACAGCATCATCGCCGCAATTAAAAGTACAATCTTCAATCAGCACATTCTCACAACCGTCGGGATCGACGCCATCGTTGTTGTAATTCCAGCTATCAACGGTCACGCCCCTGACAACGACATCCTCACAAAAAACCGGATGAATGACCCAGAAGGGCGAGTCGACGAGAGTGATACCTTCGATGAGAACATTTTTACAGCCATAAAGCTGCAGCATACTGGGGCGGATGTAATGCCCTTCGCCCATAACGCGTTCGTTCACCGGCACACAGTCGTTTCCCATCTGGCGCAGGATGTTTTTGTCGTCAGTCTGCAGGTGTTTCCATGGTACAAAAGAACGCCGGGCATTGCCGTCAATGATGCCGGAACCTGTGATGGCAATGTCTGTCGCCTGGTAGGCATAGATGAACGGGGAATAGCCAAATAGTTCCGTACCCTCAAATCGGGTCAAAACGACGGGTAAATAATCTTTGACATTGGTTCCAAATTCGAGTCGAGCACCCCTGGCCAGAAAGAGATGGACATTGCTTTTCAAGTGAATGGGCCCGTTGCTAAGAAAGGTGCCACCAGGGATAATCACGCGGCCGCCACCTTCCGCGTTACAGCTGTTAATGGCTTTCATGATGCTCTCGCGACTATCAATTGTGGTATCGCTTACGGCGCCAAAAGCCGTGATATCATAGTCTCGGTCGGGAATTTCCGGGGATTCTATGTTCCTGAGAATGTCATCGACGTGCCCCCATGCCGGATCATCGCCAATGTTGCATGCTGTCAACAGAATAAAAAATAAACTGCAATTTAATAAAATTAACGCCCTAAAAAATCTGCTTTTTCTGAGTCTGTTCCACACAATGGCACCCTCGCTCATTCTCGTTACAGTGCTGGTAATATATCCCACCTGGGATGATTTGATAGATTTTTGTGAGTCAAATCCTGCAGGTCCACTTTAATGATATCGGTGTTGATAAAATCTGATGTTTCAAATAACACTGCTGTGCCATCAGGAAAAACGATTGGATTATGGTTGAGCCGGTTTTCAGTTTTGGTGAGCCAAAGCGGTTTTTGGGTTTTGAGCTCGAGTAATAAAACGTCGCGACATGTTTTGCCGCGAAAATCGCTGATAAAAATGATGCTCTTGCCGTCGGGCATAAATTGTGGATTTTGGTCCGTTGTCTTTTCGGTGTAAATCGGTGTCACCTTTCTGTTGGAGATCTTTATTAGAAATATATCAACGGTCTCGTTGCGATCAGAGCTGAATAATATGTGCTTGCCATCCGGTGAGAAAGAGGGATCTGCCTCATTACCCCCGTCACTTGTCAGGACAATTTGTTCTGTACCGTCAGAGCGCATCATGGCGACAGAGGTGTTATTTCCCTGACGCATTTCATAACAAATCAAAGAACCATCCGGCGAGAAGGCGGGTTTGAGATTATCGTATTCATTGTTGGACAGATTGCGTTTGTTAGACCCGTCGTGGTCTATGGTAAAAATTTGCGATTTTCCGTCAACCTGGTCGGTGAAAAGGATCGTGTGGTCATCCGGTGAAAAGCAGAGCGTGGGAGGGAGTACTTGCAGCTCGGTCAGGGTCGTTGCTAGACTGTCCCTGATTGTCAATGATTGTATGCTCTTTTTCAATTCGTGCAAGGTGACAAATAGTATTGTTTTTCCATCATGTGAAATACAGGGTTTGGAGTACGATCTGATGCCGGGGGTGTGACGAGTCAGATTTCGTTGTTCGCTCCCGTCCGGATTCATGCTGAAAATGTCAAACTCGCGTTTTTCAGCATCTCGATTGGACAGAAAGTAAATTTTGTCGGTGCGACGCTCCGGTATCGTCCCTGTGCTGCACGCTGTAACGAGGATGATAGGTATCATTGCAGACAGCAGCCGGTATGTCACTTTGAAAAAAAACATGATTACGTTTTCCTAGAATATATAATATCCCAAACGCACCAGAATCATTGAAATTGATCGTTCTTCACCGAGAACTGCGTTTGTCCTGGCGGCAATACCGGGGAGCACGATTTCAGAGAGCTTGCGAGTTCCCTCATATCTGGGCACTCCAAAATCCGCATATGAGACTTCAAGATTCCATTTATCCGCCCATTCCAGGCCAATGCCGAATTCGTAACCAAAATCGCGTGCCGTTTTTAAGGATGTCTCTTCGGCAATAATGCCGTCAACGATCACTTTGCGTGAAGGCGCTTGTGATATGTTTATGCCTCCCTGAATCATCGCGGTTACAGCAAGTTTTTGAGTGACGTTCAAACTGTAACGAAATCCAGTGAGAACCGGGATATGGTGCCAGGTGCCGGTTTCAGCTATCACGTTCATGGAATCACCCATCTGATGGTTGAATTCGCGCTGTACTGCTGACGGATCCGTACTATTTAACAAATACCGAACACTGACGATCCAGCCGAGTCCGTCCGTCAACAATTGAGTATTCAGCTCGCCACCGAGTCCAACTCCAGGCTTCGCAAGTCCGACGTGTTCGCCAAAATCAAATCCAAATCGCCGCGTCGGTTTGGCATCCTCACCGAGGCTCTTGCCATAGTCACCTTGTGGCAGACTACCGAAGCCGGCTATCAAAAGTGATACTTTGTCATCTTGAGAATAAAGCAGACCTGAACACATCAGTGTTACAAACAGGCAATAAACAAAAAGTTGTTTCATTGTGAACTCCATTGTGAATGGGGTGTCGCATTCGATCATTTTGGGCAGGACGGCGTAAAACTGTGCTGCCCTGCCCGAGTCTTCAATCGTGAGTCGCTTATTTCATCAAAATCATTTTCCGGGCATGTGTTTCCAAACCCGATGTGAGACGGTAAAAGTATAAGCCGCTCGGAGCCGGGGATCCGGCATCATCACGTCCGTTCCAGGTGACAGCGTGTATTCCGGCCTGACGAAATTCATTCTGCACGAGCGAACGAATGTGCTGACCGATGGCATTATAAACTGTCAAGCTAACCATTCCCGGTGTATTCAGTTTGAACTGGATCTCCGTTGTCGGATTGAATGGGTTGGGATAGTTTTGTGACAACTCAAACTGATTGGGAACTGTGCTGACCGGTCTGGATTCCACAGCGGTCGTTGGTTTACCGGCGGCAATCCATTCTGCTTTTTTGTCCGGGAACCAGTTCAAGTCGCCGGCCGGGAAACCGCCAACCGCGTGGGTATAGGCTTTAAACGTTGTCGCATAGTCAAAATCATACTCGTCTGCAGCAGGGCCAAAACTTGCCGGATCATCCGTCAATGTGCCCCAGCCGTTGCGATCCAATCGGATCTCCGGATTGCCATTGTTAGCATAATCATCATTATAACGATGTTCAGCCATGGCAACGACATATGTATTCTCCGGTCCATCCGAGAAAACAACATCTTCTTCAATATTGTCTTCAAACAAAAAGTTGTCGAATGTGTCATAATAAAGCTGGCCGGTTGCGTCGGTCCAGATCATGAACTGGAGAGAATCCTTGCTGTTGATCCAGGCTCTGACTTCCGGCGACCATCCCATGACATTATTGGCTGTGATATACTTTCGCTCTGCTTCAGTGGCGATGCTGTCCGCGTCAAGTGTGTCGACAGGAGAAAAGCACGCACCGGTCGAGTCGACTGACAGTAAGAGTCTGCCTTCCCAGCCATAATCCATGACAAGATTATTTGTGATCTGGTTATAGACATTTCGGTCCGATTCGATGGTCGCGTCCCACGCACCGGCCTTGTTAAAAGTGATATGATCCCAGACAAAATGCTTGACGATGCCGCCGCCGTTACGAATGAGATCGTGTGAATTGTTAAAGAACGTACAGTTCTGCACAAAAAGCGTGTCGGTTAAATTTCCGCGCGTGTCCATAAAGCGTCCGTTGGCCGGATCAGACAAGAGATAGGAATTGGAAAAAATTGAATTGGTGACAAACAGACTTTGATCATCGGCATCGATTCGAATCATGCTTTGCGCATCGCCATCCACCACACAGTCATCGATGATATAACGCCCGCCTTCCTTGCCCAGGCGGAAGGTGTTTTTTTCCGCCTGGTTGCCGAGATTATCAATGCCCGAGATGTACAATCCGCGCCATTCGGCATCAACACCTGGTCTGAAATATCGGCTGGAGCTTCCCGTTTCATCGGCCAGGGAAATAAGAATTGGTTTGGGTCCATCTCCTTCGGCCGCGACAATTCGTAACGGCCCACCATTGCCATTGACCGTACCGTTGAGCAGATAATAGCCGCCCCGTTCCAGCCTGTAAACCCGGTTGGGGTTTGCCGGCGAACCATCTGCAAGTGTGTCACCTTCAACCGCCAGGTTCAGTGTTTCGAGTCCCTGGGCGACATCCAGTGTATCCTGTGCGAGCACATGTGTTGCACCAAGAAGAAAAAAACAACCCAATGCACATAAAATAGTAACGCGTTTCATAGAACCTCCTTGATTTAAATTGGGATCATTGGATAAAATAACAGGAATTTACAGTATACTTTTCACCTCCTCGCTTTTAATGATTCAGAGTCCATACTATTTACAATTTTAATGTCAATCCAATGTCCATGGTCCAGCCATAGTACTCTCGGTCGGTGAGGTTGCGGGACCAGAGTTGATAAGACTCATCCGGCTCATTGGTGATATTATTCCAGTTGTAAAAAAGATCAAGGTAGGGAGTCAGGCTGTATTTCGCGGAAAAATCGACACGCAGAAGGTCGGCAGTAAATCCGTCAAGTTCCGGCCGTTCACCCACGCTGGATAATGTTCGTCCCTGATAAAGAAAGAAGACTCTGCCGGAGAATTTGCCCTTGTCGTAACCGATACCAATGTTGGCAATGTCGTCGCTCTGGTCCGGCATATTACCGGTGCGAAAAGTATCGACTACCGTGGTTTTCACAAATGGAAAAACGGGCAGTTTTTCCTGAACAACTCGAGAGCGTGGGAAATGCGTACTGGACCAGATATGAGAATAATTCATATTCAGAACGATACCGTCCAAAAAGCCGGGGAGCCAGGTCAATCGCGTCTGCCAATCGATTTCAAAACCACGGAGTTGTGTCAAATACTTGTTATTTTCCGGCTGATCAACGGTATGTCCATCCAGTTCACGGGCATATCCCTCTTTCTCTGCGTCGATAATAAAATGCCCATCTCTGCTAAAGATAAGATCGTCGATTTCCTTATAAAAGCCGCCCAGTGTAAACAGTCCAATCGTATTGCTGTAAAATGAGAGGAAAACATCATAGTTGGTTGAAATTTGCGGCAGTAAATCCGGTCTGCCGAATTCCACGCGTCGCTCGGAGCCGTCCACCTTGCGCTTTGGCAGCATTTGAGACAATCTGGCTCTGGACAATGATTTTGTATAGGCCAGACGAATATCAAACCATTCTGTCGGTTTGACGCGCATGTGGATCATGGGAAACCAGCGTCCGTAGGATGCCGTCGCAGAAGTATCCTGGACGACCGGATCATCGATATCCCCTTCATCCAGGTCGGATGGGACCGAGCCTTTTCGGCCGGTCATATAGGCCTGGGTGTATTCGTAACGCGCGCCCGGCAGGAACATGAGAAATCGGCCAAAATTGATTTCAGCCATGGCATAGCCTGCTGTCACAATTTCATGGACTTCATAGTCATCCAGATCTGCAAGTGAAGACTTGCGATTGAAAGAGTCGGCCAAAAAATGATGATAGAGATAGTTCAAATCATCGTGACTCAAGGCATAGGGCATATCATAATCGCCGTTTAAAAAATTGCCGGCGTCAAATGAGGGATTGAGGTAGTTGGAGATCAGGATATCATTAACTTCATCTGTTTTGAGCTCAAAATCAGGATCACCGGCGCGGGGATGATGTCGTGCCGCATCATTGGCGTTCAGGTAATCTACCCGGCGATGCCAATGCGTGCGATCACGATCTTTAATTTTATCCGTGACTTTGCCACCTATCTTTAGATTGCCGGCAATCTTGCTGGTCAGGGTATAAGGTAATTTAAAATTCATTTGCGCGTTTTGATCACGTTCAAATGATTTTTCCTGATAAAAATTATTGCCGTACAGGGTCATCTCATCGTAATCGTTAAATGCTGCCGCAAGCAGCTCATCCGGTCCAAAAACCTGAGGGAGCAAGGAAAAATCAATGGCACTCAATTCACGGGCATAAATATAACGATTAAACGGCTCTCGATTTGATGAAGCGGTGCGACCCAGACGCCAGTCAAGCAATCCGCCAAAAACAGAGTGTTCACCAGCCAGGGAGTTTGAAATAATATCGATTTGTCGAATAATATCGTACGAACGCAGCGTATGGGTGTTGCTTTCACTCCAGGTTTCACGGTTGGTGAGCTCATGTCGATCCAACCGGCTCATAAAATTGCTGAACATGATCTTGCCGTTGTTCAGGCGATAGTCCATGATGACATTGAATCCGGTGCGTTTACGAACTTCATCCCGGTAACGTAATGAGACGGAGCTTACCGTCACCGGCGCATATTCTTCTCCTTCACGTTTTTCTCGGGGAACCTCATAGCTTGCTTGAAAGACATCCGAACCGCGCTGTGTTTCTTCAAGATTGCCGGTAATCATGAGTCCAATTCGATTGTTGGCATAGCGGTTACTCAAGGTCAAACTCCCCTTGTATTGTCCGAATTCGTCTCGGAGAGAATTGTAGCCTTGTTTGTAGCGTACATCCACATTCGGCCCGCCTTCCGGCGCTGTAGCCAGCTGGAAATTGACGATGCCGCCGAATGCATCCGCGTCTTTATCCGGGGTGAGGGCTTTAGTGACTTCGATACCGGCGAGGATTTCAGGGGAGATCATGTTCAAATCGACAGAGCGGTCGTCCAGATCCGTGGCAGGTATTTTTTCGCCCCCGATGGTGATGGTGTTATAGGTGGGTGCCAGACCGCGGATGACAACTTTGTTGCCCTCGCCGCCGCTACGCTTGATCGATATGCCGGGTAATCGTCCCACCGATTCGGCAGCATTGGCATCCGGGAATTCCTGTATGCGCTCGGCCGATACGACATTGGTGATGGTATTTGAGCGTAACTGCTGGTTGATGGCCGCAACCTGCCCTTCGGCCTGGGCGGTAATGGTCACAGTTTTACCTTCAACCACATCGAGTGCCAACATGACATCAAATTCTTTGGTTTCACCGGCTCCCATCCGAAACGACACGTCCTTTGTTTTATAACCAATAAACCGGACGCGTAATGTATAGTTCCCCGGAGGCACAGAAGAGACCACATACTTGCCGTTCAGGTCTGTTGCAGCGCCAATCGCGGTTCCCTCTAAAAAGACATTAGCACCCGGTAGTGGATTGCCGGTAATGGAATCCGACACGACACCAACAATTTTACCGTATCCTGGTTGGGCTATGAGAGATCCTCTATGGAATGTGACCATTAAAAGTGTGCAATAAACTATGCGATAAAAATGTTGGAGACCCATTTCCTCCTCCATAGATTTGGTTAATCAGTCATTCCGATTTTATCCCGGTCTTGTCAAAGAGAGAAAAAATAAAAATTCTTGCATATTTCGTAGGTACTATTATATTTTATATAAATTTAGATGTGTTTCTGACTAAATTTATTATATTGACTTTCTTTCAAGCAAACAAGTAATTGTGCGTTAACAACAGCGTTAACAATTCATTAACAAAGGTTAGTAGAGTCTTTTGCAATTTTATTTGAATAAAATTTGTGCCAGTAAAGAATTTGCGAATCACGACCATTATGAGCCGCTATTGCGATACCTGGTGGCGAGCACACTCAAAAATGAAACGCCAAAAGAAATCAGTATCGCAATGGAGATCTTTAAAAAGAACCGCGATTATGATCCGACTCTGGACTCTACGGTCAGGGTTTATGTCCATAATTTGAGGAAAAAGTTGCAATCCTATTATCATAAGGAAGGAAAAGACGACAATATTCAAATTTTAATACCGAAAGGTCATTATAAAGTTGAATTTCAAGAAAATTACGCCATGACATTAAATCGGAGCAAAAGTCCATTTATTTTACTCGGGGCAATTATACTTTTGCTTTTAGTGGCGATGCTTGGAATGCTGTTCATTCATCACAATAAGAATATCATTTCAAAAAATGATCCGGTTTGGGGAGATGTGCTCGAGAATAGTCAAAAAACAACAATCGTGTTGGGTGATCATTACTTTTTCAAGGGACACTTTTTCGGTCAATCCTGGAATATCCGCGATGTTCAGATTAATTCCGATAATGAATTTGAGGATTATCTCGATACACTCGCATTGTCACCTGAAATTGGTACCCTGGGCAAATATGCTAAATCTTATTTTCCCACGCGGATCCCGTGGTCTCTTTCAAATATTGCATCACTTTTTCATCATAATCACATTTCCTTTGATATGAGAATAGGTTCAAACTTTCAATGGAATGAGATCAATAAAAACAATATTATCTATATCGGTTCGTTTCGGGGGACTGGCGTTTTGATGAATGTACTACAGGAGCAGATCCACTATAATTCAGAGAACCACGAGTTAACCATGTTGACAGGCGATACGACTAAAACACAAAGCGTATTCGCTGCTACATTAACAAGTGACTACCCGATGATAGACTATGCAATCGTTGTCAAACGGCCCGGTCCACGCAACAACACCCTGTTTTTCTTTTTATCAACTCATGATATAGGAACTATTGAGACAACAAATCTGTTTTCAGATCCTGAAAATATCAAAGAATTTGAAAATGCATATCTCCGAGATAGAGAAATTAAATACTTTGAAGCCGTGTTTGAGGTCAAAGGATTCTCGCACTCCAGCATGGAACATCGGCTGGTTTATTTTAATGATATTGAAAAATAATTTTTCCGTTCGCAACAAGTAACCCACTAAAAGTATTTTCATCTCCCGCAATATAGACAACCAGTTTAACACGCTCTGTTTTAAAGAGGAAAAACTGGTGCGCAAAAATAACTGTACTTTTGTTTTCCCCTTGCACTTGCCCACATTTCGCATATATTTGTCTAGTCATATAATGATGTGTTTTCAAAAAGGAGTTGCATGAGAAAAATAAAGTCAAAAATAGATTGGCTGTTGATAACGTCAGTTATGCTGATTCTCACAATATTTCAGTGCCAAAAAAATCATAACCAAAGAGAACCATTATCAAAGAGTCATTACAAGTTTGATCCTGGTTCAAGAAACTCTGGAATTCAAGCGGGTTGCTGCGAGTTGAGCATTGATCATGCGTATTCGAAAGAATCGCAGTTTGGATGGACTATGGCGCCAACGTCAGAATTCAAGCGGCAAGAGCTGAGAAAATCAAGATCAGAGTTTACAATTGATGGTGTTCAAGGTGATAAATTGGGCTTCCGTGCTGATATCCCGTCCGGGAAATGGTGGCTGACCTGCTGGATTGAGGCCGGTAAAGAAGATTCTTCGACGATGCATTTATTTCTTGATGATGAGGAAATCCGGCTCCAGTGGCATCCTTTTCGAGAACCGGCCGAGCCCCGTAAAAATATTCAGGGAATATATCGTATTTTGCACGTTCCATTTGATGTTAAAGATGGACATTTTGAATTTATCCTGCATGGTAATAATGATGTCGTACGATTGCTTGGCTTTTCGTTGACACCGGATCCTGTTGTAAAGACTGATTCTCATAAAGCTATGGCGAGTATAATCGAACGAGCAGGAACATTTAATTCCAGGGAGAATCTGATTGATCTGAACAATTTGATCGCTGCAAAAGTTAAAACAGATCCGAATGATCCATTTTATCAATACTGGCATCAACAAATCCAGCTGCTCGCTGAAGCCGAAATCCTGCTCAATTACATGGGATGGGAATGGGCATACGAAAAAACCGGACTGTCTATTTTTTCCCGCTATCATCAGGCCGTCATGATATTGGATGGTCTTTTAAATCGACCGGATGTGGAAACCTGTCCGTTGTATGAAAGAGCTTTATGGATGCGGGCGAAATTGCTCTATTGGTTGGGCGAGGAGCGGCATGGCATGCACGAGATTGCAGGCGCACAACGAGATTTTACAATACTACGGAAAAAATATCCGGACGATCAGCTTTTAGCCATGTATACAGGAGAGAAAATAAAGAGCGTTTCGTTTTGTGATAATTTACTGAATATTGATGGGGCGCCTGCATGGTCAAGATCCCAGTTTGAGGCATTATGTCGAATGCGGGAAATTGCGCATTGGTGGGTCAATGAGCGACAGGCTGAGAACGGCGAGTTTGGCGGCAAAATTGGCGATGATGTGGAGCTGCTGCGATGGTGGTCATCTCTGATCCTTGCGGGCGACCAAACAGCGTTGCGCGGTTGGAAAAAACTGGCTGATGAGGTTTGGAAAAACCCTAAAGTCTATAAAGGCTACTCAAAGTATGCACTGGACGTTGAACATGCCTCAGAATTCATCTCTGATACGGCACCACTGATGGTTTTGTATAGTGATGATCCTGTCTATGAGGAGCGACTCTCTTATTCCGCAGACTATTTTCAATCACTCTGGACAGGTTATACAATTTATGGAAATCGACTGTTTAAATCTGCATGGTTTGGTTCTCAAAGTGTGGATATGGATCCGCCGAAAAACCGGGACCTCGAGTATAATACACGAGCCTTAAAAGCTGTACGATTTTTGTTGTGGAAATCCGGCAATCCGAAGGTTTTAAAGACGATGCACGAATATGCAAAGACCTGGGTTCGTGCCGCAATGGATACTGCCAAGTCAAAGCCGCCAGGCCTCATTCCTGGATCTATCCGTTTTCCGGATGAAGCAATCAATGGTGATGAACCAACCTGGTACAAAGCAAATATGTACTGGGATTATTTTGACTGGACGGCGCACACAGGGAGCATGATGCTGGACCAACTTCTTTTCACTTTTAAGATGACACAAGATTCAACCCTGCTTGAGCCCATCGATAAAACTCTCCAATTTATCAAGACCTATGATTTTGTCTCGGAACATCATTCCCGATATAAGACCGGATCGGCTGAATGGGCTGTTTCTCATTTGAAAAATGAGAGCGCCTTTTGGCAGGTTGTCTCGCAATGGCGATTGATGACCAGCGATAATCGATACGATGATCTGCTTTTAAAATATGGCACCGATTATCTCCGTTTCAGATTGACTGGAGATGAATCTTTTCTGGTTCATGGCTGCAAACCTGTGCTCGAGAGTGTGAGCTACAATAGACCGCTCTTAACATCCGAGGTTTTGGTTACGGATCGCGTCTATATTCGGGGTGCGGATCATCTCAAGGCGATGCTGACTGGCGATGGTGTGCAGGAAAGTTCGTCTCCCTATTTTGCGGTGTCATATCAAGATACCCGAGAAACAATGACGGCTCTGGTGAAAGAGTCTTCGACCACAAAATTGCATGTACAGTTTTTTTCATATGAACATAAGACGTATCCCGTTAAATTACGGGTATGGCAGCTGGATCCCGGGGATTATCTAATGACAATACAGAACAAAGTGGAGGAAACGACCAGATCGATCAGGATCAACTCAAAGGGAGAGCGAATCGTTTTCGACTTGGCACAATTACTTTGTGATGTTATTATTAAAAAAATGTGATTGTCGTGAGTTGCGGATGTATGTCATCCCTGAACACTCAAGTCCGATTTGGGAGAATTTGAATGAATAGACTATTATTTTGCTTTCTGGTATCGCTTGTTCTCATTCACCATCGATCCGGTTTGGCTGTCTCGGACATCACAATAGTCCCCAAGCCACATCTTGTACAGCCGGGTACCGGAGTTTTTTGTTTCCATCAAAACAGTATCCGGGTGCGAATTGCGGATACGGATACATCTCACCATCGAATGTCAATTAAACAACTTGATCAGTTGATTCGAGAAAACAATGGTGTACCCTTGTGGCAAAAAAACGAGTCTGAATTCCTGATTTGGGTGGGATTCCCGGAACAGGATCAGGAGTTTCGAAATCTATGTCAAAAGGAGGATTTATGGCCTGAGGATAGAATCGGGGAGGAGGGTTATATCCTGGATATCCGGGAGAAGCGAATCATTATTGCTGCCAATACTCCGGCCGGCGTGTTTTATGCTGTGCAATCACTAAAACAACTTGTCCGCGGTTCGAATTCTCCGCATGTTGTTTGTCTCCGAATCATCGACTGGCCTGAATTTCAATATCGAGGAGTGATGGATGATATCAGTCGTGGACCTGTTCCGACCCTCGAGTATATGAAAACTCAAATCCGCCGTCTTTCCGAGTTAAAGATCAATCTTTTTACACACTATGTTGAACATGTGGTCAAAACCGAATCGCATGGTGATTTTGCTCCTGCCGGTGGTTCACTCACAATAGATGAGTGGAAAAAGATCACAGACTATGCCGCGAACTATCACATGGACATTATGGGCAATTTTCAATCCCTCGGACATTTTGAAAAGATTTTGGCTTTTCCCCAATATCGCCATCTGGGTGAAACCGATCGTATGCTCAATCCGATGAGTAATGAGGCGCATCGTTTTCTGGCTGATATTTATAAAGAGATGATACCGGCATTTTCGTCACCCATTTTTAATGTGAATTGTGATGAGACGTGGGATATTGGGCGGGGCCCATCGAAAAAATATGTTGATAGCTTGGGCGTGGCGTGGGTGTATGCCCGCCACATCAATGCACTCTATGATATTGTTTCAGGACTCGGCAAGCGCATGCTCATATGGGGCGACATTGTTTTGCAGCATCCCGAGATTTTACAGATGATTCCACAAGATATCATCATAGGAACGTGGGGGTACGATGCACGTGACTCTTTCGACGACTGTCTAAAACCGTTTGCCGATCAAGGATTCGATTTTTTATTTAGTTGCGGGGTGCTCAACTCCAATCGATTGATGCCTGATTATCGCATGACCATGGGTAACATCCGTCAGTTCGCTAAAGATGCGTCACGATATAATTCGTTGGGCATGGTCAATACAGTTTGGGATGATGGGGGAAAGGCGCTCTTTTCACTGGATTGGTACGGGATTGGCTATGCTGCAGATCACGCGTGGTTCCCGAATGATGAATCGGTTGACACCTTTACGAATCGATTTGAAGGGGGCGTCTACGGTAATCAGGGCGCCTCCGTCGGCCAGGTCTTGAACTCATTGACGCGCCTGACCGATTTGCCGCAGACTTTTGAGCTCAACGAGGCGATATTCTGGAAAACACTGATCCCGGAACGCGGCGAGTCTCTGCAACTTGACCCGTCCGGCTGGGATCATGTAATTGATATTTGTAACCAAAGTGAGGAGGCGCTCGATCGTGCAGATCCTCAGGTATACGAATCTGATTTGAAAGCCATCCGCTTCACCATTGATCAATTTCGCTTCATGGCAGAAGCCAGGCACATCATTCTGGCGACTGCAGAGAACTACCACAAAGCTTGTCTTTTGCAAAAAAAAGATCGGGCAACAACACGCGTATTGTTGGTGGATGCCATCACACAGTTATCTAAAGTGATCCAATCTGTTTCAACGTTACGCCATACCTTTCAATCGCTGTGGCTGGAAGAAAATCGGGCCTATTGGCTTGACCGCATTTTGGACTTGTATGATGGACACATTCAAAGTCTTACCGATACAAAAGCTCTGCTGTCCAACAGTTTAAAATCATTTGATAACGGTCATGCACTTGCGGCACCGATGCATATTCGGCTGGATATTTCCGGAGCAAACGGTCGATATTTCCAGTACTGGCTACTCGCCGGCCCCTTTCCCAATCCGGGCGGTACTGCTTACGAACACGATTATCTGACGCCAGCCGGCGGCGAGCTGCATGTCAGGCCTTTCCCGGGTGATGCATTCACTGCAGAATCAGGAGAGCTCATCAGATGGCAAAAGTTTGAATCACCGGACTATACCACGATCAAACTTTCTCATTATTATGAAAAGAATATTGAGGTCCTCGCCTATGCTTATTGCCGTATTCATAGTCCAATGGCTCAAACTGTACGCGCTACTTTTGGTAGTAATGACGGCATTGAAATCGTGTTGAATGATCGACTCGTTTTTGAACGCCACACTATTCGCAGCCTTATACCGGATGAAGAAGAAATTCGTTTGTCGTTGCGGGCAGGATGGAACCACCTGCTTTTAAAAATCGATCAGAAAAATGGGGATTGGGGATTTTCGTTTCAATTGCCGGATGTTCAAGTGAGGAATCATAAATACAAGTACTATATTCAGTGAATGATGTTGCAAGATAAATAGAGTGCTCCCCGGGTGATAAATATGGTGACACATCAAAAAATTGTGGAGATTGCAAAATGTGTGATGATCCGACAAAATGCTCATCAATCCAAGCCTGCGATGATTTTGTACGTTCCAAACGGCAGTTTTAGATGTAAAGTGGTTGTGTCCTGATTCAGGAAATCCTTTTGAGCCAAATCGGTGGTGCCGGGCAATTCAATTACATCATCTAGATCGGTCGAATACCATTTGTGTTGCATACCAACATTATCAGGCTCAATCGAAAAATACCATGACAGCCGGCAATCCGCTTTGTTTGATGAAGAGGAAATGAGAAAATTATGACGTCCGTAAAAGTTTTCAGGCTAATACTTTTCTCTATTCTTTTCACGTATTACAGAATTCTTTATTCTCAGCAAATTGCCTTTCCAGGAGCTGAAGGCTATGGAAAATACTCGCAAGGCGGCCGAGGTGGTGTCTTTTACGAGGTGATAAATTTTAATGACAGCGGAGAAGGCAGTTTAAGAGCAGCGGTCGATACGTCGCAGCACGAACCTCACGCATAAACATTGGCGCCGCCCCGCAGCAGGCTTTTAATCATGCGTTCGATATTATAAAAACCGTTTGGCGTGTTTTGATTTTTGACGGCACACGCCACCGCATCCGCCATAAGAAACACCTGCACCGGTGAATTCGCTTTAGCCATGGCCATAGCCAGCCGCAGGCCGTTGTAAGAGCGTTCCGTATCGTAGGGACCATCGTTCAAAATAAAGGTCGTCATTCTGCTTCCTTTTCTTTTTGTGTTCTTTAGTATAGTAAATTTGATCGTCGGCATCAAAAACATTTCTCTGCATCCGAGTTTCATGATCCAATCGCAGATGCTAACAACTGGATCATTGTCCAATACCGGATCAAACGCCCAAGTTCGGGCCGCAATCGCTGTTCATACAAGCGGCTTTGGGTTTCCTGCATGCGCTGTTCGGCTTGCGCCTGCTGAACCTGTCCCCGGTTCCAGTTTAAAATC
>JAFGKD010000127.1 GCA_016928775.1 Candidatus Zhuqueibacterota bacterium | reverse complement strand
TATGGACGGCAGCACCGAACCGCAAACCTTCAATACAACCGCAGGCACCGGGTCCGACTTTAGCAGCTCGTACATCGCAATCGGCTGCGGCGCGACACCTCAGTCTGGCGCCCATGATGTCGACTTTTATGCCTATAAACCCGGAATTCATGCCCCGAAAGGTGGTTATCAAGGATTGGTCGGACACTGGAAATTTGACGAGGGAAGTGGCGCCGTGGCAATGGACGCCAGTGGCATGGGCAACGATGGCACAATTGTCGGTGCAAGCTGGATTAATGGTAAGGTTGGTTCCGGTGCATTGAGCTTTGATGGTGCCAGCACTGTCGTTAATGTGCCGCATAGCCCAAGCCTTGAAATCTCCGATCAATTGACGATTTCTGCCTGGTGTTACCTCAAAAGTGCAGAAGGCGACCAAAATGTATTGCAAAAGGAATATATGGCAATTGGTGAGGTCAGAAATGGTGGCATGGCGAATGTGCTAAACATTGGCGGGTCATGGATGATTTACAACTATAGAATGGACGCGGCCGCTTTTCTTGGTTCCTGGCATCACATTGCCATGACCTATGACGGTACGCAGGTTGTTAATTATTTGGACGGACAAGTTGATACAACGTATGCACAAACCGGCGTCGTTAATGCAACAACCGCAGACCTTGGCATTGGTACCAATAATCCATGGCAGAGCGCCTGGTTTAACGGCGATATTGATGATGTCCGGATTTACAACATACCCTTGAATGCAGGGGAAGTTGAAGCACTCTATATTACCAAAGTTGCTGAAAAATCAACGTCCATACCGGCGACATTTGAACTGGCGCAAAACTATCCCAATCCCTTCAATCCGACAACCGCCATTCACTACTCATTAGCCAAGTCAGGGCATGTGACATTAACTGTTTTTGATGTCCTGGGACGAGAAGTCGAACGTCTTGTAGATACGTTTGAATCAGCAGGGGATTATCATATCACTCTCGATGCATCACATCTGCAAAGCGGCGTCTATTTCTACAAGCTGCAAGTCGGCAGTGACTACAGCAGTATGAAAAAGATGATCCTCATGAAATAAACGATGAAAAAGGCAAACAAACGACATTTTTGCAGAAAAAGCTCGCTCCATCCGGGGCGAGCTTTTTTATTGTATTGTCGTTCTTTATGACCAAACTGATAAAGTTATTTAGTATCTTTGTGTCTTCGTGTGGGTGAATTTTTCAGGTTATGAGGTGGAATCTGTATCCTTTATCTCGCACAATTCATAAACAACTGGATCGGAACCGGGAAAGCCGGACATGCCCTGGTACTTGACAAAAACCAGATCATGTTCACGGAACCAATAGGTCACATGCCCAAGATGCGCCAAAAGTCCGCTGAGACGAACATCTACCCGGATAGCACGACATGGTTTTTCCTGAACAAAAACGGTCTCGACATCCTTGCGCTCAGCCACGAGTTTGAATACTTTTCCATCCTCCGGACGAACGCTGAAAAATTCAATTTCTTTTTGCCCATTTTTCAAAAATTCGGGGAGTGAATACCCGTGAATTTGGTACCAGGGCAGATCGCTGACTCGAGCTTTTTTAGACATCGTCTCATCGCCAATTTTGCCGGCAAAAATAAGCTCGCCTTCAGCTCGGTTCACCCGATAGTCAATTTTTTGGCGAGGATTGAGGAAACTCCAGGAGAGCGTTGACAAGTCCGGCGACAGCTCCATCCGGTGCGAGACATCCTCCATGTAATTTCTGGACATAAATTCTATCATGTCGTTTTCTTTTTTCAAAATACGCCACTCAACGTGTCTCCTCTTGTCACCTTTAATCACATCGTAGCGAAAAATATAGCTATACAGAGGCTCGAAAATAAAGATCAAAAATAGAGCAAAAATCCACGACCACCGCGCCATACATCACCTCTTATTTTAGTATTGTTAACGTTTTTTAGCAAGAGTGTGCCGTCTGTGTCGGCGCTTCAAGCGATTGACGCGCAAACCAGGCGTAAGTTATCGAAAATAAGATATTGAATTGATTTTTTCCGTCAGCGCTCACACAGTGAGTGCACTCCACACTCATACCGGAAAATGATAAGGCCATGTGAAACGTCCTGTAAGCTATTAGTCTACTAAAGTAATCAGAGATATCGTTTCAAAAAGGACTGAATGCCTTCCGTGGATTTGACCATGACCATTGGCTTGTCGGTGCTTGCGGCAACTTCTTCCGGGATGCTGCTGCGAATGAGATGCGACAGCGCTTTGGCATTGCTGGCTCCAATGACGATCAAGTCATAGTGTGCTGCCTGTTCAAGAATTGTTGCGCTGACTTGTTTGGACACAGCATATTGGGGTTCTTTTACTTTGTCGCGCACACCTTTCTCGCATTCTTTTTCAATGAACTGTTCGATATCCAGTGTTTCTTTTCCGGGTGCGGTAATATTGAGCGGTACAATATAGCCATCAGCCGGATCGACCATGATAGCGGCTATTGCTAGCGCCAATCGACTATTGGGCCCACCGGAGACCGGGACAAGAATTCTTTTATACGTTGTTTCGTTGCAGTTTTTGAATACCAGTACATTACTGGGTGCATTTTGAATGACCGGATCGATAGTACTGCCAAAGATATAGTCGGTACGAGCGGTTTTACCTTTCCAGCCGAGGATGATCGTGTCAATTTTTTTTTCACGTGCAGCTGACACAATGCCACGCGCCACGTTGCGGCAGTAGCGAATCGTCGTAGTCACCGGGAAATAGGTCGTCAAATAAATCATCGCCTCGGTGATGGCTTCGCGTCCCTCCCACATATAGTCTTCCGCATGCGAAAGCGGCAACTGTTCCGGAACCTTGACCATGGTGAGCAGCTCGACCTGTGCCTGTTTCGCTTCCAGAATCTTAAAACCGTTACGAACAAGCTGCAGGGCATTATTTGGATTGGCAACCGGGATTAAAACGCGATTCTTGCTCACTTCTTCGGCTTTTTCCTCCTCCAGCGTGACAATTTCATAGGAGGTTGTTACGCTGCGGGATTTGGCGTAGAGCAGATAAATCAGCGCGCCCCCACCTATCCACGCGGGCGCGATGATCCAGGCGACAGGGCTCATTTGATGCATCCACAATGCCAGTGTGGCTTGAATCAATATCGCCAGGATGGGCAAAAGCGGAAAAAACGGCATCAGATAGCCGTAATTCAATTCATCGCCCATATTTCGACGGACTTTGATAACGCAGAGATTAACCAAAAAAAACAGGAGAAGAAACATCATGCTGGCGCTGGACGCTACGTCCATTGTCGGCAGCAGGCCGGCGACAAAAAGGACTATCACCGCCGTACCAAACAGAGCGATAAACGGCGTCCTGTTTTTCAAAGATATTTTGGCGAACATTTTCGGGAGCATGCGGTCTCGCCCCAAAGCATACGAAGCGCGGGTGGCAGAATATATGGTGGCATTCAGAGCTGACGTTGATGCAAAAATAACCGTCAACGTCACCAAAAAGCCGCCAAACGGCATCAATCGTTGCACGGCCATGCCAAAGCCTTTCTCCTTAAATCCGCCAATCCATTCCCACACCGGGCCATCAACACCGGGGGAACCAGCTTTGACACCGACAACTGCGGCAAATGCCACAACCAGGTAGGTGACCGTCACAGCGAATATGGAATAGAGCATCGCTTTTGGAAGATTACGTTTGGGCTCAATGGCCTCATCGCCCGCTTGCGCAATGACTTCATAGCCTTCAAACGCTACATAGGTGAATCCCATGGTGATAAGCAACTTGCCCCAACCCATCGGTAAAAAAGGTTGAAAATTATGCAAGCGCGATGGATCCTGGATGAACACCCATATACCGGCAGCACCGATGATGCCCAGAGTGATCATCTGTCCTAATGTGAAAAAAGCACCGGTTTTGCCAGTCTCCGAGGCGCCCCGATAATTGATATAAACAAAAAGTATGGCCACCAAAACAGCGAGAATTTTTTCACCATAAAAAATATCAATCGGTAACCAGGCTAGCAGGTTCAACTGATTAAAATAATGCATTGTATAAATGGCAAAAGTGACCGCATACAAGCTACCAGCGACACTGGAGGCGAACCACTCCATCCAGCCGGCGATAAAGCTGGTGCCTTTGCCAAAGGCAACGCGGGCGAAATTATAAGCACCGCCGGCCCGCGGTATAGCCGAGCTCAGCTCGGCATAGGACATCGCGGTGAACATGGCCACCATACCGTTGAGCGCAAAAGTGAGCAGGACGCCGCCAGGCCCGGCCACCCGTATTGCATTCCCGACACCTAAAAAAACACCGGCGCCGATCATCATCCCAACACCCATCATGGTCAGATGAAAGAGATTGAGTTCACGCGATAACTCGGTGCTAATAGTGTGATCTTCCAGGCTACCGGCCATTCCGAAGCTCCTTCATGATCTGACGTACGTTGGTTAAATTTTTATCCGTAATTTTATCAATACTTTTTCGGCTGTAAAATGTCAGATAAGTTGTAAAGCCGAGCGAAACGACTATAATCGCCACCCCAATAATAAGATTTATGTCCATGTTCTCCTCGCTTCAATACCGACGGCATTTTCTATTGCGTCAGGACCGGCGAATTTACAACAGTGATCATCGGGATGCAACTCCTTTTTGCCGGAATTTTATGAAAATTGCTTTTGTTGTTACTGCACTATATAGAGATAAAATATGAAAAAATATTTTAGCACAATTTTCATTTTAATCCATCTTTTATCAGTAACTGGCTACGACAGCGTACAGCATCACTGCCGGCAGCAAAATTCGATCGCTGCCGACACGGACGAGTGTTGCTGCACCTCTGCTTCGGAAACGCAAGAAAGCTGCTATAAGCCTATAGCACAATATGAGCCTGACGCATGTTGCAGTGAAGACCATACTTTCATTCAACTGGATACAGAGATCGCCGTCAGCAAAATGATGATGAATTGCTGCCAGTTCCATCACAATTATAACGTCGTGGAAACGACTGTAGTATGGAAGACTCTTGTTTTTTACGATGTTGCACGAACCAACAGCGACAGAATAGTTGTCGTTCAAGCATCAAATGATTCCAACACAACCATACCATTTCTTTATGCTGATCCCACCTCGCGTTTCAACCTGCCCTTGATCATTTGATCCCAACAGGGAGAGAGCATCTCCATTACATCGCTAATTCAATCTTATTGACACGTGCCTTTAAAAATGTGAGTAATTACATGAAAAAACACACGCAATATATCCTGTTGTACCTATGCTGTATATCATCAATCTTGAGTGCCCAAAACGGCAGCTCTCTGGAGGATTATCTCGAGCAGGCGTTGACAGCGAACACCGAGATAAGAAAATCTCAATTAGCCGTTGAGGCCGCTGCACTTGATGCTCGAATGAGCAGAGCTTTGCCTGATCCCTCATTCATGATTGAGGGACGCGGTGTTCCACTTGAAATCTCCCGATTTGGTGAAACGCGCGAATGGATGTTTATGCTGGAACAGATGTTCCCTGCGCCGGGTTCACTCAAGCATCTGGAACAAAAGGCGCAGTTTGCTACAGATATTCAAGAGGCACTGCTGCGCGCTGTAAAAAATGATATCACGCGTCAGGTCAAAGTTATATTCTATCAACTCGGCTACCTCGATGTCGCATTGAAATCAAATGCAGACCAACTTGCGCTTTTGGCTGAGTTTGAAAAAATTGCCAGGAGTAAATACACCGTTGGTCGCACTGGCCAACAAGATCTCCTGCAGATCGAGATGGAACAGGCGCGACTTTTAACGGCCCGCTTAAAACTTGAAGAAAATCTCGCGACCGAAACGGCTGAAATGAACCGCATTTTGCGGCGTCCGCTCAATGAAACAATCACAACAGCTAGCCTGCAACTGCCCGCAGCTCTTTATACGGCTTCGCAATTAGCATCCATCCAGGAACAGTTTAATCCATCTCTCATAATTGCCCGACTTTTATTGGCTGTGGCTGAGAATGACGGCGAGTTGGCGCGCGCCAGCAAACGTCCGGCATTCAAGGTGATGGGTGGTTATATGGTGATGAATGAGATGGAAAACACCCTCATGGGTCGAGTGGGCATGACGCTACCTTTCATGCCATGGTCAAGCATAAAATCGCGCGCCGCTTATGAAAAATCTCAGGTCGTAAAAAATAAAACAGAGATAGAGTATCAAACGCTAAAAGACCAATTAGCTGTTCAATTGTTAGCCGCCGTACAAGACCTGTCAACACTTTACAATCAAATCGAATTGTACGACCAGCGCATCATTCCCGCCAGTGAGCAGACCGTATCATTATCGATGGCTGGCTACCAGGCGGACAGCGTTGATTTCTTCTCACTCATCCAGTATGCTCGCGAACACCTCAATAATGAATTATTACGGGATGAGCTTGTCGCAATGTACTGGCAAAAACGGGCACAGTTGGAATATATTGTGGGAACATCATTAGACGAGGTGACAAAATGATTTCAATAAGAAATATACTCAAAGGCCACTGGAAATTGATTTTAATTGTTGCGGTCATTTCATTTTGCCTCGGGCTGCTAAGCCGGCCAGCGTCGCGAGACCATGCTGCACTCAAGACAACTGAAAATAGCAGCACCACCTGGACGTGCTCCATGCATCCGCACATCCGGCAGCCACAGTCGGGCAAGTGCCCGATTTGCGCCATGGACCTCATTCCGGTTGCCCAGGAAACAGGTGGCGACGAGCTGGGTGATCGCCAGCTAAAGCTATCATCAACAGCAAAACGATTGGCACGTGTGCAGACAACACCTGTTGAGCGACGATCAATCTCCACATCCATTTCGCTGTATGGCAAAATCTCCATTGATGAAAGACGGGCAAAATCAATTGCCTCCTGGGTCGCAGGGCGCATAGAAAAATTGCATATAGATTACACTGGCGCGATGGTTCAGAAAGGTGATCCGCTGGTGGATATTTACAGTTCCGACTTGTACGTGGCACAGCAGGAATATTTGACCGCCCGAAACTCGGCCTCCTCCCTGCTCGATCTTGCCGACATTACGAAAAAGTTTGCGCTGTGGGGCATCACGGAACAACAACTTGAGCAGCTCAATAAAGTCGGCGAGCCAACCGATCGGATGACAATTTATGCCCCGATATCCGGAATCGTTCTCAATCGGGCGGTGAGTGAGGGGCAATATGTCGATACAGGTGCTTTGCTATACGATATAGCTGATTTGAGTCGTGTATGGATTTATCTCGATGCGTATGAAAAAGACCTGCCATGGCTCCAGGAGGACCAGGACGTGACATTTGTCGCCCAGGCAGTGCCGGGCCGCACTTTTGCAGGGAAAATTGATTTCATCAATCCTGTTCTCGATGAGCAGAGTCGCACAGTCAAAGTACGAGCCACCGCTGACAATCCATCGCTTTCACTCAAACCCGGATTACTCATCTCCGCTCAGGTGACTGGCGAGGGTCAACCTTCATCTCTGGTGATTCCCGCTTCTGCACCGCTGATCACGGGTGAACGTGCGGTCGTTTATGTGGCCATACCGAACCAAGAGGGAGTCTTTGAAGGACGTGAAATTTCTTTGGGCGAACGCAGTGGCGACTATTTTGTCGTGCAGACTGGCCTGGTCGAAGGTGAACAGGTCGTGACGAACGGCGCTTTTAAAATCGACAGCGAAATGCAAATATTGGCAAAAAAGAGTATGATGAGTGATCATACATCCCATAAAAAACATCCTCAGACACCGTCGCATGTTGAACCATCCAGTGCACTGTCGGATTCTTCCAAGTACAGCACAATATCTGTATCGCATCATTTTGTATCGAGTCTGGATGCCGTATTCCTCGCCTATTTTGACATCCAGGATGCCTTGGCGCATGACAAAACAGATATCGCCAAACCATCGCATACATTATTAAAAGCATTAAAAGATGTTGCATCAGACCATCTGGCGAATCAAACGGAGCTTTGGACATCCTTGTCAAAAAGAATCGAAAGCGCTGCCAGTCAACTCACCGACGCAAAAAATATCGCCATAGCGCGCGCCGAGTTCAAACAACTATCGGATGCTTTGATTCAAACGACGCAGATATTCGGTGTCTCAGGCAATTTTGCTGTCAAACAATATCACTGTCCCATGGCATTTGATGATGCTGGTGCCGATTGGCTGAGTCCCAAAGACGATATCGAAAATCCCTATTTTGGTGCTGTCATGTTTAGCTGTGGCTGGCGCGTCAAAACCTATGCCGAAGATGGAGGTGCACATGAATGAGTCACGATTAAATCCATCTCTTCTCGATCGGCTGGTCCGCTTTTGCCTCGAAAATAAAATCGTTGTATTTACCCTGCTGATCGCCCTGATCTTTTGCGGTTATTTAGTGGCGCCGTTTGACTGGCACATTTTCACTGAGCTGCGTAATCCGGTGCCGGTCGATGCGATCCCGGATATCGGTGAAAACCAGCAAATCGTTTTTACAGAATGGCCCGGACGCTCCCCGCAGGATGTTGAGGATCAAATTTCCTATCCACTCACCGTTGCATTGCTTGGCATACCGGATGTGAAAAGCATTCGCAGCTTTTCCATGATGGGATTTTCAACCATATATATCATTTTTAAAGAGCATGTTGAGTTTTACTGGTCACGTTCCCGAATCCTGGAAAAACTGAACAGCTTGCCGCCCGGCACATTGCCGGACGGTGTCAAATCCAATCTGGGACCAGATGCGACCGCGCTGGGTCAGGTGTTTTGGTATACGCTTGAAGGGCGCGATTCTGACAATAATCCCACTGGCGGCTGGGACCTGCACGAGTTGCGTTCGATTCAGGACTATCATGTTCGATATGCACTCATGTCAGCAGAGGGTATCGCCGAAGTGGCATCGGTCGGTGGTTTTGTGCAGGAATATCAAATCGATGTCGATCCAAATGCCATGCGCTCCTATAATGTCACGCTGGAGCACATCATTAAAGCAGTACAGATGTCCAATATTGATGTTGGAGCGCGCACTATTGAGATGAACAACACCGAATATGTCATCCGCGGCATCGGCTTTGTCAAATCATTGGCAGATATCGAAAACACGGCTGTTACATCGATCAACAACTCGCCGGTATTGATCAAAAACATCGCGCATGTTGGCCTCGGTCCTGCATTAAGACGCGGCATTTTGGATAAAGAAGGCGCTGAAGTGGTTGGTGGTGTGGCTGTCGTGCGATATGGTGAAAACCCACTTGCAGCGATTAAAAATGTCAAAGAAAAAATTGCGGAAATTTCACCAGGATTACCAAAAAAGAGACTGGCTGATGGCACGGTCAGTCAAGTGACTATTGTACCTTTTTATGATCGAACCAATCTGATTTATGAAACCCTTGGAACGTTGGAATCAGCCCTGGTTCAGCAGATTCTGATCACCATTATTGTGGTTATCCTGTTAGTCAAACTTTTAAAAATTTCTTTGCTCATTTCAGGTCTTCTGCCCATCGCCGTTTTGATGAGCTTTATTGCTATGAAATTTTTCAGCATTGACGCAAACATCGTAGCCTTGTCCGGTATTGCGATCGCCATTGGCACCATGGTAGATATGGGTATTGTCATCACGGAAAATATTGTCAAGCATGTCGAATCGGCAAAAAAAGACGACAATGTGCTGGACATCATATATCGGGCAACGAGTGAAGTGAGCGGGGCGGTGATAACAGCGGTTGGCACAACGGTCATCAGCTTTATACCCGTTTTCAGCCTCCAGGCAGCAGAAGGCAAGCTGTTCAGACCACTGGCATTTACAAAAACATTTGCACTCATCGCAGCCGTTATAGTCGCTTTGACGATCATCCCTCCCATCGCCCATCTGGTGCTCACAGGCACGATCAAAAACTTAAAAACGCAACGTATCCTCTATGTCGCTTTGGCGATCGCCGGTGTGGCTGTGATGATAAAAATAAATATGATAGTTGGCATCATTATCGCACTCCTCGCCATTTTCGGCGCGCTCAAAACCGTAGAACAGATCAAGCGGAAAATTGAACAACCGGTCCAGATACGCGCTTTTGCTTTCACTTTGACGTTGCCATCGCTGGCTAGAATTGCCAACATCATCGTTATACTCGGTGTTGCTGTTAGTCTGGCGCACACCTGGCACCCGCTGGGAGCGGGAAGAAATTTTATCAGCAATTTTTTATTTGTGATCATACTGACCGGTGGTTTTTTTGCTTTTTTTTATCTGCTCATCAGTGCTTATCCCCGACTGTTGCGCTGGGCGCTGGAACATAAGAGAGTATTTTTGACAATACCCGGATTTACTGTTTTCTTTGGACTCTTGATCTGGCTGGGCTTCGACACCCTTTTCGGCTGGTTGCCTCGAACGGTCAAAACATTCAGGCCGGTGTCCGTACTGGCGCATGCTTTTCCGGGACTCGGCAAAGAATTTATGCCCTCTCTGGATGAAGGCTCATTTCTCTTCATGCCAACGACTATGCCGCACGCTTCCATCGGTGAAGTGCACGATGTGTTGCGAACGCAAGACATGGCGATTAACGCCTTGCCTGAAATTGAGAGTGTGGTCGGCAAACTCGGTCGTGCAGAGACGCCTCTTGATCCGGCTCCCCTTTCCATGATCGAGACAGTGATCCATTACAAAAGTGAATTTTTTAGCAACAAGCACGGCAGATTACCGAGATATGTTTTTGATGCTGATAGTATTGACTTGGCAAAAGATGTGCAAGGCAATCCTTTATTAGCGCCGGATGGTCTGGCATACAAAGTCAAAGGCATTCATCTGCGAGGTGTGAACGGTGAATTGGTGCTGGCAAAAAATGGCCGACCTTTTCGTAATTGGCGTCCGGCACTCGATCCCGACCTTAATCCAGGACGAGCTGCCTGGCCCGGGATCAATTCACCGAATGATATCTGGGACGAGATCATTCGCGTCAGCAAAATTCCCGGCACCACGTCTGCACCCAAACTGCAGCCCATCGAAACCCGCATTGTCATGTTGCAGAGCGGCATGCGCGCGCCAATGGGTATCAAAGTGAAGGGACCGGATTTGCCGACAATTGAAAAAGTCGCGCTTGATGTGGAGCAATTTCTCAAAGAGGTGCCGAGCATTCATTCGGCCACCGTGCAAGCGGACCGCGTCGTTGGCAAACCTTATCTGGAGATTCACATCGACAGGGAAAAAATTGCCCGGTACGGCATTCATGTGGCTGACGTACAAAACGTTATTGAGGTGGCTATAGGCGGAAAACCATTGTCTCGAACTGTTGAAGGGCGAGAAAGGTATGCCATTCGAGTCCGTTATATGCGAGAATTGCGCAACAGTATCGAGGATATAAAAAATATTCTTGTTGCGGCCCCATCAGGCGTACAAATTCCGCTTGGACAGCTTGCCACAATCAAATACGTGCGCGGTCCGCAAATGATTAAAAGTGAAGACACATACCTCACCGCCTATGTTATTTTTGATAAAAAGCCCGAGTATTCCCAGGTTGAGGTCATACAGCAGGCAGAGGATTATCTGCAGTATAAGATTCAATCCGGTGACCTTGATATTCCCGCGGGAGTCAGTTTTTACTTTGCCGGCAGTTATGAAAACCAGCTTCGCGCGCAAAAAAGACTGGCGGTGATCCTGCCAACCTCGCTTTTTGTTATTTTTATGCTGCTTTATTTAAAATTCAAAAACGTAACGACAACAGCGCTCATCTTTTCCAGCATTGCTGTGGCATGGTCTGGTGGTTTTGTTCTCATTTGGCTTTATGGCCAATCCTGGTTTTTTAATGTTGATTTATTTGGCATTGATGTGCGTCAGCTCTTTAATATCCACCCCATCAACCTGAGTGTTGCCATTTGGGTTGGTTTTTTGGCGTTATTTGGCATTGCTTCGGATGATGGTGTGCTCATCGCGACCTATCTCGATCAAAGTTTTGCCCGGCATCAGCCCCGGTCTATCAGCGAGATTCGCCAGGCCACTCTTGAAGCAGGACGCAAAAGAGTGCGCCCCATGGTCATGACGACAGCGACAACCCTGCTCGCGTTGCTCCCGGTGCTCACCTCATCGGGTCGTGGTTCGGATATTATGATTCCAATGGCCATCCCTGCATTCGGCGGGATGCTTTTTGCTATTATCACCATGTTTGTAGTACCGGTTTTATATGCAGCTGTCGCAGAATTTAAATCAGGGAAAACAATGCGGCAATCTGATGTCAGTGTTTCATAATTTCTATTACATATTTGTTCTTGCAACATTATTCCCGGAACAAAAACTGTTTACAATAATTCAAATAAAGCGTTCCCGACCACATTCTATTCTGGTATGAATGAGCACATACCAGCTTCGGTTGGTTGAGAAAGAGTGCGGAACGGGAACGCCTTCTCACACTTTAGGTGGTTTTTCTAATTTTCTCGATCCAACGGAATTGAATCAGACCAGATCGATGTTTCAGTCAATGTGACATTAAATCAAACTAGACAAGCATGCCTTATAAACAGTTAGAGCATCTTTACAAATCATCTACCAGCATTCCGATTAAGGATGTAGATCGGTTCATCATCATCAGCGATCTGCACATGGGCAACAATACCCGGCGCGATGATTTCCGCAAAAACGCCAAAATATTTGAAACAGTGCTGCGGCAGCATTACTTGCCCCTCGATTACACGCTCATCCTGAATGGTGATATTGAAGAGCTGCAAAAGTTTTCGCTTGGTAAAATTTTGCAACGATGGTCGAATATTTACACTCTTTTCAAACATTTTGACCAAAAAGGGAAATTGGTCAAGATCGTTGGCAATCATGACGCGATTCTCCCCCTCCATCACGATTATTTTTTGCATAAAAAGCTTTATAATTCACTTGTGCTGAAATATAAATCGCATTCGCTTTTTTTCTTCCACGGCCACCAGGCGTCAAACAACATTGAAAAATACAATTCGCTCCTTGGATTTGCCCTGCGTTACATTGCGAAACCTTTGGGATTCAAAAACGCCTCCACCGCCTATAATAGCAGACGCAAATTTCGCGTTGAAAAACGGGTCTATGGCTTTTCGGCAAAAAATAAAATTGTCTCTATAATCGGCCACACACATCGTCCCCTGTTTGATTCACTGTCAAAGGAAGACCTGTTGAAATACAAAATTGAGCAGCTGGTTCGACTTTATCCACAGGTGGATCAAAAAGAGGCCATTGAAGCAGAAATGGCTACAATCAAACAAGCATTAAAAAGAATCTCGGATCACGGTGCGCTGGAGCGCAACAGCCTCTACAATTCAATGGTGGTCATCCCTTGTCTTTTTAATTCGGGATGTGTGATCGGCAAAAGAGGATTCACCGCCATTGAAATTGCCGATGGAGACATACAATTGGTTTATTGGTATGACGACAGAAAACATCAAAAAAAGATGACCCTATATGAAGAAGGTCCATTTCCCCTTGCCGGCACACACTATTCCAAATTGATATTAAAAAAAGATCACCTCGATTACATTTTTAACAAAATAAAACTGTTGGCGGATTGTTGTGATCAATGAGCATGCGATAAATCCTCATTCTCTGGTTGGATTGTAGTAAATTTTCATATCAAAAATTATAAACTTTATGAAGAGCCGATTTTATTATGTTGAATCTCTACGAAAAATTCAATACTTTAATAAAGTCCTCCCCCTCTTCAGCAAGCAACGAGCTCATATGAAAGCAACAGAATTTTAAACAACGAAACGAGGATTACGTGGATGATGTAAAACCACCCATTTCCGATATAAAGTTCACTGAGCTTCCATCTACGCTGCAAAAAGCCGCGGCAAATGCCAATTGGACGACGCTCATGCCGGTGCAGGCGCGCATCATTCCTTATCTTCTTGAAGAAAAGGATGTCGCAATCCAGGCGCGCACCGGCAGTGGCAAGACGGGCGCCTTTTTGCTGCCGATGATCGAACGGCTCAATGCCGCGCAGAGCCACTGTCAAGCGCTGATCTTGGTGCCAACGCGCGAGCTGGCCAATCAAGTATGGCAGGACAGTCAGGTTTTATTCAAAGACACCCATTTGCAAACGGTCGCTGTATACGGCGGGGTCGGCTATGCTCAACAAATAAATGCGCTCAAAGGTGGCGTACAGGTTGTCGTCGGTACGCCAGGCCGAGTTCTCGATCATCTGCTCAAGGGCGTATTTTCTCTTTCGGGATTAAAAATGCTCATTTTTGATGAAGCCGATCGTATGCTCTCCATGGGCTTTTATCCGGACATGAAAAAAGTGCAAAAGTTTCTGCCGAAAAAACGAATTCACACCTGCATGTTTTCCGCGACTTTTCCGAGTCACGTACTGAACACGGCACGTGAGTTTATTCGCGAACCTGAGTTTATTTCCCTGAGCAAAGATCACACGCATGTGACCGAAGTCGAACATGTCTACTATATTGTCCCGGGCATGGATAAAGATCGCGCGCTAATACGCATCATTGAAGTTGAGAATCCAGCCTCGGCCATCATCTTTTGCAATACAAAGTCCGAGGTGCACTATGTGTGCACCGTTCTGCAACGGTTCGGCTATGATGCGGACGAGCTCACCTCCGACCTTGTCCAAAGCAAACGAGAGCAGGTACTCAAACGGATTCGTAATGGCACGCTTCGCTATCTTGTGGCCACCGATGTCGCGGCGCGTGGCCTCGATATCCCTGAGCTTTCGCATGTCATTCAGTACGAGACACCGGAAGATTTTGAGGCCTATATTCATCGTTCCGGTCGGACCGGACGAGCAGGTGCCAGTGGTGTCGCCATAACTCTTGTGACAACAGTCGAGCGCATGCAACTGGAGCGTATCGCCAGGAGATATGACATAGATATGCAACTGCGTTCCACACCCGCAGATGCCGATGTTGAAAAAGTCGTCTCCGAGCGGGTGACCGCGCTTCTCGAAGCCCGGCTGCGTGATCGCGATAAGCTGAAAATCGAACGCAGTCAGCGCTTTCTTGAATTGGCACGCACATTGGCCGAAAATGAAGATGAATCTGCCATTATCGCCATGTTAGTCGATGATTTTTACCAGCACATGCTGCACGAACCGCTGGTGAAATCATCGGAGCAACCGGAACCCTCGGCAAAAAACCAGTTAAACAGGAAGAAAACGACACGACGTAAACGGCCGGGCGGAAAATACCGTTCAAAACAAGAGTAGGTGAAATATGGCAGAGCTCGTCACAGGTGTTTACCAACAACTGCCCAATAAAGCAGGATTTTTGCGCGATCCACAAAATTCATTCCGTCCTGGTCCAACAGATGTTTTTGTTGCGCCTGCATTTGCTTTTGACTATCGTTTGGTCGAAGGTGCACGGGTGACCGGGGAAGCCATAACCGGCGATAAAAGCAAAGTGCTTGAATCGATAAGGACAATCTGCGGCGTGTCGCCAAAAGATTATATGGAACGGATACCTTATAAACGATTGACTGCCATCGATCCATGCGACCGTTTTAATTTGTCTGTGTCTGAAAAATATACCATGCGCGCCATCGATCTGATCGCGCCCATTGGACGCGGTACGCGCGCTCTCGTCGTTTCGCCGCCAAAAGCTGGCAAAACGACAATTCTGGAAAACATTGCCCAAGCGATTTACCTTGATGCGCCGGAAACGCGTATCGTCGCCTTGCTCATCGATGAGCGTCCCGAAGAGGTCACAATGTTTCGCCGCAGTGTGCCGGCAGAGGTGCTGGCCAGCTCGAACGATCAATCCGTGGCGGAGCATGTTGATTTAGCCGAATTGACCCTGGTGCACATTCAAACCGAGCTGGAATGTGGCCACGATGTGGTGGTGCTCGTCGATAGCCTCACACGCATGGGGCGGGCTTTTAACCTCAAAGGAACGGGCAAAGGCAGAACCCTCTCCGGCGGCGTGGAAGTTGGCGCCCTGGAATTCCCCCGCCGCTTTTTTGGCCTGGCGCGTAACATTGAACATGGCGGCTCGGTCACCATTATTGCCACAGCCCTCATCGACACCGGTTCGCGGATGGATGATCTCATATTCGAAGAATTCAAGGGGACAGGCAATTGCGAAATCGTGCTCGATCGGTCATTGGCTACCAACTATATTTTTCCTGCTATTGATATTACCAAAAGCGGTACGCGCAAGGAAGCATGCTTGTATTCGCCGGATGAAAATAAACAACTCATTCAATTACGTCGACTTTTGGCTGACCAGGATCCGAAAACTGCGATGCAGTATATGATTAAATTTTTAGACACATATCCAACAAATCAAGAATTGCTCGCGAGGTTTACATGAAAAGATTATTCATGCTCTGTTTGACCGCAACCGTGACTGCACAATTCCTGCCCATTGAAACGTCTCCAACTCTTGATCAATCCAACAATATTCGCACCTATCTCATGTCAGTTGCAGAAGATATTACAGAGCATTCGCTTGTCGGCATCAATTCGTTGTCGGACTGGGAAGGGCAGCGATCGGCGCGTCACCAACAATTCCTGGAGATGCTGGGGCTTGTGAATGTACCATTGCAGGGCGGTCCAGCGCTCAATGTACAGGTTGTTGATACGCTGCAACAAAACGGCTATCGTATTGTCAAACTCTATTACGAATCATTGCCCAAACTCTATGTCCCGGCTGATCTTTACATTCCGGACGGCATCACCACACCACGTCCGGCGATTCTTTACGTCTGCGGCCACTCGCGAACGCAAAAAGTGCATTACCAGTCGCATCCGCGCCGATTCGCCCAACTGGGATTTGTATGCCTCATCATCGAGACCATTCAATGGGGTGAGGTGCGCGGTGAACATTGGGGCTGCTACGCGAATGGCTGGTTTCACTGGTATAGTCGCGGCTATACACCCGGCGGGGTTGAAGTATGGAACGCTATACGCGGCCTGGATTTATTATGCGAGCAACCGGAGGTGGATGTACACAACCTGGGTGTCACGGGCATCTCCGGCGGCGGAGCGCAGAGCTGGTTTATTGCTGCGGCTGATCCACGAATAAAGGCGGTCGCGCCTGTGTGCGGCGCCAGCACCTGCGCCGCGCATATCCATACGCGTACAATCGACGGGCACTGCGATTGTATGGTGCCGATCAACACCTACAGCTGGGATTTTCCAGATATCGGCGCCCTCATCGCACCTCGCCCATTGCTCATTGCCCAGGCGGATCGTGATGGTCTGAATACACTCGAATCTGTGCGCGATATCTATTTGCGCATCAAAAATATCTACAATTTGTATGGCGAGGCTGATGCTATTTGTCTCGTCGAAACACCGGGCGGTCACTCTTATCACCCCGTTTCCCGGCAAAAGATTTTTGCTTTTTTCCTCGAGCATTTAATGGGACAAACTGTATCCTACACCGACATTGAGGACGTTGATGAATCGGAAAGCGCCCAGCTTTCGGCTGATGAACTGCGTATTTTCACCAATGGTCCTCTCCTGGATGACCGAACCACGAAAATTCAGGATTCATTCATCAAAATCCCCGAGCCGCCGGATATTGTTACAACAGAAGATGTGGCATTATATAACGACCGGGTCATAGAGTTTCTTAAAACCAAAACATTTGGCGCCTTTCCTGATCCCCTGCCGCTTGAACCTCGCTTGGAATTTCGTACGCTGGATCACGCGGCGTTCGGTCGATCTGTTTACAGCTTTGTGTCGGAAAAAGGGTGGCGTCTGAAAGTGGATATTCGCTGGAAGAATCCGCCGGACCAACCTGCGCCCATGCTGCTGGTATTGCGTAATCCGGATGAAAACCGCTGGGACTCGGAGGGCTTTGTCGCGGATTTAAGAAAAGAGTGGAATATCGCCTATTTTGAAGTCAGGGGGATCGGTGAAACCGGCTGGGCGCCGGAGCTGCAATGGCATGTGCGTCGCGCTGCCGCCTGGACTGGCCGCACTGTGGCTTCGATGCGGGTTTATGACATCCTGCGGTGCCTCGAATTCCTGAGAACATTGCCGGGTGTTTTTCCTGACAAAATCAGTTTGGCCGCCAGAGACGAGATGAGTCTCATTGCCCTGTATGCCGCTCTGCTCGATGACGGCTGTTATTCGCTGCTGTTAAAAAATCCGCCAGCAACGCAGAATAGCGCCAGCCAGCCGGACGGACGCGGACCCGCTATCGAGATGCTCAATTGTTTGCGAATAACTGATGTGAATCAACTGCCTGGATTATTGTTTCCGCTGCCGATCTCGTTTGTTGGCAGCGTACCGGACGGTTACAAATGGTCGGAAGAGGTATACCAAAGGCTGGGACAATCCAATGCTTTTCGCATCATTCAGGAGGTAGCGGATTTTTAGCAGAGACTGAGGCTTTCCGAGTGATGAGATGTTTCGCTTGCGCAAAATAAAAGGTTTTCAAAAACTGGAGAAATCGTTATGCCTTCAAAAATATCGCGACGCAAAAGCTTGAAAACAATGGGCGCAATTGGCGCATCCTCTTTTTTTATGACGTCTACATCTCAGGGCGCAACAAATATAACAGACGCTCGGGCAAACGATATACAAAATGTTATTGCTGAACAGGTTTTCGCTACCCCCTTTATTGATACGCACGAACATCTCATTGAGGAAAAAGGACGATTTACCGGAACACAGCACCCACGCGTCAGAGCCGATGACTGGAGTCTTGTCTTTAGTCATTACGCTGACTCGGATTTCCGCTCCGCCGGTATGAGCCTGAAAGAGTATGATCAATTTTTTTCCCCGTTTGTTGATCCTGTGGATAAATGGTTTATCCTCGAACCCTATTGGCCGTTTGTCAAAAATACCGGCTATGGGCTGGCTTCGCATCTCGCTGTTCAGTATCTCTATGATGTTCCGGAATTATCCGCTGCCACAGTCCGCGCCGTTCAAGATGGCTATGAAAAAGTCCGTCGCCCCGGATTCTATAAAACCATTCTGCAAGAAAAGGCCAATATCGAATCTTGTCAGGTTAACAGCCTTGAGGACACACCCTTTATGGAATCCGCGATGCCCGATTTTTTGATGCAGGATTTGAGCATTGTCGGCATGTTCGGCTGGATTGATATAAAAAGGATGAGTGCACCGGCAGGGATAGCGGTGGAATCTGTGGACGATTGGTACAGCGTCATTGACTGGTGGTTTCAGCGATATGGCCCCTATGCAATCGCGGTCAAATCGCAGAACGCCTACAGCCGCGATATCGATTATGAGCAGGTCTCCTATAATGATGCGCGTCCAATTTTTCAAAAACTGGTCAATAAAGATAATCTTGCAAAAGATGAGGCGAAAGCATTGCAGGATCATCTCTTTTGGTATGCGGTGAACAAATCAAATGAATTCAATTTGCCGGTAAAATTGCACACCGGCTATTACGCCGGATTTGGCAATATGCCACTGGCGCGTTTGTCGCGCAATGCTGGATCGGCAACACAACTGTGTCTCGATTCACCGGCGACGCGCTTTGTGTTCATGCATATCAATTATCCAAACTATGAAGAAATTATCGCAGCGGCAAAGAACCACGCCAATTGTTATATTGATATGTGCTGGTCGTGGATCATCAATCCGATCGCGGCCAAGGATTTTCTGAAAAAATATCTCGTCACTGCGCCGGCAAATAAAATCCTGACGTTTGGCGGAGACTATATTCCGGTGGAGCCGGTGCTGGGTCACGCCATCATCGCACGTCGCGGCATCACGCTGGCGCTGAGCGAGCTTGTCCAAGAGGGATGGCTGACAACAGACGATGCCGTGGCATTGATCGATCCAATTATGTACACCAATGCCCGTCGTATTTTTGCCCTTGATCAGAAAGAAAAAGTGTTAGCAAATAAGCAGTGGTAGGTTATTCCGCATAATGCGGTCATGAAACTCCGAGGCCACTAAGAAATATGGCGCGGCTTTTGGCCGCAACCAAATTACAAGCCACGAATGAACACGGATTTTTCGGTTTTGCTTCGAGAATGTTTTGAGACTGGAGGTTAAAAAAGATTAAAATGAATGATATGATCTGGGTTTCATCCGTGAAAATCCGTGGCTTTTTAACTTTACTAAAAAAGCACGATTGAATTTGATACTCTTTTGGAGTGAATTCTCTGTGTGAATTCACGCGGGCCACTGAACCGCTAGTTTGG
>JAFGKD010000126.1 GCA_016928775.1 Candidatus Zhuqueibacterota bacterium | reverse complement strand
GTTTCTTAGTGTTTTGGTGTCTTTGTGTGAGAAGTTTGTGAATAATGCAGGTTAATAAATTAGCTACATGGATTTATATCAGCAAATATTTTTCACCACACTTGCCATCGCTTTTGGATTACTCCATTTCGTTCTCTTTTTGTATAATCGTCGCTTAAAAAGCAACCTATATTTTGCCCTATTTGCGTTTCTCTATGCCTGCAATATGTTCTTCGATTTTCAAACCACTCTCGCAGCCAGTGAACAGAATCACCTCTTTTTCCTAAGAATCCACCGGGCTGTTATGCCATATAGTCCGATATTCGTACTTCTGTTTATCTATTCTCTATTCGAATCGCGAATTCCAAAGCAGTTTTGGCTAATTTCTCTCGGTTTGATTGTTACAGGTATTCTTGCGGTATTCGAACCTATCAAAAACTTTACTTACGTTCAAATATTTTTCATCGCTGTTCTAATTGAAGCGGCTAGAGTTATGATTACCAGAATTAGGAGTAAAAAGGAAGGTGCATGGATTATAGCCGTTGGAGTCGTGCTTCTTTTTATTTTTTCTTTATATGATATGCTACTAGACTTTGGCTTGATTGAAGCGATTATGGACATTCACAATGGTTACCCGTTCGGATTTGTTGGGCTGATTCTATCCATGTCTGTTTACCTGGCGCGTGATTTCGCGAAAACAACTGAACAAATGCTAGCGAAAGACCACCAGGCGAGAGAGCTCGAACTGAAGCGGCGCATGCTGGAAATGGAGGATGCACGCAAATCGAAAGAATTAGAAGAAGCGCGCAAACTTCAGCTCTCGATGTTGCCGAAACCTGTTAATGAAGTTAAAGGCCTCGACATTTGTTTTAATATGAAACCAGCAACTGAAGTTGGCGGTGATTATTATGATTATCATATCTCCAAAGATGGAACTTTGACCTTAGCAATCGGCGATGCAACGGGACATGGAATGAAAGCAGGCATTATGGTCTCAATAATCAAAAGTCTTTTCATTACATTAGCTGCTCAAACTGATATTCTGACCTTTTTTGAAAAGGGCTCCCAAACAATTAAACGGATGGAACTGGGGAATTTGTATATGGCAATTATGATTGTTAGAATCAAAGATGGTAAATTGATAGGTTCGTCAGCTGGCATGCCACCTTTCTACATTTATAGAGCTGCTACAAAATCAGTGGAAGACTTTGTAGTTAAAGGGATGCCTTTAGGTGCGTTTGATTCTTTCTCTTATAAAATCATAGAAACGGAATTGGCATCCGGAGATACTGTGTTATTGATGACAGATGGATTGCCTGAATTGTTCAATGACAAAAATGAGATTCTAGATTATTCTCGAATTAGGGAAGCATTCAAAGAGGTTGCCGAAAAATCTCCTAATCAAATAGTCCAACACCTACTTTTAATTGGAGATATATGGAGAAATGGCAGAAAACAAAATGATGACATTACTCTCGTAGTCTTGAAGACAAAACAAAGCTGAAAGTGAGTCGAATTATACAGATGCTGTTGTCGACCTACATTTAAAGCCGAAGTAAACGGCAAGCTTTTTCTCAAATAAAAATTTAGATCATCAAATTATGCTAACCAATAGCTGCAGTGGATTGGAACAGCCAATTGTTTTAGGCAGGTTTCCGGGCAATGAAAAGTTTGTTCGTTATGTCAGTTTCATCTGATGCTGTTCCAACCGGTGAGCACATTTTTATATAGCGGAGCAAAATTGAGTCAAACGGAGCTAAAAATGATATCAGATATCAACAAAAAGATTTTGGAGACAAAAGAGCGGCTTGCCGAAAAGAAGAGGCTAGAAAAAATAATATCAAAAGCTAAAGTCAAGCTTAGGGAAGAGGAAACGATTGTTGAAGAACTACTAAAAAGACTTCAAAAAGAAGAACGTGACGTAAAAAGACTTGAAAGCTTGACTTTGACCGCTTTGTTCTTCGAGACTCTTGGGACAAAAGACCAAAAATTGCAAAAAGAACAACAAGAATTTGTTGTTGCTAAACTAAAATATGATAACTGCAAATCTTCGATCACATTAATAAAACGTGACATTGAACATTTCGAATATAAAATAGAAAAGCTGGGCGATCCGAAATCTGAATATGATCAGATTATGAAAACCAAGGAAGATTTTATTAAAGAAGGAAAAAATGAAGAGTATAATGCGTTAGTTGACAAAATCGTAAAATTGAAATCTCGTGCAAAAGAATTAACTGAAGCGATTACAGCTGCAAAAAAAGTTCAAATCGAATTAAGAAAGGTCATCAAATCTTTAAAGAGTGCTGGCAATTGGGGCACTCTTGATCTACTTGGCGGTGGCCTTGTTTCAACAGCAGTCAAACATTCAAAAATTGATGATGCAAAAAGATCAGTTCATCAGGTGCAGTATTTAATTGACAGGTTTTATCGCGAACTTTCCGATGTTAATAAATTTCCAGATTCTGATTTGAACATACAAATTGGCGCCTTTGATACATTTGCGGACTTTTTCTTTGATGGATTAATTTTCGACTGGATTGTTCAATCAAAAATCAATCGTTCCCTCACAAATTCCGAAACGACCGAGAAAGAAGTATCAAGAATTGTAAGTATTTTAGAAAAAGAAGCAACAAAGATAGATAATGAGTTGGTAAAAATTAATGAGGCAAAGATCGAACTTTTGGAGAAAGCTTAAAAGCCGTATAAAAAGTTGTTGATCGTGCCATGCTAAGTCCAGATCGTTGGGATTTGGCAATGTTCATTGAAATTCGATAATGTTACCCAGTGGATGAAAGTTACACCTGATCAAAAGGCTCATGTTTAATTAAAGCAATTTGCTTTAAGTTACTATTTTATATGCCAATACCTCGCATTTTATACCTTCGTCCACAGCATCAATTGCCACCTGACGAATCATAGCAACCACAATGGCCTCATTAAAAGCAATTGCCACTGGGTGCAAAAAACGTTCACCGCTCTCGACAACCATGACCAGGGCAAACATCACCAGCAGAATGGCGCTGCTATAGCCGGCCAGCGTTCCCACTTTGCCGGTGCCAAAACTATAGCTCTCGTCATGCGCATGGCGACGGGCATAAAAATACGCAAACGCGCTAATCATCAATGCCGTCGCGTGCAACGCCATGTGCAAGCCGTCAGCCAGCAACGCCATTGAGCTAAAAAGCAGGCCGGCGATAATCTCGCCGACCATGGTCACAGCAGTCAGAGCAACAACCCACCAGGTGCGCTTTTCACCGGCTTTGGGTTGGTGCTGGTTGAAATGGTGCTTTGTTTGTAGGGTGTAATGTCAATCGTCATCGCAATTCTTTCTTTTTAATATGATTCTGTTAACATTAGTTTGAATTTTTCCAGGCAATTCTACAAACTGAAAACACGAATTCTCACGATGCCGTACGTATGCCCCACTTTTCAAACAAGACCGGAATCACGATCATATTTAAAAAAGTGGCCGACAGCAAACCGCCGAGAATAGCAATCGACATGGGCGCCTGTATTTCGCTGCCCGGTTTATCCATCGCCAACGCCAGGGGCAGCAGTGCCAAACCGGTGGTCAACGCGGTCATCATAATCGGATTCAGGCGTTCCAGTGAGCCTTGCACCACAGCTTCTCGAACCGTTTTGCCTTCGCTTTCGATCAAGTGCAGATAGTGCGATACCATAATGATGCCGTTTCGAACCGCAATGCCGAACAATGTGATAAAGCCGACCATTGACGCGATCGTGATGATGCCCTCGCTCATAAACAGCGCCAGCACACCACCGATGAGCGCCAAGGGCAAATTCACCATGACCAACAGAGACAGTCGGAAGCTGGTGAATTCCAGATACAGCGCCACAAAGATAGCCAATATGGACAGAATACTCAAAAGTGTGATCATCCGTGTGGCTTCGGCAGCACTCTCGAACTGACCGCCGTATTCGATGTAATAGCCTTTCGGCGGGTCTATATTCTCGGCAACGTTCGACTTGATATCATCCACCACACTGAGCAAATCGCGTCCCGCCACATTAGCTTGCACGACCATTTTGCGCTGTACATTCTCGCGACTGATATAATTCGGACCCTTGTCAACATTTATGTCTGCCACCATATGCAACGGCACCTGCGAGCCGCCCGGAAGATCAATGAGCGAATTTTTGATGGCATCCAGATTGTCACGAAAGTCTTGCTCATAACGCACAACCAGATCGTGCCTATTCTGGCCTTCGTACACCTGTGACACCGGCAGGCCCAGAAAAGCACTATCGATCATCTCGTCAATATCTGCGGCTGTGAGACCAAACAACGCCAGATTATCTCGATTGGCTTTTATTCGAACCTGCGGGATGTCGGTCTGCTGATCCTTGGATAAATCCACAAGGCCCTTAATATCCTGCATTTGCGCTTCAATCTGATCGGCGATACGACGCAATGTGTATAAATCAGGCCCGAATATTTTCACCGCGATGTTGGCGCGGGTGCCTGACAACATGTGGTCAATGCGATGGCTGATTGGTTGACCAATAGTGATGATCGTCCCCGGCACAATCGATAAATTGTTTCGCAGCTCTTCCAAAAGCTGTTGTTTGCTGATGTCGGACAGATCAATACGAACTTCCATCTCGTGGGCGTGCGACCCCATCGAATGCTCATCCAGTTCCGTACGTCCGGTTCGTCGTGCCGTGGAAATAACTGCCGGATACGCCAATAAAATAGCTTCCACCATCTGCCCGATTTTCATACGCCGATCTGAATTTGCAGCTTCAAGCCACACTGTCAGTGTGCGTTTTTGCGGATCCACCAGCTCCCCGCGACTCACCAGCGTTATATCGTTTTCGCTCAAATGAATGGGAGCGCTTTGGCCCGGAATGGTCAGCGAAACGCCGTAAACGTTTTGCAGTTGCGCCGCCTGGTTAGCAAACAATTCCAGGCGTAACCATACATAGGCAGGATTCACAATACTGAACAATTTCTGTCCGGCACCCGCTTTTTGCCCGGGGAGCAGCGCAACATCCGAGACAAGACCAGACAGCGGCGCGGTGATGCTGAAACTTGAACTCTCGGCACCATAACGAATACCGCTCTCCTCGCCCTCGAAATAGTTGGCCAGTCCGGCCTTTTGTCGTTCGTACTGGCGTTGGGCTTGTTCGAATTCGCGTTGCGAAATGGCGTTGCGCTCTTTTAATCGCAGCGACCGCTCGTATTCAGCTTTGGCCTGTTCATAATTCAAATACACCTCGGCCCAACTGTTTTGCGCCGCCAGCGGCGGAATCAACACAGCCAACGTTTCTCCTTTTTTTACGGTTTGCCCGGGTTTCACCATCTGTTCGGCATGTGCGATACTGACAATCCCTTCCACAGGCGACAAAATGTCGGTATACGATGCCTGCCGCGGTTCTATGGAGCCAACCGCGTGCACCGACGCCATCACCTCGCGCTTTCGGGCTTGTTCTGTGGCAAAATCAATTTTCCACTGCTGTTCTTTTAAAAAGGTGATCTCTTCACCAGCCGCTTCTTCAGGCTCCGGGGGGATGTGCTCAAAGGACTCATAAACCACAAAACGCCCGATCTCGAACCGCTCGATCGCTTTGGCGCCTTCGTAACTCAATTGAAATGTATATTCGCCGCTGTTTTCAAAACGATTCACCGGCGTAAATATGCCTTCCCGCAGCAATTCATCGCGTTCTATGGTCAAAACTGATCCGTCCGCGCTTGTAAAAATCAACGTCACACGTCCCTCGCGCACCGGGTGGAAATCGCTCAGCGTCGTCAAGTGGATGATAAATTTAATCTCTGCCCCGACAACAGCGGTTTCGTATTCCATAAACAGCTCCATGCTGTCGGTCCACTGGGTTACGGCCACAGTCGGCGCTTCCTCTGCCGCCACTTCGTGCGGATGCTCGTGATCATGCGAATGGCAACGGATAAACACAAAGCTGCTAAAAAGCAGTACAATTATAATATATTTCATAACATTCCTTTCCTAAAAAGTAACCAACTGTTGACCGCTCAGCGCCTCTAGATGAAAAACGGCTTCATAATAGCCGATCAGTTGCTCTGTGTAACGCCGGCTGCCGTCCCGGTGCAATTGTACGGCGTTCAAAAATTCGGTCAGTGACAGCGCACCCTCATGATACGCGGCCTGCAAATCCTCCACTAAATCTGTCGCCAAAGCATCTCGCTGATAAGCGCCAAGCAGCGCTTTGCCGGATTCGATCACCCGGATCAAACGCCCAAGCTCGGCCCGCAAACGCTGTTCATACAAGCGGCTTTGGGTTTCCTGCATGCGCTGTTCGGCTTGCGCCTGCTGAACCTGTCCCCGGTTCCAGTTTAAAATC
>JAFGKD010000125.1 GCA_016928775.1 Candidatus Zhuqueibacterota bacterium | reverse complement strand
TTGGCCGGAATGAGATGAATAAGAGAGAATTAGTGGTAAGTTTTTAGACCGTTGAATTTGGTAAGTTTTTAAACCGTTGGTGACAATTTATCAAGAATTTGGCTTTCGGGCGTTAAAACATGGTAGAATGGTAGCCACGGATTGACACTGATGAAACACGGATGGTTTGAATGAAACAAGCCATCCGCCGGACATGTTTTTAATATCGGGGTATCGACGGGAGAGTCATTGCCACTTTTCAATGTCTCGTCGTTTTTCCAGTTCTGTCTCGAGCCAATCGGGCAGTTCGTGGAAAAAGTCGATGCCAGTGCGGCATTCGAGGCTGTCGATGGTGACGGCAAAGTCGAAAAGGTCGTTTTGTACGCAGGCGTTGGGGAGGATGAAGGCGATGGTTTTGTAACCGGGTTCCATAATGTCTAGAATGGCTTTGTAGTAGTATTCGGGGATAGCGACACTATCACGGCTTATAGTTTGATATTTTTTATCCTGCCAAATGGGGCCGGTGACGATGTGCAGATGCTCGTGCTCGCGGGCCCAGTCGCGGACGTGCGCTTCCAGGCTGGACCAGATGCCGTTGTTGAATGACGAATCTTGCGGCGATATGTTGCTCATGAAAAAGCTCTCGGATCTGGTTTGTTCCGAAACATTTATGTCCCCGGCGGGGCAAAAATGACCGCGAAAGTACCCATATTTTTTATAGTCGTTGGTGAGTTGATAGGCAACCCATTCGGCCTGTTCGTGCTTTTCGGAGCAGGAGAGTGTGTAGAATTTGTGTTCGATTATTTGCTCATTCGTTCCAGAGGGAATGAAAAATTCGGGGATCTTGTCTCTCGGTGGTGCTGGCTTGGCGATATGTTTCGTGCAGTGGATTAAAAACGTTGCTGAGAGAACGATGAGGATTGTTTTTTTCATCGCGGCTGTCTTTTTCTTGATCGGCAGAGATTATTGTCGATCTGTCAAATCATGATTGGGATTCTGTTTGTGTCTTTCGTCCGCAAATCATTCAGGCTATTTTATAATGCTTTATAAATCTATACCGGAATGAGTTTGAGATTGCAAAAGGATTTTTACGGGAGAGGAATGGAGGTCAGAGCTGTAATTATCTTTATAATCCTCTCGATGAAAGATATCGCCGAATGACACCCCTCTTGGCGCGAAAAGCTCGCACTGATTTTGAATGGAGACGCCTGCGTTATCCATGTGCTGAACCGCCAGCCATTTTAGCGGCATTTTTGCCTGATCATCGGCTGAAATGCAGAGACGGTGGATGCAAGCTCACGTTTTTTTAACAACATCTAGAAACCAGTCGAAAATGGCTAAGAACTGATCGATCTTTTCGCGGGTGTTCAGGATGGATAGTGAAATCGAGGGGCGTTTGGCGATCGCTTGTTTGGGGATTTTCACGCCATCGATGTTGTTGAGCTTTTCGAGCAGCAACAGACGCTTTGCTTCGTCATCAAAGGGAGGTTTATATGCGTACCAATAAAAATAGATTTCCAGTTTGCTGTAAGTGTAAACTGCAAACAATGGATGCGAGATATCCTTGTGCAAAATGTAGGGGACAAAACTGCCTGTACGTGCGCCCTTGCCCCACCAGATCAATGTTTTTGATTTTGCCCATTCTAATATGAATTGGGCTGCTTTGACGCTTTGTTTGTCCGTTCGATTTGCCAGTTCAAGAAAAAATGATTCTTCATCCCATTGCTTACGCGTCGTGCTGGCTTTTCTGCTCTTTTCCTGCGTTTCGACGGTCTGGCCGTAGACGCGCGGCACCAGTGTCTTTACGCTCTCGCCGCTGTATTGTTTGATTTCCACGGCCAGGACTTCTGCGGGATGCATTTGTCTGTTGAGGAATTCGACAATGCGGCGCAAATCCATGGGTATCTCATCGGCGACAAAAAGGAGCCGGATTTTGCCGGTACGGAGGTTTTCTTCGGCTTTTTGCCAAAATTCATCGGCGGTCATGTTGTCGCCGATGAACGTTTGAATTTCGAAATCGGGATCGAGATTATCCGCCTCACACGCGGCGGCATAACGTCCGCGAATTTCCTCGATACTCCAATTGGCCACGGCATTGGCGGCATAGTCCAGCATCTGGCCGACGACCTCGCGGCGCAGGCGAACATCGCTGCTGCGCTTGACCTCAACCAACGTCGGAACAGCGTCCTGATCGAGGAAAAGGTGATCGAGGGAGAGCAGGCTTTTCTTGTCCTCGCCCGATGGGACAGCAATTTCGCGGCGGATGAGGAGCCACCGACGCGGGGCATCGTGGTCGATTAGATCGCCGGCCAACAGATTGGGATAGTCCGCCAACAGCTTTTGCAGGATATTTTCATTATCGTATGGTTGTTCGCGCATTTCCAGCAATTTGCCGTCATGCTGTAAGAGATAGATGCCGCCGCTCATAATTTATTTTCCTGATTTTTATAAAGCCTTCACTATTTCTTCTATTGACCCGATGCCGTGAAAGGATTATGTCTTCAGCTGATTGGATCGGGCCAAGGGATCGGGTCAAAGATCGGGTCATGCATGACACTGCTCATCACTGCCTGAGCCAGTTCCGGATTTGCAATTTGCTGCACCCGGTCAGAGCCAACCTGCGCCGGCCATTTCAACCGGTGACAATTTGTCACCACTTTACTGCCTTCAGCGCGCAAGCGTTGAGCCAGTTTGTTGCGGTACTTTCGTGCGGTGAGATCATCAGGAGCGTCTGTCAAAGCGCCGCACACGTCAATAACAGAGAAATACCATTCATCATTGTGCCAGATGCGCCGGATGTTTTTGCTTTCAAAAAGGACGATTTTATCCTGTTGTCCGGGTTTGTCCTTTAAAAGCCGAATAATTGTACAATATGCGGCCATGCCCTGTGTCGCCACTTGCCAAGCACCTCGAAGGTGCCAGGCAAGGATTGCGAACTAGAGGTTCAAATCGCCCTCAATGTGCGTGTGATCGCCGACGATGCCGATTTTCTCGGCAATGATATTGTATTTTTTCATCGCTGCGCGGCCTTGGGGCATTTCATTGAGTGCTTTGAGCAGGGCTGCGGCCAGATTTTTGAGTTCGTCATCTTTGGTTGCTTTGGCTGCGGCCAGTTCTTGCTGCACTGTTTGTTGTCGTTCAGAAGAGTCGGGCTTTTGTTCGAGATGGTCAACGGCTTGCACGACTTTACTTTTTTCGCCGAATTTTCGGCGCAGGGCGGATTTGAGGCCGTTGTAGGCATCGACGACCAGCTTTTTGCCAGTCTCACCCAGGCCGGCGGTCAGGCCGGATGCCAGGGCGGCCACTACGGCGGCGCTGATGGGATCCATGCTTGTTCATTCTCCTGTTGAGTGATGAAAAATAAAACACATTACTTTTTCTTTTTCTTCTTCTGCGGCGACGGCTGCTTTTCCAGCTCGGCCAGTTGCCGGCGAGCCTGCTCTGCGTAAGGCGATTTTATCTCTGCAAAAATGATTAATGCCTCCTTCGTACAGTCTATGGCCTGCTCGACCTGGCCCAAGGCGCGGTAGGCATTCCCGAGGTTGCCCAACTGATTGGCCTCACCCTGTCGGTAGCCGATCTCGCGGTGAATAGCCAGGGCTTGCTGGTGGTAGTCTATGGCCTGCTCGACCTGGCCCAAGTCGCGGTAGGCCAGCCCGAGGTTGCCCAAAGCAGAGGCCTCACCCTGTCGGTAGCCGATCTCGCGGTCGATGACCAGGGCTTGCTTTAGGTAGTCGATGGCCTGCTCGACCTGGCCCAAGTCGCGATAGGCCAGCCCGAGGTTGCCCAAATCAGCGGCCTCACCCTGTCGGTAGCCGATCTCGCGGTCGATGACCAGGGCTTGCTGGTGGTAGTCGATGGCCTGCTCGACCTGGCCCAAGGCGCTGTAGGCCAGCCCGAGGTTGCCCAAAGCAGCGGCCTCACCCTGTCGGTAGCCGATCTCGCGGTGAATAGCCAGGGCTTGCTGATAGTGCTTGATGGCCTGCTCGACCTGGCCCAAGTCGCTGTAGGCATTCCCGAGGTTGCCCAACCAGGCGCCTTCTTCTCGACGATCTTTTGACTGACGCGCGATCTGCAAGCCTGTCTCATTGACGATAATCCGCTCGGCCAAATGACCTTGGACATCCAAATAATCTTCAACAGCCCAGGCCAATTGTCCTGCGGCTTCTAATTCACCCATTTGCACGCAACGTCCCAATACTTGCATAAAATGGCCTCGTTGCGCATCCAGAAGAGCGTAGCCAGGAAGACCTTTTTTGCGCTGTTCCCGGGCAAAGTCATTGTAATAGGTCGTCAGCCTTTGCACAGCCTCTGGCGCCGGGCGTAGTTTTTCGCTCGCATAGGTGTGGATGAGGGCATGGCTCAGCTCATACCATTGATCATGATGCAATAGCAGGCCATAGTTCACCAGCTCATCGAGCGGACGGCGCAGTTCCTTTTCTGACACGGCCAGCGCGGCCGCCAGCACTGTGCGCGTGAACGGCGCCAATGCCAAAAGGCCGACAATGGCCAAAACATCGCAGGCTGTCTGGCTCACCTGGGCAAGACTCTTTTGCAGCAGGATCGGCACGCTCTCCTGCCGCCGCTGCCCCTGATCCAGGGCGTCCAATGGCGTCTGCTGCAGCCAGGCCAGATAACCGGATGCCGATTCGCCGAATTCATCCAGATAGCGTCCGGCCAGACGCACAGCCAGGGGCAGATAACCAAGCAGGCGGCAAATCTGCCTGGCTGCACTGTCGTCGGCAGCGCGCTCTTTGCCCCAGGCTAGTAACAGCTTGACCGCTTCATCGGCCTCCAGCGGTCGCACCTCCTGTCGTTCGTCAATGGCATCGCGTCGGGCGCGGCTGGTGACGAGCACCGCGCAGCGGTCGCGGAGTTCGAGGATCGCCCGCAGGTCGTCGGCGTTTTCGGCGCCGTCCAGAAGCAGCAGCAGGCGTTTGTTGGCCAGGACGCGCTGGGCAGCAGCGCGCGGTGTGGGTTTGGCTTCGTCGCCAAAGGCGCGGACAATGTTTTCCAGAGCCAGATCGACCTGCGGCTGGTTGTAGAAATTGTGAAAGATGATGCCGTCGCCGAACAATTCCGGCGGATCATCACCCGGCGCCAATGTCCAGACTGCTTCAGCGGCCAGGGCGCTCTTACCGATGCCGCCGGGGCCGCAGAGGGTCACCACTTTGCCGGGCTGGAGGTCGGACAATAGTTTTTTCAGTTCATCTTTGCGGTTGGTGAAATGGACGGCGCGTGACGGGCGCTGCAGGGGCTTGCCGGTTGGGGAGCGTTGGTAGATGTTCAAGTCGCCTTGAATTACTGTTCCATTACCAACGATACCAATTATATCTGCTTTAATATTAGTCATCTGTCATTCTATAACAACTTTATCATCCAATCCCAATCCCCGCAATGCTGCCTTTACTTCCTCAATCTGCTGGTCGGAAGACGCATATTTTAATTCAGCCTCGAAACTGACATTTATCTTCAGTTCACCAGAGGTGACGAATTTGGTCAGAACTTTCATATAAAGATTCGTCCATTTTTGCGGGGCGACTTGGCCGGTCCATTTCAGTTTACGGGGCGCTTGTTCTGCTAAAGGCTGCGCTATTTTCGATTGTTCTAATTGAATTGTCATGGTAGCTGTAACGGTTTTATCACCCGATTTGGCGGTTACGGTGAAATTTCCTTCGCTACGGCCGGCGGTAAATACACCATTGGTATCAATATCACCGCCGGTGCATGTCCATTGTAGTTGATCGATTTTGATGTCGCGGCCAAATTGATCCAGACCTTGCGCAAAGAAGGTTTGTTTTTGACCGGGTTTAATTTGGGCGTGGGATGGTGAAATGAGCAGTTGAGTCAGCTCCGGTGGTTTGATGTGCTTTTCGGCTTCTTCGGCGGTTAGGATAAATACATCATCGGATATTTCAACGTCAAAGGCGTCCATTGGTGTTTTGTAATTAAACGGATCATAGCTGCCATTCGGTGATTTTAAAACATAGGCAATAAAACCTTCGGTGACACCACGCGCGATTGTCTCTTTTAACGTTTCGGCATCTAATAGTCGTGGGAACTGCGGCGAGGCAAAAAAGGCATCTCTGACACCTCTGGTGCTCCATTCTGTGAAAGCAGGCGGCCAGTTACGGACAAGATAACGAGCCGGAACCTCTTTGACAACGATGTCTTTTTGCCTCAGATTTGAAAGGATGAGCCCGGTAAAAGTTTCTGCTGAGCTTGAGGTGACAAGCCCAAGGTCCAAGGTTTCAATCTGATTGTCTCGGCCTAAATATAAAACGTTTTTGTACGACCGCCATACGCTTTCGGTCAAATTTCTTTTGGCGTCTTTGATGCTCCTGGCTAATTGCAGTTGTTGCGCTTCATCCAGATTCAATCCTTCTTCTTTGATGTCTTCCCAGGCGATGATTTTTCGCGCTTCGTCGCGTAATTGCCTGTCGGAATCGGGCACAATCCACAAGAGTGCGCTCTTGAAGGTGCGGGCTGATTGACCATGCTCTTTGGTCATTTTTTCGATTTGATTTTGAATGTCAGGATTTTCCTGTATTGACATATCCGGACCGAGAATGACCAAGGTGATCGAAGGACGATCAGGTATCTGACTGCTTTGTTCGGGAAAGAACAGGGTTGCGACTTGCTTGTTCGCGGAAAAGACTTTTTGAATTTCGTCACGAACACGATTGTCGATATCCAATGGCTTGACGGCAGCGCTTCGATCTGCGAACCTTTTATTGAGATTTTCTCTCAAGCTAAAGCGATAGCGGTTTCGTTCGGCCGTGAGGTAGTAGCAGGTATCAGTCAAGTCTTCCAGAGCGGTCTCAATGTTACCGATGTCCATATCCGGGCCAGCCACGGCGAGACGAATTTCCGGCAGGCTGGCTTCGTCTTTGGTTTGACCGCCATTGGATTCAAAAAAGATGGCTGTCGCAACTTTTTTGTGCAGTTGGGCTTTTTTTATTGTATCCACAGCGTCCTGATCGAGGCGGATGGCGTGCGAGTCTTTTTTACCACAGATATCGGTGGTCAAGGCACCTTCCAGACGGGATTCGCCGAGTTGTTCAAAAACGGCAGAACGGAATTGCGGATCATCAAGAGGAGCGGTACCCAGTCCGATGAGAGGATCATTGAGTACGGATTTAAAACCATTCTGATAAGCGTGCGACACCCACAAGGCTAAAAGGCGCAGGATGCCGCGCGTCTGTTGGAATCGCGGAAGCTCCTGCCATTTTCTTTCAAAAACCGACAGAACCATTGGGTGGAACGGGTAAGTGGATTGAAACGTCGATTTGGCAAAATCGATAGAAAACCAGTTGGGAATCTGAGGCCGATTGTTGTTCAGCCAGTCAGCATATTCTTTGCATGTGACAATGGCATCATCGGGAAGCAGTATTTTTCCCTCACTACTGACCTGACGCAAATCCCAGTCAAAAAGTCGTCGTCGGATGATTTCAGAAGTTTCAGATTCTGCGGACATGATGACTGCCTTGCCGACGCGATCGAGCAGTTTTTTAAAGCGTTCATAATCAGCGCGATCTTCAACTGTCATCTCCAATTCCGATGCCGGGATAGAGGCCACAAGCACCATATTGTCACGGCCGCGCGCTTCTTCGGAGAGGTTTTGAATAAAATTGTAGAGCTGCGTGCTCAGACCGCTTTTGCGATTCCGGCTAATATAGTTCAACAGCTCATCCAAAAGGATGATAGTTGGACGATTTTGGGGGATAAATTTTCGAATGACTTCACCCGCTGGGGAAATTTGTTCTCTTTCATGATCAGCGATAATATCAAAGCCCGCTTGTCCTGATAACTGATAGGCGATTTCTCCCCACGGGGTTTTACGATTGGGCGTGCCGTCATCACCGCCGCGACCGCGAATGGAATCAAACTCTGTACCGACAAAAACAGCTGTTGCCGATTCAGGAACATCCTGGACTTTGGCGTGCTCTAAAATGGTCGATACCCACGGCCATTTTTTTGCTTTCGGACCATGAGAGACGAGATGGTATAAAAGAGTCAAGGCGTGCGTTTTACCGCCGCCAAACTGTGTCGCCATGTTGAATACGGCAGAGGTTTCGGTTTTAATGCCGGAGAGGCGCCGAACAACTTCGCCGGCCATTTGCCCCAAATTTTTAGTCAAATAGGTGCGTTCAAAAAAACGAACGGGATTTTGATAATCTTCATTGGCACGGCCATCGCGTACTTGATCGAGATGAACGGCAAACTCGGAGGCGTCCAATGGTTTGCCTTCGCGAAGATCTGCACGCGGGCTTATTACTTTGTACCAGGGTTTCAGTTCGTTCATGAGCTTCTCTTGGTTCTATTTGGTTCACTTGTTATTTTTACAATCCCATGCCTTTTTTTCTGGCCAGGACACCATCGATCCAGCGCTTCTCATCGGTGCCGGCGGGATAGAGGGCGGAGAGGGCTTGCGCCAGACGCCAGAAGAGCGGATTGCGTCCAACACCGCCTTCAACGAGAAAGCGCTTCATCGCATCACCTCGTCCGGCAGCAAAAAGGATCATGCTCTGGTGAAGCTGATCGAGGACGGTGGCGCCGGCTTTGCCTTCAAACTCACCTTGCCAGCTTTCGGAATCCTGCACGAGCTGTTGCATTTCTTCCGAATCAAAAAGTGATTGCTGTTGGGCTTTGTGGCGTTTGCGCTGTGATGGTTCGGCAGCGTCCTTGCCAAAGAGATATTTGGTGCGGGCCGAGGCGGAGAGTAGAACGGCCGTGTCGCCTTTGATCTCGACGAGGTGGGACAGTTTTTCCAGATGCGCGCCCAGGCCCTGGGCGATTTTACGGGCGGCGTCGTACTCCAGGGCGTAGCCGGAGAGGCTTTTGCTTTTCTCAGAATTCTCCGATTTTCCATTCTCAGACAAGGCGGTGCGCAGGGTCCAGAGCCACATGGCGGTGAGGCGGGCATCCTCCTCAAAGCCGGAGGCGTCCGCGCCTTTAAAGATCATCGCCAAGGCTTCGCGCGACACAGCAGCCCAGACCTCCTGGAGGTATTCGCTAAGCTCAACTTTTTCGCCGCTGGCTTTTTCGACCGATGAATAACGGGAATAGATTTCCAATGCCGGGCCGAGACAGGCAAAAATGGCGTCTGCACCAACAACACCTTCTTCTGCTAGACGGGGCATCCATTCATGAATGCGTTTAGGAAGTTCATCGAGTATATCGCGCCAATCACCAATTTCGTCAATATCCGCGCCTTTGAAATACTCACGAGGTCGGCAAACAAGATGAATCGAGGATGCAAGAGAAGCAGTATTAATAGCGTTTATTCTTGATCCCATTTCAGTATCAATAGGCCAAGAAGCAGTAATAATCCAGCCGGATTTTATCATTGATTGGAGTTGTGACTCCCAGCCGCCGGTTGACTTATGAGCGAATACAACGACCCCAATACCACCGAGTGCCAATAGTCTTCGACCTTCAGTCATTGCGGCAGCCATTTTTTTCTCAAATTCTTTTTTTTCAACAATTGAGTTTGGATGCCATACAATTGTCTGTTCTGAATTTGGTGTTTTTTCATCCAAAACCCAATCTTTATGAACTTCAGCTAATGATCGTTTCAGCCAAACAAAAAAGAAATCTGACAGATCGGCATACGCAACTGAATCATAATAAGGTGGATCGGTGATAAATGCGTGTGCAATATTATCAGGAAGTGGATGATCATTTGCCAAAGCTTTTTCGGTATGGCCTTTTTTTATGTTGCTGTCTATGCTCTCCAATGCCTTTAATACACCTGAAATAGCATTCGTCCAATCACGAGTTGAACCACTAAAAATATTTGCCTCGACAAAATCCCACATCATAGGAAGAGCTTGACGCCCAAAAGTGTGACCGATATCTTGTGTTGTTGGACGCCAAGAGCATAAAGAAGAATTACTATCTGCTTGAGTATCAACTGCAATTGCCAAACAAGATTGTATAGCTTCAGCTAAATTGGGATCATATTGAGTAACAAGTTGTCTTCCTGCTTCAATTACCAGACGCACTAGAGTTGTCAATGCTAATAGTTGGCGATGGGTGAAAAGATCGCCGAATGTTTCAAATCCATATAACTTCATGCTACTCACTGATCGATGGCCATGCTGTGATGGTGTTGACTCATTTGGAATCAAGCTCAAAGAGCCTTTGTGTAAACGTACTCTACGAAATAACTCCTCTTTAGCTGAATACGTCGAACTTAAGTCATTGCTAATTGGAAGCCGATAAAATCTTCCCTTCTTTGATGGTCTTGTTGTTACTACCGCGAACATACGAGAATCGGCTGTACCTCCTTTTCGAGATTTCAATTGACTACGCACTGAATTGACAGGTGTCGTATAACCACAACATGGGCATGTAGCACCGCCGCGTTTTACTGTGCCATCAGTAATTTGATTAGACTGTGGATTTTCGATAATCTCAAAATCCACTCGCTTATCTAATGGATTTGGAATAATTTTTAGACCAAAGGTCCGATTTTGATTTTTTGCGAGCCACAGGGACCGAATCAGTGGAACTTCTGCGCCACATGTTGGCCCTTCACATTTTATCGTTCTTGCCCAAAGATACGCAATTGGATTTGCTCCGTCAGGATCTTTTGGATAAAACTCTGATAATTCATCTTCAGCTTCCTTCTTAATCCAATGACCCCACTTTTCAACTTCCTCATATAACTTGCTACCATATGTGGGGGCATACTCAAGGATAATTTTGTTAAGCAGTACAGCAACTGGATTTAAATCGCTGGCGAAAGAATTTGCGCCGACTCGAAGAGCTTCAAGAGGAATTGCACCACCGCCTGCAAAAGGATCTATTACAAGAGGACGTGAACCAGCCTCTCCTCCCATAGCCTCATGGGCACTCTGAGTTAATAAACGACCTATTTCCAAGAACTCTGCAACCAGTGAGCTACTCCAATTAGAAAAATCAGCTATAAAATCCAATAAAGATGCACGCAGCTCGTTCAAATCATTAAGTTGTTCATAATTTTGGGCAATCATGTTGAAACGAGGATAGCTCTCTTTACTGCATAAATTGAGATGTTTTTTTGCCCATTTTATCATCTGCTCACGTGCGACAGTTCGAAATTGTTCTGGGCACAATTCATCTGCTGGATCAGGCCAAAGAGACGCGCAAATAACCGCTCGACAAGCCGCAAGCGGGCGCCGGGCCCACCAAATATGGAGAGTCGAGATATGTCCGTGGCGAATACTTTTTTCGCGCCGCGCATGTGCAGATATTCGCCTTATTGGAAGATCAACTTCGATGAGGCGCTTGCAATAATTAGCCATTTTGACTCTCTGCTTTCAATATTTCATTGGCAGCAACGTGGTAGTGTTCGACTTTGACAATCGGTTTCCAGCCCAAACGGGCGGGGTTACGGATGATATGAATTTCGGGATTAACGGCGCAGTTGAAAACAACGTAGAGCCAATAGTCATTTTTCAGGCGTTCGGCTGTTTTGTATTCGTTGGTTGTCAGCGCCACTTCACCGACATAGGAACGGCCCTTGACTTCGATAAAGCGGACCTCGATGGCGGTGTCAGGATCCTCGGGGTGAGGTTTGCGAGAGAAAAGATCAAAACCACGGTTCTCGTTTTCGACGCTCTGCACTTTCCAGCCGCGCGATTCTTCATGTTTGATCACCGCATCAACAGCCATTTTTTCGATCTGCGGATCGCTGACCATGTTTTTAACTTCAGGTGTTTCGCGATCCGGATGCGGCAACACCCAGGCGCTGCCAATGGATTGGATGTTGGCAATGGTGCATTGTTGTTCTTTTAACAGCTCGCTGCGGCGTTGTTCCAGGCGATTGTTCAACTCATCGAGTCGGTCTTCCAGCATCTTGATCCTGCCATCAAGACCGGATTCTTTGGAGCCGGCTTCTTTTTGATTCAACAGACCGCCGAGCTGAATTTGCAGGCGGTCGATGATGGCGTTGAGGCTGATTTCGAGATGCCGGGAGATGGTTTGAACTTCTTTTTGGCGCTGGGCATAATTCTCTTTGAGGAGAGGAACAAGCGCCTGCTCATACAGCGCTGTCTCCGCTGCGGATTTTGCCGGCAAATTGTCAATCTCAGGAATTGACGTTCCCGTGGGCGCGAGAGAGAACTCGTGAAAAATAGTCGGCTGACGAACGGTAATAGAACCATCAAGATTGGTCTGGGTGACAAAGAGTCGTTTGTGAAGCACATGACCGCGGCCGTCGCGAATTTCTGCCGTAAAAACGTGCAGCAGGGCCGGCACAGATCGATGCACATCATAAAATACGGCGCCGTGCTGCAAATCCGTATGAACGGTGTCCTGCACCAGAGCGCGCACACTTTCGAACAGGGGATGGCCGGGCGTTACCCACTCCAGTGTTTGGTCTTTGGAGAGCAAAGACTTTTCAAAAACGATTTGCTTATAGTCACGACCGAGTTTGCCAAAACGCGGTTCGAGCTGTTCGCCATAGGTCAGCAGCGTTCGGGGTACTCGTCCTATACGGAATATGTGTTCCTGTTTTTGGTCTGTTTTTGGTGAGAGACCTGCCATAGGTGAAGCGGTGATAAAAAAGTCTTCGATCACTTCCGGGACAAGGCGGCGCTCTTTGGCCTCTTCGGATTTTCCGACAATGGCCGACAGATTCAACTCTTTTTTGGCGAGCCCTTCAAGCGTCGAATCGGTGATAAGACGCAGGCGTTCGGTATCCACATCCTGGACGATACGATCCTTGATAACATCCTCGGTCAAATTACGAGCATACATATCGCGCAACATACGTTCCAAAAGATTGGCCGGAAAGATATCACCGAGGACATTAAAGACCTTGCCGGTACGATCAGGATCAAGGTCCAATTCGATTTGGTTGATGCGATCAAAGAGTTTTTCAAGAACGCGGCCTTCTCGGGTGTTGACGCTGACAAAATTGCTGATGAGACAGTCTTTTTCCTGACCGTAGCGGTGAATTCGTCCCATGCGCTGTTCGAGACGATTGGGATTCCAGGGGATATCGTAATTGATCATGTACCAACAGAATTGCAAGTTGATGCCTTCGCCGGCGGCTTCGGTGGCGACGAGGACCTGACAATCGTCGCGGAATTCCTTCTCGGCATAGATTCGAGTGCCCGGTACATTGCGATCACCGATTTTCATGCCACCGTGAATTTGGGTGACATTCAAGCCCCATTCACGCAGTTTGCCAAGAGGACGGCCGTCTTTGCCATCGCCGGCGAGATAGTCAAGCGTGTCTTTGTGTTCGGTAAAAATGAGGAGTTTCATTTTGTCATCGCGAAAGATGCCTTCTTCGGTGATGACGTCCCTGAGCTTGTTCAGTTTGGTTTCGACTTGACGCTCTTCCAATAAACACGCGTGATCAACCAATTTAGACAGTTCGGCAATGTCTTCGCGCAAGTCTTGAGGATTGATAGAGATGACAACTGATTCCAGGTTGTCGAGAATGTGCTGTTGTTCATCTTCGGGCAGATCGTCAAAATCATCCGGTACTTTTTTCAGGATTTGTTCCTGGCGATAGGCCTCAGGATCTTGAAGAATGCGTTCCCGTTTCGCTTTCATACGCTCGAGTGTACGGCGAACAGCATAGATGCTGGAAGCAAAACGGCGCTGCAGCATGGCCATAGTAAAACCGACCGCTCGGCCTCTGGCGGAATCATCCTGAGCTGCTTTCATGGACTGGTCTTCGACGTATTGGGTCAAGGCATCATAAAAATCGAGTTCCTCGTCATCAATTTGAAAGCGGGCGGTATGGACATTTCTTTTGGTAAAAAGGCTTTTGGAGATTCCAGTGTCCGGATCAGGAAAGGTCACGAGCGCTTCTTTGACGCGGCGCAAATAAAAGGGTGCTTGACGCTCCAACATGGCGCGTTCAAGGCTTTTGATATCGCCATAAACGTCCTGATCCAACAGTTTGAGAAACAGGATGAAATTTTCCGGATCACCTTTGTGAGGTGTGGCGGTCATGAGAAGATAATGATCAGTCATGTCCGACAAGGCTTCACCGAGCTTGTAGGCCAGGGTTTTTTTGTCGTCGCTGTAGGCGCTCATTTTGTGGGCTTCATCGACGATGATCAAATCCCAGCGACTGCGCATCAGGCTTTCTTTGGCGTCATCAACGCGGGAAATCCAGGAGACGGATGTGATACATTGGTCGATTTCCTGCCAGGGATTAGAGCCATAAGTAGCACGAAGAATATCGCTGCGAATAACCTGAAATTGTTCACGGAATTTATCTTTGAGTTCGCGTTGCCATTGGAACGACAAGTTTGCCGGCGTGACGATGAGGATGCGGCGGATCAAGCCACGTATTTTGAGTTCCTTGATAAGGAGACCGGCCATGATGGTTTTGCCGGCGCCGGGATCGTCGGCCAACAGAAAACGAATGCGGGGCAATTTGATAAAATAGTTATAAACCGCGTCGAGTTGATGGGGGAGCGGATCGACGCGGGCAATGGAGAGGCTGAAGTAGGGATCGTATTCAAAGGCCAGACCGAGACGCAAAGCTTCGATGCCAAGGCGAAAATTGCCGGCATCGCCGTCGAAAGGTTCTTTCTCGGGCGAGACTTGTAATTCGGCTATTTGTTCATGGGTGAGAATTGGTTGATGCACTTGTCCGGTGTGCATGCCTTCGCCAATGATTTTGGTCGAGTCTCCCATTGACGTGATGGAGATGATTTTGACCGGTTCGGGGAATAGTGAACCGATGATGATGCTGTTTGGTTTGAGTTGAGATGGTTGCATGGTGATGGATTCCGTAACGTCCTATTTTAAAAAATATTGATTAAATTACGAACCAACAACAGATTAGATGTTGTATTTTTTGTGTGCAGAAAAATATTTTATAAAAGTATTATTCTCTACAGATTGTGATAAAACATTACCTGAAAATTATGCTCTACATAGCAAAGCATATGGATAAATCTTGCTTGGCTTGTCACTAAATAGCTGACGAGTATTTTGTGCGATAAGTGGTTTGAGATGTATGAACGTTAATTAAAATGGTTGAGAAAGGCAAGGGGAAAGTGGTGAGTGAATGGATGGGACGAAAAAACCGGCCATTGGATCACTCGCGTAGGGGGGATCTGCGAGTGAGGGGGATAATGGCTAGTGTTGGATAATAAAAATTTGGGCGCATTTTGTCAAGGGGAAAAGAATGGGGATTCAGAGATGATGGAAATGATTCGGCATAAAAAAGCCCGCAAGGAGGATTAAGCGGGCTTTATATCAACACACATCGAAGGATGACACGACTTTCAGTTAGTAGTTGCGGCGTGTGGGGAAAACTCTCAAATATTAAAAAAATCTGCTTATCTATTCTATTTAAGTTTTGGCAACAATTTCTCCAGTTGTTTACTGAATTGGTATTTCAGGTCATTGATGTCAGTATATTCTGTTAGGAAGTGGCCAAGGGCTTTTAATTTTTCTTTGAATTTGAGCATGGTGTTGATGTCATCGGTAATATTGCCGGTTTTTATATAGGCGTTTTTGAAATAGGTGTAGATGAACGGCCGGTTGGTGTTTTTGAATGTTGCAAAGGCTTTTTCAAATTCTTCATTGGTGTAGGGACCGACTTTGGTGTAAAACAGGCAGACAAAGATGTCAGACTCTTCAACGACTTTGTTGTACTCATCCTGCAGGCGGGTTGGTGACATGGCGTCGATAAAGTTTTCCCACAGCTCGACCTTGAAATAGAGACCCTGTTTTAAGTATTTATCGTTTTCTGCACTGATTAGTATTCTGAATTGATCGCGATCTTCTTTTAGTTCCTGGGATGAGGCGAGGAAAATTTTGATTGTTCTGGTTGATTGAGAGGCGCGTGCTTTTTGTTCGTCTTTTTGGATTTCTTCTTTAACTTTTACGGGATCAAAGCCCTCTAATAGTGTTCGCACAATCACATCTTCAAAACTGTACCTACATTCAACTGTCTGTTTTCCTTTTTCCTTACGGTTTTTCAAATCAGAGAATTCATAGAAATTCGGTTCTTTGGAATTGCTGCACTTTGAGCAATTGCAGGGAATCATTTTCTCATAATGTAGTTTATGGAAAGAATCACTGATTTCATCTAGCTTGTCGGCGATGATGGCGCGGAATTCGGGAATTCCGTATCCGGAGAAGCGAATGTAGATCCTGCGCTCAGACAGCTTTTCGATGACCTCGGCCCGCGTGGCGTCTCGTCGCAGAATGACGCCGTTGCGCCAGACCCAATCGTGGTTTTCGATATAGCGATACATAAGAACAATAAACTGCCAGAGAATACCCTTGGGCATGAATAAATCATAACGGAACTGCATGAGGCTATTGTTCTCAGAGTTCCATGGATATGACGGCGTGTTCTGGGTCAGCATTTGCGCAGCGACCAGATTGCCGGTGTTTTCTATTTCATAGATCAAACGAAAGTTTTTCATCAGCTCGATGAGGACATCGCAGACGCGATGGTATTGGGGATCGGCCCAAAGGACGCTGCAATCGTTTCGAGTAAATCGTCCCTGTTTTGAAATTATGGTCTCATCATCGAAAATTTTATAGACAGCATTGGTCGCCCAAGTGGGATTTAGAATGACGCGATCCCGAAGCAGTGGATTTTCGGAAAAGTGGAGTAAAATGCCGAGATCGTGCAGGTAGCCGAGCAAGGTGTCAATGTCCTCGGTATCTGTGATTTGATGATACCGACATATCTCATCGAATTGTTCTCTGAAAATATAATTACGCTGGTCATTTTCCAGAGCTGTTCGTACGTCAATCCAGCGCGCTGGGACCGGCTCGCCGATATGGGGAAGAAATTTAGCCGCATCCTCAATGAGTGTGATGAGCTGTTCGATCTTTTTCAGGCGTTGCTGTTTTACAGCGGTGTTATTTTCTTCTGCGGTTTTAAAATTAATAGAGAGAATTTCTTTGATATTGTCAGGGTAGCGGCCGCGCAATTCGGAAGTATTAATTGAGCGCTTGACATCGCCTTTTTCATTGAGAACGATGATGATGGGGCTGTCAGCGGCAAAGAGCTCTATTATGTTGAGCCAGTAGTTGAAATCGGTGTCGTCCTTGCGGTTGTCGGCAACAAGCACGTAGAGTGACCGTTTGGAGAGAAAAAAGCGGTGGGTAGCGTGATAGATTTCCTGGCCGCCAAAGTCCCAGATGTTGAGGAGGAAGTCACGATTTGGGTCATTGTCTTTTTGCGGGATTGGAAATTGATGTGTGTTAATGGTGATGCCTTTTGTGCGATCATTGATGTGCGGTAGGGGACAATTGATGTCCTGAATTTTATAGGCCAAGGTGGTTTTGCCGGATTCGCCTTCGCCGACGATGAGCATTTTGGCTTCATAGAGATAATCTTTGCCCTGTTCCTCAAGTTGGTGCCAATAATTTTGGATGGCTTTATTACCCTGTTTGATAATTTCGATTGGCGGATTTTCGATGGGATTGTCGTAGAGGTTGATGCAGTCAAAATCATACTTATTTTCAATGCGCACGGGCATGTTCATTTGAGTGAGCCATATCGGTACAGTAGATAATCTATTATTCGCTAAATCGAGCGACGTGAGTCCTTTGAGTTCTTTGAGGACCGAGACATCGGTCAACTGATTGTCACTTAAATAGAGCGACGTGAGTCC
>JAFGKD010000124.1 GCA_016928775.1 Candidatus Zhuqueibacterota bacterium | reverse complement strand
AGTGGCCCGCGTGAATTCACACAGTGAATTCACTCCAAAAGAGTATCAAATTCAATAGACGAAAATATAAAGCAATAAAAACAATGAACTTTTTAATATTTTTTCTGTGCTAATAGAGTAATCATTAAAAAGATTCAAATGAATGATATGATCTGTGTTTCATCCGTGAAAATCCGTGGCTCTTAAACTTTATTAATAAACAAAGTTTTGTTGCCTTGTCAATTCGTGGATTTTACGGAGAGATGCGAAAAAAATAAGAGGGAGCTCGGATGATGTCGTTGGCAGATGAAAATGTTCAGTGGGATAGTCTTGTTGACCGACAGATGCATTTGTGGCAGGAGAAACAAAGGGATCACAAGACACTTTGTCCATGGGACACGGGACACTTGACGATTTCTCGAACATATGGCGCGCGTGGATACCGGATTGGTGAGCTCGTTGGTCAAAAGCTAAAATGGGAAGTCTACAGTCGAAAATTGGTCGAATATATTGCCGATCGGTCAAATTTGCGTCACAAAGTAATCGCCGACTTTGATGAAAAAAGAACAAGCCGCACTTTATCGCAGACGCTTTTTGAGCCATCTGCCTATTCTTCCAATAAATACTATCGACATCTGGTACAGGTCATTCTGTCCCTGGCTGATCATGGTCGCGCTGTTATTGTCGGACGCGGTGCGAACTTTATTGCCGATAGAAAAACCGGCCTGCACGTGCGGGTCACCGCATCGCTGGAATCCCGCATTGAGCGTTATGCCAGTCAGCAAAAGGTATCATTCAAAGAGGCAAAGAAAAAAGTCGAAGCTGTTGACCGGGAGCGTGCCGAATATATCCGGCACTTTTTCCATCAAGATCCTGAAGATCCGGCTCACTATGATGTGGTCATTAACGTGGAACATTTGACCAACGAACAGGTCGCGGATACGATCATAGCGGCCATGGCAATTAAATTTGGTTACCCGCCACCAAAGGAATCCACAACGGATAGTTCCTGCGGTGATGAACAAAGCTGATATGTGGCTCGGGTCTATTTTTGAGATTGTAAAAATTCCACGATACCATCATAGACAGCCCTCGCCATCTTTTTGATAAATTCCATATCGGAAAGTTTGAGCTCTTCCTCGGGGTGAGTCAAAAAGCCACCTTCCACCAATGAAACTAAAAATCCGGTGGCATTGGTGACAAAATAAGAGTTATGTATTCGACCATAAGGCGCCAAACCCAGCTTGACCATATTCGGATAAATGGCCCAGCTCAGGTCTTTATTCTGCGGCAGCGTGAAATAGACGCTCGTCCCGTTAGCGCTCAATGGATTACCATACGCTGTTGTTGCATTATTGTGCAGTGAGATGAAAAAATGGGCATTTGCTTTTTCCGCCAATTCAATTCTCTCTTCAAGCGAGACGGTCTCATCATCCTCACGCGTCTTTATGGCGTATGCGCCGTTCCTCCATAAAAGTTTCAAAAGTTCGTCTGCCCACAAACGATTCACATCTTTTTCATAGGTGCCGAGTGGACTTGTTGCACCGGTTTCTTCGCCGCCGTGGCCTGGATCAATAGCGAAGATGAGATTTTTCACCGGATTCGCGGGGTCCAGCATTGGCTGGCGACGAATGGCCAAATGTAAAGCACCATTTTTATAAAACACTTTGTGTCCCCAGGCTCGCTGTTGTTTCAATTCCACTGACAGTTTAAAAACATGTTCATCGGCCTGGCTCAGGACAAGATTGACCAAATCAATAGCCGTGTTGGGATAGGTGATCCAATGCGACGCTTGCCGCGCCCCCCACACCGTCAACTCAACAGTATGCGGATTCGCGCCAGCAGTCGTTTGAAAAGGCAGCCGTTCGCCAATGGGCATGACCAAATAAAGCCAATCCTTATCCTGGTTGATGTGCGGTGCCGAGATTGTCGTGAGCGGGCGTGGTGATCCGAATGTGAGCAGGTGAATATCGCGCGTTTCGATAAATCCACTCCTGTTCAGCAGATCAATTTTATAACGAGTGCCATCGCGACCAATAACATGCACCTTGACAGAATCGGGTATTCGGGTTATGGGCGCATAACCATGGGCAGCGGCATGTATAAAAGAAGGCTTTATGGTTTGACCAATGACCGGTATGTTATCGGGTAAAATAGTGAGCTTGCCCGGCGCCGTCAGACGTTTTCTCTTGTTGTCTTGCCCGGAAAGTTCAAACTCAATTTCCAGTGCTTTGTCATATGGTGCGCCTTGTAATTTTATCGTACCCGCATAAATTCCGGTAATACCATTCGTTTCATGTGACGATAATTCGACCATGGGAAAGTCCTTGCCGAGCTTTTCCACACGAAATTGTGCTCGGCCTCCAGGACTCCCTTTGAATTTTACCGTCAAATAGTCACCATTCATTTTCCAGATATCCTCGCGCGGCTCAACAAGCACTCTGTCGATGATGGTCGGTTGCGGCTGCAGATTCTTCAGCGTCTCGGGACGAAATATAAACAGAATGTCTCGTACAATTTGATCTCCCTGCTGGGCGACGACGATGATCTGGTTCATCCCTTCATCCAGGTCGACGCGTGTGGCAAAGGACCCCTGCGGATATAAATCGATTTTTTGGCCATTTATTCGGAGAATGGCATTCGGAAGCGTATGGCCGGATAATCGTACTTTATCCGCATTGACGGTATCGCTTTTTGATGGGAAAGTAATGTCGAGATAAAGCAGGTCGTTCGTCGTTTGCGCGGTGACTGTATAGGCAACAATGAAAAAAAAGAAGAATATGGGCTTCACTTTTTCCTTTCGTCTTGTGTTAATGTAAATATGTTCGTAGCATCTGGATGGTCGCATATCCCTCAGAACGTGCCAATCAACCGATAGGCGGCCCATGCGGATGGATGCGAGTCAATTCTGTCGTGCACTGTTTTTTGCGCGCGCCGTAGCGCTTCGCCGTACGACTCATCTTCCGAAAGATAACGGAAAAAGCGTTTGATCAATACGGCGGCGGCCAACTCATCCGCGAGCCATTGACTCGAGAGAAGACCTTTGACATCTCCCTCTAACACATCGGCAAAAAATCCAAGGTACTCCTGGCCACTGTAAAAAGTATACGCACTCAAATTCCCCGAATGAAAAACGATAAAACGAGAAAAGTTTTGTGCCTGCCAATTTTGCAGCGGCGTTTGCCATGCTTCACCCGTGCCAGGCACTTTTGTTTTATAGTCGAATGGAAAGCGAGGATTGAGTTCGACTCGTCCTCCCATGTACAAAGCATCGAATTGCTCTTTCGGGTGAGCGCTATCATTTTCTGCTATGAACAAAACATCTTTATAATAGCGGTCCAGACTTGCCGCAACATTTGCAGTAAAAGCAAATGTATTACTCCTTTCTGACGAAGGAACGAGCGCCATCACCGATTGACCTGGCCGAGGCGTCGATGCTGGCGTGAGAAATTGCGCCGCTTCTGCCAATGAGAGCGAATAAGACAACCGTTTTTCCAGGCCAAGCGGCGTGGCTTCTTTTTGTGCGAGGAGAGCAAACGGAATATAATACAGTTTTCCAAACGGAATAATAATCAGAGCCGGCGATTTTTCGATCTTTTCAACCGGCGACAAAAGCTTTTGATAAAGCTCGTTCGAGAGCTCTTCGACCGATTCGCGCGCAGCGAGCCGTGTATATAATTGAGCCAACTGTTGCTCCAAAATGTCCATATCCAGGTTCCGAATATGCAGCTCGACGTTTCCTTTGCTCACATGCCACACATAAAACCTTTTTTCGGTGTGAAAGAATCGAAGAATATCCGTATCCGAAGGCAGAGAGGCAGCTAACTCACGCACATCTGTGGATGATTCATCTTTTTGTGTCGATTGTTGATGCCTGGAAAGCAAGGCGGCCAGCTCCTGCCGAAGTGAATCAAATTTTGCACTATCGAAAAGAGATTCAGGCTGATTTTTCATCGCGACCAGTTTCGACTGTGTGATCATGATTTGTTCTTTTAAACTATCCGCCTGGAGCCTGTCGGATGGGCTGATGAAAGAGTCGCTGTTATGCAAACTCTGAGCCCGACGCTTTGATCGTTCATGCATTTTTTCCACAATGTGGAGGGCAAAGTCATATTCATTGGCTTCAACTAACGAATCCGCATAATCATAAAAAAACTGATTCTCGGAAGCCAAAAGGCCATTTGCATGACTGGCGAATTCCGTGGCAGGCAGGGAGAGAAGCACGCTTTTTAATCCTTCATGCATGATTTGTATGAAGGTGTTTCGGGATTCCTTTAATTGTGCCAGACGCCATTGCGCCCGCCAGGAAACAGGCAACAGCGCAAGTGAATCGGCTAACGCAATCGCTTTTTGGGCAAATGCAAGAGCCTGGCTCGAATCGTTTTCCGCATGACTCAACAAGAAATAGCAGTGCGCGCGCGCGCCGCTGTCATGTTGCTGCGATGCTTTGTCCTGTACAATCTGCAGTTGCTGCAATGCCCGGTCTTGTTCGTCCATCCCCAGCAAAAAAGCAGCGGACAACAAGCGAATGTGAATTTCTGAACGACTGTTTCCGTTGATTAGCGTCAGGGCATCTTCAATAACGAGAAGAGCTTCACTATATTTTTTTTGATATAAATACAAAGCGGCCAGGTGCATCTGCACAACGACTTGGCGTTCCTGATCGTATACGCGACTGGCCAATGTCAGGCATTGTTTGGCCACATTTTCGGATTCAATGAGATAATTCTGCTCCGCTAAAATACGGCTTTTAAGAAGCAGTGCATCGATTTCGAGCGCTTGAGAAACAGACGGTTGCATATTTCCCAGGTGGGCAAAGGCGCTTTCGCTGTTCCCCGATGCGAATGCTATTTGTGCCAACAACAGCTCGCACTGGTTCATAACAAGCTGGTCTTGTTGTTCGCGACTTGTTTCCAAAGCCCGGTGCGTGTATAAACGCGCCTTTGTCAGCACGTCATAGTGGTAGTACGTGCGACCTTTATCAAACTCCAGGGAGAGGAGCTGTTCAGCAGATTGCCGGGGATCGAGTGCAGCCGTCGCGCGATCGTAATAGTCTAACGCCGCTGCTATATCTCCCAATTCGAAGCTATAGAGGTTGCCGACTTTTTGAAATATGGATGCCTGATTGTTCAGGTCGTTTTGGCTTTTATATTCCGATACAGCCAATAGATAGAATTCCACTGCGTTGCGAACATTTCCTGCGGCGCCTAACATGTCGGCAATATTTCGCCATGCATAGGCGAGATCATAGTCCAGACCATACTCGCGCACAATGCGTTCGTAGTTTGTACGCACTCTGCGGGCATTTTGAGCATCTTTTTGATATTGATAAATTGCAGCGAGATGGCGATATGCATCAGCGACTTTGCCCCACTGGTTCAGGCGCATACGCCGTTCCGCCATTTCTTCCAAAAACTGTACGGCTCGATCCCAAAAGCCGCCATTTATTGCACATGCGATCAATCGGCTTTGAATATCGTCAATTTGGTCGTTCTGACCGGATGCTTTGATTTGGGAATAGAGCTGAAGCGCTTTGAGCCACTCACGGTTTTCAAAGGCAGTTTGGGCTCGATTTGAAAGATTCTCAATGGCAAGGAGCATATCCTCTTGCTTTTGTTCTTCAATACCACCAAATCCAAAGAGCTGAGTGCTGTGCCATTCGTTAGCTGATTTGTCGGATAATGTACGGTCTGTTTTGGCTTTTGTAAAAGCACGACCCGGCGTATGTTCGGATAATTGATGATAAAAGTCCCGGTAAAAATCCGTTACTGTATCCTTATTTGAGGGGAACACGAACAATAGTGACGAGACATTGCCAAAGGTGAGAGCACGTTCGAGTGCCACAAATAGTTCCGGTGCAATAGCTGTTGAATCTGTCGTATCGATATGCAAGGTGATGTGCGATGCAGCCCCTCTTTTGAGGGTATATAAATCTCTCACCAATAAAGTGGCTGGTTGTGATTCAGGGATGGCAAATGTGATTTGGGTGAATGACGGGGCAAAAACGTCCCAAAAGACTCGTGCCTCAATATGAATAATATCCGCCTGGGCGAGGGGCGACCTTTGCGCAAAAAAAGCATTGCCCGTCTGTTGTGGTACGGGATCGATGAGTTGAAAATCGTCACGCTCAAAAACAGACTCTTTATCCATGGATGCGGCAAAATAGAGCGTGTTGCCAGTGAGGTGGCTATTTTTCAGTGCATTGGCAAAACCGGTTAAACTGGAACACACTGTTGAGAGTGGTTTGGCCGTTGGCGCCTGATTTTGAAGAATAAAAGACCAGGGAAATAATAAAAAGTCATAATCCGGAATAAACACAATTCTGTTGACGGGCAAAGCGCTGGCAGCGATGAACACGGATTTGAATTCAGCGGCCAAATGATACTCGGCTGAGTCAAAAAGGGCGTTATGCAGTGTGCCTGTCACTGATTGTTTATCCATAGAGACTGGAGTGAAGGAGAGGGTGTCTTTTGTGATCGTCCAGAAATAGGAGCGACGGGTATCGGCGATCTGATAAATCACAGCGAGGCTGTCCGGCAAGAGTCTTTTGATTTCAGAAATATCCACTGGCGTAATCTTTATCAAGGATTCGATTTCCGGTGCCTCGCGTCGAACATCCTCCAGTGCAAGGGTATATTCATCCTGCAGATACAGCAGTTGCAGTTGAAAAACTTCCGGGCTGTCCGCTGATTGCCCGATTTGTTGATCTGACTGCAAAAGCAAGAGCTGCAATTCATTAATTTCTCTCTTTAGAGAATCGACTAAACTATAGAGTTCCTGACGTTTTCCGTCACCGAGAGAAAGGTTGCTATCGCCTAACAAATCGAGATAGTTTCGCTCCCGCATGCGCTCAGCCAGGTCTAACGCTCGTTCTGTAGCTCCCTGTTCGATGAATACTTTTATTGCTGCTCGATATGGATCCTCAATGCGCTGTCGTAGCCGAGGTGCTGATAATCCCGGAATCGTTTGACGATTGTTTTCGGAAATCTCTATCGCTTGCAGAAAGTAGTGCAGTGGTTGCCGCAGAGAGTTAGATTGTTCGGGATTATCTCGTTTTAATGTGATCAATATATTGCCAATGGCTGTGTTGGCACGCCAGAGTATATCTGCATTCCTGAGCTGCGCCGCCATTTTTCTGCATGCGATGAACTGGTCCAGCGCTTTCATTGTTTCACCCAGCACCAGAAAGCCTTGACCGCGCTTGAAACAAATCGTGTTCTCCTCGGGCCTGAGCTTATAGCGCTGGGAAATCAACAGCGCTCTGTTTAAAAGCGTATCGGCTCGGGCAGTCTGCTGGATTGTCAACAGGTTGTACTGAACGAGCGCCGCAAGATCCATTTCTTCTGCAGTGCTAAAATCGAGCTGGATGAGATCGGCCAACGCCATGTAAAGATGCACCCGGTTTTGTGCATAAAGATGCTCTGAATCGCGTGTTGACGCTAACAACTCGTCTATTTTCTCAATGAGCCAGGCTTGATACCCGGGCAGGGTAGCTTGCCACTTTTTGTCCCCCGTGTCGGCACTTGTTACCAAAAGATGCCCGGCATTGGCGATGTTGAGCATTTGGCCATTTATATTTTTGGTTTTATTGCACATCGCATAAGAGTTGACAAACCACGACCAGGCATTATGATAGTCACCCATGATAAAGTAGAGATAGGCAATGTTGTTTTGAAAAATGGCTTGTGCTTCATAATCATGGCGTTGCTCATAAATTGCCAGCTTTTTTTTATAGAGCGCGAGCGCTTTGTCGAATTGGCGTTCCTGACGAAAAGTGGCTGCAAGAATGCTGTAAAGGATGGCCTCTTCTTCATCCGTCGAAAAATGTAAAACCGATTTTGCACCGATTTTTCTCAAGTCATAGGGGATGGGAAAATAGAGACCGAGAATACCGAATTGGGGTCGAATGGCCTTGCCCTGCGATCTTGGCACTCGCCCGTCATCCAAAAGCGCGAGCGCTTGATTGGCATAAAAAGCCGCCTCACTCAAATTGTTGAGCAGAAGGTGATGGTAGGCGATGCTCCGGTAGCTTCGCAACAGACCATCGTACAACCGTCTTTCTCTCTCGATCTCCGCTGCTTGCTGATAGTAATCCAAAGCTTTGTGACTGTCCTCGCTGAACTCATACAATAGCGCCAGACGTTTGATATTGATGAGCACTTTGTCCGGGAGATTCATCTGCTCATAAAGCTCAATCGCGCGTTTGAGGTACCTGGCGCCGGGCTCCAGATCATCCGTAACAAACGCGCAATGCCCCATCCGCTCTTTGATGTAGGCTTCCTGGCTGTCATCAACAAATGTAGAATCATAGCGCATTCGAAGATGATAAAAATCATAGGCCTTGTTAAAGCCATATTCACCGAGATTGTAGTAATTGTTCGCCATATTCAGCGCTACACGCGCTTCAAGATCGGGATGAAGCTTTTCGTCATTCAATATATATCCGGCGGTCAATACTTGTATGGCATGCTCATAATGACGCGTGACATCACCTCGATGGCGATTGGCGATTGGTTGATAGAGCCAGACAAGTGGCGCGATAATCGCCTCGCCTGCTCGGGTCCAAAAATTCTTTGGTCTGTTTTTGCGCCACTGCCGAAGGGTTTCGAGCATCTCATAATTGTAGCTTAATGTCAAATAAACTTGAATCAAATTATAATCAAAGGAGAGCGCTTCTCGCAAAATTTTGTTAGAATACTCCAAATCTTTCCGGCTGATATCGCGGATCAATGTGACACCATCCCGGGTCGGTGTTGCTTTGAAGGAATAGGCTAATCCCAATGCGTAGCGCAACTCCTCGTTGTTTGGCGTTTGTTCATTTAAAAGCGTATACTCCTCGATCACCTCCTCCAGATTACCGAGCTGGCACATGGATTCAACATAACCCTGGTGTGCTTCAACACGATACGGATCCAGTTTGAGGATTTCTCGATAGCGGGTCACAGCGCCGGCATAGTCTTGCGATTGTTTGGAATCCGCCGCTGAAACCAGCAACAAATCGACGAGGCGCTGTGTCGCTTTTTGTGCCAGGTGCGGATGCGACGCTGAATAATCATCCTCAAGCTGAACGAGCGACGAGACGGCTTTACTATACTCACCAGTCCGTAGCAGGATGTTAATTCTTTGGAGTCGCATCGCAAAGACACCTTCTGCCGGAATCGTTGTCTTCTGTATGAGAGAGTCGAGGAGTGCAATAGCTTGATCTGTTTTCGAGGTTTCACTCAAAATTCTCGCGGCGCGAGATAGCGGTTCCACGGACGCATAGTCGAGCTCCTGGAATTTTTTATGCAACTCCAGATACCTGACAATTCGTTCGCTATCGTTTTTTGCCTCCTCGACGGCCATGGCAAGGAGACGTTTGTTCGCTTTCGAACTCCATTTGCCCTGGTCTTTGTAATTTTGCAGCAATCCGTAATAGATATTTCTCGCTTTTTGCTTTTCCTTTAATCGCTCGTACAATTCACCCAACATGTATTGACTTTGTGCACCAAACTCGAGCAACTGTCCATAACTTTTTGCGACATTGCGATAGTGTTCTTCTGCGCGAGAGAAATCCTGTTTCTTTGTCCACAAGCCACCAAGCACAATGTCAGACTGCGCCAAAAAGCCGGGCATATTTGGATATTTTTGTCGCAAATCGAGAGTGGCATTTATCAATTGGTCCGTAATGGCTTTTTGTGATGTATCTCCTTCGAGTGCCTCCAGAACCTGCAGAAGCAGCTCGGACCACACAACGTCGTTTTGCTCTGCCGGAAAATTATTGACGACATATCCAAAGTAGAGTTGAGCACGTTTTGGATGATCAAGGAGCGTATAGCACATCCCGGCCTCATACATGGCGGATGCCTTGAGTGCAAAACCGGTCGTATCGGCATCGATAATTTGATGCAACGCGGTGATTCGCTCCCAAAGATGGTCACGCAGCTCTTGGGTGAGGAGAGATTTGATATCAAAAAGTGAATCGAGTTGTCTGCCGTTTAAATTATAAGGTAGTGGAAAATACCGGTTTATAAAATCAAGCACCATGGCTGTATCTGTTGGTATGCTGTAAAAGTCGAGGTCGCTGAATGACCAGACATCGGCATTTCCCCTGATAAACGATACAAAATAGGTTTTATTGTCTGCTGAAAAATCGGGCTGTTGCGCGCTGAAGCAGGCGGGCGTCAACGGGCGAGCAGACAGGGTGAGTCGCTCGTGAAATGTGTCTCGAAACATCTCGAAAGATGGATTGTTGATGCGTCTGCCTTCTGCAGAATCCGGGGCGACGTCTGCTGCCCAAAGAACAGCATGGTCCGTTGGCGACAAAAAACCATCCCGATTTGTGTCCAGATCGTTCCGGACAAAGATGATCTGCTGACCGTCACTCGTCCAGGTCGGGAAACCGTCCGCACATGGTCCTGTTGTAACGGGCCACATATCGAGCTCCAGACTGTCGAGTGAAGGTGATTTTTCGAAAAATTCGAGTGGAGATGATTTTGCCAATAATTCGGGTGCTGTTTTTAGATTCAACAGCCAAATGTCGCCATTGCCGCCATTTTGACGAAATGAGGTGAACGCGATGACTTCCTGTCGTGGACTCCAGGCCGGGTGAGTGGCGCCGTCGTGTGTAAGCTGCAGTATATACTGGCGACGTTTGTTCTGCAACCAGATTTCCGGGCGCCCGCTGCGTTCCGAAACCCAGGCGATCTGCTCGCCGTCCGGAGAGACCGTGGGGTAACCGTCAAATCCCATATAAAAAGTGATTCGCTCGGCCTTGCCTTTGGGCAAGAGATCACCGCGGCTTTTGCGTAAATTAAGCCGAAACAAATCACCGTGCGCATCACTTTCTTGACTGACATAGACAATATAGCGCTGTTTTTTGTCCCATACAGGATAAAACTGATCCGCTCGATGTTTTGTCAACTGGCGCAAAAAACCGGTCTCCATGTTTCTGAGCCAGATGTCATAATTGCCGGTTCGTTGTGAAGAGATGAGCATCCATTTGCCATCGGGTGAAAGTCGCGCTGCGAGATCATTGAGCGGGTGGGTGGTGACCTGTCGCAGATTCGCCTGCGGAGTTGTCGAGACTGCCTCTGATTGCCCAACGGCAATAGTCGCCGATGAAAGCAAAATGAGCGTCATCAGAAGGCGTAAACAGCGTGTTATTCCTCTTTCTGCGTTCCACGATGCACAATCAAGATGCGACAGGGAGCGGCGGAATAAAAGAATACCGGAAATATGTTGTTTGAACCTCTTCATAGTATACTATTTTTTTTCGATCCACTCATTGTTGGCTAATTGAATCCATGTGCCAGGCGGGGATTGGTCAATCTGCATATTGGCAAAAATTGCATAAACGTCTTGTTCATTTTCCGAGGCATGACTCATCAGCAACACGCGCTGATATATGATACGTCGATCACGGTTTTCTTCGTTGACCAGCTTGTCCACCATAACGCTGTAGTCCTGATTTTCATCGTATTTTGTTGTGGGTCGTACCTCCAGATATCCGCGATTGTTCTCACCGACGACCTTTTCACGTTTGAGTTCGTCAATTTCATCTTTATTAAATCTTTGATTTTGGACAGATTGAAGAATAGCTTGTCTTTGTGGACTATCGGGCTGTGCGCCGTCACTCCCCATGCGAACCGAGGTTGTGGAAACGGCATTCGCCATGAGCTGTTTGTAGTCACCAAGAACCTGCTGCTCCAGCGCAGTTCTTTGACCGGTGATGGTGAATTCGGGTGATTTTATGCTGCACTGCAAAAAAAGACCGAGTGCTATACAAATGAGAAAATATCTCATGTGACCTCCATCCAGGTTACCTCTGGGTATTCAAGATTGTTGCGACCGGAATTCTCGCCAATTCGATCCTGCCGCCACTCAATCGAACAGGATTATACCAGGGTTGCGAAAAGTAAATTGAAGGATAACAATAACCGCGAACGATATCAAAGGTCATCAGGCTTGGTTTATAACCATAATTCATCACCAGTTTGGTGAATTTTATGCCCGTATCTTTACCTTCCGGATCAAGGGAGCTGAGCAGGTTGTTTGCTACTTTGGATTCAATTTTGGTAATATTGAAATAGCCGTCCATGTCGAGGCCACGAACCAGATCGAATCCTTTGCCGGTGATCTCTGTGTGGGCGGTGAGTAAACCTTTTGATTTGGATTCTAACGATGGCAGTAGCAGGGCGGAATTGATTCCCGCAAGATGCGCTGATAATTTGTAACTCGATTCGAAGATATTGTCTTTATCAACAGTGACTGAAAAAGACCCGCCGACATTCCCGCCGTAGATATCCAGGCTAAAGGAGGGTATTTCAATCGTTCCGGCACTAAAATAGGCTTCAGCATTGATGTTGTCAACTTGATATGTCCCAACGTTCGTGCGACGAATCGTGATCCAGCTCGGATTTATAGATTCCTGGAAAAAATAGTCACGATACAGACGATAATCGACGAATCCATCCGTAGGTGTTCTGACGATAGTCTGTGGCGAAATATAAAGCGTACCATTCTGTAAATCGACTGTTTGCGAAAGTGAAAAATTTGAGTTGATTTGATCCATCTGAATATCGTTGGGCAGGCTCACAGAGAGATCGGTTGTCCTGATGGTGGCGGCAACCTTGGCGAACGAGGTATCCGAGTTGACCTGAAGGGTGATGGCGCTTTTGCCACGATAATAAATATCCGGCATCAGGCGGATCGTATCCATTGCATTTTGTGAGAGACTGATAACCGAATTGACTTGCGGCATATCGTGGCTCAAATTGACCTGGCCAGTCATTCTTCCAGTTGTTTTGAGATCAGGAAAGTTGAGTATGCCGGAGTCAATATGGACCGTCTCAAAGTCGGGCATGGAGAGGTACAACGCGATCTCGTTATCACGAAAAATTGACGGGGTAAACTGGCTGCTGCGCGCCTCGCTAATGTTGAGCGCCAGACTGACGCCCGCAGTTTTGCTGGAATTTATGCGACTGTTTATTTTGAACGATATATCGGACAGAGAAACGAGATCATTCTGGTAGTTGATGTTTAAATCGGCTGTTTCGATTTGAACAGTTGCATTGTATGTCGTATCACCGGCACTCATGGTCAAGCGCGCCTGCGAACTGACGTTCGTTACACCCGATATCTGCAGGTCAGCGACAGGCTCCTTGATTTTTTCCGGCAACCACTTGAGTGCGGCCGCATGATCCAGCGAAAAAATAAGATGTTTTAATTCTATGTCCGTCTGCGGCAACAGGGCTGCCTTGCCGGTCAATTCGACGTGCGCAAAATCATTGAGTGACGCGTTGAATGAGCGAATGGTGAGATGCTCGAGCCGGGCATCGGTTGCGCCGCGAAATTCGGACGTCAGATAGAGCGGTGCAAAATTGAATGTCTGTTGTTCCTGGCTCATTTGTACAGAGTCCGTGCTAAAATTGACGGTCGCAGCCAAATCTTTCAGCGTATTGAGTGATAATTCGACATAAGCCGAAACAGTGGAGTGAACCTGTGATTGGGTCAACGGCGCGATATTCAGGTCTTGCAGGGTAAAAATTCCATTGCCAGTGAGGCCGTCCAGGGTCCCCGGCGAGGTCATGGAGAGATCGGCATTCACCTCCGCCCCCATGGCATTGGACATAATCAGCTCAACGGCTGCCATTGTTGGGGAAAAATCAGAATTCAATATAGTGTGAAGGGCAAACGATGTTTCGCCGGAATATACTTTTTGACTATCCGGCAATGTGACGTAAACCGAATCAAAACTGATCGCTGTTGTGATATCTGGCCGCGAGACGCCGTTGGTGCCGAGGAGGAGTGATGCCTTGGAGACGATATTCAGATTTTTTATAAAGTGCTCATTCCGATTCAGTGTCACGCCAAAATTGTGCAGCGACATTTTACCGAGACAGGTCAATGATTCGCCGTTGCAACTGTCGGGCAGCGAACCGAAAATTGCCGAGCCCTTTAATGAGACAAATGCCCTGGAATTGTGCAGATAAGTGGCCGGCAGCAGCGAATCCGGTACAAACGGCCGGGCGATTGAAATGAGTTGCTCGATGAAGATTTGGCTCTCGCTTACTTTTGCGTCGATGAAAGGTGTCGTGAACAAGCTGTCCGCCCGAATATCGAGCGCAAGCCAGGGAACATCATCTATTTTTACAGCGATTGATTCCATGTGCGCGGCACCAATTTTTGCATCCAGGTTACCATTGAATTCAACGGAGATCGGAAATGGCACGTCACCGGGTGTAATCGTCAACATCTCATCAAGCGCGAGAAATGTGTTATCGAGGGTGATGCCGCCGGTCATTTTGATGGATGAGAGTCCATCGAGAAGAACGGCCAGGTGCGCATCCAGGGTGCAGGAAAATTTTATGTTTTGTTCGGTTCTCTGTTGTTCAAAGACCAAAAACGATTTAAAACAATCGAGCCGCAGGCGACCGTACAACAAGCTATCCTGGGCCAGCACGTCGCCGCGCGGTGCCGAAATATCATCCAGCGAAATGCTGATATCACTGAGATGGAGATGTTGCTGCCCCAGGGAATCCGTTGCGTCAACGGTAATGCCGGCATTAATAAGGCGGAATTTTTTTAGGTCAAGCGAAACAACAGAAATCACGCTGTCGCCAGCTGATGTTGATCTCTTTGCCAGATCGTCCATGTCTTGAGTCCTGTCCGCCATTGCCGGTGTCAACATGATGTGCACCTGCGGCGAATCGATGAGAGCGGAGGTAATGAGCACCTGTTTTTTGAGCAGCTTTCTAAAGCTGTATCGAAACGCTATTTCTTTCGCGGTGGCTGAGTGTATGGGCAAAACATTTTGTTGAAGAGCCGAATCAGGCGGGGACAAAACGATATCCCGAAAAACAAAACCGTTGAAAATATTAAAGTGAGCATTGGTGAAGGAGAGGTCTTGCTGCAAATTTTCCGACACAATCCGTTCAGCGATCGACTCGATACGGCCGGGAGTGAGATAGAGTAAAACTCCTGCTATCAATAAGACGACGATCACACAAAAAATGAGCATAGTCCATAGCAGGACTCGCAAAATCCGCCGGAAAAGGGATCGTTTTTTGGTGGTTTTTAATTTTTTATCCCGTGCCATTCTTGTGGTGCCAAAACGTTAGAAGGATATATTTATGTAAAAATTTTTACGGATGATTTATTTCAACGATTACTTGAAAGTAGTGTAATTTTACAAAAATGCAAAATTTTATTATTGTATTTTTTCATCTCGAACTATTTGCTTTTTTCCTATTATTACATATATTTAGGCCAAGGAGGTGCAACATGGGGACAAACAGCAAAGAAAAAATTGTCCGGGATCTTTTACAATTAGCCGGCATCACCGTCGATGGTGACCAGCCATTTGATATTCATGTGCACAATAAAAATCTCTATCAGCGCATCCTGGCCCAGGGATCGCTTGGCCTGGGCGAATCCTATATAGACGGATGGTGGGATTGTGAACAATTGGATGATTTCATCAATCGTGTGCTGCGAACCGATTTGCCATCTCAAATCAAGGGAAATACAAAATTATTCTGGCATCTCTTGCGCGCTCGACTCTTTAATCTGCAAAATAAAAAAAGAGCTTATCAAGTTGGCGAGCAACATTACGACATCGGCAATGATCTGTACGAAGCCATGTTAGACCGGCGTATGAACTACACCTGTGCTTATTGGAAAAATGCAAAAACTCTGGATCAGGCACAGGAAAACAAGCTCGAGTTGGTGTGCCAAAAGATCGGACTGTTGCCCGGCATGAGCGTGCTGGAGCTCGGTTGTGGATTTGGCTCTTTTGCCGGTTATGCGGCGGCCAAGTACAACGTGCATGTCACTGGTGTGACGGTGTCAAAAAAGCAGGTGGAATGGGCCAACGCCAAGTACAAAGATTTGCCCGTTGATATTCGTCTGGAAGATTACCGCAATGTCACCGGTCAGTATGATCGCGTCATTTCGATCGGCGTTATGGAACATGTCGGATACAAAAATTATCGAACCTACATGGAGGTCGTCGATCGCACCCTCAAGCCGGATGGTCTGGCATTTGTACATACGATCGGTGGCAACATCAACGCCGGCATCGCCGATCCGTGGACGATCAAATATATCTTTCCCAATGGCTCGCTGCCGTCGATTGCCCAGCTTGCGCGTGCCATGGAGGGAATGTTCATCGTTGAAGACCTGCATAATTTTGGACCCGATTACGATCCAACGCTTTTAGCCTGGTACGAGAATTTCAACAACGCCTGGCCTGAGTTGAAAAAAAAATACAGCGAGCGCTTTTACCGCATGTGGCGCTATTATCTGCTGAGCAGCGCCGGTGGCTTCCGCTCACGGCACAATCAGTTGTGGCAGATTGTAATGAACCGGTTGCACAAGGATCAGCCGGTCTGTCGAGTCAGTTGAGCGTTTTATGATCGAAGCGGATGTGGTTATTGTCGGCGGCGGGCCAGCCGGATCGAGCTGTGCCTGGACACTCAAACAAGCCGGGATGGATGTGCGCATTTTAGACAAGCAACAGTTCCCGCGCCACAAGCTGTGCGCCGGCTGGATCACACCCAAAGTATGGCGTTTGTTGAAGGTTCATCCGCGGGAGTATCCGCATGGTCTCACTCGATTTGATACGCTGCATTTTTATATCCGAAGCCGGCACATTCCGCTTCCCACACGACAATACGCCATTCGCCGATATGAATTTGATGATTGGCTGCTGCAGCGCGCCGGCGTGTCGGTGATATGCCACAAAGTGCACACAATTATACGTGATGGAGAATTTTTTATCATCGATGGTCAATTTCGCTGCCGTTATCTCGTCGGTGCCGGTGGCAGTAGTTGTCCGGTGTACCGGACTTTTTTTCGCGACATACATCCCAGAACAAAACAAGCTCAAATCACCACATTGGAACAGGAATTTAAATATAGATGGCACGACTCGAACTGCCATCTGTGGTTTTTTGAGCAAGAGCTGCCCGGCTATTCGTGGTATGTTCCCAAAAAAGGCGGATATTTAAATATCGGCATCGGGGCAAAGGTTGATGGCTTGTCGGCTCGAGGTGAGACGCTGCACTATCACTGGAATTTGTTCGCAGAAAAATTGCGGGGACGCGGTCTCGTGCGTGATACTCTCCTCACACCAAAAGGATACACCTATTTTCTCAGACAAAAAACCGCTACATATCAGATGAATAATGCTTTCATCATTGGTGATGCCGCGGGATTGGCGACGCTTGACATGGGAGAGGGGATAGGTCCCGCTGTGCACAGTGGCTTGCGGGTTGCGCGGGCCATTTCGTCGGCAAAGCCTTACCGTCTCCGCCTTTATTTGCCTCTCAGTGCTCAGGGAATCCTGTTTCCATGGCTCTAAAACAGTATTTACTATTTTTACTTGTTTTGCTCTTTTCATATTGTTTGCGTGCACAAGAAAAAGTGATTGTTCCTCATCACCGTGACAAAAAGGTAATCATCCCTGTGAGTCCAATCGATGCTGTAGGGAGACGTGATCTCGATTTTAATGATGCTGATTGGATGCTCTATCAGGGAAGTCCGGGAGGAATCGGCTACGATCAAACCTCCCGGGGTTTTCCGAAAAAACCGTATCGGATCGAAACGATTATATGCTTGGTCGAAATTATCCAAATCCATTTAATCCAGCGACGACTATCAGTTTTGCCATACCAAAAAGCACACATGTCAGTCTTAAAGTAATTGATCTTTTAGGACGGGAAATAGCCGTGTTAGTGAAGCCTGAATAGTTAAAGTCGGAATTTTCACTTGATTCACGACAAAGTTTTTTTAACTTTTATATATTCGCAAACAGCCACTCAAATTGTAGAAATCACCTGTCCTGGAGAACGACTATGAAAACCCGAAAAAAAGGTTATGGCATCCTGCTTTCACTCACGATTATTATCACGCTGGCGGCACTTTGGACGATCGTGCCGCAGGCCACCGCAAGCAAAGTCTGTTTGATCGGCTACAAGGCGCACTGCACTTTCACCCCCATCAGCACAATCGTCTGTCTGCTGTTGGCTGCTGCGACGTGTAAAATCCGCAAGAAAAAATTTACCACTTGACATTTTTCTCATTTTGAGTGAAGAGCGTCTTTTTTTCAGCGGCTCGTAGATTACCTTTGGTGTCTGTTGCACCAGGTTACGCGCTCTCCGAGATATCCATTCGTCGCGCGTTGGTGGCCAGCGGCACAATGGACGGTGTTAGCATTATAGTGATCACCGTTTCACGTTTCACTTTTCACGTTTCACATTCCACCGTGCAGTATCGCCTCATCAATATGGCAATTTTCCAGATATAAAAATTAGAGGTATTCTTATGACCAGAAAGATTATTTCTCATCCCATCGCACCCATATTTTGTTTACTGTTGTTTGTCTTTTCGGCTCATGTGGCGGCTGAAGAGCTGGTATGGAGCGATGAATTTAACGGTGTCACGCTTGATCTGCAGAAATGGGACAAGCCGGAGTACAATCGGCGCGGCAATGATAACGGTCCGGATGGCTGGTGGCTGCGGGAAGATTCTTTTCTGGATGGCCAGGGCAACCTCGTTATACGCGCCAGAAAAATCGCCAATCGCAATTCCGACAATGATCCCTTTGACTATTCCACCGGCGCTATTCGAAGCATTGGAAAATTTGAGCAAAAGTTCGGCAAGTTTGAAATCAGATGCCGATTGCCGCGCCAGCCCGGCTGGTGGGTCGCCTTTTGGTTGTTCTCGCCGGGCGTCGGCAATGTCGACGGTTCCGGCGAAGATGGCACCGAGATCGATATCTTTGAAGGATTTGGCTGGACCGATCATATGCAGCATGCATTGCACTGGGATGGCTATGGTGATGCGCATCAGAGTATTGGCAAAAGCCACACCATGGAAGGCATTCGAGACGGCTATCATACTTTTACGCTGGAGTGGTATGAAAATATCTATCTGTTTTTTATCGATGGTGTTGAGAGCTGGCGAACCGATGCCGGCGGTGTTTCCAAAGTACCGGCTTATGTCAAAATCACCGCCGAGCTGTCGACAGAATCGTGGGCAATAAACAGCGGCTGGGCGAACGATCCCGCAACGGCAACCTATCCCGATTCTTTTTTGGTCGATTATGTGCGCGTTTACAAGCTTGATAACACAATCTGCACCAGGCCAGAGCCGAACGACCATATCGCCTATCGAAAAACCGCTGCCTCTTCGTCGCAAAAAAGTACAAGATATTCAGCGCGGCGTGCAGTTGATGGCAATATAACGACGCGCTGGGAGAGTGAAGCCGGTGCACCACAATGGTTGAGCATTGATTTGGCAGAATCGTATCGTATCGACAAGGTGGTGCTGAGTTGGGCGGCTCTGTTCGGCACCGAGTACAAAATTGAAGTGGCAGAGGGCGCCGACGGTCCGTGGATAGAATGTCTTCATATAACGGATAATACCGGCCGCGGCGCGGTGAGCCACGAATTTCCGGTGCAGACAGGTCGCTTCATCCGTATGTACGGCATTACCAGTATCGATTCGACCGGCTTTTCCCTGTCCGAGATGGCGGTTTACGGGGAGAAAGATACGCGCGTGAAGGAGGGGAAGGGCAATGACACATCGCCGACGAGTCCGCTCTTGCTACAGAACTATCCGAATCCGTTCAACACCGGGACGGTCATTCGCTATGCTGTTCCAGGGGATTTTGTTCAGTTGACCATCCATAATCTGAGCGGACAACACATTGCCACTTTAGTCAATGAGGTGCAGACGCAGGGTCACTATGCCGTCACCTGGGATGCTGGCGACTGCAGCAGCGGGATATATATCGCCCGATTACGAAGCGGGCATCATGTGATGTATAAAAAATTGATCATACAAAAGTAACTTGATCGACTGCTCTGCGTAGACTGCTTTGTTGATTTTAATTCATTGTACAGGACGGTCTATGAGACTATTTTGTATCATCCTTGTGATAGTCCTTGCTACGGTTCCCTCTATTGCCGGCAAACAGGGAACTGTAGCAATGGGCGCCAAATTGACCACACCGCAAATTGTCTCGGTGTCAGCATCCTTTTATCCCTATCACGCCTGGCTGGTGCAAGTGGAGCCGGGACTTGGGGGAGGCAAACTGAATGTTGGTCTGGGAGGTAACTACCGATACACAATCGGCGCGGCGATTAAAATGTCGCTGCTGCAGACCTGGTTGTTGCCAATGGGAGGTCTTGAGAAAAATCAAACCTATGTTGGTGGTGAATTTGAATGGATGTTTAAAGGGGTCAATTTTTCCATTGGACTTTACGGGCATATAGCCGGAACCAATCCTCGGCGAGATATGATTTTTTCCGCCGGTATTGGCATCGGATTCTGATTTTACCTCTGGCTGACCGTCACTTTTTCACCCGTTTTGATAAAAATTCGCGCGGCACCTGACCCGAGGGTGATTTTGGCTCTTTCTTTCTCGCTCATATCGAATTGAACACGTTCTAACATAAAATCAAATTTATCACCGAACGCTTCCAATGTCGCGTCTGTTTTTTTCGGCAGTTCAAGCTTGACAGGTTTATACGTTGTTACCAATTCTATTTCTGCATTATGGGGTAGCTCGTCCACACGAACATCAATGGGACTGCTGCTGCCGTGCACCTTGATTGAACCTCGGGTATCGTTCAGAACCACATACTTGTAAGTGTTGGAAATATCGACGTCGCCGTTGAGCTTTTCACCTTTGACACTGCAGGATGAGCCGTCCACCCGGACATCACCGCCAATGTTGGCCAGGGCGATGGGATTGTACGTCGAGCGAATTGTTGCTGATTGTGTGATATTCTCCGCGGTCACGGATGCCGACGAGCCCTGTACTTCGAGATGACCATCAACATTATCCACTGTGATATCATTGTACGTGGCGCTTATAAAAACATCGCCTCGAATGTCGCGTGCCTCAACCGAGCATGATGATCCGTCGATGCTGAGTGGACCATCGACATGTTGAACGACGATTGGATTATAAGATGTCCGAATATTTGTCTCTCCGCCAATGCGTGACGCATAAACTTTGGCAGAGCTTGATTTGATCGTGAGTGGGCCGGCAACGCTATCAATCTCGACCGGATTATAGCTCGATTCAATCGTCGCCGAACCACCGATAAATTCTCCTGAAACGGCAGCACTGGAAGCTTGCACAATTAAATCGCCGGTGACGCGGGCAATGGACACTTTTTTATAAGATGTGCTGATATCGCAATTGCCGGTGACGTCTTGCCCGGTAATTTCGGCGCTCGACGATTTTACGGTACAATCGCCGTCTATATTTTGAAAGGTGACGCTTCGGTAGCTGTTCGATATCTCGGCATCGCCACCGATATTGTTCATCTTCACCTCACCGCTGGAGCTGTGCACAGACACCGGGCCGTCAAAGGACTCTATCTCGACCGTTGCATAGCTGTTTTGGCTCTGCAAATTGCCGCTACAATCACGGACATGAATCTCACCCGAGCTGTTGTGAAGCGAAATGTCACCGGATACATCCTCCATGCTGATATCGCCATAGGAATTGTGCACGGTCACGTTTTGCTTGTTCGGCAGACGCACTTCCATCTTTTGCGATGACGAGATTTGCCACGTCCCGCTCTTGAACAGCGACTTGAAATTTCGCACGAATGCTTCCGGCACCGAAGAATCATCGCTCAACATCGGCGTTTCAAAAACAATTTGATAGCCATCAGATGTCTGGATCAATGATAGACTTGAATTATCGATAAATTCTTTAACAAGCTTGTCGCTGCCGTTGTTGACCTCCAAAACCACTACAACGGACAACTTGTTCTCGCTGGACCCTTTGATGTTTATATCGCCGCTAAACTTTTCAATGATCACCGAGGCTCCTGGTTGAGCTTGCAGGGTTTGGGAAAACGTCTCTTCTGTGCTTGCCTGTGCAAGTCGAGCCGCCAATAGAACGAGTGCGGCTGCTGCATATGCAGTGAAAAGAATTCGATGGACATTTTTCATGAGTGCTCCTTCGTCTTTGACGCGAAAAAGAAACATGCAGCGGCAAACATCAAGTTGTTGTCAGTGCGATTATCTCTCTCAGCGTCGCTTTTTTATCCCGCAACGCGGCCAATAAATAGGACCGGATGTGAGCATTCGCCGGATTCATTGCCAGCGCTTCCTTGCACTGCTCAATCTGTGCGTCTATGGTCTCGAGTCGATCCCGGTACAACAACATGAGCTCCTGGTTCAGTTGTGACAACTGTGGCGTCACCAATGCTTCCAACTCATTGATGGCGTTTTCATAGTCCTTTTCCAGTTGCTCTACTTTTTTCAGCGTCGATTCGGTCAGCAGCGGAGATTGCTGTTTATTCTGCCCCTTGAACCAAAGCATGCTGATGCCAATGGCGAGGACAAGAATGGCAGCAATTCGGAAAAACCAGCGATGGTAATTGTCGCTTTTCAGGATGGCAGTGCGCTGCTGCTGCAGATCGGTCTCTATTCGTGGCCACAAAAAGGGCGCTGTTATATTTGTCTTGCGGGAACGCGCAAGATCGAGCAATTTACGATCCTGCTCCATGGCAATGCGGCACGATTCACACGTTTCTATGTGTTTGGCAAACTCTGCTTCTGTCCACTCATCGAGAGAAAATTTTTCAAATCCATTGCAGGACATGTTATATCCTTCAGATTTCCATATAATGGCGTAATCGAACTCGTGCCTGATAAAGCGTCGATTTGACCCCGCCAAGGGTCATCTCCGTAATCTCGGCGATCTCGGTCAGTTTAAAATCCTCAACCGCAAACAGCACAAAGCACAAGCGCATGCGTTCCGGTAAATTTTTGATCGCTTCTTCGAGCTGGATTTTTAAATCCGTATGTTGTTCAATATGCTGGCTGATGTGGTCTATATTTTCTGTACGTTGCTTTTTAGTTTTCTTTAGAATATCATAGCAAGCGCGCGACAAAATCCGAAAGAGATAGCATTTGAACTTTGATTGAAACCGAAAATGTCGGATGCTGTGAAATAGTTTGACAAAGGTGATGTGCACGGCATCTTCGGCATCCTGCTTGTTATGAAGTATATCTCGGGCGACGCGCAACATCGGCTGATGATAAACATCGTACAACGCTGCAAACGCTGCGATATCGCCCTGCTGGCACTGTTGCACGATGTCGGTTTCGGTCATTCAGTTGGCCTTTGTTTGTATATAGGACGCAAATCAAGGGCAAAAGGATTAATCATATTTTAAAAATAATTGGATTTCAGTTGAGAATCCAGAATAAAATTGGCAGAATAGTGAGAATTACAAAGAACAAGTTTTGAGCAGCGAATATTCGAGAATATAAATCTGGCGCCATAACGAGCAAGGGGGAGTGATTTGTCGTATTGGCGCCAAAATGCAGAGATTTTTGTAGATCATGCTAACAGAAAAGTCATTCTTTATAGGCGATTCAAAAAACTCTAGAGTTGTCTTTTTGTTAATGTTCGTGCTCTTTGAGATGCGCTTCCATCTTTTCGTCAAAGTAGAGCTCGTAGAATTCAGCGACCAGAGAGCGCAGCTTTTCAATATGTTCCAAATCAGTTGTTTGTTTGGCTTTCATTGAATGTACGATAATGTGATGCAGCGCTTGCAGTGATTTTTGATATTTTTCCACAGCGGCTTTGTCATTTAAATCAGCCACCGGTTTGATACGCTGGGCCAAAAAATAATCCACGGCAATGTCACGGATATCATCGGCATGTTTGTCTTTATTGGTCACCCATCGCACGATCTGATTATAGTTCTTGTCGCCGGCTTGCGACAATTCAACAATCTGGGTCATGGATTTTTCCACAGTAGTGATTTGTTCCAGCCACATATCAAAACGCATTTTGTCGCCATAGATGCCGCATGGAATTTCGCAATGGGCAAAGCCGTTGGCCGATAGTCCAAACATGAGAAGAATTGTGGAAAAATAAATCATTTTTTTTGCTTGCATTAGTTTCACCTCATTTTTGCTTATCATTAAATTTATTTTCATAAAACAATATCAAGGTAAAGATATTCCCTTTTACACAAGCAAGTCATCTTGGTTTGTTTGGATGTTCTGTTTTTATCACCATGATTAATCCTTCAACAAAGACAATACGCGTTCCTCAAGATGGATGCCATTCAGGGCTTCATCGAGAAAGACAATTTTTGGCGAATGAACGCGTGCGGCAGCAATGGCTAATTTTTTTCGCATACCCTGCGACAGCTGTGATGTGAGTTTATCCCGCTCATCAAACAGGCGAACAGTTTTTAATAGCGAATCGATGTGTGAATCCATGATGTGCTGTGGTACGCCTTTAATTCGAGCGATAAACAATAGAATAGTGCGAAGAGAATCAGCAACAAGAGTCCCCATAGAAAAAACTGCTTTTAGGCTGTTTTAGCCAATATTGGTGATATACACCATTGATGAGAAAATGGAGCGCCAACTGTCGGTTGGTGAGTGCCCAGCTATAATGCAAAACACAAGCGATTGTTTCACCGCATCTGTTGGCTTAGCGGATCAATAAAAGCTTTTGGGTACAATTATAACCATGTGCCGAAAGACGACAAAAGTAGACACCACTTGCGACTGGCACGTCGCCCTGGTTGCGGCCATCCCAGACGACAGCTGTGTATCCTTGCTGACACTGGCGATTCACCAAAGACCTGACTTGTCGCCCCGCTGCGTCGACTATGGAAATTTCTGCGTACCCTTGATTGTGCAAAAAAAAGAGGATGCGTGTTTGCCCATTAAAAGGATTGGGACTGTTTTGAAACAGCTTGACCGCTTGAGGAGTGATCTGGCCGTTATCCATACATTGCAGACTATCCATTGTGCTCTCTATCGCCCCCATATCCGGTGCGAGACCGTTATAGTCGTCATTAAAATTGGCAAGCAAAATGCCGGCATCGTGACCCGGCGTACAGGGCATCAAGGCGTAGGGCCCGGCAGGATCGAGCCCGTTATAAATGATATCATCGTTGGATGCGAGCTTTAAGCCATTTTTTTCATAAATCACCTGGGGACAGGTTTCCTTGATGCGACCCGTGTAAAGATCATAGTCAAAATCGTTGCGATCGCATTGACCCTCCTCGGGATTGTCTCGGATCGTATATTTGGTCATTTTATAATTGGTCAATATATTGTTGCGGGAGACCATATTGTAGAGCGATTTGCCTTCTGCCACAAATGCACCCTCGCACCCCAAAAAGAATTGTCCAAACCCCGTTGCGAGCGGCTGCAAGATTGTATTATGATAGACATACATCCGGCCATCGCCATACCAGGTCCCGTCCTGCCAGGTGCCGCCGCATTTGATGAACTCGCCGCGGCCGTAATCGTCGGATGTTGTGATGTGTCCAAATTTGCGGCTCTGTGTTGTGATGTTGCGCCAAATATACATCGGTCCTACTGATGTGACGACAGCACCGATCGGGTGATAGATGTGATCAAAGATATTATCCCAAATGCGTACATTTTCATTGGCACCCTCGGACTCGATGGCGTCGTCCCAGCAGCGTTCAAAAGAGTTGCCATAGATATCCGAGTCTTTGTTCGGAAAACCAAAAAAACTGATATTGCTGCCGGCGCCCAGGATATCGCAAAAATAGTGCTCCACATCGGTGAAAAATCGATTGTAGCGGATGACATGATTCCCCCTGGTGTCATAAAGCACCATGCCGTATGGTCCTTGCGGATGGTAGGGATCACCGCCGGGGTTCGGACGAGGTTCACCCCAGCTATTCGCGTCGGCGCGTGGATGATGAATGTCATTGTTCTGGATAATCAGGCGTTCAATATGATCAGCGCGAAACGGGGCGCTGATTGCAGCGTGCAGGTTGATGCCAAATCCGGATGCATCGGCATTGCCCCATTGGCTGATGTCGCACTCTTCAATGACAATATCGTGGCAATGATCCGACAGCCGAATAGCATGCCGCGCGGCGCCGCGCAAGGACAAGCCGCGAATGATCACATGATGGGTGCCTTCCGGAATATAGATACAAAAATCTTGTTTGTTTTCCACATCAAGGCAAGTTGTATTTGGTGCAGCGGTATAAAGGACGTAGCCATGGGAAGAGCCTGATTCCAGGAGAGAAAATGTTTGATTTGTACTTGATACAAAAATGCTTTTGTTGATGGGAAACTGCTCGCTCCAGGTTGATGTGGTGGCCGTAATCTCTGTTTTCGCCGTTTCATCCAGCCACAATTTGATTTCATAGTCAGTACCAGGCGATAAATGAACAATGCTGCCGCGATATTCTCGTGGTCTGCCGGAGATTTGACGATCATCATACCATAAATCCTGAGCTGTCTGCCACTTTGCCTGGCCAATTTTTCGATAGTTGACATGGCATTTTATATTTTCACCACCCATGGGTGCCTGCCAATATATACCGAGGCAATGAAATGTCGGCACAATTCGCAACGACTGCGACTGGAGTAGCGAGAAGCCGCTTGAGAGGATAAAGATTATAATAAAAGGCACTCGCAAAATAGCCTCCATACCGATGAACATCACGAGATTTTTCGATATTGTACCAAAAGGCAATAAAACTGCGTTTTTTAGAAAAGTCTATGAGCCACGGATTTTCCGCGTACAGCTAATTTAACAAAACCATGCTGAACCGCAAGAAAAAGCTCCTTTGAACAATCTCGAAAAGTGTGGAATAATGCCCTCTCATGGTGTGTTATCTCAAACAAATTTGTAAAAATGAGACAATAATTAGACAAATATTTATAAATTATTAGAAAAGGAGTAAATATTATGGGTTACAAGTCAATTATATTAAAGGCTTTTGCTGTCATAATTGCTTTTTCTTTCTCTTTGCCGGCGAGCACCTGGGAGATAGACAAATCTCATACAGAAGTTGGGTTTTCGGTCAAGCACATGGTGGTCGCAACAGTTACAGGCAAGTTCACCCAATTTGACGGCGAGATTACGTTTGATCCCGAGTATCTTGAGGATTCAAAAATAAAGGGAACAGTACAAGTCGCCAGTATTAACACGGAAAATGAGCGAAGGGATAAACACTTGCGAAGCGCTGATTTCTTTGATGCTGAAAACTATCCGAACATCACTTTCGAATCCACCGGGATCACTAAAAAGGAGGATGGATATGTTGCTGTCGGAAATTTAACGATTCGGGATGTGACCAAAAAAGTTGAAATACCCTTTAAAGTTCTTGGTCCAGTGAATGATCCGTGGGGAAATACGCGGATTGGCGTCGAGGGCAGCACAACAATCAATCGTCAGGATTTTAATGTCAAATGGAATAACACGATGGACAATGGCGGCCTGGTTGTGAGTGACGAAGTTGAACTGAACCTGCGAGCAGAATTGATACAAAAGAAATAACTTTATAAAAAAGCATAAAGAGCCTATAGAATTGAAATCTGTGGGCTCTTTTGTTTGTCAAAAACCAGCCTCAATAAAAAGAGCAAAACTTTAATAATCATCTTGTACTTCAAGATTGCGCAAATGCCAGGTTTCACCCCAACTGTCCATCATCCAGTGGCCATTATAGAGACTCAATCGTGCAATGCTCGCGTTATACAGTGAGAAGCGGCGTTTTGCATTCATTGGTAGATGCAGAACCATTTCCAAAAAGCCGCGCACAACACCCCCATGCGTAACAATGAGAATATTCTCACCCGAATGTTTTGCAGCGACGTCATGCAGACAGGCGATCGAGCGCTCATAGCGTTGTCGACTGCTTTCGCCTCCCGGAATGATGTGGTCGGGATCACCTGAACGATACTTGTGAACATCATCCGCATATTTGGCGATCATCTCATCTTTTTTTAATCCTTGAAAGACACCAAGATGGCGTTCACGCAGACGTTCGTCCGTAATCGCAACAAGCCCGTGTGGTGCGCTGATAATGTGCGCGGTATGGCGTGCGCGCCCCAAATCACTGCAATAGACAACATCTATTTTATCATCTCGCAATGCAGAAGCAACCGCTTGCGCTTGTTTGATACCAAGTGAACTCAGCGGGCTGTCCATTTGCCCTTGATAAATTTTGGCTCTATTCCATTCTGTTTCGCCGTGACGAACGAGGTAAATCCGCGTTAATGAAGACTCCATATGTAGCTCTATTTCCCTCGACAGTACTCAGTGATACTATTTATATGAATCTGCGTTGTATCCAAACAGGCGAGCTGAACATCGTGACTATTTAATATCAGTGGTAACTCGGTACACGCCAATATGACGCCTTGAACTCCGAGGAGGTGGCGATTTATAATTTTGCGCATTTCCCGTTTGGTCGACTGGTTGAGAATCCCCAACGTAATTTCAGAGAATATTTTTTTATGAATATAGTCCTGTTCTCGGGCATCCGGAGTAACGATTTCCATACCTTGCTGAGTAAACTCTTGCTGATAAAAGTCCCCCTGCATGGTAAATTTTGTTCCTAACAAGAGTAACTTTTTTAATCTGTTTTTCTGGGCATATGCTCGTGCCGCACTGACAATGCTGATCAGTGGCAACTGTGTTTGTCTTTGAATGAGACGAAAAACCTTGTGCGGCGTATTGCTGGCTATGACGCCAAAATTCGCGCCGGCAGAGTGCATGGTTGTAAAACATCGGCTTATTAGATCGGCGATTCTCTGCCACTCGCCATTTTCTGCCCAGGCCGCCACTTGTTTCAGATTCAAACTTTCGATGATCATCTCCGGATAGCCCGCTATCTCGTATGTGGACTTGAACGCATCGATGATGCCGCGATAATAGACCAGTGTCGATTCGGGGCCGAGACCACCGAGGATGCCGATTTTTTTCATTATTGATAATCCGGATTATATTCGCCCTGTTTCTTAAAGCCGGGGAAATTGCGCATGCGACTGACGCGCGGATAGCTTTCAAAAACTTCGCTGTTGTGCAAACGCGGATCGCCCGTTTCGGCCAATTCTTTTTCCAGAGCCGCGCGAAGCTGCTTTTTGATCTCCTGAAATTCAATCTGTTCAGCCACATTCGTCATGCAATAAGGATCTTTGCGAATATCGAACAATTCCTCCTCAGGACGTTTATCCAGGGCGGCAGCAGCAAGGCCGGGGAATTGCTCACGATTTTTTAAAAGAAATGTTTTGGATGGACAAGCATCAATATCATGATAGCCTTCGGGTTCACCGGAGCCGGTTGGATCACCCGCTGGCCAGCGGTCACGTTTCATATTCCAGATGTAGAGATAGCGATCTGTACGGATGCAGCGCGATGGATAACACCAATTATTCAGGCGCGCATGGGTGTGGCGTTCGCGACCGGCAAAAATTTTTTCCCCCGTTTTAGCCGACTGATCCGGTTTTGCCTCCAATAAAATATTCAGAAAACTGGTGCCGCGCATGCTTTGCGGAATAGGCACACCGGCGGCATCGAGAAGTGTTGGCGCCACATCTATAAAGCTGAAAAGATCATCAATACGGCGATGTGCCGGCACCCGATCGCCCCAACGAACGGCAAAAGGCATGTGGATACCGTATTCGTACAAATTGGCTTTCGCACGCGGGAACGGCATGCCGTTGTCCGACGTGACGATTATGAGTGTATTTTCGATCTCACCACGTTCGTCCAAAAGATTCAGCATCTTGTCGAGATGTTGATCGAACCACTCGATCTCCACGGCGTAATCCAGGATATCACTGCGAATCTCGGGGTGATCCGGAAGAAATGCCGGCACCGTTACATCTGCCAGATTTTTTCCGGCTGCAACACCACAGCCTTTTTGAAAAGGCCGATGTGGTTCAGAAGCGCCATACCAGAAAAAGAATGGCCTGTTCTTGTCGCGTTGGTTCAAAAAAGCTTCGAAATTGGCGGCATAGTTTAGATTACGAATGCCCTCCTGTGGCGGCTGATCATAAGCCATTTCATCAAAAGGCGGCCCAGCAGGATTTTGTTCCCAGCCGGACCGTTTCCAGTCGCCCGGACCCCAGCCTTTACCGGTGCAGCCAATGACGTAGCCGGATTTTTCCAACTCATCGGTAAAAACCGGCAATTTTTTCGGAAACAGGCTGGCGTGCGTCCCGGCTTCTTCATTTTGCCAGATATGTCGTCCCGTCAAAATCGACGCCCGGTTTGGACTACATTGTGGTGCGCAGGCGAATACATTATTGAACAAAACACCTTCTCGCGCTACGCGATCAAACGCCGGCGTGTTCACAAAGGGGCAACCGTAGATACTTGCATACGGCCAGGATTGATCATCGGAAATGACAAAAAGGATATTTGGGCGCTTTTGTTGATTGGCGGTGCACGAATATCTGATCGCTGCAGCTCCCAAAGCCGCAAGCGATGATTTTTTCAAAAAATCGCGTCTGTTCATATGTCCTCCGATTTGATCAATCAGCATTTTTCATCGGAATAAAGGTGGCAAATCAACGCGCCTTGTTTTCGTTTCGCATGCGCCTGAGACCTTCGGCGGTCGACAAGATGTCTGTCTTTAATATAGTGATTGCTTTATCAACATTCAATGATACATCACGGGGTCGAGGGGCCAGCGAGCTATTTTCTGTCATGGCGATGGGTTTGAGTAAACTCGAGTCATAGCCGAAGATTTCACATAGCTGTAATCCAAATGCATAACGGCTCATTCGATTTGTTCCGCCTGCGTGCAGGATTCCTGTAAAATCTGATTCGCATAATTCCAGTAAAATATCAGCAAGATTGCCTGCGTAAATGGGTGAGCGAAATTGATCTGTAAAGAGTGGTACAACCTGTCCTTGCTGTAATCGATTCTCCACCCACATGGAAAACGAGTTACCGCCAAAACGAGGACGACCGTACAAAAGGGCGGAACGAACAATCACTGCGTTTTCCATTTTTTGAACCGCCGCTTCTGCTTGCAGTTTGGTGCGTCCATAGACCGAAATAGGATTGGTTTTTGCGTCTTCACGATACAAGCATTTTTGGCCATCAAAAACCATATCTGTGGATACGTAAATGAATCGCGCATTGAGCCGTCTGGCCTCGGCGACGAGACGAACAGTCGCTTTTACATTGACCTCATGCGCTCGTTCAGGATTTTTTTCGCAGTCGTCCAGATTACTGATCGCGGCCAGATGCAGAAATACCTCGGCAGGGAAACGGCGCACGAGCTCCGAAACGTGATAGCTATTGGTCAGATCGATCTTCTGCCAATTTGTAAAATTTACAGGTGTTGCATAGGTGTGACAGGTACCAAGATAGTCAAATCTCGATTCGGCTTTGCTAAAAACAAAACCGCCCAAAAATCCACTCATCCCGGTGACGAGGAGTTTGCGCATGTTTTAAACTCAAGTTAGATATCATCTCTTTTGGTCTCTTGGGGATAAAAGCGTGAACTGCGGGACAGTTGAAGCGCGCAATGATCGTCAAAGAGTCGATTTTGGTCGCCGTTTGCCGTACAGCACCGCGCATGGTGCATTTTTGCTGACGATCTGTTGCAGCTCACGGCACCACAAGGCGGCAAATGTCCGACAGCTATTAGCACCATCCATATGCTCCTGCCTGGGGAATTCAGCGTGTTCGCAACGGAGATCGCAGAACTTGATTTTGGAGCTGGTCACGCCGGCATTTATGGCATCTTTACTCATGTCTCTTCCTCTAACGTATTGTAAATCATCAAATCATCGAGCGATTGTTTCTTCGGGTTTGATACTCCGGTTTTGTCGTGCTCGGCGGTAGACACATTGCGTATTCATCCCGAGTCAGTTTACTTTGAACTGGTTATTTTTTTGTTGTCTTGCCGCGAAGGATAGACAACAAGCCAATGATAAATAGAATCGAACCGGCAATAATATTCGTGACGACGCCACGAATCTGCGGCACATAGGGTGTTTCCTTGATGAAAAAGCTGCCGACCAGTACAACAATCCCAAGTACCAGCCAAAAGTATCCCATAACTTGCAGGGGTTGAAAGGTTTTTTTAGTACGCTCAGATTTTGCAGTTGCCGGCATATACACTCCATTTTTGACAAATCCCTCTCGTGAATAATACAAAAAGATAATGTTTTTTTATCCAATGTCAAAAAGAATTAGAAATTCTTTGTCAATTGATTCTTGACATTATGAATATTTATGATAACTTTAAACATGTTTGTTTTGCAAACATGTTTAAAAAATATGCCATTGAAGCAATGAAATGATGTGAAAATATGCCTGTCGATCTGACCAAAAAGCTGGATAAAATTTTTCATGATCGCGTTCGCCTCGGTATCATGTCAGCGCTTTTGGCGTCCGAGCATGAGGTCAGTTTTACAGATTTGGTGAACACGCTGGACGTGACGCGCGGCAACCTGAGCGTGCATATCAAAGTCCTGGAGAACAATCAATTTATCAAATCTAAAAAAACGTTTGTGAATAACAAACCGAGAACCACGTTAAGCGTGACTGACAAAGGACGCAAGGCATTTGAACATTATTTGAGTCTTTTGGAAGAAATTATCAAAAGTGTCAAGTGAGGTATATATGAAATATTTCATTCTAATTTTAATGCTACCGCTCCTGGCTTTTTCGCAAGAAAAAACGGGCGCGCAAATTATCAATAAAGTAAACGATCTGATGAACCAGGAGTCGAGTGAGGTGACGATGACCATGACAATCATCACTTCATCCGGCCAGGAACGCACATTTGAATACTTGTCCTATAGTGTAAATTTTGGTGAAAAAAATTTGATCATCTACCAGGCACCGAGTCGCGTAAAGGGACAAAAAATGCTCATGTTGAATCAGGCGGATGACATCTGGGCTTATTTCCCGCGCACCCAGCGCGTCCGGAAATTGGCCACACATGCAAAAAAGCAAAAATTTGAGGGTAGTGATTTTTCCAATGAAGACCTGGGCTCGGGTGATTCATTTACCACTGACTATAATGCGCAACTGATAGATGAAGAAAATAAGGCCGGCTACGACTGCTACGTGGTTGAACTGACGCGCAACCCCCGGGCCGACATCTCTTATTCCAGATTGATTGTGTGGGTGCGCAAAAGCGATTATGTGCCGCTGATAATCGACTATTATGATGATAAAAATCCAGACCGTCTCTTGAAAACACTGTCGCAATCGAATATCCAGATTATCGATGGTGTGCCGACGGCTATGCGCATGATCATGCACAATCACAGCGATAATACGAGCACCACTGTTGAAATCAAAAAAGTCAAGTATAACGTGCCACTTGACGATGAGCTGTTTACGGAACGAGGACTGAAAAAATGATAAAGTCTGTTCTACTTTTAATTATTTTCCCCGTGATGCTGCTCTCACAGCAATTAGAGATTTTCGGCTATTACGAGCCGCAGCTCCTGGGCGTCAAGATGGGGGATCGTTATTACAACCTGGCATCCAACAAGTTGCGGCTCGATATGAGCAAGGAGCTTGCCACTGTCTCGTTCGGGGCCAATGTCAACTATGTCAGCTATCACGGCAAAACAGAATGGAATCTTGTGGACTATTTGCCACAGCGGATTGCATCGCAAATCCCGGAGTTTATGCACGAATACTTTACATTCTATTTTGGCGATTTGGCCCAGTGGAGCGGACCGATTCCTGTGCCACGACCCGATCGTATCTTTCTGGACAATGCATACGCGAAAATTGCCTATAAAAAAACGGATATTACGATTGGCAAACAACAATTAGGTATGGGCACAGGCTATACGTGGAATCCAACCGATCACTTTAATGTCAAAGACGTTCTTGATCCAACATATGAACAAACGGGGCATAACGCGATTCGTTTGGAATCTCAACTCACTTCATCATTAACGGTTGACAGCTATTTTTCTCCCGGCGCAGAAATCGAGGATAGTGGTGTTATGCTCAAGCTCAAAAGCCGCATTGGCCATTTTGATTTTTCTATTCTTGGTATCCGAAATTCCTGGCAGCGCACAGATTATTTGAATCCCGCTGCAATCGCCGATCCCAATGCTGCATTGAGTCGCTACCAACGGCACATGCTGGGCGGGGATCTCGTCGGTGAACTTTTAGGACTCGGTGTGTGGGCTGAAGGGGGCTATACGTTCATTGATCTCCGAGAAGGTATGGGGCTCAAAGACATGCATAACTTTTGGGAACTTGTCGCCGGTCTCGATTACACCTTCAACTCGGGACTCTATCTTATGGGCGAGTTTTATCGTAACACGCTCCTTCCTGATCATTGGGAGGACTATACGCTCAATCACTGGATGTGGTATTTTTCGACTGAAACAAAAAGCATGAGCCGTGACAACTTTTTTGGTCTCATTAACTATCCCGTCACTGATCTTTTCAATCTCGGTATAATGGTCATTCAGAGTGTCTCGGACGGCAGTGCCACTTTGGTTCCGATGATGACCTGGAGTCTGTTCCAGGACGTTGAATTGACCGTTTATTTGAATATGAATACGGGCACAGATGGCAGGGCTTATGCCGCCAATCTTGGCAATGGCGGCATGATTCGATTGCGAGTTTTTTTTTAACTGATATGGAGACGCTATGAGAGAGGTATTACTGATTCGATTGGCGCGACTGCATGCCGAGCATCCCTGGAAGATGTTTCTGATCGTTATCATATTGACAGTTTTGCTCGCATTTGCCGCATCGCAACTATCTGTCACCATGCGTTGGTCTGATTTGTTACCGAGTGATGATCCTCGCACTATTCAATTCAACAAAATTATTCAAGAATTCAAAACGTCAACGAGCTTGACCATCGTTGTTCAGGGTGAGGAAAAGCGCATTAAAAAGTTTGCCGATGAATTGGCGCCCAACATTGTGAATGCCGTGAATGCCAGGAAAAATGCTGAAATTGAAACGGACGTGACAAAGCTCCAGGAGAAAATAAAAAAACGGCGATCCAGAGGCAAAGATACGAGCGATCTCGAACGGCAAATCCGGGAGCTGCAAGGCGGAAAAGATCGTAAATTGTTCCAGCGCGTCGATTACAAACTCAATATGGATTTTCTTCGTAATCATGCGATGATGCTGATAAAAAAACAGGATCTGGAAAATCTCAAGGATATTTTTTACAGTCCGAATTTGACCGAATTACTCACCAATTATAACAACGCCTTTGAAAAAGAATATATTGGTCGCCAGGAGTCCATTTCTTCACGCGAAAAAGAGGATGGCGCGGTCAAAACGCTCGATGGTATCGAAAACTTTATTGCCTTTTTGCAGAAAATCGCGGACCGGCAACAGGTGTCTGAAAAAGATGTTGAGCAGACTGTCGACTTTTTGTTGTTTGGTGATCCCTATTTTCTCTCTTACGATCAACAAGGGCTTGTGCTCAACGCTATTCCGAACTTTTCTCTCACAGACATCGACCTCGTTGTGGCAGCGGTGGAAGCGGTTGAGGTCCTGTTAACAGACATGGCGGACGACTTTCCAGACGTTCAGGCTGGCATGACCGGTTTTTTAGCTATTTCACGCGACGAAATGATTTATTCCGAGCAAAGCCTGGGTACCACCAGTCTTATCGCTGTGATCGCGATTTTGATTTTACTCATCATTTCATTTCGTATGTGGTTTGCCCCCTTGTTGGCTATTTTTACATTGATGATTGGTGTTTTATGGGCTGTTGGAGTCACCGCGTTGATTGTCGGCCAGCTCAATATCATGACGCAAATGATGATGGTGATCTTGTTTGGCCTCGGCATTGATTTTGCCATCCATCTCATCGCCAGCTTTTCGGAACGCCGTGCTGCCGGAGGCTCGATCGCTGATGCCATGCAATATACTTTTACAAAAAGTGGCAAAGGGGTGCTCACCGGTGCCCTGACTACAGCAGTTGCCTTTTTAACACTTTTGGTGAGTCATTCTCGCGGCATGAAAGAGATGGGCCTAGTCACCGGTTTCGGCCTGTTGTCAATTTTATTGGCAACTTTTTTATTACTGCCACCGCTGCTTGTTTTTAAAGAACGAATGTGGGCATGGCTTCGCACAAAACTCAAAGCATCACCGCAAAAAAGTCGCGATATTTCTTTTCGTTCACTTGGCGCACTTTCCAACTGGCTGTGTAACCACTATGGCTTTACGCTTTTTGCTGCCCTGCTCGTCACATGTGCAATGGCATGGCTGTCGTCCAAAATGACCTTTGACTATAACTATCTCAATATTGAACCCAAAGGCCTCACCTCGATTACACTGCAAGATACCGTCCTGAACAAATTCGATTTGAGCATGGATTATGCTCTCATTACAGCCGAAACTCCGGAAGAATCGCGCCGGCTCGCTCAAGGGTGCAAAGATTTTTCATCTGTTGCCATGGTGGATGATATTTCGAACTATTTGCCCTCTCCGGCACAGCAACAGGAGCGACGTCCTCTCATCGTTGAGATAAAAAATGAAATGCAGAATGCATCTATTCAAAGTAGACTGCCGCGAGGTGGCTTTGAGCAATTTCGTAATGAATTACAAAGATTACAATTCAACATAATGGAAATGCAAGATATGGCTTTTATTGGCGGCCAGGACAAAGTCGATAACAAATGTCAAACCATTGTCGGTGATCCCGAGGACGTAAACAGCATGAACAAAATCGCTGATTTATTGCGCACGCTGGAGGAGTACGAGACGGTCGCCGATATCTTTGACAAGTTCCAGCGAGATTTTGCCCCGCGTTTCAAAGCTTCGGTTGTGCGTATGTGTCATGCTGAGCCCATTACCTTGAGCGATTTGCCGGAGGATATTCTGGATCAATTCAGTAATAACAAACGTGACCAATTTCTCATCACTATTTTTCCGGCTGGAAATATTTGGCAAGATGCCCGGTTTTTAAATCAATTTACTGATGATATCGAACGCGTGACGGATCGCGCTACCGGTATGCCGCCGGTCTTTCGCGCATTGATTCAGGTTATTGGTCGCGACGGACGTACCGCCATGCTTTTTACGATCGTCATCGTTTTTATCCTGTTATGGATTGATTTTGGCAAGCCGGGATACGCATTGCTTGCCATGACACCCCTGGCCATTGGCGTCATCTGGATGGTTGGATTGATGTACCTGACTCGGCAACAATTCACTGTTATGAATGTGATGGGATTGCCGATGATTCTGGGCATCGGCATTGATGACGGCGTGCACATTATGCACCGATGGATAAGTGAAGACCGAAAAAACATTTTGACTGTTTTTTCCAGCACTGGCAAGGCGATCCTCCTCACCTCATTGACAACAATGTTGGCATTTGGATCACTCATTTTTTCTATCTGGCGAGGCTTTGGCCACCTTGGCGCTGCATTGTTTGTCGGCGTCGCAGCGTGCTTTTTGGCAACTCTCGTCGTTTTGCCCGGCGCGATCGGATTGTTGAATCGAAATACAAACAAATCAAACTGAAAAAATCATGAAAATACAAATTATTATCGCCGGCAAAGTTGACAACAGCAGTTTAAATGCACTGGCAAATATGTACCTCAAGCGCATCAATTACTATTCCCCGGCGGAATTTGTCCAGATAAAGCCGGAAAAAATTAAAAGCCTTTCAGAGGCTGTTATCAAAAATCGGGAAGGCAGTAAAATTCTGGAAAAAGTGTCTGGATCGGATTTTGTTGTCGTTTTGGATCGGAAAGGAAGACAATATTCGTCAAAAGAATTTTCCCAAGTGCTCAACCGTGTGGCTGTCGAGAGTCGAAAGCAGCTCATCTTTATCATTGGCGGGCCATTGGGTGTTCATGACATTGTCAAACAGAGGGCGGATGCCATCATTTCATTCTCAAAAATGACATTCCCGCATGAATTAGCTGCTGTGATGGTATTGGAGCAAATCTATCGAGCGTTTTCAATATTACGAGGTGAAAAATATCACAAATAAAAAATCCATCACTGCGGGGGTGATGGATTTGAAACACTACTGGCCTCCTGAGAAAAAGCTGTGGCCCCTCTTGTTGAATTATAATAGAGCGGATACTCTACTCTAAAATCTCCAGAGTTGCATGTTTGCCGGCTTTTCGAGCGACAGCGCTCAAAAGAACGCGAATAGCATGTGCTGTTCGACCGTTTTTGCCGATTACCTTTCCCATGTCCGGCTGGTCTACTTTTAATTCATAGACAACGGTTGTCTCCCCCACAACCTCAGATACTTTAACGGCCTCGGGGTTATCAACCAAGTGCTTCACGATGTACTCCACGAACTCTTTCATATCGTTTCCTTATATACTTGGTTCATTTTTTATAGTAGAACTGAGCTTTGCATCAGTGAAGATCAAACGGCTAACCCACTCCCCATTTCTCCTTTCGTTTGAGGGGGTCACTAACTTTACTAAACTTAGTTAAATTAAATATATCTGCCTATTCGCTCAATGTCAAGAGAAAAATTTAAAATCTTTTCGAGATTTTTGTATACTCTGAATACAAATCACCCACATCCGCATCGCCATTGTGCACAATTACTCGATATCGTAAAATTGTCGGGTTTTCTTTTAAAACCGGAACTTTCTCGCGTCCAGGATACACCGGATTTTGCATACTACGTGCCTGGCGTAAAATCCATCTGTTGATCGGTTCCGGATTGGCTGGATGACATAATACCGCAACTCCAGATCTGTTTTCGCCGTCATACGTACCCAGCATATTTATCCACGGGCCGGCGACTAGAGCCTCGTTTTGCGGTTGGACGTCACCGGTCGAGCTGATAAATGTTAAATCATCCGGGCATTTGATTCGCAGTGAAAATCCACCATAACCTTTTTCATCCTCTGAACCCCCTATTTCAACATGATCCTGCATTGCCAGCAACTGAATTTCAACATCAATGCTGCGAGAGTGTTCATTTTGGGGGTAAATGGTTATTCGAGTGCTTTCTTTCACTGCAGGAATCATCTCTCCGCCCTGATTGACAAAGTCCGGGGATTTCCAAAACACCAAAACGGACAACGTTTTGGCGCCGTTTTCCGCATCCTCGATTGTCGCATCTGCGACATCCCAGACAAAGTCTCTGCACTCCCAGGCGTCGCCCAAACGCTTGTCGCCAACACAGATTTGGTGCCACGCCCAAAAGATGCCGCGATGATGGGCATGATCCGGTGGATAATCCTCGGTCAACGTATCGCCGGCCAGCGACCAGAGCGGATGAACGTAATTGTTGCGCGTATAGGCACCGTTATAAGATTTGGGAGCCCGCTGGTAAAAAGCAACGTTGCTGCCATTTTCGGTAAACAAAAAGCCCTGGTCGGTTTCGACGCATTGAATCGTCGAGTTATGTGACGTGCACGAGAGGAGAGCTGCGGATAAAAATAAGAGTGCCCTAATTTTGTTCATAGATACCTCACTGCTTGAAGCGTCAGTATGTATTCTCTGCTATATGATGCATATCACTTGCCGTACTCATACGTCCGTTCTTCCGGCACCTTGTACTGCTTTTTCAGCTTGTTTAACTCTGCCTTTAGCCGCGTCACTTCAGCCGCATACGCCGGATCGTCATAGAGACTTGACAATTCCTGCGGATCGTTCTGCAGATCGTACAATTCCCATTCATCGAGCTCGTAAAAATGCATTAATTTGTAACGGCCGTCGTAGACACCCTCGTGTTTATTGACCATGTGTACTGCCGGATACTCATAATAATGATAATAGAGACTCTGACGCCAGTTAGTCGGTTGTTTGCCTTTAAGTATGGGTTTTAAACTGACTCCTTGCATATCTTCCGGGATCGGCACACCGGCAATATCGAGAAAAGTTTCGGGGAAATCGAGGTTGGAAACGAGCGCGTCACTCGTTGAGCCGGATTGGATCACGCCGGGCCAGCGCGCAATGAACGGCGTTTTAAAGGATTCTTCGTACATCCATCGTTTATCGAACCAGCCGTGCTCGCCAAGGTAGAAACCCTGGTCGGATGAATAAACAACAACGGTATTTTTGGCCAGACCTGATTCATCGAGATATGCCAATACCCGGCCAACATTTTCATCAATGGAATGAATGCAGCGCAAATAGTCTTTGATATAACGCTGGTATTTCCAGCGCACCAGCTCATTACCCTGCGGTTCGGCAGCCTGAAAAGACAAATTCTTTTGTTCATAGCCTGCTCGCCACTGCTCGAGTTGCCGTGGTGTCATTCGCTTGATAAAGTGGCTCTCTCTGGCTGTTGGGTCATCATAATTCCACACCTTTAAATCGGTGTTCAAGCTCATGTGCCGATCAATCTCCATTTCTTGCATGGTGGCCGCTGTGCCGCGACCCGAGTAGTCATCAAACAATGTTTGCGGTTCTGGCATCTCGATATCGTCGTATAAATTGATGTCTTTTAAATTGGGCAACCACTCGCGGTGTGGCGCTTTATGTTGTAACATCAACATAAACGGCTTTTCCGGATCGCGTTTGGTTTGTAGCCAGTTCAGCGCCTTGTCAGTGATAATATCTGTCACATATCCTTCTTCTCGAACCATCCCGTTCACTGTGCGGAAATCAGGATTGTAATAGTGACCCTGCCCGGGTAGCACTTCCCAGTAATCAAAATAGCTGGGTTCGGCCTTCAGATGCCACTTGCCGATCATGGCGGTTTCATATCCTGCGCTCTTCATCAGCTTGGGGAAGGTTTGCTGGGAGGTGTCAAACTCCTGTCTGTTGTCATAGACGCCATTCAAATGACTGTGCTTGCCGGTTTGAATGACCGCACGTGATGGCGCACAAATAGAATTGGTGACGCAACAGTTCGTGAACAAAATACCTTCGTTGGCAAGGCGGTCGATATTTGGCGTCTTGTTACGATTTGAGCCATAAGCGCTGATGGCCTGATAGGCGTGGTCATCCGCAAAGATGAACAAAATATTTGGCCGCTTTTTTTGCGATGCACATGAGAAATTCACTGACATCATAAAAGCAGCGGATCCTATTGCCGCGCTCCTTAAAAATTGTCGGCGGTTGATGTGATTGGCAGTCATGTGAGGTCTCCTTTGTTGGGTAAGAAGGTGGAATAAACACAATATTATATAGTAAAAATATGTCGACACTATTTCAAGGAAAACTTTGGGAATAAACGAAATTGCCGAGCTGTTTTGTTCTCGTTGACGAGATAATTTATCACAAAAAGATGAAGCGTCGGTTGCTTTTTTATCGACGCTTTTTTAATTTACCAGAGTTGTTATGTCAAATAACCTGAGGCGCTATATGCTTGATTTGACCAAAAAGGTGGAAACCGCTGTTGTGATTGTGCTATTGTTGCTGATGCTCATCACAGTCGCTATTTCAGCTATAGAGCTCGCGATCATCATGTATCATGAATTTATGAGTCCGCCAAAGTTTATGTTCGGTTTACAGGACTTGCTCGAAGTGCTTGGATTTTTCCTTATGGTGCTGATTGCACTCGAGTTGCTTGCCACGATCAGAGCTTATCTCGAGCACAGATTCCATCTTGAGGTCGTTGTTGTTGTAGCCATGATCGCCATTGCGCGCAAAATCATTATTCTTGACTACAAACAGACCACGCCGGAAACCTTATATGGTATGGGGGCGGTTATTTTGGCTTTATCTGTGGGCTTCTATCTTGTCAAACGGGCGCACGAAAAAAAGGAGGACGCTGAACAATCTCCGTCGAAAACCGATACCATTTCCCCTTCTTATGAAATGATTAAAGGTAATAAAGATTTTTAAAATGTGCGGCCAAAATCAGTGGCACAGTGATGAAAAATGGTGATGTGAAAGATATTTTATCGGATTATTCAATGCTCTCGGTTTTGAGCTATCGACGTGTATTCCTTTATCCGCATCAACCGGACAAGCCAATAATCAACTCGCTCAATTCGGAGAGGGTACTCATAGAACACCCCGCATTGGAGCAGGCAGAGGCCATGTGTTTTGATACTGACAACATGTCCATATTAATTACGACGGAGAAATTGCCCGCCCTGATCTTAAATATTACCCCCAACTGATCACTCTGCTTTTGCCGAAATGCCTGCACCCCCAGGGGAAGCAGTACGATCGCTCATGACCGAGTTTTACATGATATTGCGAATTGATCTTGCTTTTCTGATGACCCTTTGGTAATTTTTGTTCAAATACCACCCATTCGAGAGGTCTGATATAACGCAAAATTATTCAAAATATATTCGATATTTTTTTATTCTTTTTATACTGTTCCACGTTTGTACAAGTGCAGCGACCGCAAAGCCGGACGAGATCGTCAAAGAATTTAATTTGTCATTTGAGTCAGAGGGACGCTCGTTGCGGTCGATTGTCCCGAAAAAAAAGCTCAAGCGACCGCGTGTTGGATTAACATTAAGCGGTGGCGGCATTCGCGGCATCGCCCAGGTTGGCGTGCTCAAAGTTTTGGAAGAAGAAAATATCCCCATTGATGTGATAGTAGGCAGCAGTATTGGCGGCGTCATAGGCGGATTGTACGCCGCTGGCTATTCACCGGATGAAATCATTGATCTCGCGAGATCAACAGAGTGGAGCGCCGTTATCTCTGACGCTCCGCAACGATCCACTTTATTTTTAGGGGAAAAAGAAAAGCGGGGCCGAGCGCTGCTACAATTTCGTATGGATTTTTTCAAACCGGTCGTCCCGGAAGCCTATAGCCCGGGACAAAAATTGTACACAACATTTACGGAACTCATCCTCAATGCCTATTATCATGCAAGCCATTTTGATCAACTGAAAATACCACTCAAAATTATATCAACGGATATACTCACCGGCGAAAAAATTGTCTTGACTCAAGGTGATCTGGCACAAGCCATGCGCGCAACAGTGGGTATACCTTTGCTTTTTAGTCCCGTTGAATACAAAAACTATTCTCTCGTTGATGGCGGCGTTGTTGATAACATCCCGGTTGTTGAAACGAAAAAATCGGGTGTCGACGTCGTTATTGCGGTGGATACAACTTCTCCACTACGCTCGCCGGACAAAATTGCCGCCCCCTGGGAAATTGCGGATCAGATCACCACCATCATGCAGCAGGAGAAAGATAAATCGCAACTCGATTCAGCAGATGTGGCCATATGTTTCGACGATTTGCGCATCGTCTCGACCAATTTTGCCGCTCTCGATTTCCTGTACAAGGAGGGTATTCGGCGCACGCAGCTTCAGATAACAAAAATAAAAGACATCCTCCAGGACGTTGAAAATAAAGAGTCATCAGCCGAGTCTTTTCGAATTGATCAGATCACTGTGTCCGGTGCCAACCGTGATGAACTTGCTCGTTTTATCAATATGCAACAAAAAAAATTCTCGTCGTGTGATATTAGAACGATTTTGAAAAACATTTATAGTTCCGGTCAGGTTGATAATGTTGCAGCAAAAATTTATCAAGCGGATGAGAAATCCATCCTTTCTTTTGATATTGATTTTAATCCGGAACTGAATTCGATTGTTTTTTATGGGAACTCACAAATACCCGACGATTCTTTGCGTCAACATTTTTCGCATTTGCTGAATCAGCCGATAAATCACCATAAAATTCAGTTAGCTGTCGAGCGGATTTTAAAGATGTATCGAACGCGTGGCTTGTCATTGGCCAAGATTGAAAAAATAAACTTTAATCCGTATGATCACTCTGCGCACGTGTACATATTCGAGGGACTTGTCAAAAATATCAATTTATCGGGCTTGCAGAAAACGCAACCGTTTGTTATTTCGCGTGAATTTGACATAAAAAAAGGCGATCTCTTTCGATTTGATCGAGCCCAGAATGGCATTAAAAACATTTATGCAACCGATCTGTTCAGCGCGGTGAATTTAATCATCTCGAGCGAGTCAATTTATCATGATATATATTTACATTTTATTGAAAAGCCATCGCATGTTGTCCGAATCGGTGCACGCTATGATTCGGAACGTACAGCCAGGATTTTTGCAGAATTTGCCGACGAAAATATCTGGGGTACTGGAAACGATTTGTCTTTACACCTGCAATATGGCGGACGCGATTTCAAAACATTTGTCGAATATCGTGCTGATCGTATCTTCAAATCCTATCTCACGAGTCGCTTTAATCTGCATCACTTTGAGTCAGATCATTTTGCCTATACAAACCTGGAACGCACAGGTCAATACGTCCGGCATGCCACTGGTCTCAATATCGATATTGGCCAGCAAATTGGCCGGTTCGGCACGCTGTCAGGCCACTTGAGATTCGAAAAGATAGATCTTTATTCGGTATCGGGCTACGGCTATGACACCGGTAGCTTGAACATCAATACCTTTGGCATGAAAACGATCATCGATACTCGGGATGAAGTACCTTTTCCTGCTAGTGGGAAATACCACATTTTCTTTTATGAAATTTCATCAGGACTTGTTCTGGGAGCGGATGCATCATTTTATAAAGTGATGAACCAACTCGCGACTTATACAACCTATTGGAATCGGCACACATTTTGTCCAAAACTCATTTGGGGTACTTCCGAGACATCAACCCCTTATTCCGAACAATTTCGCCTGGGTGGCCAGGACTCGTTTTATGGATGGAGAGAAGGGCAGATTTGGGGGAAACATATGATTCTGACCAGCCTGGAATATCGACTCCTGCTGCCGAACATTTGGATGTTTAACACCTATCTTTCCGCACGCTATGACCTCGGTGCCATGTGGGCAAAAATGGAGGAAATCAGAGCCAATGATTTTACAAGTGGTTATGGCGCCGCGATTTCCTTCAAAACTCCGGTCGGGCCTTTTAGTTTTGCCTATGGACATACAAACCGGGGACAACGACAATTTTATTTTTCAGCGGGATTTGAATTTTAATCAGCATGTATCATGCTTTTTTAAAGGATTCCGGCGGTCTGGGGAAAACTTTTGCCACGGCATCACCATGAGCCAGCGCGAGCAAAGGTGAGCCCTGGGTCGCGCGTCCCATCACCTTGACCGATTTGGTGCGAACCCGTTTAACCTTGCCCTTCTTGGTGAGGAAAAGAATCATCTCTTTGTCATCGACTTCAAGCAAGCCGGCTAAAGTGCCAACTTTGTCGGTTAATTTAAAGGTGATAATACCTTTACCACCCCTTTTTATGGTGCTGTAATCGGATAATGAACTGCGTTTGGCAAATCCGAGCGTGGTAACGGTGAATATCGTAGATTTTTTCTTTGTTAGCGGGATCATCGAGATCACAGTGTCTTCCTTGCCAAGCAAGACACCGCGTACGCCACCGGCACCGAGGCCCATATCGCGCACATCTTGTTCTGAAAAACGAATCGCCATGCCGTGCGCCGTGCCAATGATAACTTGTCGTTGACCGTCAGTGAGGAATACATCAACGACATGATCGTTCCCCTTCAAAGACATGACCTCCAAACCACCTTCTTTTGGTTTGGAAAGGGCGGAAAGCAGGATTCGTTTAACTTGTCCTTCGCGCGTTCCAAACATGATGTACTGGTTATCTTCAAATCTTGGTACTGTGATCATGTTGACGATAATTTCATCTTTTTTCAGACTGATCAATCGGTTCAAAAGTGTGCCTTCGGAATTGCCGTTTACGGCGGGTACAAAGCTGGTTCGCAGCGGGTAACACAGTCCCTTGTTGGTGAAAAAGAGGAGAAAATGACTGTTCGACGATACCATCGAATAGCGAGGAAAATCCTTTTGGCTGCGCGGTTTAATCAACGATTTGTCATTTTCAAAATCAGATAATGAAAATCTTTTGATCAAGTTTTGCTGTGATAACGTGACAATAAAATCCTCCTCGCGCATCAAATCCTTTAAATTGGACGTCTTTAATTTTTTGCCGATAATTTGCGTGCGGCGAGGATCGCCATATTTCTCCTTGAGTTCGAGCAATTCATCTTTGACAACCTGCATTCGCAGCGCCCGGCTCCCGAGTATGGCTTTGAGTCGCTCTATAAGTTGCAAGAGTTCGCGATATTCCTGCTCAATTTTTTTTCGCTCCAGGCCGGTGAGCCGCTGCAAGCGCATATCGAGGATCGCTTGCGCTTGAATCTCCGACAGCTTGAATCGTTTGCGCAAATTGGCGCGTGCCGTATCAACGGTACGCGACTTTTTAATGATTGCAATGACTTCATCGATATTATCCAGCGCAATGATATAGCCCTCGAGGATGTGGGCGCGCTTTTCGGCTTTGTCGAGTTCAAACTTTGTCCGACGCAGCACAACATCGTGTCGGAACTTGAGGAACTCTAACAATACATCTCTTAAAGCCAAAACTTTTGGCTGTCCGTCGACAAGCGCTAACATAATTACGCCAAAAGTGGTGGACATTTGCGTGTGTTTGTATAAATCTTTGAGCACTTTGTCAGCCGAAACCTCTTTTCTGAGCTCAAAAACAATGCGCATACCTTCCCGGTCTGATTCATCGCGAACTTCGGATATGCCGTCGATTTTTTTCTCGCGAACGAGGGCGGCGACTTTTTCTTGCAGGGTTGCTTTATTCACCTGAAAAGGAATCTCGGTGACAACGATTCGTTCGCGGCCACCGCGCATCTCTTCAATATGCGCTTTTGCGCGCACGATTATTTTTCCGCGTCCGCTCCTAAAATAGTCTTTGATACCTTCAGTCCCCAAGATCATGGCGCCGGTCGGGAAATCCGGACCCTGGATGTATTTGAACAATGATTCGGGCTTGATCGATGGTCGCGCGATGAGGGCAACGAGGGCATCGACCACTTCTCCCAGATTATGCGGTGGAATATTAGTCGCCATACCAACGGCAATCCCGGCGGCACCATTCACCAACAGGGTGGGAAGCAGTGATGGCAGCACGGACGGCTCTTTCAAAGAGTCATCAAAATTGGGAACAAAGTCCACCGTCGCTTTTTCGATATCCCGCAATACCTCCTCTGCAATCGAGGCCAAACGCGCTTCGGTGTAGCGCATCGCCGCCGGCGAATCACCATCCACCGAGCCGAAATTGCCCTGACCGTCAACCAGTGGGTAGCGCATGGTGAAATCCTGCGCCATTCGAACCATGGTATCGTAAACTGCCGTGTCACCGTGTGGATGGTATTTCCCAAGCACTTCGCCGACAATTCGTGCACTTTTTTTATAAGCCTGATTCGGGCGTAAACCGAGGTCCAGCATGCCGTACAAGACACGTCGGTGCACAGGCTTTAAACCATCTCGCACATCGGGAAGCGCACGCGCAACAATCACTGACATCGAATAATCGATGTATGAATTTTTCATCTCCTCTTCAATGAGCACGGGAATAATTTTGCCGTTGCCATTTGTCATATATAGTCAACCTCACCTCTTAGACATCAAGATTGCGGACATATTTTGCATTCTCTTCGATGAATTGTCGACGGGGTTCAACCTTGTCGCCCATCAACTTGGAAAAAATCAAGTCCGCTTCAAAAGCTTCATCAATCGTGACTTGCAGCAGCGTGCGATTCTCCGGATCCATGGTGGTTTTCCACAGTTGATCCGGATTCATTTCACCCAATCCCTTGTAGCGCTGCAGATTAAATTTCTCTTTTTCATTCCTGGCCTGTTTTTTTACGAGCTCTTCGCGCTCTTCTTCGTCGTACAGGTATATTTCTTGTGTCCCTTTTTTGTAGCGATACAGCGGCGGTTGTGCGATGTAGAGATGACCTTGATCAATCAGCTCGCGCATATGGCGGAAAAAGAAGGTCAGCAACAGTGTGCGGATATGGCTGCCGTCCACATCCGCGTCGGTCATAATAATAATTTTATCATATCGCAAGCGGGACGTATCAAAATCATCACGTCCAATACCGCAGCCAAGGGCAGCGACAATCGTGCGAATTTCTTCATTTGCCAACATTTTGTCGACGCGCGCCTTTTCGACGTTGAGGATTTTCCCCCGTAGCGGCAGTATGGCTTGAAAGCGACGGTCTCTTCCCTGTTTGGCACTGCCGCCGGCCGAGTCGCCCTCGACGATAAAAATCTCGGTGCGTTCCGCTTCCCGAAGAGAGCAGTCCGCCAATTTGCCGGGTAGCCCTTCGCTTTCAATGGCCGTTTTGCGACGCGTCAATTCGCGCGCCTTGCGCGCAGCCTCGCGGGAGCGCGACGCCTGCTTGCATTTTTCAATGATCTTGCGGGCCTGAGTCATGTTCTTCTCAAGCTCTTTTATCAGGCCTTCGTTGACAATTGACTCGACAATACCGCGGACTTCGCTGTTGCCCAGTTTGGTTTTTGTTTGTCCCTCAAACTGCGGCGCCGGGTGTTTGATGCTGATCACCGCGGTGATGCCCTCGCGAACATCGTCACCACTCAGGGATGCATCGTTGCTTTTTAATAGTTTGTTTTTAATGGCGAAATTATTCAGCGTCCGTGTCAGCGCGGTCTTGAAGCCAATGAGATGACTGCCACCCTCGATCGTATGAATATTGTTGACATAGGAATAAGTGTTCTCGTTGTAAGTGTCGGTATAAGACATCGCAATTTCAACCGGCACGCCCTCTTTTTCATCTTCAATATAAAAAGGCTTTTTCGTGATGCTGTCACGATTTTGATCGAGATATTCAACAAATTCGATCAAACCGCCCTTGTATCTGAATATCTGTTCCTTTTTTGGCTTTTCGCTTTTAATGAGGATCTTCAAATTTTTATTCAAAAAGGCGAGCTCTCGCAAACGTTCCGAGAGGATTTCAAAGCTAAATTTTCGCTTTTTGAAGATTTCTCCATCCGGCATGAATTGTATTTTTGTGCCGGTGGTCTTGCGCCGCCCAATAGCTTTGACTGGCATGGTCGGGGCGCCACGTTCATAGCGCTGGCCCCACACTTTGCCATCACGCGTCACTTCCGCCTGCAGCCATTCGGAGAGCGCGTTGACAACCGAGATGCCAACACCGTGCAACCCACCGGACACTTTGTACGACTTTTTATCAAATTTGCCGCCGGCGTGCAAGACCGTCATCACGATCTCGAGAGCTGATTTTTTTTCCCGCGGGTGAATATCAACCGGAATGCCACGGCCGTTATCTTCGACGATGATGCTGCCATCCGCGCACATAGTGACTTTAATTTCCGTGCAATGGCCAGCCAATGCTTCATCGATACTGTTATCAACAACCTCATAAACAAGATGATGCAGTCCGCGTGAAGACACATCACCGATATACATGGCGGGTCGTTGTCGTACCGCTTCCAGACCTTTCAAAATCTGAATATTACTGGCGGTATAATTATCTGATTGCTTGGTCATATACTCTTGTTCGAAATTTAGTGAAAGCGAATATCTGTGATGATATTTTTGCCAATTGTATTTTCAATTCGTTGCATAATCGTCCGTTTTTGAAAGAGCAACTCGGTTCGCCACGTCGCGCTTTTTACTTTGACATACAAAATATCTTCATAAACGCGCTCGGCTTGTGAGATATTTGCAATATTCTCGCCAACAATTTCCGGCCATTGCCGCACGAGACGAACCTGAGCGAGTTTTTTTTCGAATCCAAGGTCTTTGATCACTGTTCGCAGTGTCTCGCCAATATGTTTTGGAGGACGTCCCATTTTACACCCGATTTATTTTGCCATTGTCCACAATAAAAGTGGATTGATGTGCTGTGCTTTCAGCAGGCCGCAAGCCTGCATAATCAAGCGAAGTTCCGGTTACAAAAACTTGACTCGACGGATCAAACAGTTCAAGTACTTTGCTACTGCGATCACGATCCAGCTCGGCAAACAAGTCATCCAATAACAAGATGGGATGGTTTTCGGTTCTTTTATACAGTACTTGCGCCTCGGCAGCTTTCAAACTCACCAATGCGCTTTTATGTTCGCCGCGAGAGCCAAATTTGCGTAGCTCATGATCGCTAATGGCGAAAATGAAATCATCTCGGTGCGGTCCAACCAGGGTTTTCGCCTGTTTTTTTTCTTTGTGACGGACGCGGTTGAGAGCGGATTCAAACCGGGTTTCGATGTCATTCATTTTAAAACGGATATTGGGGTGATAATCGACACGAAGCGACCATTTTTTATTTGTGAGAATCGAATAATATGCCGTCAGATGGGAATTTAACTCATCCACGATCGCCGCTCGCGCTCTCATCAATTGTGCGCCAAACTGAACAAGCTGGGTGTTCCACGCGTCCAGCATGTGCTCACCATTGCGCCTGCCAGCTACTCTTTCCTGCAGCATCACGTTGCGTTGTTTGAGTACTTTTTCATATCGCTTCAAATCGTCAAGATATCGACTTGAGCATTGTGACAGCAGAATATTAAAGAATCGACGACGTTGAGCGGGTGGACCGCTGGTGATTTCATAGTCGTCAACCGACAACACAATGATCGGAAAAAGTCCAACAAGTTTTGAAAACTGATTGAGCCTTTTGCCGTCGATCTTTATTTGTTTGCCTTGCTGGGCATCGAGCATAATTGCAGCATGGTGAGAAATGGATTCATTGCTCAGAAACCGTCCTTCAACAAGATAGCCGTTCTCCGAGAATGGCACCAAATCGACATCTTCTCTTGTTCTGAAGCTTTTTGCTAAACAGAGGAGGTAAATAGCCTCGATAAGATTTGTCTTACCCTGGGCATTGTCACCAAAAACATAATTTCGAAACGGACTAAACTCGAATGTCGCCGGCCGCAAATTTCGAAAACGATGAATCTCCAAACGGCTCAAGTACATGCATATTCTCGGCAATCAATCGCTTCGAGATTCTTCCTCGCTTATTCGTATCGGCATGATCAACATCGTGATCTCTACCTTCTCTGGCTGCTCCGAGGGGTGAATAATTGCAGCACTGCCGCTGTCCTTAAGCTTAAAGTGAACTTCTTCTGTATCAATATGTCGTAAAATATCAATCAAATAAACAGAATTGTATCCGATTTGCATCCATTCGCCGGCAAAGACGGCCGGGATCGATTCCGTTGCCTCGGCACCAAACTCGATATCTTCAGAATGAATCGTGATTTCATCCGGTGTGAGCACCAATCGCACCTGATTGGTCAGAGAACTGGAAAAAATGGATACGCGCCGCAGAGTGGAGATTAACAGCTCTCGATCGACCCGCAACAGGATGTCATTACTTGCCGGCAAAACACGTTCATAATTGGGATAGGTACCGCTGATCAGTTTTGAATAGATGATCGCATTGTCAAGACGAAACACGACGTGATCTTCACCGATTTGTACATTTAGCTGTTTCGCATCTTCAAGATTGCGCATCATCAAATTTAACGCCTTGGTCGGAACAATCATCTTGACGCGCTGTTCGGCTGCTTGCGTTTGAAAATCTTTATACACAACTTTGGCCAGGCGGTGTCCGTCTGTCGCGACAAAAATCAAATTGGACTCGACAAGCTCCACGTTGATACCGGTGAGGGCCGGGCGTAACTCATCGGCCGATACTGCAAAAATTGTCTTGTTTGTCATATCGGCGAGATGCTGACAATCGATCCAAAAGTTATGCTCACTCTCTTCCACGGTAATATTCGGAAAGTCCTCGCGCGGTTGCGTGGCAATTTTATATTCACCTTTTTCGGTTTTCAAAATAATTCTATCGTCTGTTTCGGAAATTATATTGACAGGAACATCAGGAAGCTCTCTGACTATCTCCACCAGCAATTTGGCAGGCACCGCTACGGCGCCTTCATCCGAACTATCGACATCCAGGGAATGTGTTACCGATATCTCCAGATCCGTGCCAGTCAATTGCAATTTTTTTTCCTTTAATTCCATCAGGATACACGTGAGAATGGAGATTGTTGTTTTTTGCGGTACAACGCCAACAACTTTATGCAGAGCCTCATATAGTTCTGACCTGGAGATTGTAAAATTCATTAAAGCCTCCTAACCGTTAGCATCCATTATAAATCAAGTTAGGTAAATATTATGATATTTTCAAGTTTTTTATCATCGTCGAATTGGATTAAAAATAAAGATTTGTGACTGATTTTTTCAAAGTTGGGCGATTTCAATTTTATTTTTAATGCCGTCCACTTTATCGCGAATTTTCGTATCAGCTGTCATCATGTTCTCAATCGTCGAAATCGCGTGAATAACCGTACTGTGATCACGCCCCCCAAAATGCAGGCCAATGGTTTTAAGAGAACTATCCGTTAATATTTTGCTGAGATACATGGCGATCTGGCGCGCCTGGGCGATTTCTTTTTTGCGCGTTTTTGCGCGCATCATATCATCCGGAAAGTTGAAATAATCGGCTGTGGTTTTTTGGATGAACTCAATACTGATGGCTTTCATTTGCGGCAAGCAGACATCTTTGAGCAGACGTTTTGCCAGATCGAGGGTAATATCTTCACCATTGAGCGAAGAGTAGGCGAGGAGACGAATGAGTGCCCCTTCCAATTCTCGAATATTTGATGTGATATTTGTTGCAATAAATTCAAAAATTTCACCGGGCAGCTCAAGACCATTTTCTTCCGCCTTTTTTTGTAAAATGGCTTGCCGGGTTTCAAAATCGGGAAGCTGGATATCCACCACAAGTCCCCACTGAAATCGGGATATCAGACGCTCTTCAATGCCATTCAATTCTTTTGGCGGCCGATCCGATGACAGGACAATTTGTTTGCCTTTATTATGCAGGGCGTTAAACGTGTGGAAAAACTCTTCCTGTGTTCTTTCTTTATTGCTAAAAAATTGAATATCATCAACAATTAACAAATCAACCGTACGATAAAGACCGCTAAATTCCGTGGTTTTATTCTTTTGGATGGAATTGATAAAGTCCATGGTAAAACGTTCGCTGTCAGCATAGAGAACACGTTTCACAGCGCCGTTTTGTATGGCCATATTTCCTATCGCCTGGATGAGGTGAGTTTTACCCAGACCAACACCACCGTAAATGAGGAGAGGATTAAATGTTGTACCTCCGGGTGATTTGCCGACCGATATGGACGCCGCTTTGGCGAATTTGTTACAATCCCCTTCGACATAACTGTTAAAAGTAAAACGCTCACTCAAATTGGATTGCACCGCGGCTTTGACAGATTCCTTTTTCATGGAAGGCAATCGGACAGACTGAGTTGATGAATCCATGATCACCGAGTAGACGAGCCCCCCATTCGCCCCCAGCACATGCTTGATCGCACGATTCATGACGTTCCCATGGTGAGTTTCAAGCCACTCGTAAAAAAACTGGCTCGGCACCTGTATCGTAAGCACGTTCTCTTCTATTTTGGACGGCTTGATCGGCCTAAACCAGGTCGCATAACTGTTGCCATTCACTTCTTTTTTAATATAATCAAGGATACGCGCCCACACTTGATCAATTTGTCGATTCATTGACATCCTCTTTTTGGTTGCTTTCCTGGGTAAAAACGCTTTAACACACGCTATTATAATAACCTGACTCGTTGCTCACAGACAATATCAACATATTGACTTTTTTTAACCGGAATTACTATTTTTTGAGCAAAAGCGAGTTATCAACATAAAACCAGACTTATCCACAACACCAGCAACCCGACACCACTCCTGTCAATTCTTTGTTTTTAAAACAAATAAACCATTCGCTTATTAAAGTTATCCACATCTATTTTTGTGCAGCCTTATGTCTCTTGATTTTTTCAAGTGGACTTTTGCCAGTTATCCACAAGTTTTTATTTGCCCTCTCTCCTGTTTTAATTTACGAAAGAAGAATGTAATAGCAAGGAAAACAAAAAAATTTTTTGAACTTGATGGATGCCTTTATAACGGCTTTCGTTTTAAAGTCGAGCCCCTGCCCCTCACAAGGGCTCTTTGGATGAAGGAGGAGTTTATCGTAGCAATGTGATCGGTAAAACAGTTGTTCTCTCATGCGAGATGATTCGGCATAGATAGACGCCGTTGGCGAACATATTGCCCTCACTGTCAGTACCATCCCAGCACACTTTTTGGTAACCACTCGAAAGATCATGATCAACCAAAGTGGTTAACTCGTGACCATCCATATCAAGGACATCCACCTGGGTATGACTCGATTTCGGCAATACAAAATCGATGACAGTTTCTTTGTAGAATGGATTGGGGAAACGCGGCATGATATTAAAATCAGCCGACATGAGTTCACCCTTGACCGTATCGATGCTCTTGTCATCAGCAACAGTAAAGTTTAAATTATTGTAAATTAATCCGGGTGATAAATATTTGTAATACATCTCGGGCTGTACTTGTGCGTCACTTTTGAAAACACCAATTTGCCAATCCCCCTCCACTTTAATATCAAAAAAATATTTTCCATCCACGTTTGTCCGGGTGACAAGGTGACCCTCAGGACCAGGTTCCCAAATGTTATAGGCTGCGACATATACGCCCTCAAGAGCTTGATTGGCCTGGCCGTAGACGGCACCGCTCAGACTCATGAGTCCCGTCTGTTTCTTAAAGTGGAAATCAAAGTTCTTGTGCGCATCTATTTCGTAGGCAGAGATATCCTGAAAGCCGGATAATGGTTCGGCAAGATAGCCCTGTTTTTGTGCTAAAATGGATTTGATATGAGATTGAAAAACACCCAATAAAAAGCTGCCGTCGGATTTTGAAAATGTTTGAAAGAGCTTTTGTTCTCTGGTCGCAGGATCAACAGCGATGCCCTGGACCAGGGCGTCGGCAAGTGGCATCTCGCCTAAAACACATCTTCCCCGAATAAATGCGGGATAAGCCGTGAAGGCGATGTTTTTATCCAACGTCTGACCGCCTTTGACAATTAAAGTGTCAACCGCTGGCCGGGCGTAAAAGCCTTCCGGCCAATAGTGATTTCCGGTAAATCGCGAAAAGTACTGGCTGACGGTCATCACATAGCGTCCAGGCTCAATGCCAAGGGAAAAGCGACCCTGCTCATCGGTTCGAAGGTGAAACAGCTCCATGGTTTTGGTATTTTGAAAGGCAATGGTGATATTTTCAACGGGAGATTTGTTCTCAAAGTGCACGAAACCACAAATAAAAGAATCATATTTTTCAACATCGATGTTCATGCAAAGCTTTTTTGCCTCGTTGAGCTGGATGTTTTGCGGATCAGTACGACGGTAGCTTTTATTGACTGGATGCGAGGTGTAAAACTGCCAGTCGCCCGGTGCCAATGCAATCGTAAAATCACCGACCGAATCAGTTAATGCCAATCGAGCAGCATCAGGATAATCAACATCATGAAAATGCACAAGCACATTTGCCAAAGGTGCTGCCGAAGCAGCGTCCCGAACACACCCCGAGACAGTTGACGATGCAACGGGTATATCCCAATGCAATTGTGCACAAGCAAAGCTAAAATCCTGGTCTGTTATGCGGATGAGCCATGTTTGTCGACTATAGGCACGTAAATTTTGATCACACAAAATTGTTGTTCGTATGAATCCATCTCTGCCAGTATCATCTCCCGGGATGCAGTTTTCCAGGTTATCACCATCATAAATAGATCCTAATCCATCGACCAGATTTAAATAATAAATTCGTTCATCGTATGTATCTACCTGGCGATTGCCGTTAATATCAATGTAGATTTCGCACGTCAGATTGTTTCCAAGTGAGGCAGCATCGCAAGATAATACAATTTTTGCGGGAAGGGAGGTTATTGTGTAGGACGATGTATTATTGATGTAAAGATGAGTAACGGCCTGTGCCGAATAAAAGGAACATAGAAGGAAAAACACGCTTTTTACGCTTTTCACCGGCTCCTCCTTTTAGGGTGTAAAGTTATGTTATCCCTTATGTTGAAGTGTCCAGAGAAAACACACTCGTAGCTGCTTCAAAGTTGCCAAACATACACTCCCACAGAGAAAGAAATCCTGGTGAGAAAATATGAAATCTCTCTCCATTGTCGAATTCGACTGAGCAACTTTGGAGCCAGAAAAAAAGCAAAACGGTGTTATTGTGGGATTTTCGCCAGGGTGATTTTTAGTTTTGAAAATTCCCGCGTATCGTCTCTAAATGCGGCGGGATTTATTGAGAGTTTTTTTATGCTTTTTTGCACTCGGCGTTGACGAGTTGCTGTTGAGGCATGTGTCATGCGCAGCAATTCGAGGCGCCGGGGATTCTGTTTTTCTATCTTTCTCATTTTTTCGAGCACAGTTATCATGGAACGCGGATCATATCCAGCATCTAGCATGTAAAATAAGCCAACTTTGTCGGCAGCTTTTTCTTGCTCGGCGGAATAATCGAGTATTGTTCCTTCGCGGTAAAGAGACATGATGACATGTTCGGCGATTTCCGGATTTTCGCCAATCACCTGCTGTGCGGCGAATGCATAACTATATTTTTCTGCAAGACGCGCAACAGCATCTCGCTGGGAGAGGTGAACGATTTCATGCGCAAGGATAGCAGCGATCTCGTCCGCGTTGTCTGCTTGTTCGATCAGACCTCGAAAGATGTAGATCGTGCCGCCGGGCAAGGAAAAGTGATTGATATCCTGTTCGTTAATGACAAAGACCGAATAATCGAGGCCGCGCCAGTGCGAGACTGCCCCGATATTGTTGGCCATCTCGGTCAAAAACTGGTTCACCTGACTATTTCTGATGATTTTAAGGTATCTGATCGTGAATGATTCAAGTTCTTCCCCCAGCTTAAGTTCTTCTTCAATTGTGATAAACTTGAGGGTATTGGTCTCTTGGGAGCGTGTTCCCGCACAGCCAACAAATAAAAGGCAGATGAGCGAGAGAAAGACAAGATATTTTTTTATATCAAACTTCACTAATCCAGTCCTATCATTTTTCGAAATTCTGTTTCGGTCAATTTTGTGATGCCCAGTTCAGTCGCTTTTGTCGCTTTTGAGCCGGCATTCTCGCCAACGACAATATAATCGGTATTTTTACTCACAGAGGACGCGGCGTGTCCACCCCGCTCTTCGGTGATGGTTTGTGCCTCCTTGCGCGACAATGTTTGCAGTGTGCCGGTGAAGACGAGCGTTTTATTTTCCAGTATCTTTGATGTGCCTTTTTCTTCGATCGGTTTCATCTCAACCCCTCTCTGCTTGAGGCGTTGGAGCACGTGCCGATTCTCGTCCGAAGCAAAAAAGTCGACGACACTCTCTGCAACTTGTGGACCAATTTCGTGCACGGCCATTAGATCCTCTTTGGAAGCCGAGGCCAACCTGTCCAGGTTTTTAAAGGCCCGGATGAGCACTCTGGCAACATGCTCTCCAACAAAACGAATGCCCAGGGCAAATAAAAAACGATCAAGCGTTTGTTTTTTGCTTTTATTGATCGCATTGAGCACATTTTCAGCGGACTTGTGCGCCATACGATCAAGTCCGGCAAGTTGCTCCAGCGTGAGATCATAAATATCGGCCACATCTTTGACCAGGCCGGTTTCGACAAGTTGATCTACAAGCCTGGTACCAAGACCGTCAATATCCATAGCGCCCTTGGATGCAAAGTGATAGATGCGCTCTTTTACCTGCGCCGGACAGGCGAGGTTGATACAGCGCTGCGCCGCTTCGCCCGCAAGACGTATTGTTTCGCTGCCGCACACCGGGCAGGTTGCCGGCAGTGTATATTTTTTTTCCCGGCCTGTGCGTTTGGAAAAAATAACCTTGACAATTTCGGGAATGACATCGCCGGCTCTTTGCACCACAACCCAATCCCCGATGCGGACATCTTTGCGATCAATTTCATCCTGGTTGTGCAAGGTCGCGCGACTCACGTCCACACCACTTACATTGACGGATCGCATGCGGGCTACGGGCGTCAGCGTGCCGGTACGGCCGACCTGGGCGATAATGTCCAGTACCTGGGTCGTTTCCTGGCGAGCCGGAAATTTATAGGCGATCGCCCAACGCGGACTTTTGGTTTTGCTGCCGAGCTGCTGTTGCAGGCTCAGACTATTGACCTTGACGACAATGCCATCTATATCGTAAGACAGGGTTTCGCGACGTTCCAGCATCTCCTGGTGATATGTTTTCACCTGTTCGATGCCAACAACTTTGTCAGCTAACGGATTGGTCTTCAAGCCAAAGGCTCGCAATGATTGCAGCACATCCCATTGTGACGTCAGATTGATGCCGGAAAACTGGCCTATGCCATAGCAATAGATATCCAGCGGTCGACTGGCTGTGATCGCCGAATCCAACTGTCGCAGCGAACCGGCAGCAGCATTACGCGGATTCGCAAATGTCGGCTCACCATTCTCCTCGCGCTCCTGGTTCAGTTTTGCAAATTCCTTGTATCCCAGAATGACCTCGCCGCGGACATCGAGTCTTTCAGGTACTCCACCCTTTGCTGATAACAGTTTGATGGGAACGCTCTTGATTGTCCGAATATTCTGTGTCACATTTTCCCCCGTGATACCATCACCGCGGGTTGAAGCGACAGTTAAAAAACCATTTGCATAAACAAGCTCGACGGCCAGGCCATCCAGTTTAGGCTCGCATACATATTCAAGCGGTTTCGAGTTACCCAGGGTGCGTCGCGTTCGCGCATCAAACTCGACAATTTCGTCCTCGTTGAGCGCGTTATCAAGACTTAACATGTGCAGAGCATGAGTGACTGGCTCAAAAACATCCGAACGCCGGCCACCAACGCGCTGGGTTGGAGATTCCGGCAAAATAAATTCAGGATATGTGTTCTCCAAAGCTACAAGCTCTCGCATGCGGCGATCATACTCGGCATCCGATATTTCCGGATCGTCCAGGACGTAATAACGGTGATTATGATAATTGAGCTCGTCGACGAGTTCTTTGATTCTTTGCTGTGACATAAATGCACATCCTCTGCTTTACGCTCTTTTAAAAAGTGCTTTTATAACATACATGGCGATTTTAGGATTTTCTTTCAATCGCCTTAACACGTATCGATACCACTGTTTGCCATAAGGAACATAAACGCGCAAACGATGTCCGGCATTTACCAAAATGGACCGCAACTGCTCGTCCACCCCAAGGAGCATTTGAAACTCATACTCGTGGCGCTCGAGGCCAAGTTGTTCAATTATTCTCAGGGCATGCCAGACTACTTTTTCATCATGCGTGGCAATTCCGACATAACTTTTTGCTTTTAAAGCAGTTTCGACAAGAAAGGCAAAGTTTTCATTTACAAGATGTGGATCTTTGTAGGCGATTTCGCGTGGCTCAATATAAATTCCCTTGCATAAACGCATATTCGCCGGCTCACGTGCGATTTCGCTGAGATCATCTATGCTTCGGCGCAAATAGGCCTGTAGCACAATACCAACATTATCAAATTCGTTGCGCAGCTTCTGATAGATGTCTATTGTATCCGTTGTACAATTCGAATCTTCCATATCTATGCGCACAAAATTGTTCAACTGTTTGGCCTTTTGCACAATCTCTTTGATATTTGAAAAAGCCAATTCTTTGTTGATCAACAGGCCAAGCTGGGTGGGTTTTAGCGACACATTGCAGTCCAACTTTTCAGACTCTATCGTTTGCAGTACCTTCAGATACTCTTGAACATAGAGACCTGTTTCCTCCTCTCTTGTTGTGCTCTCACCGAGCACATCCATAGTTGCCATGATGTTCTTGTTATTGAGATCTCTGGTAATTCTGACGGCATCCTCCAGGGTATCTCCGGCAACATATCTTTTTGAAAAAATTCTGACAATGGGCTTTGGCACAAGTGGCATGAAAAAAACGATGATCCGATTCATAAATGACATGGCAGCAGCCTTTCCGTTTCAGTGTTCGCACGTCCCCTTGATTTGTCATACCTCAAAATAACTGATTTTTAAAATATTGTCAAGGCTAAACAGGATTGTGGTGACCAAACTTTTTATTGATTTTGAAACACATAAAAGCTATATTATTTTGACTTTTTTAAAAGGAGGATGCCCCGAGATGGGCAAAGTTATAGCCATTGCAAATCAAAAAGGTGGTGTTGGCAAAACCACAACTGCGGTTAATTTAGCGGCTTGTTTGGCGGTCGCTGAATATCCGACGCTGCTTGTGGATATGGACCCGCAAGCCAATAGTTGCAGCGGGCTGGGAATTGATTCGCGAACGCTTGAAAAAACGGTCTACGATGCCCTGATCAATGAAGAAAATGTTCAAGATATCCTGCTGGATACCGAGCTTCATTATTTAAAACTGCTGCCATCCTCCATTAACCTGGTGGGAGCTGAGGTGGAATTGGTCTCCGCAATTTCCAGAGAATATAAACTATCACATGCGCTTGAGCATATTGTAGAACAGTTTAAATATATTATCATTGATTGTCCGCCCTCATTAGGCCTGCTGACTATTAATGCTTTGACAGCTTCCGATTCCGTACTGATGCCCATTCAATGTGAATATTATGCTCTGGAAGGATTGGGGCAATTGCTGAATACGATCCGGCTGGTGCAAAAACATCTCAATGAGACGCTGGAAATTGAAGGGGTGTTGTTGACCATGTATGATGCTCGTCTCAATCTTTCAAAACAGGTCGCGGCAGATGTGCGGAAATACTTTGATGGCCGGGTATTCAATTCGGTCATTGCCCGAAACGTGCGTTTGAGTGAAGCTCCGAGCTTTGGCAAGCCGATTATTTTATATGACGCCGTGTCCAAAGGAACTGAACACTACATGGCTTTGGCCGAGGAAATTTTAAGAAATGACGAACAGGAAAGCGCTCGGGAGGGGACTGTCGGCGTTAATACCTGATGTACCCGCTGAAAGTCAGAGACCGCAAGATAGCATACAGTTTATTCGCGTCGATCGAATAAGGCCCAATCCGTTTCAACCGAGAGAGGCGTTTGATGCTGAAAAACTCGCAGAACTGGCAAACTCTATCGCGGAAAAGGGAGTCGTCCAGCCGATAACTGTGCGTCGCCATGAAGGCAGTTTTCAACTCATTGCCGGCGAACGACGTTTTCGCTGTGTACGTGATCTTGGCATCAAAGAAATACCGGCCTACATTATTGATGTTGATTCCGATGAAGAGATGATGGAACTGTCCATCATTGAAAATATTCATCGCGAAGACCTGAATCCCATTGATATAGCCAATAGCTATCGCCGTCTTGTCGAAGAATGCCACCTGACCCAGGAGCAAGTGGCACAAAAAGTTGGCAAAGATCGGGCTACTATTGCCAATTTTCTCCGCCTTTTAAAATTACCACGACCTATTCAGGAGAGTGCGCAAAGCGGTGATCTGTCCATGGGACACGCGCGCGCATTGTTGGCCATCGATAGAGTGGAAGATCAGCTTGAACTGTGGAAGAAAATACTGAAATCAAAATTGTCAGTTCGACAAGTCGAACACGCGGTGCAAAAGTTAAACAAAAAGCCCAAAATTGAGCCAGAGAAAAAAAATCCTTCCGCCTATTTTGCAGACATTGAAGATCGACTGCGAAAACGAATGGCTACAAAAGTTAAAATAAAATCCAAAACCAGTGGCGGATCCATTGAAATCATCTATTTTGATGATGATGATTTGGATCGATTGACGAATATTATTCTCGGTGAATGAAAATATGACAGTGAAAAAAAGAAAACACAGAAATATGTATCGGGTGCTGTTGATACCTGATGATAAAGATGAACCCACAGCATTTGATCTTTCAATGCGTAGCATCAGATTCCTAAAAATACTGGCTGTTATCCTCCTCGTTCATTTTATCGGCGGTATTGTTTTTTATGTGCAGTACTACCGGATTCGCGAAAAAAATAAAAAATTGACGACGGTGAATAAAAAGTTGGAAGAAAACATGACCATGATCAATAAACTCACCGCCGAGTTTGAGGTTTTGGAAAAGGATCAAAATAGAATCAGAAATGTCCTTGGTCTGAGCAGCCTCAATGGCGAACGCGTATCCCCTGAAATATATTTGCCGGACGAAGACAGAACAGTGAACTTTTTGCCGGTCTATAGCCGTGACGAACAGCGCATGCCAAGGGAGGAATCCGAGCTTGACAGATATAATTTTATCCTCAAAAAGTCAAAGAGCTCACTGCATGACTATGCGAAAAGCGTTCCCACACTGTTACCGGTTGACGGCGTCCTGAGCTCCGATTATGAATATGACACGGCTAATGGTCCCTCACAACATCGTGGCATTGATATCGCCGGCAACAAGGGCGATATTGTCAAGGCGTCCGCTGATGGCGTGGTTATTTTTGCCGGCTGGACCTATGATCTCGGCAATTTGATGATCATTTATCATGGAAATGGCTTTTATACATATTATGGTCATAACCAACGTTGTTTATTAGAGCGCGGTTCCCTGGTGAAAAAAGGTGAACCTATCGCCATGCTGGGTAACACCGGCATCAGCTCCGCACCACATCTCCATTTTGAAATCTGGAAAGATGGTGTCTGCTATGATCCCAAAGATTTTATTCTGGCATTTTCGAATATTTGAAACTCTAACCTAAATGGAAAAGGGCTATGAAAGGAAACGAAAAAACCGGTGAATTAAGCACGATACTTGGAAAAGGTTCAGTTTTTGAAGGCAAACTGAATGTTGAACATACGCTTCGAGTTGATGGCAAGTTTACAGGCGATATCACAACCACAGATACTCTCATCGTTGGCAAAGAAGGACATATAAACGGCAATGTTGACGCAAAGATGCTGATCGTCGGTGGAAAATTGAGTGGTACCGCGAAGATAAAAGATAAAATCGTTTTGGAAACAAAATCCGAATTTCACGGTGAAATGAAAACGGCCAGACTTGTCATTGACGAAGGCGCTGTTTTCGACGGTCGCTGCTCGATGAAGCATGGCGCCGAGGCAGCAAAAGAAAAACCAAAGCCATTCAGCGTGAATAATTCACCCAATCAGAATTAGAACGGATTTTGATGAGCAATCGTGGCTTCATCAAAAGAAACAAAGATCAGCGCTTATCTTGATCTCGGACTCCAGTTTGCCGTAGCTGTAGGTCTGGGTGTTGGCGTTGGATATTTTGCGGATGAAAAATTAAAAACATTTCCACTGTTTTTGCTGTTAGGCCTGCTTCTCGGGGCCACATCCGGTTTTCTCAATATTTATCGAGCTGTATTCCCATACAAGGGACAGAAGCAAAAAGAGGAAAAAAAGGATGAAGAGTGAACGCCCCACCCTTTACGCCCTTTTTGCCATTCTGGGCCTTTTGTTGGGAGGGATAATCCTGTTGGTTGTTTTGGGATTGACCCAGTGGGCTGTCACTGTCATATTCGGTTTTTTTATCAGTTTTGCCTATATTATATTTTCCTATATGACAATGAGGCATGCCTTTCACAAATCCAGCTCGATTTTTTATCGAGCACTGTTTGGTGGAATGGCCATTCGATTCATCTTTTTTCTGCTTTCGCTGTTCTTCGTTTTCAGATTCACCCGACTTCCAATAGCAGGATTTGTTTTGTCGTTTATACTATTTTATGTTATCTTTCAATTTTTTGAAGCGAGAATTGTATTGAATGAAATAGGGAAATCTAAAGATAAATAGTCCCATGTTTTTGGAAGACACCATAAATCACCTTTCCGAACATCCTGAAATGACGCAACATGCCGCTGAACACGGTGCTGGTGGTTCAGAGCATATTATGGACCATATATTGGCGCACAAGGTGATTTCACTGCCCACAGTTGCCGGTATTGATTTATCCATCACCAATCATGTGATCATGATGTTTATCGCATCAGCGCTGCTCATTCTGGCTTTTGGTCTGGCCTTTCGCAAAAGACAGCTTGTGCCAACCGGTTGGGCGAATGCGCTGGAATCTTTGGTTGAATATATCTGGCGAGATGTTATCCTGGCCAATCTGGGCAGAGATGCACGAGCATATGCTCCCTACCTTTTAACTGCTTTTTTCTTTATTTTACTCTGCAACTTGTTGGGACTCGTTCCCTACGGTGCCACTGCCACCGGTAATATTGGCACCACGGCTGCGATGGCGATTCTCACTCTGATTGTTGGCCTTTATGCAGGTATGCGAAAATTCGGTGTTGTCAAGTCACTCAAACATTTGATACCATCCGGATTGCCGGTATTTATCATCCCCATCATGATTCCCGTTGAAATTGTCAGCCTGATTGCCAAGCACGTTGCTTTGGCGATTCGTTTGTTTGCAAATATGATTGCTGGCCATATCACCACCCTGGCGATCATGAGTCTTATATTTATTTTTAAAAACTGGCTTTTTGTGCCGTTTCCACTTGTTCTGATTATTTTTGTGAGTTTACTCGAAATACTCATCGCTTTTATTCAAGCTTATGTATTTACGACGCTCTCTTCTGTTTTTATCAGCGCATCAGTTTCAGAAGAGCATTAAGAACTGAACAGATTATCCAGGAGGAAAAATGGAATCTCAAGCATTAGCATTTTTGGCAGCCGGTTTTGGCGCGGCAGGTGTTACCTTTGGCACCGCTTATGGTATCAGCAAGCTTGCTTCAATGGCCATGCGCGGCATTTCTCGCCAACCTGAAGCAGCGGGTGATATCCGTGGTGTCACCATTATCACTGCCGCCATGATTGAGGGTGTTGCCCTGCTGTCTGCTGTTGTGTGTTTTTTATTGAGTATAAAATAGCAACAGGTCGAGAATATTATGGACCTTATGACGCCGGAAGGCGGGACAATTGTCTGGACTGCCGTCACATTTGTTGCTTTAGCGTTCATTTTGTACAAGATTGGCTGGAAACCGATCCTCCATATGCTGGAAGAGCGCGAGCTACGCATTCAAGAATCGCTTGATGCCGCAGAGAGAGCCAAAGATGACGCCAGGAAAATCGCTGAAGAACGTCAAAAACAGATCGATCAGGCGCGCCAGGAGGCACATGATATTATTCATGCGGCGCGTTCGTCCGCAGAGGCGCTGCGCGAAGATATCATCAATAACGCCCAGGCAGAAGCGGAGAAACTTATCGAACGAGCCAAGCGCGAAATCTCCTTGAGCCGTGACAAGGCAATCCACGATATGCGGGATCTTGCCATAGAGTTATCCATGATGGCAACCGAAAAGCTGATCCGTCAAAAGTTATCAAAAGAAGAACATGATGCCATGATCCACGCCGCAATGGAAAAAATCGAGCAACTGAATTGAGTGTCCTCATCGCAAAACGGTACGCCAAAGCACTCTTTGAACTCGCGGTTGAAGCAGAGCAGTTCGTGCACGTTCATTTGTCACTGCATGACTTTGTCAGGTTGATGCGACGGCATGATCAATTCCGCAGCATGTTTTTTTCATACCAGGTTGAGGCGAAAGACAAGATTCATATCCTGAACAAGCTGTTGAAAGAAGAAACAAACGAGTTGTTTTTCAACTTTTTAAAGCTACTCGTTCTCAAAAAACGCACACCCGAGCTGTTTCAAATCCTGGATGAATTTGAACGGTTGTATGATAAAAAGCAAAATCGTCTGGTCGTTTATGTTGAAACTGCCGTTGATCTCGATGAAGAGACACAAACGAGGCTGGAAAGATTGATTGCAGACAGGCTAAAAAAAAATGTACACGTCGTGGTAAAAAAGAATGCTGATATTCTTGGCGGTATGATTGTACAAATGGATGGCACCTTTATCGATGCAAGCTTGCGGCGCAAAGTTAAAGAATTGCGCCAGTCGCTCGAAACTGGTAGCGCGCTGGAAAAAAGCCGGCCTCTTGCTCTCTAAAAACAGGAATCACCAATGGAAATTAAACCTGAAGAAATCACCTCGGTTTTAAAAGATAAAATTAAAAATTTTGGCTATGAGGTGCACATCGAAGAAGCGGGACATGTGCTCAATGTAGGTGATGGTATTGCGCGGGTGTACGGTCTGAAAAATGTGATGTCCATGGAGCTCGTCGAGTTTCAAAATGATGTGTTTGGCATGGCATTAAATCTGGAAGAGGATAGTGTCGGGTGTGTTCTTTTGGGTTCTGACAGCAAGATCAAGGAAGGGGATGTCGTCAAGCGAACCGGGCGCGTCATTCAAGTGCCGGTAGGTGAAGAGCTGCTGGGTCGCGTGGTCGATCCTCTCGGTCGCCCGCTGGATGGCAAAGGTCCCATCAAAGCGTCCAAAACTGCAAATGTCGAACGCAAAGCTCTCGGTGTTGTACAACGTCAGCCGGTGAAAGAGCCGCTGCAAACCGGCATTAAAGCCATTGATGCAATGATTCCCATTGGCCGCGGCCAGCGCGAACTGATCATCGGCGATCGGCAAATCGGCAAAACAGCACTGGTTGTCGATACATTTATCAATCAGAAAAAAACCGATGTTTTTTGCATCTATGTTGCCATAGGCCAAAAAGCATCCACCGTTGCCCAGGTTGCAAAGACTCTTAAAGATTATGGTGCGCTGGAATTTACCATCATTGTTGCCGCGCCGGCAGATGCACCGGCTTCGATGCAATACCTCGCTCCTTACGCCGGTGTCACAATGGGAGAGTATTTTCGCGATAATGGCAAGCATGCGGTGATTGCTTATGATGATCTTTCCAAACACGCGTGGTCGTATCGCCAGATGTCGCTGTTGCTGCGTCGTCCTCCTGGTCGTGAGGCTTATCCGGGCGATGTGTTTTATTTACATTCGCGTCTCCTCGAGCGCGCGGCAAAATTGTCAGATGACCTCGGCGGTGGTTCGTTAACGGCCCTTCCGATCATTGAAACGCAGGCCGGTGATTTTTCCGCCTATATCCCGACAAATGTGATTTCAATTACCGATGGTCAGATTTATCTTGAACCCAATCTGTTTTACAGCGGCATTCGTCCAGCGGTCAACGCAGGCTTGTCAGTTTCACGCGTTGGCGGCAGCGCACAAATCAAGGCGATACGCAAAGTTGCCGGAAGTTTGCGGCTCGATTTGGCACAATACCGCGAACTGGAAGCTTTTGCCAAATTTGGCTCCGATCTCGACAAAACCACCCAACAACAACTGAGTCGTGGACAACGCCTGGTTGAGCTGCTCAAACAGCCGCAGTATTCGCCGCTTGCCGTGGAAAAGCAGGTTGCTGGCATCTATCTGGGCACGCATGGCTATCTGGATGATGTACCACTCGATCAAGTTTCCCGGATCGAACAGCAATTTTACGATTATCTCGATACACATCACACCAGTCTTCTCAAAGAAATTGCCGGAAAAAAAGAGCTGACCGACGCTTTAGCCGATAAACTCGAGATGGCATGTGAATCTTTTAAAAAGAGTCTTGCAAGCGAGTAAAGTATGGCTACGCTTCGAGAAATAAAACGACGTATCGATAGTGTCAAAAGCACAAAGCACATCACCAAAGCGATGAAAATGGTCGCTGCGGCCAAGCTGCGCAAAGCGCAACAGCAACTGGCGTTTATTCGTCCTTTTGCGGATGAGCTGGGCGGTGTTATCGGCACCATAGCCAGGCAACCGGTAGCCAAAAACCATGATTATTTCGCACACCAGCCGGCGAAAAGAGTATGTTATGTCCTCATCACAGCTGACCGCGGTTTGTGCGGCAGCTACAACACAAACTTGATACGTCTGGCAGAAGAGAAGCTTTCAGCCTCTGATTCCGAAAAGAGCTTCGTCGCTGTTGGCAAAAAAGGCTATGATCATTTTCGGCGGCATGGAATTCCTTTGGCTGGCAAGTACATTGATTTTTTTAGCAAACTGTCCTATAACGATGCTGTTAAAATCGCAAAATCGTTGATGATTCAGTTTGATAAAAAAAGATTTGATCACATTTATATCATTTATAATACTTTTACAACGATCGTACAACAAACAGTATGTCTTCAGCAATTTCTTCCCATTCTTCCAGCGAGGCCAATTGATTCCGCACCTGTCACGACCGTCTTTGAACCGCACCCGATCAATATTCTGAACAAGATACTTCCCATGAGTTTGCACCACAATATGTATCGCATATTGCTCGAATCGTTCACAGCGGAGCAGAGTGCCCGAATGACGGCGATGGAAACAGCTTCGGACAATGCGGATGAGATGATTAAAAAGCTGGTACTGTATTACAATAAAGCGCGTCAGACGGCAATCACAACTGAATTGACTGAAATCGTTGGTGGCGCGGAAGCACTGAAAGGATATAAAAGCTAATGGGACAGAGTGGCTCCATATCTCAAATCATTGGCCCTGTTATTGACGTTATTTTTGAAGGCGGACAATTGCCGTATATGCGCAACGGCGTGTTTCTCAATCGTGACGACGGCAGCCGTCTTGTTCTGGAAGTGGCACAACATCTGGGTGAAAATACCGTGCGCTGTATTGCCATGGACTCGACCGATGGCCTGAAACGCGGCCACCCGGTTTTTGATATGGGCGAACCCATTAGCGTGCCGGTAGGCCGTGCAACGCTGGGTCGCATATTCAATATCACGGGTGATCCCATTGACGAGTTGGGAGAGATAAAAACCGACGAACGCTGGTCGATTCATCGGGATGCACCGGCGCTTGAAGAACTTGAGACAAAAACTGAAATTTTGGAGACCGGCATCAAAGTCATTGATTTATTAGAGCCATATGCCAGGGGCGGCAAAACCGGTCTGTTTGGCGGTGCCGGAGTAGGCAAAACGGTTTTGATCCAGGAACTCATCAATAATATCGCCATCTATCGTGGCGGATTTTCCGTTTTTGGCGGTGTGGGTGAACGAACGCGCGAGGGGAATGATCTTTACCGCGAGTTCCAGGAAACCGGCGTCGTCAACATGGAGAATCTCGAAGAGTCCAAAGTGGCACTGGTGTTTGGCCAGATGAATGAACCACCGGGCGCTCGTCTGCGAGTTGGTTTGACAGCTTTAACCCTGGCCGAATATTTTCGCGATGTCGAAAATCGTGACGTGCTGCTGTTTATTGATAATATTTTTCGTTTCTCCCAGGCAGGTTCTGAAGTCTCCGCGCTTCTGGGGCGTATGCCGTCCGCTGTGGGATATCAACCCAACCTGGCCACGGAGATGGGACAGCTACAGGAACGAATCACCTCGACGAAAAAGGGCTCGATCACTTCAGTACAAGCTATCTATGTGCCGGCGGACGATTTGACTGATCCGGCGCCGGCAACAACTTTTGTTCACCTCGATGCGACGACCGTGCTGTCACGCCAATTGGCCGAGCAAAGTATATATCCGGCGGTTGATCCGCTGGATTCAACATCTCGAATCCTGGATCCGAGGATCGTCGGACAGGAGCATTATAACGTCGCACGACAGGTTCAGCAAATCTTGCAAAAGTATAAAGATTTGCAGGATATCATCGCGATCCTCGGCATGGAGGAACTCTCCGAAGAAGATAAACTGACGGTCAATCGAGCGCGTCGTATTCAGCGTTTCCTGTCGCAGCCATTCTTTGTCGCACAGCAGTTCACTGCATTTGAAGGTCGATATGTGAGCTTGGAAGATTCGATTCGCGGCTTCAAGGAAATTATCGACGGCAAGCACGATGAGCTTCCCGAACAGGCCTTTTGGATGGTCGGCACCATCGAGGAAGCGGTTGATAAAGCCGGAAAAATGCGGATTTGAGAAGAGTTAAATGTCAAGACAAAAAATCTTTAAATTGGATATTATAACGCCTGCCGGTACTTTGTTTTCCGATAATGTATTGCATGTTGTCGCACCTGGCGTAAACGGGCGCTTTGGCGTTCTTGTCAATCATATCTCATCCGTTTTTCTTTTACAGAAGGGACGAGTCGATATTCAGGCCATTCAGGGCGATCGCCACTTTGCAATTGCCGATGGCGTTGCTGAGGTGAAAATGAACAAGATGAAAATAATAACTCGTGCTGCAAAAGATATCACTAACATTGATGCTACATGAGCGGCTTGGGAAGAGGAGAGGCAAAATGAGTCTGCGAACACAGCCCGCGAAAAACAATAGAGCACTATGGCTGCTTTATTGCGTTAGCGGGATCGGCCTTTTTTTCTATTTTTACTATTTCATTGAACCCATACTGTATTTCACTGCCCAGGAACCGGTCTTTTTTTTCGATAAATTCTATTTTCGAGAATTTACAACATGGCCAGGTGGTCTGCTGGAGTATAGCGCAAGCTTGCTTTCCCAGTTTTTCTATTATCCCTGGCTTGGCTCACTGATGATGGCGGTCATCTTTTTTTTATTGATTGTTTCACTTCGACTCACCATAAAGAACACCAGCGGCATGGATGCTTCATTTTACGTTCTTTTGCCAGCAACTGTGCTTCTGCTATCACACTGTAATTACAAGCACCCATTGATCATTGACCTTGTTTTGCTCGCCACGCTCCTTTTTGTGCTGCTGTATACGCTGATCAAAAGTCGGCTGCTCCGATTGGCCTTTTTGCTTGTCGGGATGCCTCTTTTTTATCTTTTCGCGGGATCGGGACTATTACTTTTTGCGTTGTTTGCCCTGTTCTATGAAATCGCAATCAGACGACAGATCGGTGTAGCCCTCCTTGTCGTTCTTTTGAGTCTATTGCTTCCCGTTGTGTCGGGATCGGGTCTTTTTGTTATCCGAATGAAACACGCCTTCACATTGCCGGCTTTTCCACATGCCCAGCCAAAGCTGCTTATGGTGTTTATCTATCTCGCTCCTTTAATTATGGCGATTTTTCTATTTGTCGCAAAACAAAAGATTTCTTTTGCGCCAGCACAAAAACCGTTGTGGCGTGGCGCAGCGGCTGTGATCTCTCTCACAATATTTTTCGGCATTCCGGCTTTAACATTCCAGACAAATCAAAAAAGCTTTTGGAAATTCACCTACTATAGTCGAATCGGTGAGTGGCACAAGTTGCTTGACCTGTGCCGGAGACCATTTCCCGCGAGTCCGCAGGTTGAATGTCTGATCAATCGGGCATTATGTCACACTGGACAGCTTGGCGAACAAATGTTCCGATATCCACAAAATTATGGTCTCAATAGTCTGTTTTTGATGGACGATGTTGCCCTGTCAACGCCCCTTATTCGCAGCGATCTTTATTTTGATCTGCAGCACTTTAATGAATCCAAGCATTGGGCGCACGAAGCAGCATCCGTCACTGGCGAGACCTGTTGGAATCTGCAGAGATTGGCACTGATCTATCTTATGGTTGAAAAAAAGCCGGCTGCGCAGCTTTATCTGGAAAAGCTGAAGAAAACGATTCCCTTGCAAAGTTGGGCTCGGTATTATGCACAATTTCTTCAAGATGACAAGGATTTAAAAGATGACCCGACTGTAGCTCCGCTGCTGGATAATCTAATAAAAACGGATTTTCTTTCCTTTGTCAGGAATCCTGTTTTGGATTTACAAAATCTTGTTGCGGAAAATCCGCATAACAAATTTGCGGCTGACTATTTAATGGCGTCATTGCTCATCACGCGACAATTGCAAAAGTTCGTGGCAATGCTTGAGAAAGATAATCCTTTGCCAAGGCATTATCAGGAAGCGCTTTTGGTTTACGTATCGCAAGTGCGCGATAGCAACGTGCAACTGCGAGATTATCGAATTGCGCCGGAAACCATACAGCGGTTTCGAGCGTTTCAATCAACATTGGAAGCCAATCAACAAAACAGACTCGCTGCCCAAAAGGCCCTGGCGGTCAATTTTTCCGATACTTATTGGTACTATTTGATATTTCATCAAAAAGTGAGCGAAAGCTAAGGTTTTATCGGAGGTTTCATGTCCCTTGCAAGATATCTGCATAGTGGCGTCATTCTGCTTGTCTGCACGATCTGCTCGTGCGGATTTCACATTCCCGAAAAGGAGGCGGAGTCCGTCGATGATTATGCCCAAATTGATCCGGATTATCGTGATGTTGTTTTTCCTCCCAATATAGCGCCGCTTAACTTTGTGGTTCAGGAATCGGGTGATCGTTTTGGTGTTCGGTTATCCGGAGATGCCGGCGATTCTTTTTTTGTTCAAAGCAGAAAAGGACGTTTTGTTTTTCCATTAAAAAAGTGGAAAAAACTTGTTGCGCAAAATAAAGATCACAATATTTATTTCACCATCTTTGTTCGCAAGACTGGAAAATGGAAAAAATTCCGCACGATCAGCAATAAAGTCGCGCCGGAAAATATTGACAGTCATCTTGCCTATCGGCTCATCAATCCGGCTTTTAAATATTGGAGTACAATGGGGCTCTATCAGCGAAATCTTGAGACATTTGCGGAAAAACCCATCATCGTCAATAAGCTGACCGACGGCAATTGTATGAATTGCCATAATTTTAATCGAAATGATCCCGACGATATGGTTTTCCACATGCGCATGGGACCAGGATCCGGGACACTTTTATCGGTTGATGGAAAGTGGCGCAAAGTGAACCTGAAAACCGATTTTAACAAGGGCGGAGCCTATCCTTCATGGCATCCTGATGGCAAAAGGATTGCCTTTTCTGTCAATTCGCTGACCATGTTCTATCATTCTGTCGGTGAAAGTCGGGATGTTCTTGACCGAGACTCTGATCTGGTCATTTATGATATTGAAAAGAATCAAATTTCCGCCGCACCACAAATTGCTCACAGCAATCGTATGGAGACGTTTCCAGCCTGGTCTGCTGACGGACGCTTTTTATATTTTTGTGCTGCCCCGCCGCTTGAGACATTTATTGATGGCGTGTCGCATGATTTGGACTATGACCAGATTCGATATGATTTGATGCGTGCTGTTTATTTTCCGGAGAAGGACGAATGGGGGGCGCTGGAGACGGTTGTTTCGGCGGCAGAATCCGGGCTCAGCGCCGTTATGCCACGGCCATCACCGGATGGTAAATATGTGCTGTTCACCATGGCCGAATACGGCAGTTTCCCTGTCTATCACCATCACGGTGATCTCTATTTATTGGAGATAGAGAGCGGTGAGTATCACCGACTGGCAATAAACAGTGAAGAATGCGAAAGTTTTCATAGCTGGTCCAGCAATAGCAAATGGTTTGTGTTCACCAGCAAAAGACGTGATGGCTTGCTTGGCCGGCCTTTTTTCGCCTACGTTGACGAAAGCGGCACGGTGCACAAGCCCTTTCTACTGCCGCAAAAAGATCCACAATTCTATTCGACATTTATCATAAACTATAACGTACCGGAATTGGTCAGTGGCCCCATTGATGTGCAGCCGCATGAACTTTACCGGGTTGCCTATGATAATAAAAAAATTCGGCAGGCTACACTCGACCCACGCGTTACGCCACGACAAAAACGGGATGATGAGGAAATCGATGCACTTTATCAGGCACGACCCCAGGGATAATACTGACGCGACGACAGAGAGGAGAACAGGTGCACGCATGAACAACAGGATAGTTCGGTCGTATCAATATTTTAAAGTTTATTCAACTCTATTGGGAGGCAACCAGGCCTATATCTCGGCCACGGTAACCGACTGTGCGATTGATGTCTCTTTATTAACCGAGCACATTTATCGCGAATTGATGAACCTTTTACAAGACAGTGGCTTTCAGATTGTGCACGAGCGTATTTTCGCCAGTCTGGAGTTTGAACAGAGTATACTCATGGCGCGCGAGCAAGTTTTGGGATCACTTGGTCTTCCTGGGGCGTCACCCTATACATTTATTCAGGGGAATCCCGTTGCAGGGCGGGGACTGGCTGGCATTCAGTTGCGCGCCTACAAGCCCGAACACAGCTCTGATAAAATTTGGACTATTTTTGAGCAAGATAGAGCTGTGGGCCGAGGATGGACGCGTAATGGTGCCTCTTTTCGAATGCTGCAAAATATTTATGGGAGCAACGCCGGCTCAGATCGCTACCATCAGGCGTGTGATATGTTTGACCGAGCCCAGGAAATCTTGAAGAAGGAGGGATTGAGCTTTAAAAATGTTTTGCGCACCTGGATTTATTTGTCCAGGATACTCGATTGGTATGGCGAGTTTAATCGTGCTCGAAATGCCCGTTTCACCGAGTTTGGCCTCCTGGGCTTGTCAGAAAAGGAGAATCGGGAAGCGGAACAAATCTACTTGCCGGCGAGCACCGGTATTTTAGGCGAAAATCCATTGGGTGCCGTCAGCGTGATGGATGTCTTTGCTGTGGCCCCGAATTCAAAAAATATCAGCATCGCGCAAACGACGGGTGTGCAGCAAATGTCCCCTTATCGCTATGGCTCGGCTTTCTCCCGTGCTGTGACATTAAAAGAGGCAGATGTTACTCACATTCTGCTCTCGGGAACCGCTTCAATAGATGAGCACGGCAAAACTGTTCACATCGACGATATGCGTGCGCAAATACGCAAGACGTTCAGTGTGGTCAAGGCCCTGATTGAAAAGGAAGGAGCCAGTTTGCAGGATATAAATGAAGCTACGGTTTTTCTCAAAGATGAGCGAGATATTGATCTCTATTGGGACGTGGCGAACGAGCTTGATGTGACTGATTTGCCCGCTGTTTTTATGGTGGCCGATGTGTGCCGTGTGGACCTTCTCTTTGAAATTGATGCCGCGATTGCATTTTGATGACTGTATATTGAATTCAATAAAAAAGCCTCGATTGGAAACCGAGGCTTTTTACATCGAACAGGAGAATAACGCTTTCAAACTGTCTGGCTGATATATCCTTCCCGACGAGCGTATTTGTCCAAAATGCGTTGCAGCATGCGTCGTCCTCGAAACAGACGACTCATCACTGTTCCGCTTGGTCTTCCGATAATTTCGGCAATTTCTTTGTAAGAAAAGCCCTCGATATCTGCCAGCAGAACAACCATTCGGAATTCTTCCGAAAGTTGCGATAATGCCGAGGTGATATCATCGTCAAATAACTCGTCGTATTTGGATTCATCAAAACCAGTCCATTCGCCAACATGTTCCGGAGGCTCTTCATTCTCCAGGCCATAGGCAACTTTATCAAGTTGTACCTGCTGGGGTGTGCGTGCCTTTTTCCGGTACTTGTTGATGAACGTATTTGTCAGGATTTTAAAAATCCACGCTTTAAAATTGGTTCCCTCTTGAAACTTGTCGAAAAATCGATAAGCCCGCAAATATGTATCCTGAACGAGGTCTTCAGCCTCTTCAGTGTTTCGTGTGAATCGCAGAGCCGTGCTATAGAGCGAATCCATGAATTGAAAAGCGATAGCTTCAAAATCCTTTGTTTTTTGCATGAAATCTGCCACCTAATATTTCCCCCAACTTTTATGTTGTCTTTGATTTTGGGTACGGTTCAAAAGATTTCTCCGAATCGTAAAACTGAACAAAAGCTTGTCGAACAAGTTACTTTGATGGCAGTGATTATATCTCACTCGATACTTTATTATATATACTATAAAATTGGGTTAATTTCAAGTAAAATATAGCAAGCGATTTGCTTAATCATCATCTTCTGCCGCGGTCGCCGGTGCACGCTCTCCTAATTTGGCGTCGAGCATATATAGAGCATGACCGCTATCGCCGATGATTTTAAATTTATTCAAAATGCTTTCCATCGTTGCTTCTTCTTCCACCTGCTCGGTGACAAACCAATCCAGGAAGGCTTTGGTCGCATAGTCTTTTTCTTCGAGCGCCAGGGTGACCAGCTCATGGATGAGACTCGTGACGTATTTTTCATGTTTCAAAGCCAATTCAAAAATCTGTTTGGGGCTATCATAATCGACAGGAGGCTGATCGATGGCGCCCAGGATCACGCGACCGCCTTGCTCGTTTATATAGTCATAAAATTTTTGCGCATGCTCGGTTTCTTCATGGGCTTGTGCTTTCATAAAGTTAGCCATGCCTTCAAATCCTTCGTTGTCCAGATAGGCTGCCATGGCGGCGTAGTAATAGGCTGAGTAGAGCTCTTTATTAATCTGAGTGTTGATGGCTTTTTCCATTGCTTGCGAAATCATGATGCTGTATCCTCCATTTTTTCATGTTCAGGTTTTATTTATTAGATAGTAAAAACAACTATTTGATTCATTACCTGCTGGGTATAATATAAAAAAATAATGGAAAAAAGACAGAAAATTTTTACTGTCTTATGCTTTGTACTACGCCCAGATGCATATCATGGGCGATTGTATCCGTACAACAAAGTAACAAAACTGTTTTTTGCAAAGTTTATGAGCCACAGATTTTCCCAGCGCGGTCAAGGGCCGCAACCAAAATGGTCCGCTGATTACACGGATGACACGGATTGCCGCAGCTTTGTTGTAAAGTATTTATATCAAAATCTTGCTAAAAAGTCAAGATGTCACGGATTATCCGGATCAATATGATTTGAAAATGATTTTTAATCCGTGTAAATTCGTGCAATCCGCGGACATTGGTCTATGGATTACACGGATCTTTTTGATGTGGATAAAGATTTATTGATACAAGCAAATAAACAAAGTCCTTATGGATTTGAGAGTTTTTTATTTTAATTTTTTGTACCTCCAGACCGACAACTGTCTTGAAGCAATGGGGCTCCACCAGATAAATGGAGCCTGATCGGAGACAGGTTAGGAAGGAATAATCGTATTGATTTCAAATTCCGGCGGTGATACCATATGTTTTTTCACCGCACACTGGTCGGCTGATCGAATGATCGCTTCTTTATATTTCTCCGGAAAACCGGCGGGCATGTGTATGTCGAGTTTAATTTTTTTTATCATGCGGGTAATTGGATCCGTCTCCATAATTTGATTGATCTCGAGGCCGTCCATCGGCAAACCGCGCTGCTGACAAAATCCAAGCACATAAATACCTGCGCAGGTGCCAATCGATGCCAGAAATAATGCAAATGGCGGCGGCGCTGTACCATCCTGATTGGTTGGTATATTAAAAGGGCCATATTCGGCATTCACTGCCAAACCACCCGGAAATTTAACTTTTAAATTCATTGTCAATACCTTTATTTACATTTTGGTTTTATATTGTAAATGAGATGGGTCGACAGAACAAAGGATTCAAATTATTCGCCCAACCGCGTCAAATGCAATCGCGTTGAAGGTAGGGAGTTTTTCATTTTTCAACAGCGTCTGTGTACTCTGGCATTGATCCAACAGTGAGCATACATTATTTTACATGAATTGAACCGACTCCATTTCTGAAAGACCTTGCAATTCTGTGGAATTTTTGTTAAGTTGGGCGCTGTATAATATAAACCTCTCACACCACCTTTGTGATGAAGTTTATTTACCCCATATAATTCCGTTAAAAGACGTATATCTGATTAAAGCTATAAATATTCGGAGGATTGTAATGTCAAGAAAAATGGTCACCATAGACGGCAACGAAGCTGCCGCCTATGTCGCCCACAAGGTGAATGAGGTGATCGCGATTTACCCCATTACCCCGTCCTCATCGATGGGTGAATGGGCCGATGCTTATTCGGCACTCGGTCAGAAAAATATTTGGGGCACGATCCCGCAAGTTGTCGAGATGCAAAGTGAAGGTGGCGCATCCGGCGCTGCCCATGGCGCTTTGCAAACCGGTGCCTTGACGACAACTTTTACCGCTTCCCAGGGTTTGTTATTGATGATTCCCAATATGTTCAAAATCGCCGGCGAGCTCACGCCGACAGTTTTTCATGTTTCGGCGCGAACCGTGGCCACGCACGCATTGTCCATCTTTGGCGATCATAGTGATGTGATGGCTGTGCGTTCAACCGGATGGGGCCTTTTGGCATCCAACTCGATTCAGGAGATCATGGATTTCGCCCTCATCGCCACTGCCGCCTCGCTGGAAGCTCGAGTTCCTTTTATTCATTTTTTTGACGGCTTTCGCTCATCACATGAGGTGCAACGAATTGAAGAATTGACCATGGATGATATGAGAGCGATGATTGATAACGATCTGGTGCTTGCTCATCGTCAGCGTGGTTTGTCACCGGATCGTCCAAAACTTCGTGGCACAGCCCAGAATCCGGACATCTTTTTTCAGGCACGCGAAACGATTAATCCTTACTACGCAAAAGCTGCGGATATCGTTCAAAACGCAATGGACAAATTTGCCGATGTTGTTGGCCGTAGTTATCATTTATTCGATTACGTGGGGGCACCGGACGCTGAACGCATCATCATCCTCATGGGCTCGGGTGCTGAAGCTGCTCAGGAAGCTGTTGAATATCTGGTCGACAAGGGTGAAAAAGTTGGTATGATCAAAGTTCGTCTTTATCGTCCTTTTTCGGTCGAGCGTTTTGCCAAAGCCATCCCGCCGAGCGTGAAAGTCATCGCGACGCTGGATCGAACCAAGGAGCCGGGTGCCATTGGCGAACCGCTGTACCTGGATGTCCGTAATGCTATTGGCGAGGGCATGGAGAATAACTGGTGTTCTTTTGACCGCTGGCCCAAAGTTGTCGGCGGGCGATACGGTTTGTCCTCGAAAGAGTTCACGCCGGCTATGGTCATTTCGGTCTTTGACAACCTGACGCAAGAAAAGCCGAAAAATCACTTTACCGTCGGCATTCACGATGATGTCACCGGCACCAGCCTTCCGTGGGATCCCGACATGTCGACCGAAGCGGATGATGTGAACCGCTCCATGTTTTACGGCCTGGGTTCGGACGGCACGGTTGGCGCCAATAAAAACTCGATCAAAATCATTGGTGAAGAAACCGAATACTACGCGCAGGGCTATTTTGAATACGACTCGAAAAAAGCTGGTGCTGTGACGGTATCACATTTGCGCTTTGGTCCGCGTGAAATTCATTCCACCTATCTCATCACCAAAGCCAATTTTATCGCGTGTCACCAGCAGTTTTTGCTCGAAAAGTTCAATGTCCTTGAGAAAGCTGTGGACGGCGCAACATTTCTGCTGAACACCTTGTCAAAACCCGAAGAAGCCTGGGATGCTCTGCCAAAAGCTTATCAGGAAGAAATCATCAAAAAGAATATCAAATTTTACGTTATTGATGCGTACGACGTAGGAAAAAAAACCGGCATGGGAGTACGAATCAATACGATTATGCAGACCTGTTTCTTTGCGATCTCCGGCGTTCTGCCCAAAGATGAAGCGATAGCATACATCAAAGACACGATTAAAAAAACCTATGGAAAAAAAGGTGACCGTATCGTGCAAATGAACTTTAATGCGGTCGATCAAACGCTTGCGCATCTGCATGAGGTCAAAGTGCCGGGCCATGTCACCAGCACAATGGAGATGCCACCTATTGTTCCGCCAGATTCGCCGGAATTTGTGACGAATGTTGTCGCCAAGATCGCCTTGCGAAAAGGCGATGAAATTCCGGTCAGTGCATTCACCGAGGATGGCACATTTGATACTGCGACGACCCAATATGAAAAACGAAACATTGCCCTGGAAATCCCGGAATGGGACCCGGAGGTCTGTATTCAGTGCGGCAAATGTGTTATGGTTTGTCCGCATGCCGCCATTCGGCACAAAGTGTACGACCCATCTTTGCTGGATAGAGCACCGGCGACCTTTAAATCAACGGATGCGCGCGGTCGCGATTTCCCGGAAGGCAGCAAGTACACCATCCAGGTGGCGCCGGAGGATTGCACCGGCTGCACACTCTGTGTCGAAGCATGCCCGGCAAAGAATAAAAAAGAGGTCGGCAAAAAAGCCATCAATATGGTGCCGCAGCCTCCCATACGTCTTCAGGAACGCGAAAATTACCGGTTTTTCCTGAACGAGATACCCGATATGGATCGTCGTGAAGTCAAGGTGCATAGTGTGAAAGGCTCACAATTCCTGCGGCCATTATTCGAATATTCCGGCGCGTGTGCCGGTTGCGGAGAGACACCATACGTCAAATTGTTATCGCAATTGTTCGGCGACCGCATGATCATCGCCAATGCGACCGGCTGTTCATCCATCTACGGTGGCAATCTGCCGACTTTTCCATATACCAAAGATAATAACGGTCGGGGACCCACCTGGTCAAACTCTTTGTTCGAAGATAACGCCGAGTTTGGCATGGGGTATCGTTTGACTTTTGACAAGTTTAATGAATTCGCCAAAGAGTTGGTCACACAGTTAGCCTCTGATTTGGGCGATGAGCTTGTCAGAGGTCTTTTGGAAGCCGATCAATCGACCGAAGCCGGTCTATACGATCAACGCGAGCGTGTTGCCCGGTTAAAGGACAAACTCGCCAATAATAAATCACAAGAGGCGAAACAACTGCTTTCCGTCGCCGATTATCTTGTGAAAAAGAGTGTCTGGGTACTCGGTGGCGACGGCTGGGCGTACGATATTGGGTATGGTGGCCTGGATCATGTTCTTGCCTCTGGCCGCAATGTCAACGTCCTTGTTCTGGATACAGAGGTGTACTCGAACACCGGTGGACAGATGTCAAAATCCACGCCACTCGGCGCTGTTGCCAAATTCGCGGCAGGCGGCAAGCCACTGCCCAAAAAAGACATGGGTATGATCTTTATGACCTACGGCAATATCTATGTCGCTCGCGTCGCCATGGGATACAGTGATATCGGCGTTGTGCGCGCCATGTTAGAGGCCGATGCATACGATGGCCCGAGTATTATCATCGCCTATTCGCACTGCATTGCGCATGGCATCAATATGGCCAAGGGACTGGAGGAGCAAAAGAAAGCGGTGGAATGCGGTCACTTTCCACTCTTTCGCTATAATCCGATTTTGGCAGAACAAGGTCAAAATCCGCTCAAACTGGATTCGAAAGCGCCGAGCATCAAATTTGAGGATTTCGCCTATGGCGAGACGCGTTTCAAGATGCTGACCAAATCGAAACCTGAACGCGCGAAAATGTTGATCAACAAGGCGCAAGCCGAGGTTAAAACGCGCTGGAAATTGTATGAGCAATGGGCCAATATGAACTTTGCTGATGAAGAATAATTAACAGAGAACAACATGCGGCGCATAAACTGCGCCGTATTTCATGTGTAAATTTAAATAATGGGGACACTCATTATGGATATGACAACGAACTATATGGGCTTGAAACTCAAAAACCCGATAGTGCCATCCGCTTCTCCTTTGTCGAAAAATTTGGACGGCATTAAAAAACTGGAGGACGCCGGGGCATCGGCTATTGTCTTGTACTCGCTGTTCGAAGAGCAGCTAACCTTTGAGCAGGAAGAGCTCGCCTATTTTTTGGATCGTGGCACCGACAGTTTTGCCGAAGCCCTGGACTATTTTCCCGAGCATGATGACTATAATATGGGGCCGGATGAATATCTCGAGCACATCCGGCACGCCAAGGAAGCGACAAATATTCCGATTATCGCCAGCCTGAATGGTGTGTCGAGTGGCGGCTGGATAAATTTTTCCAAAAAGATGCAGGAAGCTGGCGCCGATGCTCTCGAGCTGAATGTCTACTTTTTGGCAACGGACGCCAACCAGGAAAGCCGGCAGGTCGAAAATCAATATCGCGTTATCCTGAATGCGGTCAAATCAAATGTCAGCATTCCGGTGGCCCTCAAATTGAGCCCGTTTTTCAGCTCAATAGCGCGTATGGCAAAAGAGCTGGACGATGATGGCGCCGATGCACTGGTGCTGTTCAACCGTTTTTATCAACCGGACCTCGACCTGGAAAATCTCGAGGTGACACCCGGCGTCGTGCTCAGTACGTCAAATGATTTACGATTGCCGCTGCGCTGGGTAGCTATTTTGTATGGCAGGATCAATGCCAGCCTGGCCGGCACAACCGGTGTTCATACGGCCATGGATGCGCTCAAGATGATCGCCGCCGGCGCCGATGTCGCGCAAATGTGCGCCGCTTTGCTAAAAAATGGTCCGGACTATCTGAAGACGGTTTTGCGTGGTATGGAGATTTGGCTTGAAGAAAAAGAGTATGAATCACTGGGCATCCTCAAAGGGAGTATGAGCCAAAAATCAGTCGCCGAACCGGCTGTTTTTGAACGCGCCAACTATATGAAGGCGTTAAATGATTTTCGGGATTATGTCCTGTAATGTCCAATACAAAAAAGGCGACTCTTGTCGCCTTTTTTGTTGTTAGCTGGACTGAGGTTTGTAAACGATAAAGTCTTGCACTTTTTTCCCGACAATCTTGAACAACTCTGGCTGCAGCTTTTTATACGCCTCGGCACTTGTTTTAAACCATGGTTCAAAGTGTTTTTGAATTTTGCCAATCACATAATATGTAATGGCAATCATTGCTGCAGGACCAGCACCGTCAAATAGCGGTATATTCAATCTGGAATTTTCATGCCCAAACAATTCATTTTTTAGGCCAAAACTGATGAACAACTCGCTTTCCGATGTCACCACGGTTTTTGCATGCAACGTTTGGTCAAGTGTATAGCACCGACCAGTGACTTTTGGCCCAAAAAGTTCATCAAATTTTGTGACAAACATCTCTCGCAACTCGTTGAACTCGGATCGAATCATAAGGTAAAAAGCATCAAAGCATGCCATGTTGATGAGTCGCGGTTCGACGACATTGATGATAAAGTGCATAATTTTTTGCGGATCTTCCTTTGTCTTCGCCAGGATCATGCCCAAATAGGTTGATGTGTTGTAGGTTATGGGTTCGTCCTTGATTTGTTTGGTGACATAAACATGGTCTTTTGGCAACAAAACAGCGGCTGGCGAATCCGCTGCGCAGGTGAGCAAATAAATGTCCAAACCGGCATCCAAAAGGTCTTGAATGATGATGGGTGCATGTTTGCTGCCTGAAGCTGAAATGACGACAGCGCCGTCGGTTTGAATGTTTTGAAGCACTGATTTGTATTGGTCTTCATTGGCAAAAATGGCGTCTTCTTCTTTGAAAAAGATGCGACCCGTAGGTAATGCGTTCCCACTTGCCACAACAAGCCGGCGCGATCGTGTGCCAAAATCAAGGATTGGCAAATCATACGACGAATGGAGTTTTAAAGCTTCTAAAACAATTTCATCGAGGTCTTTGAATGGATGTTCTTTTTTCTTTTCATCCTCCATCTCGCGTTTCGTTTCATGCCATACCTGTTGAAATTCCTGCATAGTCAGCGCCATCCAGTGCACGGCATGTTCTTCCTCTGACTCGAGGTCGTAGCAGGGGTGATAGCCTTTTTTGATGGCGGCACGAAGCGCATTCTTTATTTCTTCTTTTGTCACGATTTTCTCCAGCAATTTATATTTTTATCTTTTCCTGCACAAACTCATTGCCCACCTTGCGCGCCCGTTCCGGCTTGTCCAGATCGATACCGAGCGCCAGCCCAATGTCCACCAGGAGATTCCAGCCTGCGCACAAGTAGACGAAAGGGGTTAACTCACCCGCCCCGGGTACTCGTAGCGTTGGCAGCGGCGTGTCACGGTCTGCTATGGCAAAAAGTTTCAGGCCGACACCCTCGCCCAGGACCTGCTGGAGTTTTTCGATCTCATCATCAATGGGATCAATAATGAAAACAATATCGTTCGCCTCCATAACTTCCTCAATGCCATGCACTGCATACGTTCCCTCTAAAAAATCAGATTTACGGCGGGTAATTTCGTTAGTCTTTAACGTCAGTTCTTCCGCAACACCGTCATTATAGCCGGCAAAATATATGGTCGATGCCTGGATCGCTGTTTTAATGATGTCGGGATCAATGTTCATGGTCAATGCTTGCTGAATGCAGGATGCCAATTCCGGCAGTTTGGTTTCACCGTCTTCTCCGGTCAGATGCCAAAGGATGGATTGATAAAACAGCGCCTGTTCCACAACACTTTTTGTCGCGGCAACAGCCCGCTCCCACCCGCACTGCAGCACAAAAGTCTTGACACATTCTTTTTCCAGCAAGGTGTCTCGGTTTGCTGTCAAAGCGTAGCGGTGAGGATTGCCAAGCGCCGCGATTTTTTTTGCCAGGAGAACAGTCTCTTTCGTACGTCCCGAGTTTGAGGCGCAAAATACGGCGAATTTTTCAAGATTATATTGCGCTGCTTGATGCGAGCCATCGGTGACGATGCACATATCAGTGCCAATTTTCAGGGCTTGTCGTATGAGATTTTTCGCCGGGAAAAGGCGACTTGATCCCTCGCCTGATAAAAGCAATCGCCCGACTTTGTTGATCTCTGCCGCGACGCTGTGCGTTTGCTTTGGATTAAAAAAACGCACCACCTCGACAGCGTCCATCATCTCCTGCACCAGGGCAAATTGTGCATATTTTTTTTCATTCAGGTTCATAATTCTCTCTCCACTTGATTTCTTGGAGCTCGTTTTGTTTCACGTTCTCTACCAGTGTTCTGAAATCATCTGTTTCAGCCTCTACCTGACTGATGAACGCGTTATCGTCGATTGTGCCGACCGAGGCCAACATCTCCTCCTTGTTTCGAAATGTCGCTTGCCGAAATGGATTCTCATAGTCTTTTTTTCTGGATTCGAAGACACGCTTGTTTATATACTCCTGAATTTTTACGGCTTTGTCCAGTGCATCGTGCCACTGCTTCCTGGAGAGTGTGTTGCTTTCGGTCAGGTGCAGCAGGGTTGCGAAAGCGTGCTGTTGTTTTTGCAGCGGATAGCTTCGCCAAAGGGCATCATATCGAGCATGAATATCATTCCACGTCGCTAATGTGCCATCATCAATATCGCGTCGCAACTGCTCCACATCAGAATTGAGAACAAGCTGTCCGCCAAGATTCACCCACAGGCGCTCGCGTTCGCGAGCAAATTCCTGATTCATTTTTTCCAGGCTCGCACCTTTATTGTTTTTTATATATTGCAAAATATTTTTCATTGCGTAATAATGCAGCATATCGCCGTATGCCTTGTAGCCCGCAAACGCTTTCAAGAGGACAACTTTGCGTCTGGATCGCTCGATATGTTCCCCAAGAATTTCCAGATTATTGGGAGTCGATTCAGCACCATTGAGAATCCGACGCCCTAATTGCACAAGGTCATCCTCGCTTTGATTTTTCGCACTTTCACCATTGCGGAGCAGAAAAGCTTTTGCGGTCCATTTCTCGATCAGTTGTCTGGCAAAAAAGATTTCTTCGACAGTATCCGGGGCCAGCGCATCAAACTCGATGTGTTGTATCTTTCGAGCTCTTTTGTCACGGGCGGTAAATTTCCAGGCATTTCTTGCCAGGGCATACATATTGTATAGCCACCAATACGCCGGCATCACTTCAAGCTGGTTTTTCGCGACATTGTTGTTCAACAAAGAGAATGGCAGTGGCACATCAAGTTCCGCCGGATAATCGGCTTTTGATAGCAGGATAAAAGAAGCAAAACGACAGGAGTGTTTGATACTGGTGCAGAGTCCGGGCCAGAATCCGCGACCGGCTTGTAATTCATTATCATTTGCCCGACTATTGTGATTGGAGCCTATCGTCGCGCCGGCAGCCATATTGCTTTGTCCCTTTACCACTGCGGCAATTAAAAAAGAATTGTTATGGTGCTGTTCGTGCGCCGGGAAAATCAAATTATTCAGCACTTCACAACATGAGATGGTTGAATTGTCGCCTAAAAAGGAATTAATAAGCCGGGCGCCATACTTGAGGCTCGAATTGTCGCCCAAAATAAAACGAACAGCCTTGACGCCATAAAAGGCGTGACAGCCATAGCCAATGATGCCGTTCACCAACTCAACGCCCTCGCCGATTTGCGTCGGTTCGGCTTGCGAGGAATTGATGGTGAGATTTTTGAGTTTGTTGGCGCCTTTTATATAACAAAACGAACCCACTTTGACATCTTTGAGAATTCGCGAGTTCTTTATGACGCATTGTTCCCCGACTGTGCCATAAAATCCGCGCCGACTATCACATTGATTTTGCGTTATATCTAGTAATCTTTTCTGCAACGTGGCGTCATCGCGGTATTTTGCCCACAGATACGCATCTGCAGGGATCATGCCGTCAAAAGGAATCACTCGGCGACATCCGGTTTCATTCATAATGTCAAGCCAGACGCGAACTTTTTCCGACTCACCTTGTTTGACGACGCCATTACCAAACTTGGCATAATTTGTTGTGTGCATTTCATTGATATTGAATAAAATGCACTGGTCTCCAACGATGTAATGTGACAGATAGCTCACATTATGAATCGCAACATTTTTCCCAAGATCGCACGAGATAATCTTGCTGTTGGTGATGCCGATTGGCAGTTTAAGATCATGGTGTTCGAGAACCTTGTTCTGGACGCAGCCAATCCGCACAAGGCCAAAAAATTCAGTGTTTTGAATTTGATCCGGATCGAATTGATCGGTGACCAAAATGTCGTCCCAATTGTCCGATGAATTGTTATTTTTGACCAATCGCTCAAGCTCATTCGCTCGCAAATGTCGCCACTGGCAATCAAGATGGATGTTTTGGGTGTTTCGCAGGTAATACTCGTCCTTACCAGCCGGAAGATATTCTTGCGAGACGAAATCTTTTCCAAGCCAGCCGGACGGCTGCAGGATAACGCTATCCATACTCATTCCTCTTGATTGGGTAAAAGGTGTCAAGGCTGCGTTTTCCAATAGTAAAATCAACAGCCGTGTAAAAATATCTACAGCTATTTTTTTTCTTTTATATATAAAGACCGAAGCAAACCGTACAGCGAAAAAATAAACAGCGTATAACTAAAGTGGGTAATAGTAAATTCAGTTGGCATGCCCCGGTGCAAAAGTGTATACCAAAACACGAGTGCGAGAATGACCCACAGGATCCGCAACATGCTGCGTACCCGTTTTTCGGACATACCTCGTTTGGAGAGAAATTTCTTGTACCAGGTCTGAAAAATTTCAATCCAAAAAAACATAAAAAGAGTCATCACTGTGACTATTAACAGATGTTCACCCACGCTGTCATGTCCTGTTCATTTGTGCTACAAATCTACAACATATGCAGTTCCAAACTTTGCATAGATCACGACTCATCGCTGTACCATTTGATCAACCCAAGCTTCATGGGATTTTCATTTAATGGATGATTGGGAACAACTCGAACACTAAAGCCATGTTGCCCGGTAGAATCCATGGCAAATGTGACACAAAATGTATAGACGCCATCTTTCGCCGGCGACTCTAAAATCATTGGGAGTGCTTTGGTATTTTGCAAATCACCAAATTGGTCGACGCGTCCCAGGTAAAGTTGAACCTGAACATCTTGTGGCTTCATGGCGCCGAGTTTGACCTGGGCACTCACTTTGATCTGTTCACCAATTTTGAGTGTGTCTGCATTCATGTTTTGAACGGTCAGGATTTTAATCGTTTCCCAGTTTTTGTTGAGATTCTCACGCCATTTCACCAACTGCCTGGCGGCTTTGCCGCTGTCGTTGCTCACGCGTGCCCAGTTTTCGGCGGCAGGAAAATAAAAATCATGCAAATAATTTCGCACCATCCGGTTGGTATTAAAATATGGACAAACTGTCTTCATATTGGTTTTCATCATTTTAAGCCACTCACGCGGAATGCCGCTGCGGCCGCGATCATAAAAGGTCGGGATAACATCAGTTTCCAGAATATGATAAAGCTCGGCGGAATCAATATCGTCTTGTTCTTCTTCCGAGGTAAATTTTTCTTCGCCGCGGCCGATGGCCCAGCCAATATTTTTGTTCATCTCGTAGGCCTCATCCCACCAGCCATCCAGGATACTGAGGTTGAGGACACCATTGGCGCTGGCCTTCATACCACTCGTGCCACTGGCCTCACGCGGACGTCGCGGATTGTTCAGCCAGATATCAACGCCTTGTAATATATAAGATGCAACTTTCATGTCATAATTTTCGAGAAAAACAATTTTATCGCGAAAATCATCCTGGGCAATAATGCTCATTATATTCTTTAAAATTTCCTTGCCGATTTTATCCGCTGGATGTGCTTTGCCGGCGATGATCATTTGAACAGGATGTTCGGGATGATTCAATATTTTTTTCAGTCGCTCTTGATCTCGAAAAAACAGATAGGCGCGTTTATAAGCGGCAAATCGTCGAGCAAAACCGATCGTTAGCACCTCTGGTTTGAGTACTTCGATGGCGCGTTCGACATCACCCGGATGCGCACCAAGTTTTTTCAGCCGATTCGCTAATCGACGACGCGCAAAAGCGACCAGACGTTCGCGTCGACGTTCATGCGTGCGCCACAGTTCTTCATCAGGAATTTGATCAATATTATCCCACATCGACTCATCGACCGAATGGCGATACCAATTTGGATCGAGATAGCGAGAAAAAAGTTCCGACATGTCGGAAGATAGCCAGGTTCGCACATGAATACCGTTGGTGACACGACCAATAGGCACTTCATGTACGGATATGTCGGGCCATAAATAATTCCACATGTGGCGCGCAACATGTCCGTGTAAACGACTCACACCGTTATAGCCGTTCGCCATATTAATGGCAAAAATGGCCATATTAAATTTGCCCTTTGTTTGCGGAAGATGCACACCGCCAAGCTGCAAAAAATCCGGCGTGGATACCCCGAGGATCGTATAGTACAGCCCCAGATAGTGCTCAACCAGACCAGGATCAAACTCGTCGATGCCGGCGGGCACCGGCGTATGAGTTGTGAATACATTGCCAAAACGCGTCGCTTCTCTCGCTTCGGCAAATGTGATCCCTTTGTGCGATTTCATAAAAAGCCGGGCCCGCTCAAGTGATAGAAATGCCGAATGACCTTCATTCATGTGGCAGACGTTTGGCTCAACGCCGAGTGCCTTGAGCGTACGTACGCCGCCAATGCCCAAAATGATCTCCTGTTGAATGCGCATCTCGTTATCACCACCGTAAAGCTGTGCTGTCAGCTTGCGATCAGCTTCGCTGTTTTGCGGGATATTGGCGTCGAGCAGGTAAAGCGGAACTCTGCCCACCTGAACACGCCAAATTTGCACTGTAACTGCTCTGCCCGGAAATTCAATCTCAACGGTGATCGCCTGGTCGTTATCGTCTTTTTCCAGCAGCATTGGCAGATTATAAAAGTCATTCACCGGATAGGTCTCCTGTTGCCAGCCATCAGCGGCGAGATATTGCTGGAAAAAACCATTCTGGTAGGCGAGCCCGACCGCGAAAAAGGGCAAACCGAGATCGCTGGCTGATTTGAGATGATCACCAGCCAAAATCCCGAGACCGCCGGAATAAATCGGCAGGCCGACACCCAGGCCATATTCCATCGAAAAATAGGCGATATTGAAATTTTTCCTGTCGCCATACTCTTCTTCGTACCATGATTTTCGCGTCATATAGTTTTCAATTCGCTCCTGGACGCGTGTGACTTCGGCAAGATAGCCTTCATTTTGCGCTAAATATTCGAGTCGTTCCTGACTCACACTTCCAAGCATGAGCACAGGATTCCGGTTGACTTCTTCCCATAAATCCGGATCGAGTCGTCGAAAGAGGGTGCGGGAATTATGATCCCAGCTCCAGTACAGATTGTAGGCAAGCTCGCGCAAATATGACAACTTTTTTGGTAGCCTGGGAGTAACGCGAATATTTTGAATTTTATATTTTGTCATTCAGAAACAACTCCTAAAAAATTAATGTGCAGACTGGAATAAATGCTTGTTCTTGTAAATGTAGATGATGCCGGTCACAAAAGTGAAAAGAGCAGCGATGAGCATGCACAGCCATATCAGCCGCCACTCATCTATTCGGGTGATTATTATCGATTCAATGCCATAACGTTCAAGCAGACTTTTTATGATCAAATAGGCAAAAGCGATGTAGAGAACGACCGTTTGCACGCCGGTCTTCCAGCGAGCGATTTCCAGGGTTTTTACCGGCTTGGCGATTTTTTGTCCGTACGAACGCAGCCAGGTGACCGCAAGATCGCGGACAACGATAACTGCGACCATCCAGATATCAATATAATCGATAAAGATCAAACAGATGAAGGCTGAGGTAATGAGCACTTTATCGGCCAACGGATCGAGAAATTTGCCAAGTGCACTTTCCCAGCCGTATTTTCTTGCGAGAAAACCATCAACTTTGTCGGTCAAAGTACTAAAAACGAAAACAAAAAGCATGATAATCCGCCAGGATAATCCCGGCTGAAAAAAAGAGTAGATGAAAAATGGAGTAATAATAATTCGAAAAATGGTTAACAGGTTTGGAATGTGATGTTTCATTATTTGAACATGGTGAAAAGATCAGTTATATTCTTTATTAACGTGAGCGAAAATATACAGAGATTTTTAGTCATTCTCAAGAGAATTATGCCTTTGAGGATCTCCTTGTAGATCATTTCATGGAGCCTGCAGAGGGAAAAATATATCGATTTAGCTGGCTTATTTCGCTTGAAGAATGAGATAATTCTCCTCAATCTTGATATCAACCTCAACTGCACGCGCCAAATCAAAAACAACACGGGTAAATTTTTCATCAAAATGATAAGCAACGCGAGCGCGGCGAACGATGCTGTATAGTGTTCGCTCTTTTCAACTGAAACCGCTGTTTTAAGTGCCTGAATCTCCGCTTGCAAGCCGGCAATTTGTTCGTCCTTTTTGCGCAAAATTTCAGGTAATTGTCCAGCATCCCCAAAATCGAAAACAGAAACATTAAAATAATGGCGACATGTGGCGTCACACTGCCGAACGAGACTCTTGGCGTCGGGAAACCTGTCGTTATTCGTAAAACAAGAAAAATGACCAAAAGGACCACGGCCTCTATAATAAATTTTACAAATTTTCGGCTAAAAATCAATTCGACAATAATGTAAATCCCGTAACCGGCCAAAAAGAAAAGCAAAAGCCTGCTGATGAGTGGTTGCATGACAAACCTCCCTGTTTGTTAGTTGATGAAAGAATATTATTCACAGCCGGACGCTTTTTTAAAGCCACGGATTTTCACGGATGAAACACAGCCGAAAAATCCGTGCTCATCTGTGTGCATCCGTGGCTTGTAATTTGGTTACGGCCAAAAGCCGCGCCAGGATGATCCGTGGTAACTTAAAAAGTGCCCGGTAGCAAGGAATATTATAGATTACTTTGAACAGTCAAACCATTTTAGCTTTTTGCCTGGTTGCGCTTGTAATTCTCCAGTAACTCCCACTCCATCAACGGCTCAATACTCGCGCGCTCGTAGGTCTGGAGGGTGATTGGGATTTCGATCTCCAGATCGACGAAGCGCGCTTGGCTATATTATTAAGGTGGATCAATGACCCACCCTAATGCTCATTGGAGCTGCGGGAAAAAGTTACTGCGATCTGGGAACAAATAAAAAATTTAATGATTGCTCTATTAGCACAGAAAAAACATTAAAAAGCTGATTGTTTTTATTGCTTTATCTTTTTGTCTATTGAATTT
>JAFGKD010000123.1 GCA_016928775.1 Candidatus Zhuqueibacterota bacterium | reverse complement strand
TTGGGAATGACGCGAATTAAAAACCAGAACAGTGAGAGGAATCCGATGACAGGGAAAAACAACATTTTGAGAACTTTTTTCATAATACACTCCGTTTGTTTAACCTTATAGATTTAGGATGCTTTTATCTGGGGCACAATTTTATTGGCAGCATCGAGATTGTGATCTCGAACCACACGATCTGGATGGAAATATTTGACCTCTCTGACAGGATCATTCTAAACAAATAGCTCATCAATATCTATAAAGTAATATAATGATTTCTATTTTTCAATTCAACTTCATTTCTCGAATGGCAGTTTAGTTTAGAATGCTTACACTATACGATGTTTTACCTTTTCGCAGTTTTTGATGTTGACATAGTCCAAATTATTTAATATAATTACACGTCATGCCCACGCTCGTTGCTCTGCTCTCTCCCGGGATGCACCATATTGTGCGTCATGTAGCTGAATATATTTATTGTCGTTGATTTGAAAATAATAGTACGGGGGTACTTTAATGCCAATAACCTACGATGTGAGTGCAAATGGAACTTTTGTTTATTTTACCGCCACTGGTGTTCTGGATGTTCCGGATTTCGAAGAGGTGGTCAAAAAAACAATTGCCGATGAACGAATTCAACCCGGCTTTCGTCAATTGCTGGACCTGACGAGTATTTCCAGCTCTCGCCTGACTGAAGAATCACTTCAGCAGTTGAAACATCTCGCGAGATCAAGTCCCAAGGTGACCAAAAATAGCCAGTTGGCGATTGTCGTGAGTTCCGGTCCATCGTTTGAACGAGCCAGAAATTATGAAAAAATGGCGCATGAGAACTTTCAGGATATCATTGTTTTTAACTCTCTGCAAACTGCAAAAATATGGCTTGGTGTTGAGGACTAAATACCTCTGAGATTATTCGAACATTATGCAATGTAAGACAGTGTGAATACGGCTGATGCAGGAGGTTGAATGTCTAATAAAAAAGCACATCTTGTTTTTTTTACAGCTGTCTATATTTTGTTGTTTTTATACCTTTTATTTATTTCCAAGCCCTCGTTGCTGTATTTTCAGTTTCAGCCTGCTTTTTATTTTGATACTCATTTCTTATCTGGATTGCTCATTTATCCCGGTGGTTTGGCAGATGGGCTCAGTCTGTTTTTCTTCCAATTCTTCTATCAGAATTTCGTCGGCAGTCTGTTGTTGGCATCGCTCCTTTTGGGAATTGTTCTTGTGTTTCAGGCACAAATCAGAATTTTATTCCAAGAAAAGACAGCTTTTTATGTGACATTGATTCCTCTGTACTTTTTAATTCTACTGTACAATGACTACAACATGCCTCTGGTCGTCGCACTCAAATTTTTTCTAGTCCTTTTGGCAGCAGTTTTTTACAGCCGCAGTGGCAATGTGATTCGGATTGCTTTGTTATGTGGATTGCCCGTTCTCTACTGGATAATAGGCGGATGGTTTTGCCTGTTTTTTGTCATTATTGTGTTAGCCGTTCATCTTTCCACTCGCACAAGCCTGATTTCCTTTTTGTTGCCGGCACTTTTTTTCCTGACCTATTGTCTTTCAGCTTTTATCTCCGCGCGCTTTATTTTTCAGATTTCACTCAAAGAGGCTTTCCTTTACATTATACCGCCTAAATTTTATTACGAGCCTATTCTTTTCAAAATTACACCGCAGTTCTTTGCACTGTTTTTATCCGTTCCATTGCTGCTACTGCTCTGGCGAATAAAGATCAACATCTCGAAAAAGTTCAAGAGATCAGAAAAATCAAATTTTATCTTTTTATATGCACCGATTATCACTAATATCTTTGCTGTTCTTGTGTTGTGCTCGATTATGCTGTTATCTTTGAACCGCGATGAAAAGAGAAAAATCTATATAAGCGAGCTGGCCGCTACTGCACAGTGGGACAAGGTGTTGGCCGAGGCAAAACGAGTGAGCGCCTACGATCGAATTGTCGAGTTTCAAACCAATCGGGCGATGTGCTTTGCCGGGTGCTTGCTGGATAGTCTTTTTTGCATTGAACACCCGGTGGGGGTGGATGGTCTTTTTTTGGATCGTATTATCGCCAGCCAAATTGCCATGATCGCCAGTGATCTCTATTTTGATCTGGCGCACATCAATGCTGCCCAGGTCATGGCTTATGAGTATCTCACCAAATTCAGCTATGATCCGAGGGCTTTCAAAAGATTGGTGCTGACCAATGCGATAAATGGGCAGTTTTCAAAGGCAGAAAAATTTCTCAATCTGCTGCAAAAAAGTATTGTTCATAAATCATGGGCAAAGCAGCATGCTTTTTTGTTGAATGAAGAAAAATTGTTGGCGGACCCAGCTATTCGGGAAAAGAGAGAATTTATGGCGAAACGAGACTTTTTCCTGCATTCAAAGAGTCCAAATCTCGATATGTTGGCATTGTTAGAGTCAAATAATCATAACAAGATGGCTTTTGAATACTTGATGGCCTATTATTTATTAGAATGCAAACTCGGAAATGTTGCCGCCCATCTTTCGATGTTCAAAGAGTTTGATTATCCGTCCATTCCGCGCCATCTACAGGAAGCCGCCATTATGTATCAAAGCGGCGCCAGAAGGATTGGAAGTGAATTAATAGCCGATTTTCCGGTGCAGGTGTTTGTGCTCAATAATTTCAGGCAATTGAACCGCATCATTGCGAAGAATAAATATGACGCGCAAAAAGCAATGCAATTCTTAAAGCCGGAATTTGGCGACACGTTCTGGTACTATCTTATTTCCGGAGGAGCAGAGAGAAACGACGCTCTGAAACAAAGAAAAGTAGAAAGCCTCTATTAGTATGAAAATAAAAAAACACTTTGTTCTGGTCCTTGGCATGCTGATTCATCTTTCTTGCACTTTTACCATTCCAGATTATGGAACAGTATCGCAGCAGCCGACGATTGATCCTGATTATCGCGATATTCTTTTGCCACCCAACATCGCGCCGCTGAATTTTATCATTAAAGAGGAGGGTGAAGCGTATAAAGTGATTTTTTCCGCGGATCAAAAGCGGATAGAGGTCAATTCCCGTAACGGGACCATTCAGATTCCCATAAAAAAGTGGCGAAAATTTCTAAAGGCAGCCTCCGGTGCCTCCTGCACGCTGGATATTTTTGTGAAAAAAGGTCGGAATCATTGGGAAAAATACAAAACCATCACCAACCGGGTGGCGTCTCAACCCATCGATAGTCACGTCGTTTTTCGGCTCATTAATCCCGGTTATGTCCTGTGGTGGGACCTAGGCATTTATCAACGAGATTTAACAACTTTTCGCCAAAGCGCTGTTCTTAGCAATCGTTTGACAAAACAAAATTGTATGAATTGTCACGCTTTTTGTCTGAATAATCCGAACAGTATGATGTTGCATATGCGGGCGCAACTTGGCGGTACAATGCTCATTCAAAATGGCGAGATAAAAAAAATGAATACCGGGACACCCTACACCATGTCCGCCGGCGTGTACCCTGCCTGGCATCCCGGGGGCAAGCATATCGCTTTTTCAGTGAACAAGATTTTTCAGAACTTTCACGCCCATGCGGATAAAAGTACCTATGTCTATGATACCGCATCCGATTTGGTCATTTATGATATTGAAAAAAATCAAATCACAACATCGCCAAAAGTTTCGACAAAACGACTGGAAAATTTGCCGACCTGGGATCCCAACGGCAAAGACCTTTATTTTATTTCTGCTCCTGAATTTGTGAATAATTCGGGTTACGATACGATCCGATATGATCTGATGCGCACGACGTATGATATAAACACCAATGAGTGGGGCAAAGTTCGTCCTGTTCTGACTGCCGAGGCAACCGGGCAAAGCATCACTTTTCCAAAAGTATCGCCCAAAGGGCGCTTTTTAATGTTCACCATGAGTGAGCATGGCTATTTTACTATCTATACGCGCAGCAGTGATTTGTGGCTTTATGATTTGACGCAGAACCATTACCGGAAACTCGAGGTGAATAGCGATGATGTCGACAGCTATCATAGCTGGTCGAGTGATGGCAAGTGGTTTGTCTTTGCCAGCAAACGCAAGGATGGGCTTTGCGCTCGATTATACTTTAGTTATCTTGACGAGCAAGGACACGCTTCAAAGCCATTCCTGCTGCCACAAAAAAATCCCCGCTACTATGAGACATACCTTTTAAACTACAATGTCCCCGAACTGATCACGGGTCCGGTTCGAGCAGGACACTGGGACATCGCGCAACGCGCGTATCTTGATCCCACGCCCGCTGCTTTTGACTCCACAGTTCAAGTGGACGCGCTGTCGGGAGCGACAAGAATAAAACCCGACGAAAGCCGGCCCTATCTTTAAGCAGGTATTCCGCATAATATCAAACCTGCATTAAACATCGTCAATTTTCCTTTGTATTTCATGTGAGAAAGGTTATTTTAGCACGTCAACATGGTGAGGATCATTCAAGCGCAGGCGTGTTATGTCAAAATTTTTAGTCATTGTAGAATCACCGGCAAAAGCCAAAACGATCAACAAATATCTAGGACCGCAATATGTGGTCAAATCCAGCGTTGGACATATTCGCGATTTGCCGGTGTCAGCCAAAGTATTAAAGGACAAAAAAAAGGCGGCGCCAATTCCCAAAGACGCATCACAAGCGGAAAAGGAGCGGCTCAGAAAAGAACGAGCGTATAGCAATCTGGTGCGCTCCATGGGTATCGATCCGGAGAATGGCTGGAAAGCAAACTATGTCATTTTACCCGATAAATACAAGATATTGCATGAGCTGAAAAAACAAGCGGCTGTGGCATCGGAAATTTTGCTTGCAACCGACCTTGACCGAGAAGGAGAGGCGATCGCCTGGCATTTGATGGAATCGATTGGTGGTGATGTGGCAAAATACCGGCGGGTAACATTTGGCGAAATCACCAAACCCGCCATTGAGAAAGCGTTCGCAGAGCCGGGTGAACTGAACATGCAGCGAGTGCACGCGCAGCAAACTCGGCGGTTCCTCGATCGTGTCGTCGGCTATATGGTTTCCCCGCTGCTGTGGAAGAAAATTGCCCGCGGCTTGTCCGCCGGGCGCGTCCAGTCGGTGGCGGTTCGATTAATTGTTGAACGCGAACGCGAGATTCATGCATTTGTGCCCGAGGAGTATTGGGAGCTGTTTGCTGATCTGCAGGCCCGGCAGCCATTTCGCGCCAAAGTCGTTTCTTATTTGGGAAAAAAATTTGAACCCAAAACACGGGACGATATCGACCGGGCATTGCCGGAGCTGAACAAGGCGGTTTACACGGTTCTGGATCGTAAAATCACGCCGACAAAACAGCGGCCATACGCGCCTTTTATCACCAGCACGCTGCAGCAGGCCGCCAGTCTGCGACTCGGTTTTTCCATCAAAAAAACGATGATGTTGGCACAACGACTCTATCAGGCCGGCCATATCACGTATATGCGAACGGATTCGCGCAACATCAGTCCAGTGGCCTTGAATGCGGTACGGGACCTGATCCAAAAGGAGTACGGTGACTCTTACCTTCCGGCAAAGCCGAATTTTTACGCCAGTAGCCAAAGTGCACAGGAAGCGCACGAAGCCATCCGACCGACCAATGTCGCTCACACAACTGCTATCCTGCGCCTCGAAAAAGACGAAGCCAAAATTTATGATCTCATCTGGCGGCAATTTGTCGCCAGTCAGATGACTCCGGCCGAGTTTGACCGGACCACGATCACGATAAAAGCCGGTGACTATGAACTGCGCGCCACTGGGCGGGTTATGCGGTTTGACGGCTGGATGCGAGTTCTGCCTCCGGCAAAAACAGCGGATGACGAGGCTATTTTGCCCGAGGTAAAGGTTGGCGAGGAGCTCACATTAATTGGCCTAGATCCGGTGCAGCATTTCACCAAACCACCCGCGCGGTATACGGAAGCGAGTTTGGTGAAGGAACTGGAAAAACGCGGCATTGGCCGACCATCCACCTATGCTTCCATTATTTCAACAATTCAGGAACGCGGTTACGTACAGCTTGTTAAACGACGTTTTTACGCGCAAAAGATTGGCGAAATTGTCACAGATCGTCTGGTGGAAAATTTCCAAAAGCTGATGGATTATGATTTTACTGCCGATATGGAACAGGACCTGGATAAAATTGCCGCGGGTCAACAGGAGTGGCGGCATACTCTGGATGTCTTTTATGCCGATTTCAAGCAGACTCTGGGCAAAGCCGAAAAGCACATGCGCCTAAACCACCCCGTTCACGTTGATGTCAACTGTCCAGCATGTGGTATGCCGATGGTGGTGCGAACTGCTTCCACTGGTACTTTTCTCAGTTGTTCCGGTTATGAAAAACCGCCAAATGAAAGATGCACGCACACAATCAACCTGGTGCCCGGCGAGGAAGCCATGGCTGTGAGTGATAATGAAGATGAGGGCAGCGCCGAAGAAATCCTGGGAAAAAAACGCTGTCCCCTTTGTGATACAGCAATGGACTCCTGGCTTATCGATGCGAAGCGCCGTTTGCACATATGCGGCAATAGCCCCGATTGTACCGGAACTTTGATTGAAACAGGTGAATTTCGCATCAAAGGATATGATGGGCCAGTTGTTGAGTGTGAAAAATGTGGATCGGAGATGCATCTCAAGACCGGTCGATTTGGTAAATTCTTTGCGTGCACGGGAACCAACTGTAAAAACACGCGCAAGCTGATGCGAAACGGGCAGCCCGCACCACCAATGGCCGATCCGGTTCCAATGCCGGAATTAAAGTGTGAAAAGTCCGATGCCTACTTTTTACTTCGCGAAGGTTTAGCCGGACTTTTTTTGGCGGCGCACACTTTTCCCAAATCTCGCGAGACCAAAAGTCCGTTGGTTGCAGATTTGGCCCGACATCGGCAGGAACTCGATCCCAAATTTTACTATTTAGCCGACGCCCCACAAACAGATCCGGACGGCAATATGGCGATCATCAAATGGCGGCGCAAGGAACGGCGGCAGTATCTCGGTTCGGAAAAAGACGGTAAACCGACCAAATGGACGGCCGGGTACGTGAATGGCAAATGGAAATGGACAAAATAGAGCCTTTTCCAGCAGGTAATACAAATTACAGTACGCTTATTTTTGTCAAAATAGATCAGGATTTCTATGGAAACAATTGTTGTTTTTATAACGTGCCCCTCCAAAGAGGAAGCTGAGGAACTGGCGACAAAAATTCTCCAGGAACATCTGGCAGCCTGTATCAATATTTTGAGCGGTGTGCACTCTTTGTTTCACTGGCAAGGCAAAATTGAGCGCGCGACAGAATATATGCTGCTGTGCAAATCACGTAAAAGGTTGCTCGAAGAATTGATTCAATTTGTACAATTGCATCACTCTTATGAGACGCCCGAAATTATTGCGCTCCCGATTGTCGGAGGATCAAAAGAGTATCTTGACTGGATAAAGGAGGAGACAGAGCCGGCATGGAGATAAAGGTATTAGGATCCGGCACCTGCGCTGTAACGCAGCGCCGTTCTTGCGCAAGCTATTTTTTGAACGCCGCTGGATTGGCCATATTGGTGACCTCTGTCCCTTTTTGATGGCAACGCGGTTTACACCCGGCTTTGAGCGAAAAAAACAACTCGCCATTGTTGGACCAAAAAATTTGAGAGCTTTTTGTATGGATGCCGCGATCTTTTTGGTGATTGGTTGTTGCCGGAGGAAGAATATCCTCTGGATATTATAGAGTTGGATTCGGAACAATTTATGCTCGGTGATTGTCTAATAAAGCATTACCCAAGTCGCACACGCCGCATACGAATGGTTATAGAATTGAATATGATGGACGCGTACTGACATTTTCAGGCGATACCGGGCCGTGCGAAGAAATCGAACAATTGGCAAAAAATGCTGATCTTGCGCTTTTCGAGTGCTCTTTCCCGGATGGGGAGCAGCTTGATTTTCATTTGACGCCGCGACAAGCCGGTGAAATCGCGCAAAAAGCGGGCGTCAAAAAGTTGGTGTTGACCCATTTTTATCCGATGATGGACAACTTGCACGTAAAATCGGCATGTGCCAACGTCTTTTCTGGCGATATTGATCTGGCTGAAGATTTCAAAATTTATCACGTATGACTCAATAACAGGATATTTGTGCTCAGACACCGTTCATATAGAATCGCTCTGGGGGTTTCTGTGGTGATTCATATTTTGCTCTTTCTCTTGTACAAGCCGCTTGCGGGAATTTCGGGATTAATGGATTTTGCCAAGGCAGAGGACATAGCAGACGAACCATTGACCTTCGAATTGGTTGATCCCTACCAGGAGCCACAAGAATTGGTGGAGACACCGGAAGATGCCCGAATCGACGCCGCACCTGAAGACGCCCGTTTTTTGTCTGATAAAAATGCTCGAGCCCAGGACATGCTCGACAATGATGTGGTCCCGGACGGTTTGTCATTTAGCGAAGGCATATCAGAATTTAAAACATTTGCCGGCGGCGGGCCTTTAGGTGATCCCAATATGTCGCAGCAGGAGCAGCCGCTTTATCAAGAGGAGATCAACGGTGAGACGGAGAGGGGAAATGACGAGTACATTCAAGATGGTGAACAATATCCTTATCGCACGGGAGAGGTCCCACTTTTGAGTCAATCGTTGATCTCACAGCAAAAAAAATTCAGCAAAGAGGTTTTGCGTGGCACAACAAATCCTGCTTCGCCTTTTGCTAACACCTTTTCGGATGATGCAGACTGGGACAATCAGCAATCAAATGCTGAAGCGCTGGGTGGTATTTCGCTCAGCACCTACCAGTGGGATTATGCGCCGTATCTCCTCTATATGAAACGTCGCATTCGAGAGCACCTTTATCCGCCAACCGCATTCGTGCAAATGGGTGCCATCAGCGGCGATGTCACGATTAGTTTTGTCCTGCGTCGGGATGGGGCTGTACGCGATCTCAAGCTCATCGGCAACAGGGGGCATAACTCCTTCATCGATCCGAGTCTTAACTCTATAAAAGCGTCCGCACCCTTCAAACCATTGCCCGATGATTTTCCTGAGCCATACCTCGAGCTCACGTGGACATTTGTTTACACAGTTTACCGATAGCATTATAAGAACTCACAACACCTTGCACTTGATCTAAAATGATGAAAAAAACACGCTCGCTCATTATACAAAAATATGGTGGTAGTTCTCTGGCGACAACCGATCACATTCGCCGCGTGGCGCGTCATATAACCGAACGTAAAGCCGCCGGTTGTGACCTTGTCGTCGTTGTATCGGCGATGGGAAGCACCACGGACGGCCTCGTCAAGCTGGCGCATGAGCTCAATCCAAATCCCGAGCCGCGCGAAATGGACATGCTGCTTTCCTGCGGCGAACAGATTTCGATCGCCGCAGTAGCCCTCGCCATAAATTCCATTGGGCGTTATCAGGCAATTAGTCTCACGGGCGCCCAGGTTGGTATTTTTACGGATTCTCATCACGGTAGTGCGCGTATCCTGGAAATTTATGGCGAACGAATTCGTTCGGCATTGGCGGAGAATAAAATTGTGATTGTCGCGGGTTTTCAGGGTGTATCGCTGGATAATGAAATCACAACCCTCGGACGAGGAGGATCGGACACAACCGCTGTCGCTCTTGCTGCTGCACTGAAAGCTGATGATTGCGAAATCATGTCGGACATTGATGGTATTTATACCGCTGATCCGAAAAAAGTCCACAGTGCCAGACGAATTGATAAAATTCATTATGATTTGGCTTTGGAAATGGCGGCCGCGGGCGCAAAAATGCTGCATAAAACCTCCATCGAGTTTGCCAAACGACATAAAATTAATCTGTCTTTGGGATCCTCGCTCTCCGGCCACATTGGCACAACTGTATCCGGCGAATCGCTGGGCAAGGGGTGTATCACAGCAATCACCGTTGATGAGGATGTGGCGATTATTCGATTCGCGCTCAATCAGACGGATGCGCTGCAGCTTCCAGCCCTCTTTTCACAAAACAGGATCCATCTCAAATTATGGCAATCCGTCCATGGACTGGGTATGGCCGGAGTCGCCAGGGGTGATAGCAATTATGCGACTCGCTTTATTCGGAACAAAACAACTGATATCTCCATTGAGCATGATTGGGCGCTTCTTTCTCTTATCGGCGATGGCATCGGCGTCGGCAGTACGATAGCACAACAATTCTTTGATGTTATGCGCGATCTGAATATCGACTATAAAGCGGTCATGACCGGGGATTTGTTTTTAAAAGTGCTCTGTCCGCTATCTCGCGTCAAAGTGGCACTGGAAGGTGTACACCGAAAATTTATAGATTTGGATACTTTAACATAAAGCGATGTTCGCATGAAAAAACAAGGCATTCTTTGTTTTCTATTATTTATTTCTGGCGTAACTATAGTTCTATCGCAGGAACTCTCAGGCATAATTGATGCGGATACGACGCTGACTGCTGTTCTCTCTCCATGGATAATAACCGACAAAGTGACTATTTCGGAGAACGTTACATTGACCGTTGCCTCTGGCTGCACACTTTACTTTCATGATAATGCCAGCCTCTATGTAACTCACGGCGGCAAGCTTTTGGTTTTGGGGACTGAAACTGATCGTATTATAATGACGCGTCGCCCCGGTACAAATGATCGATGGAATGGCATTGAGTTCGATGGCAGCCGCGAAGAGAATATTATTTCTTACGCAGATATCCTTTTTGGTGACGGACAGCAACAAATCATAAATATTCACCGGGCCCAGGTTGTCCTCGATCACCTCACCTGGAACAGCGGGAATCGTACCATCGTTGAGGTGTATCACCCGCGTGCCATCATCCAGCACTGTTCTTTTCCCGGTGTGGATGAAGTCGAAGTGATTCATGGTCTCTATCTCGAAAATGATGAATACCTCATACTTTTGGGAAACACTTTTGGTCCACCGCATGGGTACAACGATGTGATTGACTTTACGGATTGTAAACGCCCGGGTCCAATACTGGAGGTTTATGACAATATTTTTTTGGGTGGTGGGGATGACGGACTCGATATGGATGGCACCGATGCTTATATCGAAGGCAATACGTTCATGCATTTCCACAAAGATCATACGGGATCAAGTACATCCAATGCCATAGCGACGGGTATAAGAAATGGCAAAACGTCAGATATCGTTGTGGTGCGAAATGTTTTTTACGATAATGACCATGCCGTCCTGCTCAAAGAGAATTGTTACATGACCGCCGAAAACAACACATTTGTCAAATCCGATTCAGCAGTGATAAATTTCAGTGAATGGCCCTATCGGACGGTCGAGCCGGGTAAAGGAGTTGATCTGGTGGGCAATATTTTTTGGGACTATAAACAGGTTTTTGAAAACCAGTTCTCCCAACCCGATGAAGCGGATCCGGTTATTTCGGTCAATCAGTGCATTGTTGATCCTTCTGTGCATGGATTGGGTATGGATAACATGGATAAAGATCCGCAGTTTATTGATCCGCACGGTGATTTTCGTCTCTCGGCGTCCTCTCCCGCCATCGGGCGCGGGCCAAACGGCCTGGACATGGGGGCATATGTTCCGGCGGGCGCTTCTATCGCCGGTGAACCTGCGGATACGACTCGGGAGACGTGCGCGTTTTTAACAATTGGCGGGCCGGGCATCAGACACTACAGGTACGCAGTCAACGATCTATATAGTTCCTGGAGTGAGGAAATTTCTCTTGCCGACTATCCCGTGATTGAATTGCAAAACCTGCAACAAGGGCAATCATACACCGTCTATGTCGAGGGTAAAACCGATGCGGGACGGTGGCAGCAGTCACCGGAATATGCCATCTCCAAAACATGGACTATTTTGCCAACGACTCGCAGTGCCGCAAATCCGAGCACCGCGCCTGATTTTTATAAACTCTATAGTGCATATCCCAATCCATTCAATGCGCAGACATGGATTCGGTTTGACCTTCCGGAGAGTCAGGACGTCAAGATAGAAATTTACGATGCTCTTGGACGTTTGAAGAGTACGTTAATCCGGAAAAGATATTCGGCGGGATCGTATGTCATTCCGTTTGATGCGGCCAACTGGCCGAGCGGCGTTTATTATTATCGTATGATAGCGGGTGATTTCGAGCGGTCGCAAAGAGTTGTACTGCTGCGATAAAAAAAGCCTGATGTGCAGGCTTAATGCTCCGGTGGTAGGACTCGAACCTACAACCTAGTGGTTAACAGCCACCCGCTCTGCCGATTGAGCTACACCGGAAAATAGAAAAAGAATATAATAAAATTTCATTTTATTGTCAAGATTTTGTTTTAATGGTAAAATCCCAGTTTCAGGTAGCAAGAACGTCAATAAATTATCGTAAATACGATTTGCATAGCCGCATGAACCGAACACGACATATTCTGTTCGCCGGACTTTTTGCCGCTCTCACTGCCACGGGAGCTTTTATTAAAATCCCGTTTTACCCGGTGCCGTTTACACTGCAAACATTTTTTACTGCATTGGCTGGTCTTGCACTTCCGGCAGAGTGGGCTGCTTTGAGCCAGATGGTCTATATTGTTATCGGGTTATCAGGGATACCTGTATTTTCCAGTGGCGGTGGATTTGGCTATATCTTGCAGCCAACTTTTGGTTACCTGATTTTTCTGCCGTTATCTGCCTATACAATTTCCAAATGGACATTTCGTCCTGGCAGGAGATCAATGGTCAAAACTTTAATGATTGTGATGGCAGGGATGTTGATCACTTTATGCGGTGGGGCCTTGTGGTTATGCTTTTATTTCAGGTACATCGTACAAAAAGACATATCGCTTTTTCAGATCGTTTATTCCGGAATGATAATATTTTTACCGGCGATGGTGATAAAAGCATTGTTGGCGGGTTTTATATGGAACGCGCTAAAACGACGCTATCCCAATATAGGAATAGAAAATTTCAAGAAAATTACTCAATAAGAATGTTTGACTTTTCACATCATTTTTATTATTTTAGGTGCAGCGAGTCGGGCTTTATAGTGAGGAATGCGGATTGGTCAACTATCAACCAGATTTTCTTTCGAAAAAAAGCTTAACGTTGGATTTATTCTTCTTTAATAATCCCTGCCTATATTTTCTGCCTTTGAAAATGTTGTTTCATTTGAACAAGAGATTTCAAACTAATTTTTTAATTCCATTAATTTTTTTATTCACCAAACTGTGGAGGGTCCGATGAAAGGACACTTGATCAACCTGCTTCTCGTTGTTGTTTTGCTGGGATTGCCACTGTCGGCATTTGCTGCCGGGACAGTGACCGGCAAGATTACAGAAGTCGGTACAAACGAAGTTCTGCCCGGTGCCAACGTGGCCGTCAAAGGAACACGTCTTGGTTCTGCATCCGGGACAAATGGTGTTTACACGATAAGTGGCGTTCCCAGCGGTACGCACACGCTCGTCGTTTCTTTCATGGGATATAAATCCCAGGAAGAAGAAGTGACGGTGAGCGACGGCGCCAGCGTGACCGTAGATTTTGTCCTTGAAGCCGAAGTGCTGATTGGAAAAGAGGTCTCGATCCTGGCCGACCGGGCTCAGGAACGTAAAACACCGGTTGCTTTTAGTAACATTAAAAAAGCCGATATGGAAGCGCGTCTCGGTTCTCGGGATATTCCCCTTGTCCTGAATGTGACGCCGAGTGTCTATGCCACCCCCGGTGGTGGTGGCGCGGGTGATTCCCGAATCAATGTTCGTGGTTTTAACCAGCGAAATGTCGCCATTATGATCAATGGTGTGCCGGTCAATGACATGGAAAACGGCTGGGTCTATTGGTCAAACTGGGATGGTCTTGGCGATGCGTCATCCTCGATTCAGATGCAGCGTGGTTTGAGTGCCGTCAATCTGGCCACCCCTTCCATCGGTGGAACGATGAACATTCTCACCGACCCAACCGCCATGAGCAGCGGTGCGCTGTTCAAGCAGGAATTCGGTAACGACGGCTTTTTAAAAACAACCTTTTCAGCCGCCACTGGATTGCTGAATGACAAATTCGCCTTTAATGCGACGATCGTTCGCAAAACGGGTGATGGTTTAATCGACAAAACCTGGACTGATGCCTGGGCATATTATTTTGGTGGCGCCTGGCAGATAAATAAATCAAATCGCCTCGAAGTCTATGCTGTGGGTGCCCCGCAACGCCATGGACAAAATACGTACAAACAAAATATCGCAGCATACAGCCACGAGTACGCCAAAAGCTTGTCCGATTATGATCCTGCTGCACTTAACAAATTCAAGGAAGCGAGCTCCGGCCGACTCTATAATCAAAACTGGAATTTTATAAGCCCTGTATATTTCAGCAGTGGCCAACAAGCTGTAGGCGATAAGAGATTTGATCGCTATAGCAAAACTTTTCTCAATGAACGCGAGAATTTTTACCACAAACCGATAGTGAATTTAAACTGGTATTCGCAGTTGAGCTCAAAGTGGAACCTGTTTACAACAGCGTACTGGTCAGGCGGTCAGGGTGGCGGCACAGGTACACTCGATAATCAAATTCCTGATCCAACAGAAGATAATCCAAATAAAACAACAAGTGCGTTTATTTGGGATACTAGATCTGAACCAACGAGAATAGCGGATTGGGATGCCAATATCGAAATGAACAAAGGTGCAACGGATCGAAAAGGTAATCCCAAAACTCCCGGCGAATCTTTGGCTATTCTCCGAAGCAGCCGAAACAATCAAAGTACAGTAGGTTTGATCTCAAAAGCTAACTTTAAGGCATCAGACGCTTTTGACATTAATTTTGGCGTTGACTGGCGAACGGCTGAAATCGAGCATTATCGTGAAGTGCTAGATTTGCTCGGTGGCAGTTATATGATTCGAAAGGACAGTGATTTTTGGGGTCCGGAAGGCAAACGCGTCGGTCTTGGTGACAAGGTGGGTTACAATAACACAAATACCGTGGACTGGTTTGGATTTTTTGGTCAGGGCGAGTATTCGTTGGGTCGATTTACTGCGTATGGTATGGCCGGTTATTCGACGATTAAATATACCTACGTCGACCATTTCGCAGATGCCGGTGACGGCTCCGAGCTAAAACTTGAATCCGATCCGACTGGTGGCTATCAAGTCAAAGGCGGTGCCAAATACAGTGTTACAGAAAAACTGGATGCATTTGGCAATGTCGGCTATGTGTCCAAAGTACCCATTTTTGATGAAGTCATTGATGATGTGAACGGCGTATTTGCGGATAATCCTGAAAATGAAAAATTCACATCTTTTGAGTTGGGACTCAATTATTTTGCCGGAAAATTTACCGGAAAGCTCAGTTACTATTATACCAAATGGGCGGATCGCGCCATCGCTCGAGGTATCACAAATCAGGATGGCAGTGAAGCCATTATTTTCCTCTCCGGGATGAATCAGCTGCATATGGGAGTGGAATTTGAAGGCGCCTATCAGCCGATAAACTGGTTCCGTATTGATTTAGCCGGTTCGGTTGGTCGCTGGAACTATTTGAACGATGTGAGCGGACAGTATAAAGACTATGATGATCCGAATCAGCCAACGGTTGATTACAATTTCTATCTCAAGGACCTCAAAGTCGGCGATGCTCCGCAAACACAAATAGCTATCGCACCATCGCTTTATCCGGTGCGAGGCTTGTTCCTCCAGGCGGTCTATCGTTACTATGCGCAACATTATTCAGACTTTAATCCTCTGGACCGCGATGATCCCACAGATCGGACGCAGAGCTGGAAGGCACCCAATTATGGCGTGCTTGATTTCCATGCATCCTACAAATTGCCAATAAGTCTTGGCCCAGTCGATCTATCGCTGTTTGGCCATGTCTTCAATGTGCTGGATGAGATTTATGTTCAGGATGCCGTTGATAATAGCCAATACAATGGCTTTAGTGATACTCACAAAGCCAGCGACGCAGAAGTATATCTTGGATTGCCGCGTTCTTTTAATATTGGTTTGCAGTTTAGCTATTAAATTTTGGAAAAGCCCCGACATCATGTCGGGGCTTTTGATTAGCAATCAGCTTTAGCCTGAGACTGACCTTAAATCTCGATGCTCGATTCGTAATGCGCAAATCACGCATCAAGTATCACGTATCAGTCTTTATTTTTGAATCTTTTCCACAACAATCCCGCCCGGCCGCTGTTGTTGAAATATCTGCTCGGTCTCTTCATTCATCAATACCCACAGCGCATAAATGCCAAATATCGTCCCGATCGGGATATTGATTAAATCGAGGATGGCCACGATCACGCCAAGAATTCTTCCCCATGATTTTAACTTGAGGATACCCCAGCCGGCGATAATCTCCGGAATAGCAAATACCGAAAAAATGCCGGACAGGGCCACCGCGACAATCGATGTGATAGTCATGGCTGTTGGATCGCCTGAAATGATGCCACCACCGGCAATCACAATAAAAAGAATGCCGGCAATGAACAAGCCGAGAATGCCGAAAACAATGTTGATCAGACCGACGACTTTGATATGAGCTTCCATGTTACGTTCCCTCTGTTTGTAAGACTTTTTCCCGAATGACGAGCTGATTAACGATCATAAAACCGCTGTACATAACGATTCCCAAAATGCTGATGCTGTGCCAGAGCGTGGTTGGTCCGTACGTTTCATATACCCAGGCACCGAGTGATGGCGAAATCACCATTGACAGTGAAAAGGTAAAGCTGAACATGCCGAGATATTTGCCGCGGTTAACATCGCTGGAACGATTGGCGATAAAAGCGATGACCAGCGGGAAACAGAGCATCTCACCAATCGTCCAAATGACAACGGTGAACGCCACCCAGCTATACGCTGAGCCGAACGGCAGCAAGCCAACGCCAAATGCGATCAGAAAAGCGCCTGCGCCAATGAGCTTGATGGGATTGTAGCGTTCCAGCTTGTGCACAAGCGGCATTTCAAACAAAATAATAACAATCGCATTGATAGCCATGAGCGGACCGATTTGGCTTTCAATAAAACCATAGTTTTGCTTCAAATCGAGCGGCCAGGAGTTAAATATCTGAAAAAAGATCATACCGGAAAAAAACAGCAAAAAAAGCACGAGCAGATAGATTGTATCGGTCCAGGGCAGTCTGGCTGCCTTTGTTTCTCGAGGAATATGTTTGATGTGCGCCAGGTCATGTCGGTAAATAAAGTACAAATAACCGGCGGCGGCAATGCAGGTCGCGCCATCCACCCAAAAGAGCAGGGCATAGTTGCGGCGCGCCAAAAGTCCCCCGACAACCGGCCCAATGGTAAAGCCTAAATTAATCGCTAATCGCAACAGGGCAAAAGCGCGCGGGCGCAGCTCCGGCGGGCTCACATCGGCGGTGGCCGTTGAGTTGGCCGGACGAAAAGCCTCGGCAATAAGCGCTAACAGAAACGTCAAAATTGTGATACCCCAAATATTTGTGACAAACGACAATGAAATAAAAACCAGTCCGGCACCGGCGAGGCTGAACAGCTGCACGCGCACAGGACCGATCTCATCCGTCAAATAGCCGCCGAGGAGGGTGCCAAAAATCGCGCCGATGCCATAGACGCTGATAATACGTCCGGCTGCAGCCACGCTGATGCCGATGTCCTGCGTCAGGTAAAGCATCAAATAGACGATCACCATTGAGCCGGCGCGGTTGATAAACTGCACGACAGCCAACTCCCAGACCTGGCGCGGTAATCCGGAATAGGCATTTTTATATAGTGTGAAAATACGTTTCATAATGAGCCAAAGTAATAATAGTCCTGGCAAAGAGATTCTGGCTAAGATATACTCTTTTTTAATCCTTATGTTGCACAGATTAGGAAAGAAAGGTACAGGAAACCTCGATGCGGATCAAGGTAATGCAATTTTTACAAAAGCGACGAAAAATTTAATCCGTATGATTCAATTTAATAACTCTTTTCCACTGACGCCACAAATCGATCTCTGTGCTCCCGGTGCCCGTCTAACAAATGCATGATCGCCAGACAGGGGTGTCGAAAAAGCATTCGCGGTCCGGAAAAACGCATGATCATCCGGATTTTGCTCCGCATATCCGGTTTGTAACAATGAGTTGTGCAATTAGCGCACGTGGGTTTGTAATAGCCGTAAGGACATTTTTCAATTCGTTTTTCAGCATATTCAGCCAATTCCCGACAATCGTCACACACACCACTTTCTGAATTATGGTGATAGCTGCAATACATTCGAATCATCACCAGCACTGTTTTAGTTTCACGAATCAGTCGGCTCTTATTCGATTTCCAAAGTTGCACGATTGATGTTCCTCTAATATTGATGAAAAGCATCGGAGACAAATTTCAACACCTCCGGCAGCGACTCTCTCCAGTAAGTCCAGCTGTGCGAGCCGTTACGAATGCGAAATTCATGTGGAATCTCACGATCGCGCAGCTCGATATGCACCAAAGAATTACCTTTATACAAAAAATCATCATCGCTGCAATCTATGTACCAACGAATCGATTTGAGCGAATCCACCGTCATGTTTTTAACAAGATGTAGCACGCTTTCGCGCTGAAAATAGACTTTATTTACCGAATGTGATAGAAAAGTCAACCCACGGCAAAAAGGGAAAACCTTCACTTTCGGCAAAGGCTTCGGGAGAGGTGAGGAACGCCAGATCCACAGCAATACGGTCGCCAAAAAACCGAATGCCAGCCGATAGAACGGTTGCCCCCTCTTCACCAGTGAAAACCCAGTTTTCGGACATGAGCTTGGCGCCGTTTGATATTTGTATCTCTCCGCCAAACAGCAAAACCGGAAAAGTTAACGCCCCGCTGCCCAGCGGGAATCCGAGTCCCAGAGTGAGCGCCCCCTCTTCTTTACCATAGGTGGTGATGCCGTATGCCAATGAAACATTTTCGGTATCCTCGGGCAAAAAGAGAAACAGCATGCCGCCGCCGATTCCCAGTCGCTCTGAGGTTTTAAAAGTCACTTTGGGCATAAAGTAGTAGAGTTGCTCCGGTATTGGCAATCCGGGAACAAGCGACATACCGCCGGCTATGGCGAGATAATCCATCACACCAACCGCAACAGTCGGGAAAAAGATGTAATAGTCCGCGAAATAACCACTGCCGCCTTTGAGTTGTCGCGCCGTCGGTCCGAAGAAAAGGCGGGTTGAATGTGGGTCTGACCGGTAATATTTACCTTCCGAGATGCGCGTGGTTTCATCAACAACGTGGGCGATAACAGACAAAGGAACCGGAACAATCAATCCGCTGTCCGTTTTGATGATCAATGTATCATTTTGTGCCCGAAACAGGGTGCAATACAAGTGACTGCCATCGCGGAGGATCACTTTTTTGTGCGCTGATTTTTCATTCCAGAGGGATTCTGCTATAGGAAAGAGAGCCTCGCTGATCTGACCTCCCTGATCAATTCGATTGATACGACCGGCAATCTTGATACGAATCTCTTCAAGACGTTGCTCTCCCAGATCGAGAGAAAGAAATTGTGCTCGCTCGGCGCTATTGCGCACGAGATAAAGACAATACGTTTGCTTTCCCTTTGCCATAAATTGCGCACCGGACAATCCGGGGATGTCGCCAAAAAAGTTGTAGCGCTCGTTCTCGCTGGCGTCGATGACATCTCCAATTTGTTCATGTGACACAATTGGAGCAGCGGACGCCACCAGGTAAAAATTTTCCAAAGCAAGATAGACGAACATGAAACCAAACACCAGGATTCGACTATCGCGCATTGTCATCCTCCGATCTGCAAAATTTTCAAACGCTGTACGCATCTCTTCCCGATGACAGGGATTGATCTGAGCTTTCCACGGAGTGTCAATCAGCGGCACAGGAAAAGTGAATGTATGGGAGCTAAGCCTGGGTAATAATAGGCAGAAATTCAGCTTGTGTCAAATGTTTTTTTATTTTCAGGTGACAATTTTGAATAAATCTGCTATATTTTATGTGCGACTATTCGAAAGGAGTACTATTGAATATTCACCCCCTGGATTTGGCCATCATTTTCCTTTATCTCACAATTGTCACCTGGGCCGGCATCCGTTTAAGCGGGCGCCTGACGTCGAGTCGCGACTATTTTTTGGGAGGGCGCACCCTGCCCTGGCGGGCTGTGTGCTTGTCTGTTGTGGCCACCGAGACGAGCACGCTCACGTTTATCAGTATTCCGGGTTTGGCTTATCTGACAAATCTTAATTTTTTGCAGTTGGCTTTAGGTTATATCATAGGCAGGGTTGTCGTGAGTTTTGTCTTTCTGCCGGCGTATTTTCGCGGTGATTTGACGACGTCTTATACACTTTTGCACAACAGATTTGGCCCGCAGGTTCGACGCTTTTCGTCTCTTATTTTTTTATTCACCCGGCTATTGGCGGATGGTGTGCGTCTTTTTGCCACAGCGATTCCGCTATCAATTTTGACGGGCTGGAGTATCATGTTATGCATTATTATCATCGCAGCGGTCACGATGATTTATACAAGCTTGGGTGGATTGCGGTCAGTTGTCTGGATTGATGTTTTTCAAACCATCATCTATGTTGCCGGAGCGATTTTGACCGGCTTTTTTATTTTGAGCCGGCTGCCGCACGGCTGGCAATCGGTTTTGCAAGCTGTCGCAGCGGAAAACAAACTGCAAATTTTTTATCCGGGTTTTGAGAATTCATTTATGGATTTTATTCAGATCAATTATACACTGATGGCGAGTCTGCTCGGCGGTGCGTTCTTGTCCATGGCCTCACACGGCACCGATCAGATCATTGTGCAACGATTGTTGGCGTGTCGATCCATCAGGGAGAGCCAAAAAGCGCTGATCACCAGCGGATTTATTGTGCTGCTACAGTTTGCTATTTTTCTTTTATTAGGCCTTTTGCTCTACACATTTTATAATGGAGTTGCCATGCGCTCTGATGAAATTTTACCGCGTTTCATCATCGAAGAATTACCTCGTGGTTTTTCCGGATTCATCATCGCCGCAGTGTTCGCAGCCGCCATGTCGACCTTGAGCAGCTCGCTGAATTCATTGGCCTCATCGACCATGTTTGATCTGTTTCTGCCCCACAAAAAGCTGACGCCTCAGAAAGAGCTGCGCCTGTCGCGCTTGTTCACCATGATGTGGGGCATCATTTTTATTGCCGGGGCGATGTTCTTTAAAAATACAGAAAATCCGGTTGTCGAATTGGGATTGGCGATCTCTTCTTTTACATACGGCAGCGTCCTGGGTGCTTTCTTTTTGGCTGCCGGCAAAAAAGACTTTCAAGAACAGACTATTCTGGTCTCCATGTGGGCGACAATTTTGGTCATGATCTGGATTATCGGGCCGGGACCGGCTGTGCAGCTTGTCTTGTTGTCGATCACTGCCATAAGCGGCGCGTGGATCTTCCTGCTCGTCAGCCGATTTTTTCGAGTTTTGTTGCTTTGCCTTACAGCATTAACGATTCCGCTGTTTGTTCTATGCCCCTCGCCACAAATGGCGTGGCCGTGGTATGTGCCGGTTGGCACAGCTGTGATGCTGTTTTTGGGGAATTTTGCAGGGCGTTTGATAAAGACAGGATGAGCGTAACACAGCCTTTGCAAGCAATAAACAATTTAATCACCGAGCATAACGGCACGACCTATGGCAGATGCCAAATTTAGAGGCACGGATGCGCTTGGCGCGGCCCTTGGCCGCAACTAAAAAAGAGCACAGTTGTTTAGAATAGAACGCGGATTTTTATTTTGGCATTGCTTATAAACTTAAAAAACGCAGTTTTGCTACCTTATTTGAATCCGAGGATGCGACAGATATCGACGGGAGAGCGTGTCGGGACATCACGACCTTCAAGCTTTATTCCTTTATCGCACAATATCTTAAAATTCACTATATCATTTTGATCGACAAAAATAAAGGGAGAGATTTGATTTTTCCCCGGTTTAAAGTGCATTCCCCCCACGTTCACTTCTTTCATATCGACGCCGTTTTCGACCAAATAGACGACACTTTTGGGCGAGTCCACTAATAAAAGTATTTTTTCATCACCAAATTTATTTGATGTCAAGGTTTCAACAGAGTCCTCCAAAGTGAGGACCGATGCTTTTAAATACTCCGGCACGGCGGACAGATATATCGTGCGCTGCCACTCGACTGTCGCCACTTCATCGCTGGATAATAAAATTCGATCGGGTTTCAGAACACTGCCCCAGCCAACTACGACCTGTCCATGGATCAGTCTGTCATCTATTCGTATCATAACCAAAGGCATATAAATTTTCTCCAGCTTTAACCGGCAAGTTGCAGCGAGGTGATCCCTTTTGCCGCTTCTTTTTTCATTTCCTCAACCAGTTCGTCAAGCGATAATATATCGCGTTTCAACAAGAATGTTAATAGCATGGCAAGATTCAAACCAGAGACAAGTCGAACGTGCGGTCTGTCTTTGGCGACGGCGGCACTGACATTCCACGAACTGCCGCCGCGAAGGCAAGCCATGACGATGATACCTTCAACATCGTCGCACGGCTCGTTTACGATTGACGTCAAGCGTGATTCGATTTCTTGTAAGGACATATCAGTGACAGAAAGCGGAAACAATCCCTCATCCGTCCCCATAATCGATTTTGCTGCCTTGAGAAATGCGTCTCCGAGCGGTCCATGCGCGATCACGATTCCGTATTTCATTAAATATCCTCAGCATCTATCAGTATTTCCGGCACCTGGTCTTCATGTTTTTGCTTTGAGACGTTTTTTAGCATCAAACGCCGATTGAATTCATGCGCTTGCTTTATGCCGATTTGTTTCAGTTTCTGATCCAGGGCGATTGCTTCTGCAACAATCGTCAAATTTTTTCCCTCCATTACTGGCAGCTCAACGACCGGTAAATCAACGCCCATTATTTGGGTATAGAGCTCATCCAGACCTGTTCGCTCATAGCCACTGCGATCAGTAAATTTTTCCAGCTTGACAATCACGTGTATATCTTTTTTGCCGCGGATGCCGCGCACCCCAAACATCTTGTAGACATCAATAATTCCCAGTCCGCGAATTTCCATATGATGTCCAATACTGCCGCGCGGCTCACCCTGCAGGGCATTGACGCCGATTTTTTTTACCTGCACCGCATCATCGGCGACCAGCTGGTGACCACGTTCAATTAAATCAAGAGCAAGTTCACTTTTGCCAATAGCGGCTGGCCCGACGAACAGGACACCAACGCTAAATACATCCACCAGTGTGCCGTGGACAACGGTATAGGGAGCAAAAGCCCGTTCCAAATATTCGCTCAAATGACGATGAACATAGGTGGTATTGTCCGGTGTCGCAAAGATGGTAATCTCATGTTGATCAGCAAGTTCGATTAATTCCGGGGGGATTGGATTGTTATTCGTCACGATGATGCAGGGTAAATCAAAATCGAGAACATTGGAGATTGCTTTCACCCGATCAGCACCATGCAGCGTGTTCAAGTAGCCGATTTCGGTATTGCCCATAATTTGAACGCGCCAATAGGTAAAAACCTCAACAAAACCGCTGAGCGCAAGACCTGGCCGGTTGAGTTCCTTCTGCTCAATTTTGTGATCAAACGAGTGCGGTGCATTCACAATTTGTAAATTCAGGCGATCCTTGACCACTTGATACAGGGCACCGACTTTGATGTACTCAATGGCTTTGGGTTGCTTGAGGTCTATAATTTCTCGATAAACTTTTTTGCTATTCATTGACGTTACAAGTTACGATGTAAAACCGGGAGCACTTTTGGGCTCCCGGTGGGATTATTCTTCAACCTCTAATTCGGTTTTTATGTTTTCAGCTATTCGCTCCTTGTCGAAATGTCGGAGTTTTTCTTTATATTTTAAAAGTTTACGTTCCAATTTATCCACAGCGAGCGTAACAGATTTATACATATCCTCAGTTTTTTCAACCACCGCCAATCTCTGCCCATAGACTTTGATGACAACCTCGGCAACTTGTTGTTGTTTCACGTAATCCAGAATAATCTCCACATCAAGGATGTCGTCGTAATACTTTTTTAAGCGTCGCACTTCGGTTGTTGCAAATTCTTTCAGTCGTTCTGACGATTTAAAGTGTCTCGCAGTGAATGAAATTCTCATAAGAACCTCCTTCAAATATGAAATTAAAAGTTGCCCGCTAATTGAAAGAGTTTATGTTGTCCTTTTCACCTCCTTTTGCATATTGTCAATGACCCCTCCCAATGATTATTTGTTTTTTGCCCGTGGATGAGATTTTTTATAAATCTTTTTTAGATGTTCGGCAGATACGTGTGTATAGATTTGTGTTGTGCTCAAATTTGCATGCCCCAGCAGCTCCTTGACAGATATCAGGTCTGCGCCTTCGTTGAGCAGATGGGTCGCAAATGTATGCCGCAATGCATGTGGATGCGCCTTTTCTTTGCTGGCTATTCTTTTGACATATTTTTGTACAATTGACGCAATCTGCCCTCTCGTAAACGGCTGTTTATTATTCTTAACAAAAATAAAATCCTTGTATTCCAGCGCGACATTTTCTTCAATTTGTTGCCTTTTTAAATAGATATCCAGATCTCGGGCGACATGTGAGCCCATCGGTATCAACCAGGTTTTTTCGCCCTTGCCTTTAATGCGAAAAATACGTTCGTCAAATCGGATATTCTCCAGCTTCAAGTTGGCCAGCTCACTCACTCGCATGCCCGTTGCATAAAAGAGCTCAAGAATCATATAATCTCGCAAGCCGATGAATGTATCAACATCTGGCAATTGCAGCAGCGCTTTCATTTCAGCGGTGCTGAGATAATCAGGCAATCTTTTTTGAATCTTGGGGCTGGCAATATTTAATGTCGGATTCGCGGTGATGGCATTTTCGCGAATCAGATATCTCGCAAAAGCCCGCAATGCTGCTAACTTTCGCGCCAGGCTGCGAGTGGAATATTTCAGGCTTGTCAAATGACCCAGGTAACCGCGAATGGCTGCCTTGGTAAAGTGCTCAAGCATTGGCTGCTCAATATCATAACGTTTCTTCATGTACTCATTAAAAGCGATCAGGTCGGTTTCATAGGCTTCAATGGTATTGTCCGAGTTTTGCCGCTCGACCTGCAAATAGCGCGTAAATCGTGGAATCCAGGAAAATATGTTTTGCGCGTGGTCCGCCATTAGTCTATTTTTTTTAAATTATGATCAAACTCGGTCCTGCATTTGGGACACTTTAATATATCGAGATTCTCGCCAGCTTTTGCTACCAGATACATGTTGCTGCATTTGGGACAAGCGATATTCACGGGCATCTGCCAGGATGAGAATTGACATTTTGGGAAATGACTGCAGCCATAAAAAAGTCGGCCAGTCTTTGTGATCCGTTCAATCACCTCACCATCACACCCTTCGCATGGACATTTGGCACCTGTAGGATATGGTTTGGTGAAGGTGCACTTGGGAAATCTTGAACACGCCAAAAAGCGACCATAACGGCCAATTTTAACAGTGAGCTCTGCATCGCATTTCTCGCACCGACCATAATAGCGATGAATATGCGTGGGAATTACCTTGGAATATTGACACGACTCGGGAAAATGCTCACAAACTAAAAACTCACCTGTATCACTCTGTTTTTTCAGCATTGTCCCCCCACAGACCGGACATTTTTGGCGCGTTTTTTGGGTGACTGCCAAGTCACTCGCCTGTGCAGGACGCCCTTGATGTTGTAGCAGCTTGTGCAATTCAGCGGCTGGATGACCTGTCCTCGGCTGTTTGCCTGTTTTTTGAACCAATTGCTTTTTTTGTTGACGGACAAAGTGCTCATTCATAATGTCAGGATACCGACGTTGCAACAAGACATAAGCGTCTCTGCCGAGACGCGTTGGAAATATTTTGCCATCATCAGTGGTGCGGATGAATTTCCACTCCCTCAGAATGTCGGGAATGAATTCAAGTGTCTCGTTCAGGCAAACATCCGCATCTGCAACCGCCTCCAATAAACGGCCTTCCGTATAATAAAAATCAGGACGGTCGTCTTGCAGAATAATTTCAAACTCGTGGGGCACGAGTTCGCCGTTCTTTCTAAATTCATGCGAGAACAAACATGAGTTTTTATTCTCAGCCTGCGGAAATAACTGCAAATAACCACGGTCAGCTGTCTGTTTTTGTTCGATGTGAAAAATATACCGTTTTTCCGGTCCTGCCGAGATGACGATCTTGCGAAAATGATAGGATGTCTCGGTCATTTGAGAGGCGATACTGCGACGCCATATTAAATCGTATAGTCGATGCTGAACGTCGGTCAAATGTTTTTTTATTTTTTTCGGTGTTCGTGATATCAGTACCGGACGAATAGCACTCAACGCCAGATCTATCTTTTCAGCATGGAGGCGAGGTTTCTCCGGGAGATATGTTTTGTTATAATTGATCAGAATATACTCTCGAATCGAAAGGATATCTTTTTCTGGTATAAACAATGAATCCGTGACTGGAGAAGTGATGAGTCCGACTGGATTGACAAGGCCAATATGACAGTTACATGAGAGCGATCGTGCCGTATCCATGGTTTGGCGCGCAGACAAGCCGATATATTTTTCTGCTTTGGAAATCAATGTGCCGGTCGTCAACGGCAGCGGCGGCGATTTGGAGATTGTCTTGTTGGAGATGCGATCAATCAGGAATCGCTGCTGCTTTAAATCATAAATAATCGCTTTTGCCGTGTTTTTGTCTGCAATAGCCGCGGGTTTGCCATTGACCTGCATGAGCCGGGCGTGAAATAAATGATCATGGAATTTGAATGAAAAAACAAGTGATAGCGTGGATTGGCTCGAGTTGTCCCAAACAATAGTGTCCTGTTCGCACAGCTTCTTCAGCGCAATGGCGGCTGCCAGGCCAAAGATTGGCCGTTTGGCTCGCTTTTTATTCAGTAATTCGCGACAGTATATGTCAAAGGTACTGTCAACAGCCCGTGCACGTTCGAGTAGTTCTCCATTCAAAGTGCCTGGGAGTGGATTTTCATGTGTTGGCGTGGGAAGCGATTTGTTTGTTTGTTTTTGAGCAGTGCTCGGGAGCGGTGAATTTGAATAGGTCCCGCCATAATCTATGGTGCCGCTTCCATACATCAAAGAGTCGATGTCGTTCACCCTGGCCAACGATGTACCGGGCTTTGATTGAAAATGAAAAGATGTGGATGAATTGGCCATAGAATCCGATTAGGCTTGAAAAACGACTAGTGAGGATAATGTGTTGATGTAAATTGAAAATAGCCTTTTGCGGCACTGTCTTCAAAGTTTAAAACAACAGCAGCTACCAAATCTTTTATATCCTCAATACTCATTTGCAAAAAACGCAAATCAACCGCACGATCAATGACCTGTTCCATATTGTCATCGGTCAATATGTGCAGCTCGCGCAAATGAAAAAGATAGCTGAAAGCTTTGGGGGATATCGATTGCGCTTCAATCTCATTCAATGAGCGCCAAACCGGACGTGGAATGGTGCTTTGTTGTTCCGTTGTAATTCTGTCGATTTGATCTCCGTGATTCATGATCCAGGTCATGACAAAAGAGATTTCATCCTCTGAAAACCCTTCGTCCTCGAGCACCTCGATAACATTTTGAAGATCAATATCGCCATTCGCGTTTTCACGGATTTCATCGAGTACGATGGTGATAATATCGAGAAATTTTTTATCCATGTAAAAGAGCTCCGTGTCTCTGATTTTTTACTCGGTGAGATAAATCAATATACAATAATTAACAGTAAATACAAATACATTACTTTGAGTGATCAATCAAAGCCATTCTCAGGCGTACTTGCCACAGCAGTTTTTATACTTTTTACCGCTGCCGCATGGACACGGTTCATTGCGGCCGACTCTTTGGGCTTTCACCACTGTTTTAACACGTTGGCGTTCGCCAGGCCGAGCCGGTTGTGCCCTTTGTTGTTGTTGTCGCGGTGCTTGTGCTGCCATCACTTGCTTAAAGACTTCAACTTGTGAATGTGACGTGGCAAAGCTCTGCGGTTCTATTCGACGCATGTGCTGTTCTTCAACCTCACCGCCCACGTCAAAAACTTTAAATAGTGTGCTGGCGGTTTCCCGATTTATCGAATCAATCGTGCGTTCAAACATGCCGAATGCTTCCCGTTTGTACTCGAGCAACGGGTCTTTTTGGCCATAGCCGCGCAGCCCGATACCTTCCCGCAATTCATCAATGCCGTGCAAATGTTGTCGCCAGTTTTCATCAATCTTTTCCAGCACATAATAACGTTCCAGACGTGTGACCAATTCGCGTCCCAACTCCTTCACGCGCTGATCATACAGTTTTTTTGCCCATTCGCTGATTTGATCCATCACAAAATTGGGATCCATGCCCTCGGAGCTTTCATCCGAAAGGCGGGGCGACTGGCGGAAAATCAGACGGCACTCGCTTTCGAGCCGACGTACCTGCGTTGAATCAAGAACATCGCCACCTTCCAACGCTTTGCCGATCGTGGCATAGATCGTATCGTCAATCATGCTGATGACGGAATCGGACACGATTTCGCTGCTCAGTTCTTCCTGCTGAAATCGATCCATACGATCAGAATATGTTTTGTAGAAGGCAAGCCCCCACGCCACAACATCCTCTTTGAAAACCGCGATGGAGGCACTGTCCCGTTGCTGCGGAATAGAAACGGTTGGCTTGGTGAGAAAAATGTTTTGCAAATTTTGTACAAGCCGTTTGTGTGCTTCTGCCGGTTGTGATTCGTTGGTCAATACATTGTCGACCACCGTATGGATGGCAGCTTCTATCAGTTCTTCATTTAAGGCGCTGGCGATCATCACGTCATCATACGCTTTTTGCAAATTCCACGCGCGTGTCGTATAGGCATGACGCGCCTGCCGGATGAGCTGCACAATGAGCCGCTCATTTTGACCATTTGTTGTTACCTGAAAATCGTGCCCGAATATTTCTTTAAAATAGGCGGCATCTGCCGGGGCAAGCTCCTGCGAGGCACCGCCATCCCGTTCAAACAAGCGTTTCGCCACAATGGCGTCAACCAAACGAAGTGAGCCAAAATAGCCGAATATTCGATGTCGCATGTGCTGTTCATCTGGTTGACTCTCCAGACCAACAATCCAGTCGTGTAAAATATCAAGCAGCTTTGGGCGCCGAATGGATTTAATTTCATTTTGGCCGACTGGCGGACGCGCTTCAAAGATACGCTCCAGGTCTTGCAGAAACTCGTCGGTTTTCCAGTTAATGGGCGCCTGATCCATGGGCATATGTCGATTGGTGAGCCCAAAAACAAACGTATCCAGCAAATCCGCAAGCGGTAGATGCACTAACATGATGGTATTAAAATTTTCTTGTGTGTTGGCGATTTTTTCCTGATAGATATCTTTTGACCAGTTGATGATCTCGTCCTCAAGCATGGCGGCGGTGCGCTCGGATATATCGGATGTCAGCCAGGCCGGCGAGTCCTCAAAAAGGCGCTCCAGCTCAAAACGAATACCGTCAATATTCCACTTGGACACGTCAGTGGTGCCGGCATTGTGGAGCCGAATTTTTAGTTTGACGAGATTTTCCAGAACATCCAAAACAGAGGAATAGCCAAAAATACGATGTCGTTCCTGCAGCTGATTAAAATGAATTTTGCGTTCAATTTGGTGACTCACCCACTCGTTCAACGTACTTTGGAGTTCGCTATATTTGAGTCGTTCGAGGGTGTCGGTCTCAAATTCCGGTGCAACACCAAAAAATTTCTCGACATCGTCAAATAGCTCGGGCAACTTCCAGGTTGAATGGTCATTTTCTTCCTCAATGAATTTTTTCAATTTGGATTCGACATAGTCTGTCGCCTGGGCAAATCCCAATAAATTCTGCCGGCGTTTGTAAATGATCTTGCGTTGTTCATTCAGAACGTCATCGTATTCGAGCAGATTCTTCCGAATCTCAAAATTGCGTTCTTCGACTTTTTTCTGGGCGCGCTCGATAGATTTGGTGATCAGGCTATGCTCAATGCGCTCGCCTTCCTCCATTGATCCCATGCTGCTCATGATGTTAGTGATTCGGTCGGAACCGAACAGGCGCATCAGATCATCCTCCAGGGACAAATAAAAGCGGGAGGACCCCGGATCACCCTGGCGACCGGCGCGACCGCGCAACTGACGATCGATTCGACGCGCTTCATGTTTTTCAGAGCCGATGATATGCAGGCCGCCCTTTTCGACCACCTCACGAGTCAGTTTGATATCTGTACCACGGCCGGCCATGTTTGTAGCAATGGTGATGGCACCCGGCAAACCAGCCTTGGCGACGATTTCGGCCTCACTTTTGTGATGCTTGGCATTCAGTACCGTATGAAATCGACCGGATTCCAGTTCTTTGGTCACATCGCCTTTTTTCAGCCAGTTGGCGATCGGAATACCTCTTATGGTGAAAAGATTACTGAGATGCTGCGAGACATCCACCGAAATGGTTCCAATCAAAACCGGACGACTGTTCTCGTGCATATCGAGTGCTTCATCTATGATGGCATCGTATTTTTCCCGCTGCGTACGATATATGACATCATTGTGATCTTGTCGTATGACCGGCTTGTTTGTTGGAATGACAAGGACTTGAAGCTTGTAGGTGCTGAAAAATTCCTGGGATTCTGTTTCGGCTGTACCGGTCATACCGGCGAGTTTGTGATATAAGCGGAAAAAATTCTGCAGCGTAATTGTTGCCAAAGTTTGCGATTCGGCCTGTACCTGGACGCCTTCTTTTGCTTCGAGGGCTTCGTGCAGACCATCGCTAAAGCGACGACCCGGCATGAGGCGACCCGTAAAGCTGTCTACAATGACGACTGCTTTTTGCCCGCGACTTCCGCCGTGGCGGCGAAGCTCATTGTCGTCCAGCGTCTTGACTACATATTCAACATCGTGATGATAAAGCGTATAGGCACGCAGCAGTTGCGATATATTTTGAATGCGTTCCTCGACCTGCTGATAATTCGCCCACAGCCGATCTCGCCGAGCTTCCAAGACTCGCGTCGGCTGCCGGTCAAATTGCAGACGAAACCATTGCTCAATTTCATCTGTCGTCAATACACGGGACGGCGAATGCGCAATCGAGAGCACTTCATTCATCTCTCTTTCATCAAAAATATATCTTTTGGCGCGCAGATGCGCTTTCTCTTTTGGCAACAAGCTTTGCAACTCGGCGCTTGAGTTCACTTTTTTGCTACTGAGATGAAAGATCTCATCACGAAATTTTCTCAGACCGTCCTCATAGCTGAAAAAAGGCAACCCATCGACCAGGCGTGAACGAGCCGTTTTCTTCAGGCTTTTGGGATAGCCAGCTTCTGTTAATTCGAATATGGCATCTGCTTCAATGTCAGGGTCTGTGACCATGGCTTCCAGATTATCGAACACCAGGGCGCGCGGAATCGCATCGCCGGCGAGGCGTTCAATGCCGGCGTCGGATAGACCGGCGATGGGCAGTGTCTCGACAGGTTCAACCGGGCTTTTGAGATCGTCACTAAAATCAAAATATCGGCGAAGAATTCGACGTTTTTCGCCATCTGAAACATCGCTTCGTCCGATCACTTTGAAAATATTCTCAAAAACGTGCGCCAGTCGTTCAACCTCTTCGAATTTGCGCGAAGGACTGGTCGTATGGTCGGTTACGCCCAGGTGTTCATCCAGTTCAAGTCGCAGGGTAATTGACGAGATGGATGTCTCGGTGGCGCGCGATGATTGCCATTGCTTGATCTTTTGCTGCGTTGTCTCAAAGGAGAATCCGAGGAGTCGATCCAATTGATCTCCCCGCAAACCCACTATTTTTTGGTTTTGGATGGCAAATATCTGCGACAGATGGCTTTTGTGCTGGCGAAGGTCCCGGTCCAATTGAACCACCAGGTCGTTGGTTTGCACAGCGTAATCGGTGAAAAATGTCCGCCCCGTCTCGGTTAATTGAAAATTCGAGCTGTCGGAATCGGTGTTGGTTGTTATATAAAAAAGCGTAAAATTGTTGTCGTTTTTTGTACACGCGGCGGCGATTGCTTGAATATCACGATCCAGCCGTTCGGTTGCGATAACACGAGCTGAATAATCATAAGAAGTTTGATTGACAGTACGATCCAGGAGTTGTTGAATTTGCCGATCCCGTTCTTCAACAATACTGCGGTCCGGCAAAACATAAATATCCGGATTACCGCCTAACAAGGCAATGCGACCTTTTTCCAGGATGTGCTTCACCACGGAGCCGTCATCTGAAAATTCGAAATAATCCCGCACTTTTTCATCGACATCGTCCATCTGCAACATATCATTGAGCTGAAAGATAATCGGTACGCGAAGTGGATTGCCGCCACGTCTGGCCACCAAAACCGCAACACGTCCCTGTTCGGTCAAGCCGATGAGGGCACCGGTTTGTTTTTCGGTTTCAAAAAACGCATTGAGCAGTTGATGTCTTCGTTCCTGCTGGTTGCGTGGAACGTGTGAATCGGCATCCACATCAGCTTGCTCGCGAATATCGGCCAAAACTTTGTCAAGCGCATTGACCATGTGGCTTGTAGAGCTGTCACTGTTCTGCGCCAGATAAGCCTTTCCCGGCTCGGCGAGGGCATTGACTGTTTTATCTATTTTTTTAGCGAAATCAAAATATTGTCGCCATTCCGAAGTTTTATCACCTTTTTTGTGTTGAGTGGCGTCGGAAATTATGTCGGGAAGCTGGCGCAAACGTTTATCAAGTTCTTCAAGGGCAGCAATATCCGTATCATCGATTTCGCCAGAGATGTTATTGAGCGCCAATTGTCCCGCAAAACTCAGTCCATTGCAACGCCCGGAGACCGGATCGAGGGTAAAGTATACCGATTTTTGCTTGCTGTCGCTGAGGTGGGAGATTTGTTCGTCCAGCTCATCCAGTTGCTGGATTTTGTGGGCCACGTCCTGGTCGCGACCGCCGGACAAAAAGATGCGGCCTTTTTCAGTGATGTCAACGACATGGCTTTTTTCATCAATGGTATAGTAGAGTTCCTGGTCGACAGTGGCCATGTCCTTGTTGATCTCATACTGACCCTGAATTCGTTCGATCAATTTTTTGACCCAGAATTCCGAGGTCATTAATTCCAGGAGCTCTCTGTTTTTTGGATCGCCGCGTTGCGCGCGCAAAATCATCATGCCAGCTTTTTCTTCATCCTGCTCCAACAGCGCCTTGCCATCATTTAGCAGACGCACCACAAGTTCCTGCTGCTTTTTGTATAAATTTTCAACGACCGGTTTGAGCTCATTATAAACATTGCGCGGCGCACCGACAGAGCCGGATATAATCAATGGCGTACGCGCTTCATCGATCAGAACACTGTCAACTTCGTCGACAATAGCATAATGCAACGGTCGTTGCACGACGGACCAGACGTCAGTTGTCATATTGTCGCGTAAATAATCAAAGCCGAATTCATTGTTGGTGCCATACGTGATATCCGCCTGATACGCGCGTTTGCGCTCTTCCGGATCTTGCTGACCATAAACTGCGGCAACCGTCAAACCGAGGAATTTATAAATCTCACCCATCCATTCACAGTCGCGTTGTGCCAGATAATCGTTGACCGTAATGAGATGTGCGCCTTTACCCTCTAATGCATTTAAATAGAGCGGCATCGTGGCGACAAGGGTTTTTCCTTCGCCGGTTGCCATTTCGGCGATTTTACCTTCATGCAGAGCGATACCGCCGATGAGCTGCACATCATAAGGGATCATATTCCAATCATTTTCCTGGCCGCGTACCAACCACGTTTTGCCGACCAGGCGACGACATGTATCTTTGACCACTGCAAAGGCTTCTATCAATATATCGTCCAACGTTTCACCCATTTTCAGCCGATAGCGAAACTCGTTTGTTTTTGCTTTGAGCTCGTCATCGGTCAACTCTTTATATTCATTCGCAAAACGATTGATCTCATCGACAAGGGGATTAAGCCGTTTGAGCTCGCGCTCGTTGCTCGAACCTCCCATTACGCGTGACAAGATCTTTTCTACTTTTGACAACATATTGTATCCTTTGACAAAAAAAATATTAACAGGGCTTTATATGTGCTCGACATAAATCTAAACGCTATAGCTGTTCAATTGTTTCCCGTCCCCGATACAGGCTTTTCGCAAAACAGGTACTTTTTTTCACGATGCAGAGACCTGTGAAGGACAGGCGAGTCGTAATGCAGCGGCGCTTCTTCATATAATATTTTACTACTATTTCGATCTGGATTTTGGCTTCCCGGGCTTTCGATCATTTTTCTTCTTGCTCTGCTTGTCCAGAGTGCCTCGTCCAGATTTTGCGACGAGTTTTTTTTCATTGAGATCAACAAGAACAACATCCAACATACCATTGATATACATGCTACTTTTTTGCGTGCTGAAGCGTTTGGCGAGTTCAAGCGCTTCGTCAATCGTCACTTTGGTTGGCACATCCGAAAAATGGATGAATTCACAAATGGCAATCCTCAAGATAATCAAATCAATAATAGCAATTCGATCATACCGCCAGTTTGCTGAATGGCTACGTATGTAAGCATCAAACTTATTCCGCTCCTGGAATGTTGTTTCGATAAGCTTTTTGGCATAAATAAATGCTGGTGGCGGATTTTCACATTTGGGCATCAAATCTTTAAAAACAACCGACAATGAATTTTGTGACAGTTCCAAAGCGTACAGGACTTGCAGCGCGGTTTCCCGGGCGTCATGACGTGACTCCGGCGGAATACACTTGAAATCTTTATTGAACATGTTAGTTTATAATATCATGCCAGCCGTACACGTCTTGTCGCTCGCCGTTCACATACTCGAAATAGCGGCGTTGGATTTTTTCTGTAATCGGTCCACGCGAACCGGAACCAATGGTGATACGATCGACGCTTCGAATGGGGGTCACTTCCGCTGCTGTACCGGTGAAAAATATTTCGTCAGCAATATAGAGCATTTCCCGTTGAATTTTGGTTTCGAAAATCGGGATGCTCAGTTCCTTTGCAATCGCTTTGATACAGTCTCGTGTCAAACCCGGTAAAATGCATGAATCCAGTGTCGGCGTATAAATGGCGCCATCGCGAATGATAAAGATATTTTCCCCACTCCCTTCGCTGAGGTAGCCGTAAACATCGAGCCCTATGCCCTCGGTATAGCCGTCTGCCATCGCTTCCAATTTGATGAGCTGGGAACTCATATAATTGGAGCCGGCTTTCGCCATGGTCGGCATGGTGTTTGGCGCCATACGACTCCAGGAGGAGACGCGAACGTCCACGCCGCGGGCGACTCCTTCTTCACCCAGATATTTGCCCCAGTTGAGTGCACCGATCACGACCTCGACCGGGCATTTGGTGGGATCGACACCCAGGCTATTGTAACCGCGGAATACGATGGGCCGCACATAAGCTGATTCATAGCCATTCACTTTGATGGTTTCCTTGCACGCTTTGATTATTTCTTCTTGCGTATAAGGAATTGGTATTCGGTATATTTTCGCTGAATCGAATAGTCGCCGAATGTGATCAGACAGGCGAAATATACTGGATCCCTGCGCTGTTTTGTAACATCGCATGCCCTCAAAAACGCAGGTACCGTAGTGAACGACGTGCGACATCACGTGGATTGTCGCATCTTTCCACTCTATAAAATTCCCGTTTCTCCAAATTTTACCTTGTTCGTCTCGAGTATCCATGCTTTTTCCCTTTAACGAGGTGAAAGGTTTCAGTGATTATCGGATATCTTTTGCGCGTAATTGAATGGAGCGCCGCCCCATAAAGACATTTTCTTCGATAACGTAGGCCATATCGAGATTCGCTTCGCCAGGTGTCAGCCGATACAGCAATTCGCCCATATTAAATGCAATGACATCGTAAATCTTGTCATCTTGACGCACTTTGAACTTTAGATGATTTTTACCAACAATTGACGGTGAGCCAATGATCTGCAAATTTCTCGAGATAAAAACCGGACGCATATTTTGTGGTCCGAACGGCGCAAACATTTTGAGTAATTTTACAAACTTTTCATCAATATTGCCAAGTCTTATTTCAGCTTCGATATATAATTTTGGCGATAAATGTTCGGGTGTCAGATATTGTTTGGCAATGGCTTCAAAGCGATTCTTGAAAGTATCGATATTTTTCTCGGCAATAGTCAACCCCGCTGCATACTTGTGGCCGCCGAATCCTATAAACAAATCTTCACACTGTTTCAAAGCTTCATACAAATCGAATCCGGGAACGCTGCGTGCAGAGCCTTTTCCGACACCGCCATCCACCGAGATGAGAATCGTCGGACGATAATATCTTTCGACCACGCGCGATGCGACGATACCGATGACGCCAGTGTGCCAGCCTTGTTTGTGCAAAATAATCGAGCTGGCTTTGCTATTGCCGGCAAACTGCTCCTCGGTTTGGCGAATCGCTTCGTTAAATGCCTCTTCGTCCACATTTTTGCGGTGTTGATTTTCACGTTCCAAAATAGCCGCAATGCGCTCCGCCTCGACCTCATCGTGTGTGGTCAGCAATTCAACGGCACGTTCCGCGTTGCCCATACGACCAACCGCGTTTATGCGGGGTGCAATGATAAAAACAATTTGCCCGGTGCCGATCTCGCGCCCATATATTCCCGCCGCTTTGATCAGTGCTTTCATTCCGGTATTTTCGCTGTTATTGAGCGCCGTGAGCCCGGCTTTGACGAAAATTCGATTTTCATCAACGAGCGGCACAATGTCCGCTGATGTGCCGATAGCGACCAACTCGATGTAATTTTCCAGAATAGAGGCATCAATTTCCATGCGCTGCAACAGGCCATGTGCTAACTTGAAAGCAACGCCAACACCAGCCAACTGCTTGAAGGGATATTGACAATCCGGTCTCTTGGGATCAACCACAGCAACAGCATTCGGAAATGTTGGCCCCGGTTCATGGTGGTCAGTGACAATAACATCGATGCCGGCAGAATTGGCCAGATCAATTTCTGCGTGGCCGGTGATACCGCAATCAACGGTGACAATCAAGTTAATATTGCGTTTTTTTGCTTCTTCGATTCCTTGTGCCGATAATCCATAACCTTCCTCCTGGCGATCCGGAATATAATAGCTGACATGAGCGCCCAGTTCTTTCAGCGTCAAATAGAGGAACGAAACGGATGTGATTCCATCCACATCATAATCACCGTAGATTAAAATTTCTTCATCGCTCAAGATGGCGCGGCGCAAGCGTTCAACGGCTTTTTCCATATCTTGCATGAGGAAAGGATCGTAAAATTGATCTACGCTGGGATGAAAAAATTTCCGAGCTGATATTAAATCCGTAACGCCTCGGCGCAATAGAATTTGTGCAATAATGTGCGGCACGTTTAATTCGGCCGCGAGTTGATAAATCTCCTCCTTGTCAACGTTATCTTCGACAATCCATTTGAGATCCATGAAAAATGAACTCCCGTCTACCCGACCCGACGAGATCGGAGAATGAAATATATAAAAGCCAAAGCAGGTCGATAAGCCGAATTCTGTAGTCCCGCTTGCGGCGGGATGACGATCATTTATCTGGGATGCCGGTTGCCCGGCATCTCAAGCGACCTACCCGCGGATCAAATGAGACGGGCCGCCTCTCTCCGCTTATTTGGTCTTGCTCCGGGTGGGGTTTGCCCTGCCTTCAATGTCACCATTGAAGCGGTGAGCTCTTACCTCGCCATTTCACCTTTATCCCGCAGGGCGGGACTGTGTATTTTCTGTGGCACTTTCCCCCGGTCACCCGGAGTCCGTGTTACGGACCACCCTGCCCTATGGAGTTCGGACTTTCCTCATTCCACCGATGGTGGAACGCGATCGTCTGACCTGCTTTGGATTATTATTTACAGAGTAATAGTGATGAGACTATTCTGTCTCATTCATTGCTGTATATTCCGGTTTCCAGACAACGATTCGTCCGCACACTTCACACAAGTTGATCTTGTTCATCATGCGGATTTCTAATCCTCGCTGCGGCGGAATACGGCTTGAACAGGCGCTACAGGCGCCGTTTATTAACTTGGCAACAGCCACGCCGCCACGACCCAGACGAATCCGTTCATAGGATGATAAAATTGGTCTCGGCAGCTTTTGAACCAGAGTAGTGCGTTGGCCTCGCAATGTTTCTTCTTCTGCTCTCGTTGCTGATAACTTGATCTCCAGGTCTTTTTTCTTGTCAACGAGCAATGTGCTGAGTTCATTCAGTTGCGTTTCAATGTTGGAAATTTCACCCTTAAGCTTGTTCTGGGCTTCTTCGAATTCCAGTATTTTATACTCCAGTTCATCTATTTTTTGTTCAGTCGTCTCTATTTCAAGCGTAATGGCATCATACTCTTTGTTTGTTTTAACCTGATATAATTGGACTTTATATTTTTTTAGCTTTTGCTGAAATATTTCAACATCATGACTGGTCGATTTTCTTTCAACAATGATGGTCGTCATCTCTTCTTTTTTCTGATCGAGAGATGCGCGGATGTGCTGTATCTCATTGCTCAAGTTTTCAACTTTTTCCGGTAAATCACCTTTTTCGGCTTCAAGCCGCTGAAGCTTAGAATCAACCTCTTGCAATTCTATCAGCGTTTCCAAAACCTGTTGCAAAATAATGTCTCCTTATGCTTGAACAAGCATACTCTTTAAACAAAAAAAGTGCACTCAAATTTGAATGCACTTGTTATGAATGTAGACCAAGTAATAGCAGAGTCCGCTGTCATTATGCCAATTCTTTTTAAAAGGACTATTCACCCTCACCTTTTCGTTTTTCGTCATGATGAGAACTTTTTATTTAATAGCTGGGTAAATTACATTAATAACGGCTAAAAATCAAGCAAAAAAACTTGAAGCCAGGACCTCAATCACTGATCAAAGTTAATGGATCACTTTTCGCTTGAAATATGCAACATGATCCTCTATATTGAAAAAAAAGTACATTGAGATGATTGCGAAACGATCAGAAAATATTCCTCCATTTATTGTTATGGAGGTGCTGGAGCGTGCTCAGGCGTTGCAGGCCGCGGGTCATCGGATCATTCACATGGAGGTTGGTGAACCGGATTTTGCGCCGCCCGCCAAAGTCACACAGGCGGCTATTCAGGCACTCCAGCGAGGTGAAACACACTATACCCACAGCCTGGGCATTCACCCTCTCCGGCAAGCAATTTCACAACATTACAAGCGTTCCTATGGCGTGGACGTCTCGCCGGAAAGAGTGATCGTTACCCAGGGAACATCGCCGGCATTGCTGCTCGTGCTGTGTGCCCTCATCAACTCGGGTGATCAGGTCATTTTGTCCAATCCGGCGTATGCCTGTTATCCCAATTTCATTCGCTATATTGGCGGGGAGACCGTACAAATCCCGGTGAGCGCTGAGTGCGGTTTTATTTTTGATCCTGAACGAGTCCAGAGGCACATCACCCCAAAAACCAGAGCCATTCTCATCAACAGTCCGGCCAATCCTACCGGCATACTCATCCCACCGCAAACCATGCAGGACTTGGCAGACCTGGGCATTATGATTATCTCGGATGAAATTTATCACGGTCTGGTGTATGGCGACAAAGCGCACTCGATACTCGAGTATACCGATCGTGCCTTTGTACTCAATGGCTTTTCAAAATATTACGCCATGACCGGCTTTCGTCTTGGTTATATCATTGCTCCCGAAGAATATGTCAGGGCAATTCAAAAATCGCAACAAAACCTGTTCATCTGCGCCAATTCGATATCGCAATGGGCCGGGGTGTCGGCTCTCAACGATGTTCATCCTGAGCTCGACGAGATGGTTCGGCTTTACGATGAACGACGTCGTTATCTACTTGATGAGCTCCCAAAACTTGGCTTTAAAATTGCCTATGAACCGCGGGGGGCATTTTACATTCTTGCGGATGCCCGATTTCTCGGTAACGATTCATTTCACATCGCCTTCGACATTCTGGAAAAAGCTCACGTCGCCCTCGATCCCGGGATCGATTTTGGCAGTAATGCTGAAGGTTTTTTGCGTTTTTCCTATGCGAATTCACTTGCGAACATCCGAATAGGAATAGAACGACTATGTCACTATCTTGCCATAAGCTAGAGAGTAACTTGTCACGCACATGCCGAGCGGGCCAGGCGTGCTATCGGAGGAAAAAATTGCAGCGATTTTCCCCAAACTGCATGATGTCATGAGCGTTTTGCAGCAAACACCGTACAACCAGCGTGATAGGCTTATCCCTTCACCAGCGATAATGCCGAATATGTTCGCCTTTGTTTTGAATTTCGGTAATTGCCTTGATGCCAATATGGATATGCTGCGCAGTGAATGAAGCAAAAACATTCGTCGCTGATTCTTTTGTTTTAATACCTTCTCTCTTCAAGGGCAGGTCTGACACCAGCAGCAGTGCGCCAATGGGAACTTTGCTGACAAAGCCGACGGAAAATAGCGCTGCCGATTCCATTTCAATAGCGATGGCGCGCTCTTCGTACAGCTTTCGCTTGAACGCATCATCAAATTCCCAAAAACGATAATCCGTAGTGTGCACGACACCGGTGCGGTAATCCAATCCTTCTTCGACCAGCATTTGACTGACAAATTTCTGGATTTTGAACGTTGGCAACGACGGTACCTGCGGCGGTATAAAGTGATGCGAGACGCCTTCGTCACGAATGGCGGCCATGGGCAGGATAAAATCGCCAACCACGAGCGAATGGTGTAATCCACCGCACATACCGAGAAACAGCACTGCTTCAGGTTCGATAACACTTAAAAGCTCAATCACCAGCGCGGCAGTTGGCGCGCCAATTTTAAAATCTATCATGCTCACCTTGCATTCACGGCAATGCACCGCAGACCAGACAGAGCCGGTATGCACTTCAGCCCCGTAGCGCTGCGCAAAAACATCCATGTATTTATGAAAATTGGTCAATAAAATATATTTTTGAAAATCACTGATCGAAGAGCCGGTGTATCGCTCCAACATATCGCGAGCAATTTTTTGTTTGTCCGCGTTATTATATGTCAGCTTGCTACGAAGCTCATGATAAAACTGGTCATCCAGGGTGTTCTGGCGCATTTTTTACTCCTACTTGAACAGGCCAATGCCATAGTTGCAATTACGGCAGATAACAATCGAATTTCGATCGGTCAGCATGGCATGTCGAAAATCGCTGTATTTTTTGTTTCGCCAGATATCAGCGAACTTTTGACCTGTCGCAAGATTACCCATCGGAAATTCGCCATTTTTATCAAAGCAACAGGGGACAACCTGACCATCCCAATCAACCAAAGTTGTCAACCAGACGCGCGGACACAGACCTTTTCCCTGTTTTGCCTTGAACGAGTCCTCGGTCAATTCGTAACGCCGAAATTTGTCGCTCTCCGGCAACCATTCTTTGGCCTCATCCAGGGTCATCACCTGGGTTGTTTTGATGAGCAACCGATCTACGCCCAAGTCCCGGGCGAGTCTTTTTATCATTGGGATTTCGTGCTCGTTATGTTTCATGACCAAAAATTGTAAAAAAAGAAAAGGCACCTTGCTCCCGGCGTTTTTCTTGGCGGCCACCATATTTCTGATCCCGTCCAAAACTTTGTCGAGCTGGCCGTCAATACGATATTTTGCATATGTTTCCTGGGTGACCCCATCTAATGAGATGATCATGCTGTCCAGTCGGCTGCGTACAATCTCCTCTGCTAACTCGGGCGTGAAAAAATGTGCATTTGTGCTGGTTGTGACATATACACCTTTTGATCTGGCATAGGCCACCATGTCATTGAATTGCCGGTGCAGGTACGGCTCGCCTTGATGGTAGAGTGTGATATAAATAATTTTGTCCGCCACTTGATCGATAAACGATTTGAAATGATCGTAATTCATACGTCCGTAGGGTCGCTGCATTTTTTTGCTGCCAGTAATGCAGAGCGGACAGCGCAAGTTACAGATGTTCGTGGGTTCGACGTTGACAATTGGCGGATATCCCCATACGATTGTTTTTTTGGTGATGCCCGAGAGAATAAAAGAGAGAACATTGATAATCGCATTCCACAATCGTTTTAACGTCAGTGCTTTCAGCACCTGAATCAGCGCCACTTCCTTGGCAAAACCCGGATTTAATTTATTGACGAGATTATTCAAAGAGAGCTTTTGCACTGTATGTCCCGTTTGGTTCATGGCACGCCTGTTATTCAAAGTTCCGCCAATATATCAAATTGCACTGGTGAAATCAAATATTATGTCATGAAAATTAAATGTTTGTGGCACTTGATGAATAAATATTGACAGAAAGATGAGTGGCCGACAAATGGCGGGATTATTGTTCTATCCGATATCAATCTATCTGACATTGTTCTGCCATCTTGTGGTTTTGTGTTTTATAGCTTGCAAAATTCAGAAAACAATGCCATCTTTCACTACAACATATCTGATGAAGAATAGCACGGAGGCACGGCATGCGAAAAGACGTCAATCGACGACATTTTATAGCCCGATCTCTTGCTGCCGGCGCAGGAGCAGCGATGGCCCTTAGTCTGGAGGAAAAGGCTTTGCTCGCGCGCGAAAACGACGGGCAAAAGAAAAACACAGCCATCAATAATTTCCCCAGAGGAAAACTTGGCAATCTTGAGATCAGTCGCCTTATCTGCGGCGGTAATCTCACCAGCGGATTTGCCCACAGCCGTGATCTTATTTACGTCTCTTCCCTCCTGAAGAACTATTTCACCGACGAAAAAATATTTCAAACCTGGAGACTGTGTGAGGAGAACGGCATCAACACGGCCATTCTTCGCATCGATAACCATGTACAACGTTTAATTCATGACTATTGGCACAAAGAGGGTGGCAACATCCAGTGGATCTGTCAAGCCAAACTGCCGGCGAACGACTGGAAAGCAGATATTCTCAAGGCCATTGATAGTGGGTGTGATGCGGCTTATGTGCACGGCGGTGTCGCGGATGAGCTGGTGCAAGCTGGCAAAATTGACGAGCTTGCACGAGGCGTTGAACTTATTCGCAGCAATGGCATTCCGGGCGGACTTGCCGGCCACATGATTGACGTACCGATGGCGATGGAACGGGAAGGTATTCCCCTCGACTTTTACATGAAAACATTGAATGCGAAAAACTACTGGTCTGCCGGACCCATGCCGCGGCACGATAGCGTGTGGGCGGAGACGCCGGAAAAGACCATCGAGTTTATGAAAGATGTCGACAAACCATGGATCGCCTATAAAGTGCTTGGTGCCGGCGCTATTCATCCGCGTGAAGGATTCCGCTACGCCCTTGAAAATGGCGCAGATTTTTTGTGCGTTGGCATGTTCGATTTTCAGGTTGAGGAAGATATCGCCATCGCTCAAAATATTTTAGCCAGTGATCTGAAACGGCAACGTCCGTGGCGCGCCTGAACCATTCCATATTTCAAAAAATAAAATGGAGGAGCATATGAAATGTCGAATTGTGCTTCTTGTGTTTTTCCTTACACCCATGCTTTTGGGACAAGGAGAACATGTGAGCCATATTGAAGGACTATTTTATCTCGATCAATCGCCGGTGCGAATCGATATAAAAGATGGCATTTTATCTAAAATTGTTCGTTTGCCGGAATCCGACAAGTCGTCGTACAATAGCTACATCGCGCCGGGATTTATCGATGTCCAGATAAACGGATATGCATCGATCGACTTTAGTGGCGCTGATCTGACAGTTGATGGCATCCGTAGGGCAACGCGAGCCCTGTGGCAAAACGGGGTGACAACATTTTTCCCGACCATCATCACCAACAGCCATCAACGCATCAAAACCAATTTTGCTGTTCTGGCCGAGGCGCTGAGACAAGAGGATATTGGACATTCCATACCCGGTTTTCATCTGGAAGGACCCTACATTTCGCCTGAGGATGGTTTTCGCGGCGCTCATCTGCAGGAATTCGTCCGTCAGCCGGATATCAATCAATTGAGTGAATACCAAAAAGCAGCCGATGGAAAAATTCTGTTTCTCACCCTGGCGCCGGAGATAGAGGGTGCCATTGACCTGGTAGAGTACGCCGTGGCTCATGGGATCATTGTCGGCATTGGACACACTGCTGCCGATGCCGAACAGATTCGCCGGGCGGTTGATGCCGGCGCATCCATCTCCACGCACCTCGGCAACGGCTGCGCCAACATGATTCACCGGCACAATAATCCACTGTGGCCGCAGTTGGCCGACGATCGACTCTCGCCTTCGCTGATCGTCGATGGCCATCATCTGCGCCCTGAAGAGGTGCGTACTTTTTATAAAGTGAAAGGTGCGGAGCGCGTTCTGCTCATTTCCGATGCCCTTGACCTGGCCGGCATGCCGCCGGGAGAGTATATCGCGGGTGGGAAAAAAGTTGTGATGACACCGGATGGTACAATAAAATATCCGGAGCAAAATGTGTTGGCCGGCGCCTCGCTGCCGATTGGCCGCGGTGTGCAGAATATAATGATCTACACCCAGTGCTCCCTCGCCGATGCGGTGCACATGGCATCCCGTAATCCGGCGCGACATTTTGGCCTGTCAGATCGAGGCGAAATTGTGCCGGGCAAACGCGCCGACCTTGTGGTATTTACCAGAAACGGTGACACGCTTGAAGTGCAAAAGACAATTCTGGCCGGCAAGATTGTATACGCCCAGTAAAGAGAGAGAACGCACATGAAAAAGCCACCTTCCAAACTTCTCAGAGCGCTGTCCGCGATCGGCCCCGGACTTTTTCTCATTGGTTACAATATTGGCACGGGCAGCGTAACCACCATGGCCAAATCCGGCGCACAATACGGCATGACCCTGTTTTGGGCGTTGCTGTTATCTTGTATCTTTACTTATATGCTCATGGTAGCCTACGGCCAGGTCACGCTCGTGACTGGACACACGGCCTTGTTTAATATCAAGACACACATGCGATATGGCACTATATTGGCAATCTATATTATGATTGCCCTTATCATAGGCGAGCTCCTGGCGCTCATGGGTGTCATGGGGATTGTGACTGATCTGCTGCAAGAGGGAACCCGACTCATGTGGGGCGGCGGCGGTGTGAGCACATTTTGGATTACGCTGGTTCTGGTGATGGCACTTTATATGTTGCTGTGGTATGGTCGTTACCAGATTTTTGAAAAAATTCTGACCGTGTTTGTTATTCTTATGGGACTTTGTTTTGTCGTTGTTTTTATCATGGTCAAGCCGAGCCTGTCAGCCGTCGTAACTGGAATGATTCCGAGCGTACCCCGCGAGCCAGGCGCTTTTGCCCTGGTTGCCGCCATGGCTGGTACCACATGCTCCGCAGCGGTCTTTGTGATTCGCAGCACAGTGGTCGCCGAGAAGGGCTGGACCATCGATAACCTCGAAACTGAAAAAAAAGATGCCCTGGTCTCGGCAGCCATGATGCTCTTTCTCAGCGGTGTGATCATGGCGGTTTCTGCCGGGACGTTGCATGTTATGGGACTCAAGCTCGATAATACCGTTGAAATGATTCATCTGTTCGAGCCGCTGGGCGGGAAAATTGCCGCTTTTATACTTATACTCGGCATCGCGGCTGCCGGACTCTCGACAGTTTTCCCTATCATTCTCATTGCACCCTGGCTTGTTTCTGATTTTAGCGGGCGCAGCCGCAACATCCGCTCGCCGCTCTATCGCATCCTTGGATTCGTCGGAATTTTGTTCTGTTTCGGCCTGCAAATTCTCAAACAGCGTCCCCCTGCCATGATGATCTTTTCGCAAGCCTTTCAAGCCTGCATTTTGCCGGCCGTCGCGATACCCATATTTATCTTTGTTAATAACCGGAAGTTGATGGGAGAACATAAAGCAGACGTCAAAATGAACCTCGGGCTTGTCGCGGTGATTCTTTTTTCGCTCCTGACAACCTATTTTGCCCTAATCGAGTTGTTGTAAATTTGTCAAATCAGCATTGGGGAGTTTTGCATGGAAAAAATCGGCTTTATTGGACTTGGTATTATGGGAAAGCCCATGTGCCTGAATTTATTAAAAGCAGGATTTTCTGTCACGGCATGGAATCGTACAACAGCCAAAATCGATGCGGTTGTGAAGGCTGGTGCTCGCGCGGCAGATTCACCGCAGGATGTGGCAAAAAAATCGGACATTATCATCACCATGGTCTCGGATTCTCCGGACGTTGAGGAGGTGATTTTAGGCGATTCGGGAGTTGTGCATGGTGCACAATCCGGCAGCGTGGTCATCGATATGAGTACCATTTCTCCGGCAGTGACGCGCTCCATCGCCGCAGCGTTGGCGGAAAAGAATGTAGAGATGTTGGACGCTCCGGTGAGCGGTGGTGACACCGGCGCCATCAATGGTACACTGGCGATTATGGTTGGGGGGAAGAGGCACGTTTACGACCGGTGCCGGCCAGTCTTTGCGGCCCTGGGCACATCCATTACGCATGTCGGTGATCATGGTATGGGGCAAACGGTCAAGCTGTGCAATCAGATTCTCGTTTCAGTGACCAATATGGCAGTCTGCGAAGCCGTCACTTTTGCCAGTGCCTCGGGTGTTGATCCCCGCATCATGATTGAGGCGACAAAAAACGGCGCCGCTGGCTCGTGGCAGTTGGCCAACCTTGGTCCAAAGATGGTGGATCGCGATTTTGCGCCGGGTTTTATGATTGATCTGCAGCAAAAAGATTTGCGGCTCGCCCTGGACGCGGTACACCAGGTGCGTCTGGCAACACCGGCACTCGGCCTGGTGCATCAACTTTTTAATGGCAATCAGGCACATGGCGAAGGAAAAGAGGGTACCCAGGCGCTGGTCAAATCGATTGAACGATTGGCAGGACGCTAAACATGCTCTGTCCCAATGATTGAGAAACTTTATTTTATTGTGGCTGATCTCGTACACTGGATTCAGGAACACAACATTGCCCTGCTTATTCTCGGTGTAACTTCTCTTTTCACTTTTGTGGGGACTCTCATCCTGGTTCCGGTGCTTATCGTTCGGCTGCCGACGGACTATTTTGCCCATCCAGGGCGGCGCCGCAAACCCTGGCTTTCGCTGTTTCCGCTGCTGCGCCTGGTCCTTTTGATTGGCAAAAATCTGTTAGGTCTTGTGCTCTTGTCTGCCGGAATTTTGATGCTGGTGTTGCCCGGCCAGGGTATATTGACGATTCTGATTGGTTTAACATTGATCGATTTCCCCGGCAAGTTTGCTTTTGAGCGCTGGCTCGTCATGCGCAAACCGGTGCAGCAAACCGTTAACTGGCTGCGTCATCGCGCCGGGCGACCACCGCTCATTTTGCCTCGGGATCGCAGGAGATCATCATCAACATCTTTGTAAAACTTTGTATCAGCTCAATTTAGCCAGAACCATACAGGTGCATTCGGCGTTCAACTCCCAAAAATAATTTGCTTCTTAGCCGTGCATCTGCTATCTTGAAAGTTGGCGATATTTAAAACATGTCGAATCATGTCAGATCAACGGTTGCTTCTTACAATAGTTTTGATTTTTTGCGTAATCCTGTCGTCCATGGCGCAGGTTACAATGACTGGCGGCAAAGGCATGTTACGCCTGTATGAAGCCGAGACCATTACAGCCGGTGACTTTTATATGAATCCGTTCGGCACCTTTTTCGCAACAAAAAGCCAGCAAGCAAATGTTCTGGCCAAGGATTATACCATCAATGCGGGATTCACCCTCGGCATCAGCCAGATATTTGAGTCCTTTATTCACCTGACGCCCTACCAGACCGATCAGGAGCGGTTGTGGGGAGCGCCGGGGGATTCTAAAATGGGCCTCAAGGTGAATATCCCCAAAAAAGGCGTATCGCAATTTGGATTATTATCTTATGTGGAATTCCCGACCGCACGAAAGCACCCGATTTCTTACGAACCTTTTAGTGAAGATGCGGTCGGTTACGCTATCGTTGGTATTACGTCATTAAATTTTCGGAATGCTGTATCGCCATTACCATTAAAGGTCACCTTTAATATTGGCTATAAAAGTCATAATTCATCAAAAAAGATATTTGCAGGTGATGTTGATCAAGTGATGGCGGGTTTTGGTTTAAAGGTGCCGCTCAAGTCTTCGCAGCTCTATACGGAGGTCAGCGGCGAGATATTTTATAACAATCCCGATGTTCAGCTCGGACAAAATTCGCTTCGATGGTCCGGTGGCTACAAATTTCTGGCTGCCCGCGGTATAATTTTTGATGTTGCTGCTGATATTGAGCTCGGAGGCTACAAGCCGTCAAACGCTGAAAAACAGGCCATACCGCGTTTTTACGAGGATTATGCGGATTGGAAACTGATCCTCGGTATGACCTACCGGTGGACACTATTCAAAAACTGGGATAAAAAAACCCGGGAGATCAAAGAAGAGCAGGAAAAACAGGAACAAGAAACACAAGAACTTCGTGAACAGCGGGAAAATGTCATAGAGGAACTCGAAGAATATTTGAAAAAGCTGGAAGAAGAAAAGAAAAAAACTGTTCCATTTTAAATCAGCTAATAACCTTTATTGCCCGGAATGAGACGAGTCTTTAACTACATCTTTTTGATTTTTATTCTATTATTTCATGTCTGCCCTGTTGCAGATGCGCAGGTGGATCCGTTTAAAATAGTTAAAGATGAAGACCTCGATAAAGAGGCGTCAAAAATATTTGACAAGGCATTGAGCCTCTACCGCAACGCCGAATACTGGCAGAGTTCACGTGAGCTCATCTCATTAATCGATGAATACCCCAATTTTAGCCAAACAGCACAAGCTGTTTACACGCTGGCAAATTGTCTTTATGAATTAAACATGATGGAGGGCGCTTTCAAGCTGTATGAACGCATCATAAAAAGGCATATCACCAGCAGTTATGTTCCAGATGCATTGTTGGGATTGCAGCGCATCGAATATGAGCGAGACAATTATTCGGCCAGTCTTGATTACTATGGGACATTAACGCGAGGCAATCCATCCACAGCCATCATCGATCTCGCCAATTATTACGCTGGAATGGCGTATTATAAATTAGCCGACTATCCCAGAGCTGTCAAGGTGTTTTCTCAAGTCAGTGCAAAAAGTCCATATTATGATTATGTGCTGTATACTTTGGCAATATCTATGCTGCGTATGCAGAGTATAAATCCGGCGATCCAGGTCTACATGCGATTGTTTGATCTTCCGGTAATAAATGATGAGAGGCGGCAGGTTATAGATGAAGCTCATTTAACACTGGGCTATTTGTACTATGAAATCGGCTATTTTGACCAGGCTATTGAGCAGTTCCGCGCCGTATCGCCGAGCAGCAGCAAATTTCCGCATGCACTTTTGGCCATGGGATGGGCGGCTTCGCAGAAGAATGACTGGTTGCAGGCAATACCACCACTCACTGAACTCTACACGCGGTATGAGACCAGTGAGCTCACACAAGAGGGTCTGTTCCTGCTCGGTCGCAGCTATTTAAAATTGAATCGATATGATGAAGCTATCAGGATATATGATCATTTAATCCATATTTTCCCGGAACAGGATCAGGTCATTTTGTCGATCGAAACGATTAATGAAAACATAAAGCTGGAGAGACAAAGAATTGAGAAACGGCAACTCGAACTGTTAGTGCTGGAAGGCAACCTTGTCGATGATTTAAACGTAAATGCGCAGATCAAGCGTCGGAATCTATCGCAAGAGCAGACTGTTTTATTACGCGATATACAAAGGGAGCGTCAGGAGTTGACCGAGCATCTTTCACAACTTGACAAATTGGCGACTATGACAATGCTGCGCGAAGAACGCCGTAACTGGCGCGCCTATGCCGAATACGGAAAATCTCGTGCCACATTTCTAAAGCGACAACAAGAACGACGTCAAAAAATACAAAATGAAAACAACTAAGCAAAAAGTAAAATATCTTTATCTGATTGTTGTGCTGTTTCTGGCTAACTGGCTGACAAACCTTCCGGCCCAGGAGAGCTCGATGGTATCCGCTATGCTCGAAGAAGCAGCGGGTGATATCACTGTGCTGGACGAGTTGATTCTTGACCACGAGAGCTTGCTGAAAAAATATCCCGACAGCGAATTTGCCCCGACCCTTATGTTCCAACTTGCTGAATTGCATTATGAGCGCGCCCAGCTTTTGTTTCAGCAGGACATGGCAACATTTGAAGACCAATTAGCTTCTTATCAAGACGGCGATACCTCTGTTGAGCCATCCATGCCCACATTGTCAATGGACAAAACGATCTATTATTGCTCGTCGCTCATCGAGAAATATCCAAAGCTGAAATATCGTGACAAGGTCATTTATAAACTGGCTATCGCCTATTTGGACGCCGGGGAGCATGACAATGCCAGGGCCAACTTTGAGTTGCTCACCCGTGAATATCCCGATTCCCCGATCGCCCTGGAAGCTCACTTTCGCATTGGTGAGTATTATTTTGATCATCGACAATTTGAAGAGGCAATCGTTCATTACAATCTGTTGCTCAATCATTGGGATAATCCCTATTACAGTATGGCCCTCTACAAGTTGGGGTGGTCCGAGTATAACCTCGCACATTACTCGCAAGCCATCAGCACATTTTTGGCGTTGATTGAGGACATCAATCTGGTTGAGAGTCTGGAAACTCCGGAAGGCGCTCTTTCCAAAATGGACCTTCGCACCGAATCGATTCATTATATTGCAAGTTCATTTACCGAACAGGGGGGTACGACCCTGGCACGCGATTTCTTCTTGTCGATGAAGGAAAAGGAATATACGGTGGCCATTTTGCGCAAAATGGCGGAACTGTACGAAAATCGCAATAGCTACGCAGATGCCATTGCCAGCTACCGCGTGTTATTGGAGTTCTACCCCTATCATCAAAATGCACCGGACTTTTATACGCACATTGTGGCAGATTATGAGGCTGCACATGACATGAATGCCGCGAATCGTGTTCGCGAAGAAATAGTCACCTATTTTGGTCCAGGAAGCCAATGGTTACAACGTTTTAAAGAAGGCGAGTTGCACAAGAGCGGGTTGTTTATTGCGCGTGAAAATCTCGTTCATCTTGGCACATTTTACCAGGCGCAGGCGCAGCAAGAGGATTCTTTACATCTATATCACGTTGCGCTAACAAAATATCAGGAATATATCGCCAAATTTCCGCACCAGGACAACACCAGTGAAATCCACTATTTTTTGGCGGAATGTTATTATCGCATAAAAGAATATGATCGGGCTGCAGAGGCTTATTATGATGTGGTGACTCGCTATCCAGAATCCGAGTATCGTGAGAAAGCTGCTTTCAATCGCATTTTCAGCTATGTACAAAAACAAGGCTTGCAAAAAGCGACGACGCCGGATACAATCGCGATTGTCAATTTTATTGGCACGGGTGATACGATCTTTGTGGTCGCCGATGATCCCGCAGTAAGACTCGTCCTCAATGCGAGCAATGATTTCTGCACAAATTTTCAACAGAGTACCTGGCTCGACCAGGTCTATATGAAGTACGGTGAAGTGTTGAACGAAATTGGCGCCTATTTGTACGCCGTTGATGTGTATAAAAAAGTCATCGAACTCCAACCACCGAGTCAACACAAGCTCGCAGCAGCGATCAGCGCGGGTCAGTCTTATTTTGATGGCGGTTTTTATAAAAAAGCGCAGGATTGGTTTTCAACCATCCCAAAGGTTTTTCCGGATTCGATTGCCCAGGTGAACCGGGCCCGCCGTCTGGCGTCCTCTGCTCAATTCAAAATTGCCGAACAGTTGAGCAGCAATGGCCAATCCAGTCAGGCCGCTGCCGTGCTCCTTGCCATCGCCGATTCGTCGCAAGAGACGGCGTTCCGGGAACGCGCGCTCTTTGAAGCCGCCACCCAGCAGCAAAAAGCCGGCACTCTGGAGAACGCGGCGCGTACATTTGAGCGGTTAGCAGCAACATATCCACATTCAGAGCTCAGTGACAAGGCATTTTATCATGCCGGTACCATTCGCGAATCTACCCGGGATTGGCTGTTGGCTGCTGCCGACTATTTGAAACTCTTTGATGCTTATCCCGAATCAGCACTTCGCGAACAAGCGCTTAAAAATGCGGCGCTGTGTTATGAGAATGCCTCGGACTGGCTTGCGGCGAAAAATACCTATCGTCGTTATGTTGAAAATTATTCAGATAATTATATCGAAATTCTGGAATTTATATATAAATCCGGCGAAATGGCCTACAAAGCGAACCAGAAACAGGATGCCAAACTTTATTTTGCCGAAACGGTGCGCACGTTCAATCGGTTGTTGCTCGATGGTTTTTCCCTTGATAACTATTTTGTTGCCCAGGCACAGTTTATGATCGGTGAAATTTTGTATGCCGATTATGTGCGGCTCGACCTTGTGCCGCCCTTTGAGCAAAATTTGAAAATCAAAGTTGAGGCGTTTACTGCTGTCGTTAAGGCCTACACAGAAGCGATCAAGTACCAGATCGCAGATTGGTCAACCGCTTCATCCCATCGAATTGGTATGTGCTTTGAGGAATTTGTCCGCGCTTTTATTGAAGCGCCAATACCGGATCATCTGGATGAGGAGCAACGTCAACTCTATCAGAACAAATTGGCGGAAAGGGCACGGCCGTACAAAGAAAGAGCACTGGAAACCTATAGCAAAAATGTCGAGCAAGCGGAAGCATACGGCATTGACAACAGTTGGGTTGCCAGCAGCCGTCTTCGTGTTCAAGCATTGCGACAAGAGCTGCAATTCGGCGAAACCGACAAAAGCACTATCAAAGGTTCATTATGAAAAATGTCACTTTTCATCCCATTTGTTTTTTCTTGCTGATATCGAGTGTTTCGCTATCGGCGCAAACAGAGTCAACAATATCCGATACGACACAAGCGATATCGCACGTCAAACAGAGCGATGCAAAACTATTCATCGATAAAATTGAAGTTGAAGGCCAGTTGGAAAAGCCACAGGCTGTTTTTATCCTGCCTGGCCAAACGCCGGCAATTGATGACATTCAGATCGAAAGATCTTTTCTCAACGAAATTTTTCGACCGATCGAAAAAAAACATACTATCGAAACGAAATATAAACCGGAATACTTGAAAAAGCGCAAGGACGTCATCGAGTGGTAGGGAATTCATCATGACGGTCTAGTCTACTCGGAAACCAGCATTATTACACATTGAATCAGGAGGTTGAATTTGGCTCATATTATTCGATTTTTTACCCAGGGTGGTCCGGTCATGTTCATCATTCTATTCGCCCTGATCATTGGCATTGTTGTGATCATTGAACGCATTATCGCGATTCGATTCAAAAACCGCATCGATAGCGATACTTTTGTCAATCAAATTGCCCAGTTGCTCAAAGCGGGACAGACCAATCAGGCGGTAGAATATTGCAATCGCACCAATGCAGCGCTTCCCAATATCACCAAAGCTGGATTGATGCAGGTTGGCAAAAGTGATAAGGATGTACAAAGTGCGCTGGAAATCGCCGCTATGGTGGAAATCCCCAGGTTGGAAAAACGTACGCATTATCTTTCCATGATCGCCAACGTGGCTACGCTACTCGGTCTGTTAGGCACAATTCTCGGCCTCATCAATGCGTTTGCGGCTGTGGCGCACGCTGATGCCGCGGATAAAGCGACGCTACTGACCGCCGGCATCTCCATTGCCATGAACACCACTGCCTTTGGTATCATCACGGCTATTCCCTGTTTGATTGGCTATACCTATCTGGTCGAGACTACCAATGAGCTCATTGATGAAATCAATGAAAATGTGGCACGCCTGTACCGATTTATGACGGGTTCGTAAATGAATCTCAAGCAGAATGTTCAAAGACGGTTGCGGGGTCACGCCGGTGAAACGGATGTCAATTTAACGGCGGTGATGAATATTTTTCTGATCCTGATCCCGTTTTTATTACTCACTGCGACTTTTGTGCGCATCGCCGTATTGGAGTTGACACTGCCAAGTCTGGATCGCGCTGGTCGGCAAACAACCGTACAGAAAGCGGAAAGCACAGTTCTTAATATTTTGAGGATAAAAGAGACAGAGTTGCAGCTCAACAGCCCGGGACTCAAATTTGATATGATTAACAAATTACAAGACGATTATAACTGGCCGGAACTGAGCCAACAGTTGCAGCGCATTAAAACAAAATACCCGGAATCCGAGGATATTATTATTTCACCGGTTGGCACCATTCGCTATGAGACGATCATTGTGGTCATGGACCAATGCCGGGACGCCGGATTCCCCAATATCTCAATATCAGGGTAAGCGATGAAAATCGAGGAGCAGACAACGACATTAAAGCTGGCCAAAGGCAGTACGCGCATGCGACGCGGCACCTTTGCCTTGCGACTCACATCCATGATCGATATGTTCACCATTTTGTTGGTGTTTTTGCTCAAAAGCTACAGCGCCGATGGTCAAATTATGACGGTGGCACAAGACCTGCGATTGCCGGAATCAACCTCGGAAAAAAAGCCGGAGGTGATGTCTGTCGTTGCGGTGACAAAAGAGTGGTTGCTGGTGGATGGTCGGCCCATTGAACGGCTTGAAACGATCGTGGCAAGTGAAATGATGCTGATAGCACCACTCTTTGAGGAATTGCAGCGGCTCCGCTCCATATCGGAAGGTATCGGGGAACTCTCCAGTCAGATGCAGGGATTTCGCGGCAACATCGCGATTCAAGGTGACAAGGATATTACATTTGATTTATTGAAACGCATTATGCTGACGTGCGGCAAGGTCGGCTATAATAATATGCATTTGGCGGTCCTGGAAAAGGAATGAGGTTATCCGGTAGATCAAGAGAAAAGCAAGAGAATTGCCGAAGACGATCATTCGGTCTTTGTTCGTAAAAACCGAGATATTGCATTGGCACGAAAGAACAAACATAGACTCAGTATAAAAATTCAGAATCAGCACGGTACGCTGGAACGGACGTTGGCTGCTCATGACAGGCTCACGCTTGGTTTGAGCCCAAAGAATGATATCACTGTATTCGACAGCGAGTTTCCCAAATCACATCCGCTGATCGAGCACCGGGGATCGTTTTGTCGGGTTTATATACATCCGAAAATGAAGGGCGCTGTTCGCTATCGGGAATCAACCCTGGCGTTGCAAGACTTGATCGTGCAGGAGCTGTTGCCGCGCAAAGGCGACTTTTATGTCTTTGAATTTTCGCACGGGCGCAAGGGCGTGTTCGATATTGGCGACACGCGCGTTGGTTTTTTGTTTGACGGCGCCGCTCCGGCTGACAGCGGCTTGCCATCATATACCTGGAAAATGGCAACGCGTCGAGGATTAACCAAAGACCTTTTTTTCAAGTTCTTGTTGATCGCGTTTATTGTTTTGGAAGTGATGTGGGGATTTTATCTCCGAAATGTTGAGTTGCCACCACTTGCGCCGCCAGAGCCGGAAAGGGTGCCACAGCGTTTTGCGCGATTCATGCTACCGACGGAAATTGCCGCTCCCCTGGCGGATGCCGGTGGTGCAGATGTGAACCAGCCATCGGACACTGATTCTGAGTCTGATGAATCGCAGAGAACCGGTACAGAACAGCAGGCAGGGGGTGAAGAGAAAAGTGTCTCCTCCGCCGGCTTGTTGGGTTTGATCGGCGGTACAGGCTCTTCCAATAAGACCAGCGCGGCAGTGGATTTTTTGCTTGACCAGGGTTTGGTCAAAGAGCTGGATGATCTCCTTGGCAGCCAAACTTCTCTGAAAACCGGGCGCATTGGCCGCAGCCGGAATGGTGCGGGCGAAGGAAGTGGTTCCGGCGACGGATTGGATGAGTTGCTGGAATTCGGCATGTCAGGCGGGATCGATGATTTGATTGCCGAGGATGCCGGCATTGAAAGAGTCAATTTGGAGAAGAAGGGCGACGTTAATATTGAAACGCCACAAGCGATGCGCGGCTCGGAAGAAGCCCGCGGTCAACGCACAGCCGAGTCGGTGATGGCTGTGATCAACTCGCAGCACGGCCGCGTCATGTACACCTATAACAAACACCTGCGCCAGGACCCAAACCTGCGCGGCAAAGTGAGCCTTGATCTGACCATCGCCGCGACCGGACGCGTCACCGATGTGCAAGTCGTCGAATCCACCATCCAGAACGCAAACTTTATTCGCGACCTGCTCACCATCATCCGGCAATTAAGATTCCCGAGTATTTCCGAAGGTTCGGTGACGGTGAATGTCCCGTTTGTCTTTAATCGCGTGGGGTAACGCAAAAACCTCTTGTTGGAGTGCTCTTTTGACTTTTTCGAGTGTCACCCGAGATTTTTTCTATCCAGGATCAATGCTTTACCAATGCTTATGATTTTCTCTTGAATGAATGGAAAGATTTTTGTATCATAGCGCCACGTTTTTTCTGGCTTGACGCACACGATATTTTTAATCAAAAGGTTCAAAATACATGCCCCCACACGCTGTCACTTTTTATAATGCTCTCCACCAGTTTATGGTTGCGCGTCGTGAACAGAGCGGGCTTGCGGAAAAAACTGTCATCCAGGTTGGCTCGGCGACATGTGAAAAAGCGGCCGGCTCGGAAGCTGTGATGAAGGAATTCAGCAAGCTCATCCGTGCGTCCGGTCGCGATGATATCATCATCAAGCAGACTGGCTGCACCGGACGATGCGCGCGCGAACCGATCGTTGGCGTTTTTATCCCGGGCCAAATTCCAATCAAATATGAAAGAGTTGATGCGGAAAAAGTTCAAACCATTTTTCACGATCATATCATCGGCGGTCAATCTGTGCCCGAGCTTGTTCTCGATAAAAAAACGGAAAAGCGCTATGACTATGTCATCACGGTGTGCTCCTCGCAGCGTTGTCGCCATGCAGAGAGTGATCCGGAAGTTATGGTCGCAAAAGCACTCAAAGCAACCGGAATCGAAGAAGGCACGGTGCGCATCTTTGGCGGCGGTTGTTTTGGCTTGTGCTCAAGCGACAAGGTCGGCAAACAACAGGTCATGATGATTTTCCCGGAGCGAATTCTTTACAGCTTTGGTACGCAAGAACAGCTTGAAGAGATCATCGAGTCGCATTTGATCAGGAAAAAAATACTCACCCGCTACCAAACCAAAGCTGATTTTATCACCGAGCAATTTTTTTCCCTTTATGGGGATGTTTCTTTTTTTAACAAACAGACGCGTTTGACATTGCGAAACAGCGGCCTCATCGATCCGGAGAGCCTGGTTGACTATGTGATGAACAAGGGGTATGAAGCCCTTGCGAATGTACTGGACAGAGGTGATCCCAACTGGGTGATTGCAGAGATCACCACATCGGGATTGCGCGGTCGCGGCGGTGGTGGCTTCCCGACAGGTACAAAGTGGAAAAACGCCATCACCTACACCAATGATCCGATAAAATATGTCGTCTGCAATGCCGACGAAGGTGATCCGGGCGCTTTCATGGATCGCAGCGCCCTTGAAGGCGATCCATTCATCATTCTTGAAGGTATGACGATTGGTGCGTACGCCATCGGTGCGCATAAAGGTTATATTTATGTTCGCGCCGAATATCCCCTCGCCATCGAACGTCTCGAAAAAGCCATTGCCAAAGCCAAAGAAAATAATCTCCTCGGCAATAATATCATGAATTCTGGATTTGATTTTGATGTTGAAATTCGTCTTGGTGCCGGCGCGTTTGTTTGTGGCGAGGAAACAGCCTTGATGTTGTCCATCGAAGGCAAAAGAGGTCAGCCCCGCATTCGCCCGCCCTATCCGACGGAATCGGGCTTGTGGGGGCATCCCACTGTCATCAATAACGTGGAAACCTGGGCGAATGTACCGACGATTATGTTATACGGGGCGGAATGGTACTCTCGAATAGGCACGGAAAAGAGCAAAGGGACAAAAGTATTTGCCCTGGCCGGCAAGGTTGTCAATACCGGTCTGGTTGAAGTGCCCATGGGTACGTCTTTGCGCGACATTATTTATGATATCGGCGGCGGTGTGCCGGATGGCCATCAGCTCAAGGCGGTGCAGACGGGCGGCCCATCCGGCGGCTGTATCCCGGCGGCGAACATCGACACCATGGTTGATTATGAAGAGTTAGCCAAACTTGGCTCAATCATGGGCTCCGGTGGTATGATCGTATTAGATGATACGGACTGTATGGTACAGACCGCCAAGTTTTTTCTCGAATTCACCCAATCCGAATCGTGCGGCAAATGCGTTCCCTGTCGCGAAGGCACAGTACGGATGCTGGAAATACTCGAGCGTATCACTGAAGGAAAAGGCGAGTTAGCGGATCTGGATAAACTGGAGCGTCTTGGCAAACTCATCCAAAAATCCTCTCTGTGCGGCCTGGGTATGACGGCACCCAATCCGGTGCTCAATGCACTGCACAATTTTCGCGACGAATTTGAGGTGCACATTACCGAGAAACGGTGTCCCACGCATAAATGTCCGCAGCTCATAAAGTATGAGATCGATGTGGAGAAATGCACGGGTTGTACCTTGTGTGCGCGTCGCTGTCCGGTTTCCTGTATTGACGGCACAGCGCGACAGGTGCACGTTATCAATCAGGAGGCATGTATCAAGTGCGGCGAATGCTTTAATGTCTGCAAGTTTGATGCAGTCCTCAAGATTTAAGATTGGAGCCTTTCTTTAAGATGAATCATGTGGATATTTGGATAGATAACACACCCGTTTCAGTAGCGGCGGATAAAACGATCATGCAAGCGGCGGAGCAAATCGGCATTAGAATCCCGCGGCTATGCTATCACCCCGAGCTCTCGATAGAGGGTGCCTGTCGCGTCTGTATTGTAGAAGTTGAAGGTGTGAACAAATTCTTAGCTTCTTGCGCCAACAAGGTCTGGGCCGGCATGCGCGTGAAAACCAACTCGCCGGAAATCCGCCAGGCGCGCCGCGACATCGTCGAGCTTATTCTCGACAATCATCCCATGGAATGTCAAACCTGCGAACGCGATGGTAATTGTGAATTACAGGATTTGGCGTACAGTCAGGGTGTGCGAGAGCGAGTGTTTGAGGGCAAACGAAAACGGCATGCCATCGAAGCATCCAGCGCCTCGGTGATACGTAATGCGGAAAAATGCATATTGTGTCGCCGCTGCGTGCGCGTCTGTTCCGAGGTACAGGGCATCCACAATCTCAGCCAGTTGCATCGCGGCTTTCATACGGTTGTGGCACCGGCATTCGAAGATGCTATGGTCGATTCTGTTTGTATCAATTGTGGTCAGTGCATTAACGTCTGTCCAACCGCCGCCTTTCTGGAAAAACCGCATACAGAGGCTGTGTGGGCGGCCCTGGCTGATCCGAAAAAATTTGTTGTCGCGCACACGGCTCCAGCCATTCGCGCCGCACTTGGCGAAGGATTTAATCTGGCCCCGGGCACGCCGTGCGTCGGCAAAACCGTCACCGCGCTGCGCCGACTCGGATTCGATGCCGTCTTTGATACCAACTTTGGCGCCGATTTGACAATTGTCGAGGAAGCGAACGAATTTGTTCACCGATTGGAAAAGGGTGAGAATCTGCCTTTACTCACGTCGTGCTCGCCCGGGTGGATAAAATTTATGGAGCATTTTTATCCGGAGATGATTCCTTATGCGTCGTCATGCAAATCTCCCATGTCGATGCTGTCAACTCTCCTCAAAACCTATTATGCCGAAAAAGAAGGTAAAGACCCGCACGATATTTTTGTCGTCGGCATTATGCCCTGTGTGGCGAAAAAGTTCGAAGCGGAGCGACCGGAATTGTGTCTGTCGGATGGCACGCCATACACGGACGCTGTTTTAACGACGCGCGAGACCATTTGGATGATCAAGGCATACGGCATAAATTTTGTCCATCTCCCGGACGGAGAATTTGACAATCCATTGGGTTACTCGTCCGGCGCAGCGGACATTTTCGGTACCACCGGCGGGGTGATGGAAGCAGCGCTGCGCACCGCAGCTGAAAAATTGACCGGCGAACCACTCACTGATTTGAATTTCACCGAGGTGCGTCAGGCTGAAGGCTTGAAAGAAGCGACAATTCGTATCGGTGATCTGGATGTAAATGTGGCGGTGGCGAACGGTCTCAACAACGCAAAGATTATTCTTGACAAAGTCAAAGCCGGTGATAAACAATATCACATCATCGAGTTGATGGCGTGTCCGGGCGGCTGCATCGGCGGCGGTGGCCAACCCTACCCGCCAGAGGGTTATTATGTGCTCGACAGGGAGATCAACAAATTACGCGCCCAAGCGCTCTACTCCATTGACGAAATGAAAAAAGTTCGCACATCGCACAATAATCCATTCATCAAGCAGCTCTATCAGGATTATCTTGGTGAGCCGGGGGGGGACAAGGCGCACCATGTGTTGCACACAACCTACACACCGCGGGAACCAAGAGGTATTAAATGATGGACGCCAAGGCACATAAACTCGATCATGATATTGTTGAATTTATAAATCAATGTCGGGAACAGGAACATCCGGACAGCTATTTGATCGCCGTGCTGCACAAAGTACAAAATCGTTACGGTTACCTGGACAAGGAACACATGGCCGAAGTTGCACAACGGATGCAGGTGCCGACGTCCACCGTGAGTGGGGTTGCAACGTTTTATCATTTTTTCCGACTGCAACCCAAAGGCAAATATCATATTTCGATCTGTCTGGGTACGGCCTGTTTTATCAAGGGGGCCGATAAAGTGCTGGACGCCTTTCGCACCGAGCTCGGCATCGAGTTGGGAGAGACCACCGCGGATGAGTTGTTTTCGCTGGATAGCAGTCGCTGCCTTGGCGTCTGCGCCCTGGCGCCGGTCGTGCTGATCAACGAGCAAGTTTTCAGCAAAGTATCCGCAAAACAAGTGCCGCAATTGCTCAACAAGGTCAAAGAACAAGAGCTGGTTTAAAAGATGTTTTGAGATATTCGGGCGCTGCTAAAAGTCAGCTTTTGATGGTTTTGCTTTATGGTGAGCTGTGCGAAAAATGTAAACCGCTATCGCTAAAAAGATAAAATCCTCGATGAGTCGCAAAACGCCCACTTTTGCTGCGCCGGTTCCCGGGGAAAAACAGCCACAATCAATGCTCAATCCGCGCGCTAATGCGGATGAGATAGCGATAATGAATACCATATTTAAGACCAAAACCGTAAAAGCAGCGCCGTGCAAAAATTTGCCAAAAACCAACAAAATGCCGGCACATATTTCAATCCACGGCAATACAATCGCCAAAAACGTGACAAGCGCGTAGGGGAGCATACGATAATTGTCAATATCCTCGGCAAAAGCGGCTGGATTGCCGATTTTGCTGGCGCCGGCCAAAATAAAGACAACACCCAAAAAAATTCTCAAAATGACGATGAGTAGCGTGCGATTCACTGTTCAATATCCTTAGTTGTTTGCCAGTCCTCTAATCCTGCGTTATAGTACGCAATTCGTTCAAAGCCTATTTCATAAAGTGTCCATGCCAGTCTCTCAGCCTTATCGCAGCGCGGGCCTTCGCAGTAGGTGACCAACCACTGGTCTTTCGGCAGCGCATCTATTTCATGCATATAATCACCGAGATGATCAAATGGAATGTTAATTGCACCGGAAATATAACCGGCAGCATACTCCTCCGGCGATCGAGCGTCAACCAAAATGACATCCTCTGTTGCGATGAGGTTTTTCAGCTGATTTTTATTGATGATGACGGGTTCCGATATGTTCAGGGAATGGCTATTGTGAAAGGTTGAATCCGGTGCTTCCGGAGTTCCTGGACGTTCTGTTGAGATTTTTACGGGTTGCGAGCTAAAATAATTGTTGGCAAATCCCAAAAAGGCTGATATGATCAAAATGAGCATTGATTGTAAGAGTGTTTTGCTTATATACATTCTTGACCTCATGTTTTGTCACAAAACAAATAAAGAGCGGCGCTTATTTCAAGGAGTGATCGCCATTTTTGCAAAACAAAAATAGAGATTTTTTTTTGAATTTCAAACAATATGAACTGTGAGGATTTTCATGCGATTTATTCGATTCGTTCGTCTCTGTTTGGCAGCGACTATGAGTCTTTATATTGCCTGCACATCACCTGTGGAACAAAGCAAAATCGGCAGTCACGTGGATACCCAGGAGCTTTTTTCCGGCGCCAACACAAAGGAGCATCTCACCTGGTCTCCCGATAGCACCAAGATGGCCTATCAGACGCCCATTGCTAAAATACAAATACAGCAATTTGGCCTGTTTGGTGAATTATTGGACAGCCTGACAACAGTGACAACACCATATCTTTATGGAGAGGCGCCCGCCGTCAACCTTGCTCCAAATGGTGAAAAAATACTTTATAAAGTCTCGGAACAAAGCTACCGGGTATTTTCTTTCGTGGATCAGAGGTCAAAAACGTATACTTTGACAGATCTGCAAAATGTATCGCCCCTCGAATGGACGCCGGATAGTGATGCTTTTTATTACATTGTGTACCAGGAAAATAAATATTTTATAGAGATTATTGACCCACAAACTTTTATCACACAACACATTCTACTGGATTCATTAACACGCCCCTTCGAGGCCAAACTGCTGCCAAATCATCAGGTGCTCTATAGCGGCTATGCGACGAACGCAACAAGTCATTTGTGGTATAAAGACGCAGATGCTAAAGTGACTTTGGTAGCCCCCTGTCGGCCCCATACGATGACCATGCTCGATGACTTTATTGTTTACACCTGTTACGATTATGAAACGCGTCACGAAATCCTGCAGCAATATTCTGTCGCGCACGGAACAACAAAAGAGCTGAGCAGAGACTTTGCCGGTATCCGTTCCTTCAAGACGCTTCCGGAGCAGGGGGAAATCCAGTTTTACGCCGAACACGCGATCGAGGGAGTTGGTTTGTATCGTATCGACCTTGAAGGCAATCATCAACGCGTATCGACGTGGGTGGCGCCGCTCTCTTATCAATGGACGCCGGATGGATTGTCCAGTATTGGTACATGCGTTGAAACGTTCAGCACGATTTGTTTGTATGATCTTGTGGAACGTCGTGTCCGCGACCTGACTGCGGAGGCGCAACATCAGCACAATTTATATCCCACATTTACCAATGATTCGAAAGCGATCATCTTTTCGCAAAATGAACAGCTCTTTCGTGTTGAGCTGTCGACTGCTGAACAGGTCACCCTGACGTCCTCAAATATGCCACCTCAACATCGGCCTGAGGTATCATCGAATGGTCAATGGATCGCTTGCGATGATGGACAGGATATCTATGTGCTGCCCATTGGAGGAGGGACTTTGCAAAAGGTGAGTGAGTCCATTGCACTGTCTTTGCAGAATCCCACCTGGTCACCGGATGGCGACAAACTGGCCTGTGAGAGTGATCGGCAGCTGGTCATCCTGTATTTTGATGGCGAGCAGGTGAGTGTGGATACAACATTTTCGGGTTTTTATCAGGATATTGTGTGGACGCGCCACCCAACGTCTCCCTTTGGCGCCACAATTCTCTTTCGCGGTGGCGGCTCAGGTTTCGGCACCATAAATCCCGAAACCGGTGTAATTTACGACGATTTTATGATTCGTAAACCCGTCGCCTCGCTATGCTGGGCGCCGAATGGTCGAGATATCGCGTATTCCACGCCATTTGAGGTGTATCGAACACCACTGTTCACAACAATTACGCACAATTAAGGCAAGACAATGAACGTCAAAATATTTGTATTTGTTTTCTTCGCTCTTTTGCTCTCAACCACTTTTTCGCAGGAAACGAGCCGACTGCTGGGCATTGTCACGCATGCTGAAACTGGCGACAGTTTACAGGACGTCAATGTATCGATAGCCGAAACAGCATTCGGCGCGTCCTCAAATGCCAAGGGCGCCTATCTGATCGACAATGTGCCGGCCGGGATGTATTCGCTCATCTTTGCATCTATTGGATTTCAAGCGGATACGCTACACGATATTATACTCACACCCGGTCAAACAAAAAGAGTGGATGCGCGTTTACAACCGACAATGTTGCATATAAATACGGTTGAGATCGATGCCAATCGACTATTAAAACTCGAGCCCGATATATCCCGTGCTGGTACGCTGGGTATTCATCCGCAAGCTGCCGAATCTATTGCCGGAACGTTCAACGATGTCAATCGGGCGATACGGCTGCTCGGCGGTGTCGTGAGCTCAGGTGACTATACCGGCGCGTATGCGCTACGAGGTGGATCACTGGATCAAAATGCTGTCTTTTTGGACGGAATCTGTATCCCCGATCCCTATCGCATGCGACTTTTGCTTGGAGGTGGATTTGGTTTGTTCAATTCATCGACGATCAGCCATGCGCAATTTTATACGGGACATTTCCCGGGACAATACGGTGATTTTTTATCCTCTGTCCTGAGCATTGAGAGTCGAAATGGCCGTCGAGACCGTTTTGGCATTGGCGGCAGCATCGATCTCTTGCAAAGTCACATTGCACTTGAAGGTCCATTGCCCGGCAAAAAAGGCGCCTGGCTAATTTCCGCACGCCGCAGTTATATGGATATCGTTGCCAAGCCTTACGCCAACAAGCAGTCAGTTTTGCCGTATATGTTCGATCTTGACGGCAAGCTGGTGTATGATCTGTCGGAAAATACCCAGTTCACCTATAAGCTGTTGCACGCAGATGAAGGCACCAGGATGATTGCTGAAGCGGAGCAGGACATTGAAATTGAACAAGACGCCCGGTTGAATCTACATATTGTGGGACTGGAGAGCCGATTGTCGAACAACACGCGTGCTTTTTTTCGTGCGGCACTTTTTGATGAAAATTTTGACTATAAACTGTTCGCCGATAAATCCGATCCGGCGGCTGCCTCGGGAAATTATATGTCAAAAATATCGAGTTTGAATGTTCATCAGGCTTTTACTATCGCATTGAACAAGAGGCATCAGCTTTCGCCTGGCTTGTATGCTTTTTCAGAAACATCTCGACTCGATCTTGAGACCAATGTCGTGAGTGTAAATTTTACCCGCCGGGATGTGCCGCCTGACATTCGTTTTGATCAAAACTCCGGTCATGTCGGAGCCTATATCGATTATACAGCGAAGATTGTGCAGCCATTGGAGACCACAATCGGGATACGCTATGACTATGACGAGCTGATAAAAAAAGATGATGTGAGCGGCAAATTGAGTGCGGCATATCATATTTCACCACAAATGAAAATACATGCATTTTGGGGTAATGTGTTCCAGTACCCCGATGCCATGACCATTTTCACCCGCGATGTGCCGCTAAATTTTGCTGATCACCCGGAAAAGTTGTTAGCCGAATGCGCGACGCATTATATTCTGGGAGTTGATCGCCAATGGGGCTATGATATTTCAACACGCTTTGAGCTCTATTACAAAAACTTTAGCCGTCTGCTGCTGCCCCGAGATCGCGTCGATTATTTGGCGCACAACAGCGGGCACGGATATGCCAAAGGATTTGATCTTGTTCTCGAGAAAGCAAAAGGCCCCCGGGGGCGCCTTTCCGGGTTGCTCAGCTATTCTTTTGCCAAAAGCGAATATCGCGACAATTATGATAAAATCTGGATTCCTTTCAACTATGATCGCCGTCACGGTGTGAGTGCCATGCTGGATGTCGCGATCCTGTCGCATTGGGGCATCAATGCGGTGTGGCGGTACGACACCGGTTTGCCCTATAATGAAATCAGCGGCTATACCTGGCACCTGTTCGATCGTTCACGCTATGTCAAATCGACTTGGAACGAACGCCGTTATCCGGACTATTCGCGCGTTGATGTACGATTATCCTATCGCAGTCGCTGGAAAGCTTCACGTCTTATGGTCTATCTGGATTTTATTAATCTTTTTAACCAGCAGAATATTTATGAACGGATGTATTATACCCTCGATACCGAGAATGGTGATGGTAGTGTGACAAAAAACTTTCATTATGCGACGATTTATACCATGCCGTTCATCCCGTCTCTCGGGCTCAGTATATGGTACTGATGGTGCGCGTTCGGCACATTCCGGCACAATCCTTTGCGGCAATGGCTTTTGGCAATCGCTCAAAAATATTGTTTTTAGTATAGTTTATGAGCTACGGATTTCATGGATGAAACACGGATAATGTCAGAGCTGCCCGATTTTTACCACCAGTTGATGATATTTGAAATAGACCATCAACAAAATAAGCACCAGGCCAAACACAGCGATGATATTTTGTTTCCAGGTATTGACATACGCTCCCATAATCCGCCGGTTATTCAATACAAGGAACAGTCCGATGGCCACCGCGGGTACGGCAAAAAGCGTCGATGCCTGCGCCAGGACCAGCGCATGCACGATATTGCCTTTAAAAAAGACAGCAATCGCCATACCGATGAGCATGGACAAAATAGTAAAAAGGCGTGCTGCTATATTTTCCATAGAGCGTCCGAGGCCAAGACCATCGGAGAGCAATCCGCCACCGACAACAGCGTTCACTGTCAGCGATGAAAATGCAGCGGCCCACAAGCCAATGCTGAAAATGATTTTGGCATAGCTGCCAAACAGCGCCTCCAGTTGTATCGCCATATCCGCTGCCGTGGAGACCACAATGCCCTTTGGGTACAGAGCAGCCGCCGATGTCATGATAATCATGATGGTAATGCCGCCCAGCATGATGATACTCGCTACTGTATCACGAAAGCCGCGCTTCATATCGGCTATTTTCCAACCCTTCTCTTGCGATAAATAGGACTGGTAAATGGCTACATGCAGCACAAACGTCGTAGCCACTAATGCGGCCAGCTCTTCCATACCTCCCTGTGGTGGCGATGGAATAAAACCTTTGGCTGTCTGCAGCAGGTCCGGTTTGGTGAAAATAAGATTGAGCAAGAATGCAATGATCATGGTCATAACAAGCACCATCATCAATTTTTCCAGGATTTTGTAGAGGCCTTTGGCAAAAAAGATAAGAAAAACCGCTGCGCCAGTGAAAAACAGCGGCCAGATGCTTTCGCTGACGCCAGTCAAGCTGTGCATCGCGGTAGCGACACCGAGGTTATTGCCGAACTGAAAGCTCGTCGCCATGACAAAGCTGGAGATACCAATGAGCACAGCAAACCAGCGTCCATAGGTGTCCGATATAGTCTGCAGGATTGTTTTCTCATGCGTCACGCCAAAGCGTGAAGCCATATAGACGTACGTGCCCATGGCCAGGCCGGCCAGGACGATAACCCATAGAAGCGAGTAAGCCTGCGTGGCGCCAATCTTTGAAGAGACAGTGATGCTGCCGGGGCCGAGGACGATCGAAGCAATAATAAATCCGGGACCAATGGCAGTGAGAATTTTTTTCAGCTTGTTCATGAGAAAACCTTTCGAGCTGATGCACAGATGCAGGAGAGTTTTCACTGAATTTAACATCTTTTGGCAAAAGCTCAAGATGATTTTATGCAAACTGTTTCACTTTGATCTACAATTTGTTAAATTTCACCCAATTATCTGGAGAATCAGGATTATGTCACCTATCCCAAAAAAGATATTATGTATTGGCGCCGGGTATGTCGGCGGTCCCACCATGGCGGTGATCGCCGCGCAATGCCCGCAGTATAAAGTGACGGTGGTTGATATCAATGCCGCGCGCATAAAGGCCTGGCAAACCGACGACTTGCCGATCTATGAGCCTGGTTTGTCGGATGTGGTGAAAAAAGCCAGAGATCGTAATCTGTTTTTTTCCACGGACATAGAAGGCAACATCAAAGAAGCGGACATTATATTTGTGTCAGTCAACACACCAACAAAAACATTTGGCGAAGGCGCTGGAAAAAGTGCGGATCTGCAATATTGGGAAAAAACCGCGCGTGATATTCTGAAAACTTCCGAATCGGATAAAATTATTGTTGAAAAAAGTACTTTGCCGGTACGAACCGCCGCCGCGCTCGAGCGAATATTGCATCCGAATGATAAAGGTATCCATTTTGATATTGTTTCAAATCCCGAGTTTTTAGCCGAAGGCACAGCGATCAATGATTTGCTGAACCCGGATCGTGTCCTCATTGGATCTCGGGAAAGTGCACGTGGCAAAAAAGCGCGACAAGAAATCGTTGATATCTATACCAACTGGGTGCCGCGAGATCGCATCGTCACCAGCAATATTTGGAGCTCGGAATTATCCAAGCTGGTCGCCAACGCCTTCTTGGCACAGCGCATCTCGTCCATTAACAGCATTTCCGCTCTGTGTGAGCAGACCGAAGCCAATATAACCGAGGTTTCTTATGCCATCGGGCGCGATAGCCGCATTGGCGCCCGGTTTCTGAATGCCAGCGTCGGCTTTGGCGGCAGTTGTTTCAAGAAGGATATTCTCAATCTCGTTTATATCGCTGAATCGTATGGTTTGTACGAAGTAGCCGAATATTGGGAACAAGTGGTTAAAATGAACGAATACCAGGAACGGCGATTCGTCCGCAGCATGCTCAAGGCGCTCTTTAACACTGTCGCTGGCAAAAAAATTGCCCTCTTTGGTTTTGCTTTCAAGGCAAACACCGGCGATACGCGCGAATCGCCGGCCATCTTTATCACGCGTCGATTATTTGAGGAAAAAGCAAACATTGTGATCAGTGATCCGCAAGCCCTGGACAACGCCAGAATGGACCTTGATGATATTGTCGATAGAATATCATTTGAAGCTGATCCCTATAAAGCAGCGGAGGGTGCGCACGCCATTGCTATATTGACGGAATGGTCGGATTATAAAAGCCTGGATTACCAGCGGTTGTACAATTCCATGCACAAGCCGGCATTTTTGTTTGATGGGCGCAATATCATCGACCGGGACAATTTATTCAAAATTGGCTTTAATGTTTACAGTATCGGCAATCCGCCACGAACGCATTTTGAGGAGCCATGAACAAACGACTGGAGCAGCAGATTTTATTTATCCTGGAAATTGACAAGCTGAAAAATATTGTTCGTCGAACTTTTTTGCTTGATGAATCACGTCTTGAGAATACAGCGGAGCATAGCTGGCACGCGGCGGTGGCAGTCCTTTTGCTCTCGGAATACGCGCCGCACACGCTCGATATCCTGAGGATCGTGAAGATGATGTTGATCCACGATATTGTTGAAATTGATGCCGGTGATACATTTTTATATGATGATTCCGGCAATCAGGATAAAGCTGATCGCGAGCGCGCTGCGGCAGACCGATTATTTACGTTATTGCCGGAAGATCAGGCTGCGGAACTGTGCCTTCTCTGGGATGAATTCGAGGAGCGATCCACACCGGAAGCCAAATTCGCGCGCGGCCTGGATCGACTGCTGCCGCTGATGCACAACTATTATACAAAAGGATCGACCTGGCGAAAACACAATGTCACTTCTGACATGGTGCGCAAACAGAATGCTATCATCGCCGATGCTTCGCCAGAGCTTTGGGAATTTGCCCGGACACTCATTCAAGATTCCGTTGACAAAAAGTATCTGTTAGAGTGACACATTCGTTCCATTTGTGCTGTTTTTTACCAGGCATATACTTAAATTGGTTGACAATAAATGAAATTTATGTTGATTCAGCCGCCGATTGAAGATTTTTATACCACAGCAATTCGGCTATACCCCCTGGGATTATTATACACTGCCGCGGTTTTGCAGGAGCTCGGTCATACGGTGGAGATTCTCGATTGCCTGAATCCGCCCAAAAAAAGACAATTATCAATCCCGCAGGATTTTAGCTATCTCGAAAGTTATTTTGCGCACAATCCCTATTTGTTCAAAAATTATTATCGTTTCGGCATTTCGGACGACGACATCGTGCAACGTGTGCAGCATGCGCAGGCGGATTTGATCGGCATCTCTTCGCAATTTACCGCCTACTTTGCCAGCGTCGCAAAACTCGCGACGCTGATAAAGCGGAATTTTAATGTTCCAATTTTCATTGGTGGTCACCACGCCACTGCGTTTCCGCACGCAAGTGCAGAACGATGCCGTGCCATAGATCATGTGCTTGTCGGACCAAGCGAGACAAGCATTCCCCGGTTTACAAGTGAGCTGGAAAAAAATAGTCAAAAAACATTTGATTGGAAATATTTACAGCCACCGCATGGGTTAATACAAGCGACGGATTATAAAATTGGCAAAAGACCCTATATTTCACTTGTAACAAGTCGTGGGTGTCCTTTCCGCTGTCAGTTCTGTAGCGTGCACAACATGTTCGGTCGTCAGATAGAATATCGGCAGATACAGCATGTTGTGCACGAAATGCGAGAAAATTATATCTACAGAGGCGTCCGGCTTTATAATTTTGAAGATGATAACCTGACTTTTAATCGACGCTGGTTTTTATCTTTTCTTGGTGCCATCATCTCGGATCCGGTTTTGGCGGATATCGAGCTTACGGCAATGAACGGCCTCTGCTATCCCACGCTCAATGCTCAAATGCTTGCGCTGATGTTCAAAGCTGGTTTTCGACAGATCAATTTATCTTTCGTTACCCGGAATGCTACGCTGCGCTCTCGGATGAATCGGCAAGGTTCCATAACAAAGCTGGAAACCATCATCAAGAAGGCCCGGGAAATCGGATTTTTTGTAACGGTCTATATCATAATAGGATTACCGGGACAAACATACGACGAGGTGAAAGAAAGTATTGACTATTTATTAAATTTGGACGTACTTGTTGGACCGTCAATATTTTATATTCCGGCAGGGAGTGCACTATATGATAAGCTCGACATCACAGATTCGATGCGCGCAAACTGGAACTTGTATCGTTCTTCGTCTTTTGCTGTTGAGACCAGGGATTTGAATCGAAGACAACTGGTGGAGCTCTTTACATATGCAAGAAGGCAAAATCTTGCTAAAAAATTGGAGGTGAAAAGATGAAAGTCGCAATTGAAGATATTATCATCCGTGATCGCATTCGTATGGATGAGGGAGAACTTGATGCATTGGCAAAATCGATAGAAACGATAGGTCTCATTCAGCCGATTGTGATTTCGGAAAAGTATGAGCTGTTAAGTGGCTACCGTCGTTTGCATGCCTGCAAAATGCTGGGATGGGAGACAATTGAAGTCAAGATTGTGACCATCGGAGATGATCTGGTCAAGCGCCTTGACTGGGAATATCATGAAAACCAGGGTCGCAAGGATCTGACGGCCGAAGAGCAGCAATCATATTTGACGAAAAGAGCGGACATGCTCACTCCATCTGCCAAAGGATTTTGGACGAAACTCAAGGAATTTTTCCTGAAAATATTTTCTTTTTTCAAAAGAAAAAATGCAGCGTCTTCCGATTCTTCAGTTGACTCGGAAAAGTAGCTTTTACCCATAGTGATTAGGGGGCAGATTGCATAATTTAGGAGCCGCGGATTGTCAACGCGCGGTCTTTGGCCGCATTTGAAAATGATTTACAATCCGTACTACACATCTGCAACATCGTGTTTTCTTGCCAAAGTTTTTAAGCCAACCACAGAGGACACAAAGAACACAGAGAATTACATCCAGCAAAAAAGGAACACAACATCATATGAAATATTTTCTTTTCGCTTTATTGTTCTTTTTCGATTTAAAAATACCTTCTATCATCCTCGGTGTCCTTTGTGCGCTCTGTGGTTCATGCTTTTTGGTTGTGGCCTTCGGCCACACTGCGTG
>JAFGKD010000122.1 GCA_016928775.1 Candidatus Zhuqueibacterota bacterium | reverse complement strand
CTGCTCAACATCAGCGCCTGGTCGCCGGAAGGCTGTCAGTTATACGACATTGACGGCTTTTGGGAAGGCTTGTCCTGCGAAAATGACTGGGGTGACAATAAACCCTACTTTACCGCCGAAGGTGCGCCCGGGACACCCGTTGATCTCTACCTGGTGATGAAACCTGGACTGTGGCTCAATGAGGGTGATGCCGGTGGTTTTGAGGTTCTCATCGACAATATCGGCGTTTATCCGGTTGCATCAAATTTAATTAAAAACTGGGGATTTGAAGACGACTCGGAATGGCAGGTGACATATCATATTCCCGAACCGGTCTCTGATGTAGTGTTCGGCTATACGGATGCCACGCCGGCCAAAGGCCAGAACGCGTGCTTGTATGTCAGTGCTTTCGGTGAACGTGAAGTGCGTCCGGTGATTTACCAAAAGTTTACCGCCGTCGCCGGCGAGCCCTATCGCGTTTCGGGTGCGATTCGTGTTATTGACCTCGACTTGCCTGAAACAATTCCGCCAGGACCCTGGTTTCAGATCTATATCAATCCGGAAGAACCGCCGGACTGGTATGATGCTATGGGCGACTGGAATCCCGGCACCAAGCTGCTCAACATCAGCGCCTGGTCGCCGGAGGGCTGTCTGTTGTACGACATTGACGGATTTTGGGAGCACCTCTCCTGTGAGAACGATTGGGGTGATAACATGCCAATCTTTTTTCCGGAAGGAGACGCGGGTACGGAAGTGGAGCTCTATCTTGTCATGAAACCTGGCTTGTGGCTGAACGAAGGCGATGCCGGCGGCTTTGAGGTATTGATCGACAATATTGCCGTCTATCCCATGACAGATGCCGGCATTCCGGGCACTGCCGTCGAGGTACATAACACTGCACCGCAGGATTATCGGCTCGAGCAAAACTATCCCAATCCATTCAATCCATATACAAATATCAGGTACGTCATTCCGAAAAAAGAAATCGTATCTCTGCACGTGTTCGATGTATTAGGCCACAAAGTGGCGACGCTGATCGACAAGGAGGATAAACTGCCAGGTCAACACAATATCACATTTGATGCCTCGGATTTGGCTAATGGAATTTATTTCTACAAGCTCCAGGCTGGAGATTTGACAGTGCAGCGCAAGATGATACTGGTCAAGTAACTGTTGAAAAAGCTGCATGATATCCTTATATTGCCAAGCGATGCTGATCAAACAAGAATCGGGTGCACATTTTTAAATGCAAAAATTTTTAGATCAAAAATTAGCTAAAATATTGGCGGATCCAGCGTGCAAGGATTTTATGTTGGCCGATGCCAAGGATGCCGACATGGCCTACGGCATTGCCGCGCCGGGAAAAAGTCCGGAGCATCACGCCATGGAAGGTAAATTCCGGACATTGGCCGAATATCGTCAGCAGATCAGAGATGTCATCAAACAGGCGCAAGTCGACATTGTGCTCATGTCCGCCAGCACCAACGAATTACTCACCATTGAAGAGCGCTTGTTCGATGAGAGTCCCGTGACACCAGCGGCTCGCGCCAATGATACAACCGATATTCACCTGGCCACTGGTGGGCGATATATGCACTATCCCTCCCGCCCTTTTCGCTCCGCCACCATCGATCACATTCAGTGCGGAAAATATGCATGCACCCCGCAGGAACGGCAGTTGGGGGCAAATCTCGGACTTTATTCTGTGACCTTTAACAATGATCTTGAGCGAGATGTGGCCACGTTGCAGGCCTTTCGGGATTTCCGCCTGGAAGCGGAGAAAAAGGGATTTCGCTATTTTCTCGAGGTTTTTGATCCGAATATCCCGGGCGCAGTCGAACCGGATAAACTGGGCCAGTTCATCAACGATCACATTGTGCGCGATTTGGCGGGCGTCACCAAAGCCGGGCGCCCGCTTTTTCTCAAAGTGGTCTATCACGGTCCACGATTTATGGAACAATTGGCGGCGTATGATCCCGGATTGATACCGGGCATACTTGGTGGATCATCAGGCACGACCTATGATGCCTTTAAAATGTTGGCCGAGGCAAAAAAGTATGGCGCTCGCATCGCGCTGTATGGACGGAAAATCAACAATGCTGAACACCAGTTGGCATTCATCTCGTTTTTGCGGCTCATCGCTGATGAGGATATCACTCCGGAGGATGCGGTTCACGCCTACCATGCTGTTCTGCAAAAGCTCAAAATTCAGCCTTATCGTTCTCTGCAGGACGACCTGAAAATCACCAATCCCGTCATGTCGTATAGCGGCCCGACGACTGTTTCGGTTTCGATCACAAAAACCGCAAAAGCATATTCAAGGGGCGCTGACAGAGTCCCCGATTTTAAACATATGACACAAAAAGAAAAACTGGCATATAATCTCGACAAAATCAGAAATAGCTGAAAAACTTTTTTGCTCTTCAAGGACTTTATGAATTTTGATCAGGAATTCATCGAAAAAATTGTCGGCCGGGTGATGTCGGAATTGCAAAATAGCGACACCCGAAAGCCGTCAATTTTGGCAACACCAGAAAACGGCATCTTTGACTCTGTTGAATCTGCCATTGCTGCTACGGCGGTAGCACAGCAGCAATGGGTCAGGATAACCAAAGAGACAAAAGCTGCGGTTATTCAAGCGTTGCGCGCGGTCATGCATCAATATGCCGAAGATTTTGCGCAACGGGCGCTGCAGGAGACCGGCATGGGGCGCCTCGAAGACAAGATATTCAAGCATCACAACGTCGCGGATGTGACACCCGGTCTGGAAGACCTGGAAACCAAATCCTGGACCGGCGACAAGGGGCTTGTTGTTGAGGACTGGGCACCCTATGGCGTCATCGCGGCGGTGACGCCATCGACGCATCCCATTCCGGTGATGTTCAACAGTACGATCATCATGATTGCCCCGGGCAATGGCATTGTTTTTAACGTGCACCCGGCAGCAAAAAACGTCTCGGCCTATGCGCTGGAAATTTTCAGTAAAACCATTCAGCAACATGGTGGTCCGGCCAATCTGATCAGCATGATCAAAGAACCCACACTCGAATCCGCCAAACAATTATTCAACCACCCCGTCATTCCCATGATCGTCGCCACCGGCGGTCCAGGGCCAGTAAAAGCTGCCTTTGAAGCCGGGAAAAAAGTCATCGCCGCCGGACCCGGCAATCCGCCGGTCCTGGTGGATGAGACCGCTGACCTGAACGACGCCGCCAGGTACATCATCGAGGGCGCCGGCTTTGATAACAATATTATCTGTATTGCTGAAAAAGAGGTTTTTGTTGTTGAATCCGTCACCAACGCTTTTATGAAAGCGATGGCATCGCACGGCGCCGTCCAGCTCAATGCCGCACAAATCAGCACTTTGACCGAAAAAGCAATTCGTATGGAAAAGCCCGGCGACTATTTTGCCAGCCGTGACTATATCGGCAAGAATGCCAACGTATTGGCGCGCGCTGTCGGGCTGCACATCGGTGACGATGTACGATTGTTGTATGGCCACACAGACTTTGATCATCCCTTCGTGCAGACGGAGCAAATGATGCCCTTTATCCCGGTCGTACCGGTCAAAGACGTCGAGGAAGGTATCGAATTAGCTTATCAGGCCGAGCATCAGTTTGGGCATACAGCGATCATTCACTCCAACTCGATGAAAAACATCACCGCTTTCACGCAAAAAATGAACACGGACATCGTCGCTGTCAACGGACCAAGTCTGGCTGGACTGGGACCACGAGCGGGCGAAGCCTATTTCTCGCATACGCTGGCCAGTCCCACTGGCGAAGGCGTGTGCACACCACGCAATTTTGCCCGGGTGAGACGATTGGCAATTTATAAATCGCTGCACATTGTCTAGTCAGAAGAACAAAAGACGGATAGAAATGGCCAGACT
>JAFGKD010000121.1 GCA_016928775.1 Candidatus Zhuqueibacterota bacterium | reverse complement strand
GGTGGCCTCCTTGCTCAAAAAAATGAAAAAGAACAGGCTAATAAAACAAAATTCACGAGCTATAATGCTCGATTGCAACACGCTTTATATTTGAAATATTATTTGAATATTAATTGTTAGTTCATACATAGATAAATATGATCAATTCCGAATAATCTATCCACTTGGGCATCTTTTAGATACAATTTCATGTTCCTTGAAATTGGAATTCATCATCAAGATGATGACTCGTTTTAAAGCCGAACTAGTGTGATTATCGAGGCACGCTTTCTGAATTTTTGACATACTCTCATTGTAATTGCGATTTCAGCATGCGGCTATGATCCACTCTGGTTTCGATGGCAGATGGATTTATTGTGTTGTATATCTCACCTGTTACAAATTTCAGTTTTTTTAACAAGCTTTAGGGCTTGTGTATATAGGTTTGTTCCATTGGCTGAGCTATTATTAAATCCTTGAATACATGCTACCTTATCACTGAGGAGTCAATATGTCTATTCAAGACCTCTATCTAAAGCTAAAAAATACAATTGTTGATAACACCTTGGAAATGTCAGCCCAAACGACCGGGCTGGCAGATTTTGACACGTTTCTTTATCAATCGTTCAATGTCTCGTCAGTGACTTTGCATGATCCCAAACTTGATAACAGCCAAAATGATAAACTTGTAGTTGAAGGGAAAACCTCGCTTTTGGGTGTTCAAAACGTATCTGTGACTTTTTCATTTATGGCAAAATCGGACCAAATAGTTTTTTCAATGGAGGCGGATTTTAGGGGACAGCAGATAAGCATTGGCGTCTATGCAATTGACGACGCCATCATTACTATGCAATGGTGTGACGATGAAGCTGGAACATATTCAGCCGTCGGGAATCTTGAGGGGAAGATCAAGTTCGATGTAACAATTGTCGATATCAGCCAGCCTGTTGCAGCGATCCAGGATGGCTGGATTATTTCTGCCGATTTTACGCATAAACCAGTGCCCGTAGCGAGTCTTGCAGAACTCGAAAAAGCTATCTTGATTAACGACCTGACTTTACTCAATTTTTTTCCCCCGACATTTTTTAATGCAACGTCGCTCATGCTCAATGATATCAAGCTCACATGCAAACCGGTTGCAGTTGAAAAGGTTGAGAGAATCGATTTTCATCTTGCCGCAACGACATGGACCATCGTCAACCAGTATCTTACGATTCACAACCTTTCATTTTCTATCTCGCTTGATTTTCCTTTTGTTGCTACAAAACGGCATATAACTGGCAGCATCGAGGCGATATTGCGGACAAATGACGCGGTCGATATACAAGTTCAAATGCAAAAAGCAGAAAACGAATGGCATGTTACCTCTGTTGATACATCGGTTGCTCTCATCTCCTTCAGGTTTGCAGAGTCCCTCAATGTTTACAAAAGCAGCGCCTTGGTAAACCATTTGCCGCATACCTTTTCAGAACCCGTAGACATCACACTATCCAGTCTTCACTTCAGGCTGGATGACACCGCTGAACATCTTTTGGAGCACTCTTCTCAAATCAACCTCGATTGGCGCATTACGCCATATCTCACGCTTTATGAAACATCTTTTGCTATAGCGATAAATTTTTCGAATGGACTCAGCGCACCTGAATTTGCTTTAGGCGCCACGGGTAGGCTTCGAATTGGTCTTGTTGATTTTATGGCACTTGTCGAGAAAAAACAAAGCACGTGGCGAATTAGCCTCGTACTTGAAGGGGAAACTGCAAATTTTCAGTTGACGGATATAAGCTCATTATTATCAAATCAAGACATGGATATTCTTGCACCACCTGGCGTCACCAGCGACTTCGGCGTGGGCTTTGAAGCTTTTGCTATAGAGTTCGGGGAAGAAAATTCTCATAAAACAATAACATTTGATTTTGCACTTGGAGTGGCAACTGAATGGGTGTTCCCGATCAGTGATAAAAATATCATTGTCCATGCCGTATTGTTTGCGTTTTCTCATACACGCCAGAAACAAAACTCAAATTGGACATCGAGTACCCAAATTACACTAAAAGGTGAATTTTCAATTGGGAGCATCAGCGGTATCGTGCTGAGCGCTGAACGAAAGCTCGATGAAATAGATAAACAAAATTTTGTCTGGATATTTGCATTTGGTTTGGGCGAAAAGCAAATAGTGACGATGGCTGACTTTGCTGAGACACTGCTACCGAGCACGGTAAAATTCCCAAAAGAGTTGGACAACTGTAGTTTAATAGGAAACTTTGAAGCAATCCCTGCACGCCGAGATTATTCACTACTTAACGGTTCTGTAACGATCGGCAACTGTACATTCGAGAGTTCTTTCAAAATTCTTTCGAATGAACTGGAAAGCTTTAACGGGAGCATAACATTCGAAAACAACAAGGCCCCAACGCTCCTCAACTTTGTTAATGCAATACTTCCCAACGCGCAACAGCTACCGACCAATCTCGTCGATTTTCGTTTTAACGCGTTGGCTTTTAGCTACTCGAAAGATCCGTTTTGTATCAAATTTAGCGGATCGTTGCAACTCCTTTTCGGCTCTTTTGATCCTTCTCTTATATTTCAGTTTACCGCATCTCCCGAAACTGGAGCATTAAATTTTGTCGCCATATGCAAATTGGAAGAAGAGGAGACATTATCACTTTTTGGTGTACATGTAATTTTGCCGGAGGCACTCTCGCTCGTGTGTGCTGTTGATCGACCGAGCAGGACCGAAGACTCGACAATGTCCCTCGCCCTCGAATGGGGCAGGACTGTGAATGGCCAGGGCGAAAATGTTTTCAGACAGTTGAGCGTTGCAACAGCATTTTCAATGGCTCGAGAGATTGCTGGTGAGGTCGTTCGGGATGTCCAGAACACCGACCAGCAATGTTCCGATGAAATTTTGAGGTTGTCGTTCACACCGGACATTGCAGCAGATGCCCTTAAAATCACCTTGCTTGAGGTCAAATTTGGCGAAAAGCGCAAGGTGTCCTATTTTCCAGAGACGAGTGATATTGCGTTCGATGTCGAACTTGCTATTAACATTCCGGCTGACATCGATTTTCGGCTACCATTCCTTGAGGGAAGCGGGACCAGCCAGGCCTTGTCTTTGGCGACGCCATTGAGTAATATTTATGGCAAACTGGATTTAAGCAATCCTATAAAGATGCTTCAGTTTAATCTCCCGCTAATTTTAACGCTGCATGACAATTCGATCGCCACGGTCATTCCGGTTGAGTTTGATTTGACAAATTTAGCGGTCAAGATTGATCATGAAAAGGGACTGCCATTATTGTCCAGCAATAAATCTTTTACGGCCGGTATTATGGGGATGAACTGGATCTTTGAGGGTGCTGAGTTCGAGCTGGGGGACGAGACACTTTATCACTATTTTACTTTAGCGACCAACAAGTTTAATTATCAATTGTTGCAAGCGCCGGGATCAGAATTGCGCCTGGAGTTTACGCAGTTGGGTAAAGAACCGCTGGCATTTTATACGCGTGATTTTCGTCTCACATCAAAAGGCGTATCGCTCACCGCCGAGGTGTCCGATGAACCGGTAACTCTCAATAGTATCGAAACAAAGTTCCGGTTCGGCGGTACCACGTTATTGATAGAAGAAAACAGAATTCTTGACTTTACGCTCAAAGGTTCTGGCTCGTTACCGCCGGCGTTGGTCGGCAATGCTATTGTTGATGCCGAGTTGCAGTTTAGCAGTGTAAAAAACAAACTCAGATTGGTCAATGGCGGCGCAAAATTGCGTGGCGGCAAACTCCTGGATTGCAAGGGCACACGTTTTCAATTTGTCATCGATGGGCTGGGGCTCAAGTTTATTTATGATCGCAAATTTCATCTTTATTTTACGCTCTCGGGCAAGGCACGATTTGTTCCCGCACCCGATGATGATAAAGACGGACCTCTCGCCAAACTTCCGGAAATCGAATTGGAGTTAGTGGATGTGCCTCTCACTGGCAATCCCAAGGTGTTAAAAAAATATATCAATTTCCTCATCCAATTTCCAAAACCGCTTACTTTTTCATTTCTTGGCATCTATAACTTTGAGCTCAGGGCCATCGGCTTTGATCCTGTCAGCGAAAAGTTTGATGGCAGACCGGCAATGATGCTGTCAGGCCAGGTTAGATTTGCGCACAGTGCTGGTGACATCATTGATCCGAAACCGGATTTGCATATGCTTTATATCGGCCTGCCGCCTAAAGGCAGCAGCAAGCCGGAAGTTGGCATGGGGGCGCTGTCAGTCGGCATAAAATCTGGTAAAAAATTCAAACTCGGTGGAACGGTCAAGTTTGAATTTAGCAGCACCATGCAGGGATTCAAGGGCGATGGTGTCGTTGAAATTAAAGGCTTGCCACCGATGGCTGCCAGTTTCGGCTTTTTGCGCATCCGGCGTTCACCATCAGCGGATTGGGACATCGCATGGTTTATTTATATCGAAGCTCGCAAGGTTAGTTATCAGATCCCGGTTGTCAATTTTTATATTCGGGAGGTCGGACTTGGCTTCGGCTATCGTTTCACGCTAGTCGCTCTCAAAGAAGCGGATGCATCTGAAAGCCTGAGCGAAATGATCGGCACGCTGCGGGAAATTTCGCGCACCCAGGGCGATTTGTCCAAATTTGATCGTTGGGCAGTTGATTATGAAAAGGAAAATGAAGATCCGCGATGGACCATTGTGCTTCGCGCCATGCTTTCGCAAATGTCTGCGTCCAAATCACCGCTGCGCTATGATGAAAAAGCCGAAAAGGTTTTGCCGAACACCTACCTCTTTGACGTGCTCATAGCGATTCGCAGCGATCTCACTTTTTTTATGGCTGTCCGCGGTTGGCTCAATACCAATTATGACGTATACTTTCAAAAGCGCAGTCAGGGTAAACCGATCGAACCATTTCTAAGTGGTTTTGCGTTCCTATGGCCAAACGAGAAAAGATTTCTGGCGCATGTCGCCTCGAATCCAAACGGATATATTGGCAATAATCCACCACTTCCCGACTTTCTTAAAGGAGCCATGAGCCACGTCCAGTTCTCAGCCACATTGCTGGTGGAGCCAGGGCTCATGCATCTCGAACTGGGGTGGCCCAACAATCTGCGGTGGAAAGAAGAATATAAAGTAGGACCCGTTTGGATCAGAAGAGAGATTCGTGGCGGATGCATTTTCCGCATGTCCGAAACTGAAACCGTCATTGGTCTGAGCTTTCTCGCTCGAGTTGATATGAAAGTGGATGCATCCATTAATCTCGGTCTGGTGGGTGCGACGCTGAAACTTGATGCGCACGCGGCGTTTGGAGGCCGGATCATCGGTCTCATTCCTTACAAGGACTCGACACCTGTGCTTTATGCAGCCGTTGGGCTTGATGTGCTCGTCCGGGTTCTAATTATTCTGTGGATCAAAATTCCGCTTTTATTTTTCACCCTCAAATTATCATTCTCTTTTCGATTTCAATTGGGATTTTCCGCCGCACTCGAATTGGGTTATCAAAGCAACGACTTGGGTTTACGTGGCCACGGCACGGCTTATGTGTCGTTAATGGGTCATCGCTTATCTTTTAACGTCCACCTCAGCTATAATTCCAACATCGTGGATAGAGCGTATAGTGCGACGAAAGGTTACCTGAATATTGGCCTCGAAGCAGCCGATGTGGATAAATTACCTGGAGGATTAAATTAGCCATGGCGCCCGACATTAAATTTACTCAGCCGAATTATAGCGTTTTTGTCATAGAGTCTTCTGCTGAAAAGGTTTGTTACTTTGTCCTGTTGCCAAAAGGAAATGAGCCTGGATTTCTGCCACCACCTTCGCAGCTGGACGTGTCAGCGGATTTTAAGCTAAAATTCCAAGACAAAACAGCGTTCAAGTTGTTTCATTATAATCCGATTGCTTTTGAGTGGGATGAATATGAGATATCTCCCATTACATCTGACATTCAATGGGCAGCCAATTGGAATGCAGAAATCATATCTACTATTGGTCCGGATGATAAATTTGACCATTCTGAAAAATCAAATATTGAAGGCAAACCATTACGGTTGAAAGATTATCTCAAACAGGCGTTTATTATTAAAGATTTTGATAAAGAAACCAAAGACAGCGAAAGTCCGGATTTTGATAGCATAATTCCTCTTGGCGATCCGCAGACATTGGAAGCTGCCAAGCAGATGGCCGATGAACGTGTACAGAATCCAACCGAGGATATGCTTGAGGCAGCCGTTCGAGGCGCTGTCGAGCAGTTCCGCGCTTCGCCGCATTTCAAATTTGATCCCAACTATTCGTACGATGTAGCGTTGAAAAAGGCCTTTCAAAATGATTTCTCTCCGTACGAACAGATCACTCCAGAGGGATTGTCGCAGGAAAATGTCCAACAAGCCATTCAGATTCGTGGTATGGTTATTAACGAGATCATTAATGATTTTCGGGATTTTGTGAAATCTGATAATCGCGCTGGTTGGCTGAATTCAAAAGGTCAAAAATCCATACCATTCCAAATGGGACTTGTTTTTTATTTATCTGAAACAGATGCGCCCCATCTCAACTGGTTATTCGAAAACGATCAAGCCAACGCCCCCAAAATCTTCCAGAGAACAAATCCGGATTCTTCGGGAATAGATGGACCAGAGAAAAGTGTGACAACTTTTAATATCATCAAAAAAACCAGCTTTAAGAATAATCCGCCGCATTTTGAAAGAGTAAAGCATTTTACGGATGCAAATACGATTGCCATCACCTGGGATTTGGAATGGGCAAACGTGGAGTATCTCTCCGCTGAGCAGGCGGATCCCGAGCACCATCTCATGTATTACAACGTTCGCCGCCGCCCCCTGGATGGCCGATCACCCGAAGTTGTATTTAACGTGAAACCGGCGGCTGTCCTGTCATCAGACGAAAACGATATCCTGACCAGCCTTAAACCGAGATTTCAGATTGTCGATCATTTTAATAATGAAACCCTGGAAGAACAAATTGCCCTGCCGGCCTCTGGACGCAGCTACATGTACACGATAACGCCGATCGATGTTGCAGACAATTCCGGCATGCCGCTCACGGTCATTGCCACTCGCTTTCCCAATGAACCGCCTCTTGTGCCAGTTGATGGCGAGATGACGATTAACTATCTCCTTGACTTAAATTCGATAGATGTTGAGGTCTTGGCGGAGAACTCTCTGCCAATCCCTGACGTGCTGTCACCTGTGGACATCAACGATTCACCTGCCATTTCGTTAAAGTGGACGGAACCCGTTGCACCGGCCGGCCAACCTTTGGTCCCGGTAGATGATTACGTGCTCATCTTTCGTCGTGAACAAACCGTGCCGATTGGCAGTTATGGCCTGGATAGCAGCACCCAACGCCCAAAAACGGGATTGCTGCCAACCTCCAACGCGCGGCCATTACCGACAGATATCAAAATTATTCTTAATCCCCAGCGCGGTCTTGATTATGTACAAGCAACAACTGCCGATGTGAACGGCGAAAATGACATCCCGCTATATGATGCCCTTTTAAAATGTGGCGTTATTGGACAGGATGGTCATTGGCGTCCTGAAGCATGGCGTCTTTTTCTGCAAACGATTTCTGTGAATGCAGTACCGTCCTCTCTGGCGCCTGTGCAATTGACGATTAATTATTATTCAACAAAGAGTCAAAAAAAGAACGAATACGAAAGTCGACGACCATCGGAACTGGAATGGTTGCCTCAACCTTTGCAGTTCCCATTGTTGCCGCCCGAAGATCAATCGGCGATCACAGGCGAAGCGTTTCTCCCCATGCCGACACAGACTGGGAATTATATTTTTGCCGGGGACATGAATAATATCCGCTATCAAAAGCACCCGGCTGGGCAACGTTGTATCCGTTTTCGCTGGAATCAAAGCCCAAGTGGTATCGCAAATTTTCCGCTCTCACTGGTGGCGGGTTATGAGCTGCTGATGCTCGATATTGATGCGCATACAACCGACACATTCAATGATCCCGATAAACTTGCCGCTGCAATCAAAGATGTTCAGGAAATTCAAATGATTCCCGCCGATGACCTGCGTCTATCTCCAAGTGATACATTGGCAACCAATCAATGGGAAGCATGGTATCCCAGTTTTGTTGAGCGATTGCACGCGATGGCCACAAACATCGAGGAGGGCTTGGAAATGGATGCTGATGGACTTCCCGCGAGTCCATGGTATTCCTGGCGCGAATCGTTGCTCGTATGGCCCGAGTGGCCGGGGCTCACAAATGGCCTTGGGGAACGGGATGGTTCGTTGCACCCGTTTTTAAGAGAAATGATCAGTCTCATTAAGAAGAGTGGGTACATCGTCGATCTGCAAACATCGCCACCTTTTCAGCAACAAGATCTTTTAGCCTTTTTTGAAAATACAGCGCCGGAAACCGATCCTTATGGATGGGGCGTGCTACAGCGATTTGGTTTGTCAACAGCATTTTCGGTGAGAAACGGATCAACCGGTGCACTCGTGAGCGGCGACGAATTACTGAGCACCCTGAATACAGTTCTTTCGATGAACACATTGCCTAATGTGGATGCCAAATTTGTCCATATTGAACTTTTGTTCCAAGCAAGCAAGCGCTTGTCATTGAATGAAAAAGTCGCTTGCAGTGATGCTTTACTCGGTATCGTGCAGGTTAGCCTTCGACCGCTCATCCAGCAGCAGCTTCGATATTACCAGGCTAAAATTGAGGGTGATCCTGGTGCTGTTGTGAACTGCGTATTGCAATCTGTTCCCACGCCAATGAGCTATATCAATCTTATGGATATTGAGAGCGGACAAACAGAATTGGAGCCATCGCCTGAGCCGCATCAAATGTCGATTAAATTGTCGCCGGATGGCTATGCTTATGTATTGTTCCGTTCACAAAGTGTGGAAAAGCAGGAGCATGCTTTGGTTTTCCCGGAAGATAGAGCGGATGAATACAAAAATTTCAAAATCGAAACGCCCCAACTAGTTAAAGTCACGCATCCCTTTTCGACCTATTTTAGCATGGGAACTGAGACACTGGCAAAACTCTTTTGCGAGTCGGAATCAAATTATGCGGTGCAATGGCAAAGAGTGAAAAGATACCTTGAGTCCCTGAATCCAATGGAGACTGGGGCGAGTGGCCCCAGAATAAATCTGCCGGATCAAATTACCGGGATCGAAGAGATACTGCCGAATTTTCTTATGTGGGTGCAACGATTTTTTGAAGCGTCAGCTCCCCCTGCTAACGAGGAGAACAAAGAAAATGCCACCAGACAATGGCTAGCTACAGCGTATCAGCGCATCGATTCACCGGCTTTGGTTTCTCCTGATAGCAGTGGGCGCCTTACCTATGATCATATTATTGAAGACAAATGGGCGCACCTGTATCGATTCTACATTCGCCCCTACAGCCGCTATACGATGTTGTGGCAAAGCCTGCTCAACTCGCCGATACTTTTTTCAGATGACAAGCGAGCGAACACTTTAGCAGCGCAACTCAGAAAAGCGACTCCACATCCCAATGAAGGCGGATTGGACGTGGTATTGGATCGCGTCAAACCGATAGACAAACCTCTCATCTTGAGTTCAATGCGCCTTGATCCGCCGAGCACAGCGGCTCAGCCGGCGCCGCCCGGTTCAACCTGGGAAGTGATCATCGCCAAGCACGTTGAACAAGAGCTCATAGAACATAACCAAACGCTTGCCCGACAATTATCTTTCAGACAAATCGCCTTTACCATGCTCCGCAGATTCTGTTATGATTCATGGGCCAAAAAGCTCTTCGTCTCCATCGATGTAGTGGTGCATACGGATGCACAGCTTGTCCAGGCGATCGATTCTTTGAACCATATCGATTTCTCCAAGCTCACATCAGAAAGTGAAAACGTGGTCGATCGCGAAAACATCATCCGATCTCTAGATCTACCAAGACGTCTGGGACGATTTCAGGATGGGGCTTTGGTGCTGCAATGGAATATTTTGCCATTTTATTATGAGCATCGCCTTTTGATCGTGGCACAATCAACCGATGTCGTCTCACCATTGAATCAAGTCATCCAAAAGGATTTCGAATACATTTCTCCAATGCCCAAAGTTGAAACGTTTTATTTTTTAGAAACGCAGTCTGCGAACGGAAAATATTTTTATGAAATAGTATTGCGGTTGAGTCGGCTTTGGGATGCGCTGCCGCAACGGGCAAGAGAATACTGGCCCAATGAAAATCCGGAAAAGCGTACGGGGGATGGTCTGCTACCGGCTGAGCTGCCTGATCCCGAGATCACCTACCAACTTTTTGAGCTAGCCGATGGCAACCTTGAATTACAAATAGAATTCACTTTCAACCAGGAGACTGGTTTGTTAGTTAGCAGGACTCTGGGAAGACAAGTGCGCACAAAGGATAACAGCACAGATTGGACGATCAACAAATCCAGCGGAAAACAATCCTGGTTTACAGTAAAAGTTGACCTCGAAAGTGATATCGATCTGAAAAACAGTCAATGGATGCTGCTGGCGCGGCGCGGCGCCGCATCTCCACAAGTCACAGAACTGTTTTCTTTACCGTGGACAATCACGCAAGATGACGATGCACAGGAGCTTGTATGAGTACAAAGCCTGATCTTTCAGATATTAAAATTAAAGGTCCATTTTGGACGGCCCAGGCGAAAGTCCTGCAGACGTCCAGACAGGATTTCCTGGATGAGTTTACGAACTTTGACAACAGCCAAAATTGGAAAAGTGACGTATTATCAGTTCAATCGATCGCACTCTCTCCGGAGGAATGTAAAGAACACGATGCAGATTTTGGCTTTAGAAAATTGGGGCAAAGACCGATTCCTGAAAATGAAAATCCCCTCTTCTTTGAGACTTTACCGAAAAGTTGGTCAAATTATTGGTTTTCCGGCAAGTTTAATTTCTCAAAGCAGCAGAAAGATGTGGGAATAATTCTATGTGCCTCAAAGCAAGATGATTGTTGGAATTATTATGCATTGGTGACACGCGAGAACGGGGAGCTGTTATTTACCTGTTTTTTCCCGAAAGATAAATTTGACCACACCGACAAAATAAAGAGTTTGGCAGGCAAGGTTCCATCGAATGACAAGAATGAGATTTACGTTGGCATAAAAATTAAAAAAGAAAGCTGGTATAATTTCCGAGTTCAGCTCGTCGATGCAGGTTATCAAACAGAAATCAGAATTGTTGTGTGGCCCATCGATAAGCAAGAACCAGAACGATACAATCTTCAATTAGCGGATGTTTTATCCTCTCGTTTGCTTTCCGGCACAGTGGGAGTATTGTACAATGCCAAAAATGATATTTATCTAAGGGATTTTAAAGTTAGCAATATATTACCTGAGCTATGGGATATTCGCAGTGTTTTCAGCGACATCATTATTAAAAATAAAAAAAAATCTATCGAATCAAACGCCGGCACCTTTGTCGCTCTTTGCGACGTTCACCAGGCAACCATCCATATTGGTTCAGAGACCATTGAGTGGAAACGACCAATCGCATCGGCTGCTGACGAGATATATTTACAGGCCGAACAGCATCTGAAGAATGGCCGACTCAGCCTCTTGCTTTTGAGATCAGGAGAAAACGAACAACTCACCATATCACCTGAATTTTATTGTTTGAACGGACATATCGTCATTGACTCTGGTACCACTAGCATTGAAGACAGCGCCTATGGGACACTATGTCGTATTCTGCATGTTGATAGTATCGAGATGGATATTGATAGGGAAACAGACAAAAAACTTTTGGGTCGCCTCACCCTGCATTCCGCCGGCGCGTTCATTTTCAGCACGGCACGCTTTCCATGGTCCAAATTTCGCCCAAGCGCACCCCTGCTGTTGACGCAAGAGTTCGACGACCAATCCGTTGACGGTTCCTATCGATTAACTCTGGATAACGATCGATTGACAAATGTCGAGTTGCACCAACTAAAGGATATCTGGAGCTCCCTGCATCGTTATATTAATCCCAAGCTATTTACAGATCAAGGCAGTGTAACAACAGCTGGAGCAAAGTGGGTGACGCTGGAAATGTCCAACACAGATATTATTCCTGCGTTTTATTGGCGTGTCAACAAGGAACAAAACCTCAACTCGGAAAACACGTTGTTTTTTGCCAGCGATCAGTTTAACGTTATTTTTTGTGATCAAAATCCTTATACCGATGGTGTGCTCCCCTCATCAATTGCACGAATTATCCCGACATTTATCTCGATACAAAAAGGTGAAACAACATCCGGTGTGGACTCGCTTATTGTCAAATCGGTTGCCGGTGAAAAAAATACTTTAAACAGTTCAATGAGCTATATTGCGGATGAAAAAAAAGGCACAGAAGAGTTCAAAATCAATGACATTCAATTAGCGTATAATGCTGTACAATTGGCCAGGGAATTGCGCGATCTGTATGCAATAGAAACACCTAGATGGACAAATTTGGGGGAAAAGTCTGAGCCTCTGAGCGATCCCTTATTATGGAGTTTTATGCCGTTGCAAGATGGTTGGGCTCAGCTCCCGGTTGCTAATCTAACCGAACAAATTTATCTGGATGCTGAATTAGAAAAGGAAAATTCTCTTGATAGTCAAACACAGCAAGAGGAAACTGTCCTTCAGGGAGGTGTGACCTTTGGCAACAGCGCAACATATCTGCAAACGTTTGAACATAATTGGAGTGTGACACTACTCGGTGCCACCTATGCAGAGTGTGAATTGCTTTTAATAAAAAACGAAAGTGAGGAATATGAGCTGTCGGAGACAATTGTGCAAATGCAGGAACCGGCTCTGGCGATCGACGGTTTGCTTTGGCTAAGCGCCGAAGTACCAACAACAAAAAATGCTTTACCAGAGGCTATGGACATTGTCTCCGGCTTGAAAACTGTCACGCTTTATACACAACGCGCACATGCAAGCATTTATCCCTCACCCCTCTATTATGCGGTGCAAAGTTTAAAATTTTCCTCGCAACAAGCAGATGAACAAAAAATATTAACTGCTAAACTTGGCGAATGGACCTTGTGCTGTTTGCTGAATCAAATAGTTTACAATAACCTTATCACGAAAAAAGTATTGCCGAGTGACACTTTTTCAAAATGGAAATCTTTGCTGTGGCGGCGGCATGCAACCTTGCCGCTCATTCAAGCGCTTCCCATGACACAAAAGCGAGAACCGGCAAATTATCCTAACGCCAGCCGCCAACTCATGCCATTTCAAATCAGTGGCATCGAATCGGATCACAATCTCATGTTTTCAGCAAACGGTGCAAAAAATTGGCTGCACTTTATCGGTGTAGCGCAACCGGCGGAAGAGTGGAGCCGTCTTGTGGATATGCCAATGGTATCGCTATCGCTGCCAGGCCTAATATTTGATCCTAATATCCAGACCTTGGGGAAGGACGAAGCGCTATTGCCGCTTCAATATCGGTACGACTTGCCATATTTGGATGAAATATATGCGCTCTCTACACTGCCGCAAAAAGATGCGGAATTAAAGAAAGGAGTGGACGAAGAACAGATACAAAAGCCTTTGGCCCGTGAAGACTTTATGGATTATTGGCAGCAGCTTGCCGAGCAGGCAGGATTGGCTGTAGCTGATGCAGTCGATGCGCTCGATCAGGTCATCGATGAAGATGAGCAAGAAGACTTTTTACAAAAATATCCCGGCATAGTTGATGCGCTGGATCGACTATTAAGTGAAACGATAAATTATTTTCTCATCGAAGCAGCGCAAAGACACAACATCTCGCTCGAAAAACTCAAAATACTCGAACTCTCGCCTGACGAGGACAAACCTTACTCGAACATGCCGGCCATTCTTGAGAAATTTAGTGCCGCCCAGAATCAGATGCCGGAAATATACGATGTGGCTGAAGAAGCCAAAGAAATGCTGCAAAGCTTAAAACACGGGAAATTGGCCCTCCTGAAACATCTGGTGGAACCACATCACGTTATCTCTTTTTTTAATGCTGATTTAAATTGCTACCCGGGAGACATTTTTCTCGATCTTGAGCACATCAGTAACTCTGTTGAAGGCATTTCCATGGATTTAACGCCGGCACAATCAACCGGCTTGTTGATGCGTTCAAGGAATGATACGCCTGCCTTTCAGATAAAAGCGGGCAGCATGGCTGCTGTGATCAAGAACGATGCCATCCTCGACCAGCGCGGTCTGGCTCGCTCGCTTTCTATAACAAATGAAAAAACAACGCTGCTGCAAACCAGAGCGCATTTGGAGGGCGCCACACCTGTCTATTTAACCACAAGCCTCGTGCCTATATCGCTTCTCCTGGCGCAAGGACAAACCTGGCAATTCTGGTTCAAAGATATACCTTTTGAAAAGCTCACGCCGCAGCAAATCAAAGCAGCCAAGAGACGTATGGGAACTGACACTGTTTCTCCAAATTTTGCCTTTCATCGTACTGATAACAGATCTCCATTTGAGCAGGACATTAATGATCCTGAAGCTATGTCGCGTGAACTTAATTATCGTAATCAGTGGGAGTGGCGTCTCTGCGGTTCAAACCTTGATGCTGAATATCTCGAGATATTTGGCCTGCATTTTTATCCATTACGGTTGGAAACAATATTGGCAGAAAAAGATCAAATCATTTATATAGAACTCGTTGGCCGATTGCAATTGCCACTTGAAAACGAGGGCGAACAGGAAAATTTTGCAAATGCCGTTTCACTTGTTTTTGCCATTGAAAATAACGTTCTCTCGCTCCAATCTGTAAAACTTGAGGAAACCTGTGAAGCGGGTGAGTGGCCATTGGCATTAAAAGACGGAGAACCTGCCGCTTGCCCGCACTTGCTATGGAAAGACATCCAGCTGGACAGTTCTAAATCCCATTTTGTTCTTCAGGAAGCAAAACTGGATTTTTTCCTGTTCGAGAAACGATGGACAATTGATCTGTTTGATTTCTCCCTGGCGCCTTTTTCCGGGGCGACCAGCGGAAATCCGATCACTCTGCAATTGCAGAGCAACAAAAACGTACCATTATATCCTGATCGTCTGGAAATATTATTAAGGCTTAAAGACTCACCTCCGGTTCATCAAGTCAAGCTTTTTTTGGGCTTGAAGCTTGGGCAGCCGGATGAACAAAAAAATAGTGCTTTTGCTGCTGATGTCGTATTTGAATTCACTGGTGCTGCCATCCATATGGGGTGTGACGAATGCCGACTGTTCGACGTTCTTGATTTAAAAAGTGGAGGTGATAATAGCAACTCTCTGCAACTCAAGTACACCCGTTTTGCGCTAGAGTTCCAATGGGAGACTATTTCAAATGCATTAAATCTACAACTTTTACCTGGCATGCCGATCCGAACAGATGAAACTGGAAAATCACTTGCGCCGGGATTTTCAGCGGTAACATTTCACCTAAAATCGGAGCAATCGGTAAAGCTGCAAGTCGAAAAGAGCGGTCAAAATGGTCAAGCGGACGATGTAAAGCCATTTGTTGTGAGTTTTGCATTTGTGGAATCACTGTTTGAATGCAAGTGGGGCCATCCGTTTGATGCCCCTGAAACTCAATTGGATGACTTGTTTCAAGCGTCGACCGGCCAACTGGTCTTTGGCTACACCGGTAAAATGGAACGCTCAAAGCTGGAAAATTGGGCGTTACAATGGCAGAATTCTCTCAACGTCAACGGCGTGCTCGACGTAATGAATTTAATTTCCTGGCCAATACTCAAGAGAGACAATCAAAATAACATCGAAATCCCGCAAGCCACCTCCGGTGTTCCTGATCATATTCGACATTCAATTCGGATTCTGCTAAACCAGCATAAAATTCCGCGCTCAATTCTAATTTCGTCCGGAGAAAAATCAGCCTCTGTGTTCGAATTTGATGCGGAACAGTCATGGCAATTCCCGGCTGTTGTTGAACATCGAGTTTGTCATCTTGCGTTTGACTCGCAGAGCAGTGAGATCACACTTGATCATATCTCCAACGACAAACGCTGGACGTGCGTGCAAGAGGTTCGATTTTTGAGCCCCAAAATGCTGCAACGCTATTTTCAGCAACAACAGACGATCGATGCAGAGCCTGTTTTCGGCATGGATATGAACTCAAGCTTACCCTGGTCGGATACACTGAACATCCTGCCCGAATTTGAAAAAATTTTCCCGAAAGGAATTTGGATTGAAGCGAGTGCGCCGCAATGGATCTCCGGAAAACCTGTGAAAGATTTGGGGTGGACTACGCTGCAATATTTGCCTGGCGGCGCCCAGGTTGCGGTGCCGAGTGCCCCTTCTCATTATTTACCTGGCGATCCGGATACACAAGAATGGAATTTGTTCATCACGCCGTTCATCGGTCGTATTCTTGTACCGAATGCCAAAGAGGGAGATAACGAGCCTGCCTCGTTTTCCTACGATCCGGTTGAGTTGCTCACAAAAAATGATCTGAGCGATACCATGCAAGGATTGGTTGCTGCCTTTACGAACAGAAATTTTACCTCGTCTGTTTCCGTGCGTCTGCCCGATTTTGAGGTCGTATTGAGTCGTCGCTGGGCGCGACTCGATCCGGTTATTTTGCAGGAGAACTGGTTCAAACTTCAACATCCATTGCCCGAAGATCAATATGCTGGAATCCAAAGCATCCTCGTCTCATTCCCGGAGGGATTTGCCCGTTTAAGTCGTGCACGAGCCTTGCAGGATGCCCTCACATCATTTCGAACAGAATATCCCCCAAAGAGTGAGCGAAAAACATCTATTGACGAATTATCACCAATCGATTTGCACGGTGATGTTGAATGGCGTCAGCATGGCATGCTTCGATTTTCCGCATGCCTGTCGATCCTTGCGCCAAAGAATATCGAGATTTCGTATCCATGGCTACTGTTTGGGCTGCAAATTGCCGAGACATCCTGGCAAACGTCCACCTCAACAACGTCTGAGAGTGACGTGACTCGTTATCCCGCTGTGACCATTTTACCCGTACAAAAACAGGACGTGCCTGATAACCGGTTGCCACATTGTTTTGCCGTGAGCCCGTACATTGGTATTGATTTTTGGTCAACGCCTGAATCATTATCACTTGAGCGTCTTGTTTCCTCGACTGAATTACTATGTTACGATCCGCTGCACTTTCAACTGCTGCCTGTTTCCAGTGTACTTGATTCAAAAAGCGAGATAAATGTACAACAGTGGGGAACCGAAATTCACAAAAGAATGGCCGCACATTCAACCATTGCCATCTTGCGGCGTCGAGAAATAAAAAGCATCTCTGATGCGTCGCTTGAGCCTCGACAGCCATCTATTGTGGTGAATTATACGTTTGAACTCGTGCAGGAGTTGTCAACGATAGACGTTCTGGAAACGCGAATCTTTCATCTTCGCTCTCGACCTCCAGAACTTGTATTTCGAGATGGACACTATGGTGGCAGTGTAATTCCTGCAAATGTCCATAAATTTGAACTTGCGCCACCAGTCATTGATGGTCTCCAACCGATTTATTTAACACAACGACCTGTTCCAGATGACCAACCATGGTGGGGTTTAAGCACTCTGAAAGTCTCAGCCAAATACGGCGAGATCACTGAAAGTTCAGGAGGATTGAGTGGTGAGCTGCTGGATGGTAACAATTCCCAGGACACCGTGCTGTGGTGGCAGGCCATTCAACAACTTGTGCAGTTCCGTTCGGCTTTAGATGACAATCGACCAGTGGCGGGATTACCACAGTTGTTTCGGGCACGGGCGGTTAAAAGTTTTATTCCGACAAGCAATTTTATCTCGCTTCCAGGGCTTGATTTTATTGTAAAAGAGGAATCTTGGCAACCTGTATTGCCATTGGGATTAAATTGTCTGCTCATGGGGGCGCGGCCCGGGGTCTTTTTTGCGCTCCGTTATATCCTTTTGCTGCAGAAAAATTTAACGTTCGCTCAAAAAGCCAATGTGAGCTCCAGCAGTCTACCAGCTCAGCATCGTATGCCAAGACCTGTGCCGATCCCTGCAAAGACTTTTAATAACAAAAATGGTTATGAGGTAGAGCATAAAACCGAGTCTCGTTTTTTCGAACAGGAAATGCAAACATGGGGCAGTTATTTTGAGCCTAATACAACAGTGAAAGCACTATCTTTGCCGCATGATGAAGCTTTCATTGCTTCAGGAGGATCACGTGCTGCGCAACGATTACACCTGACCTTGTGCACTTTTGATAATGGGGTGCTTGAACGTCCCTGGGATGGCAATTTTGACTTTGAGGTTATTTCACAACCTGTGAGTGACGAAAAGTGGGATGTCAGGGCATCGGTTGTCATGGATGCTCAGTCCTTTGTATGCACAGAAAAAACAGCCTATATACAAGGTCAATTATCCTTTGTGGTACAGGCGGATATGTTCGATGCCTTGACGGCTCACCTGAATCAAAAAAAGTCCGGAGATTTGGTCTATATATACGCTGAGGTAAAACCAGCAGGAATGGCGGAGAATTTTTGGCACACATTGACTTTTCAGCTACGCCTGCGCGAAACTTCCCTCGCCCGTTTGCCGCTGCAAGCACAATTTTTACTTTTTGAAGATCCGGAATATAATCGGCGGCTCTCTTCAGAGTCGCTATCTGTAACCGGCCTTGCAAGTGTGCAGACAACAGACAATAACCAATCAACAATAGAAATGCACAACCTTACACTCTCTGCAGATCGTCACGAGTACAATCCAGATAGTCTGATTTTTTTGCGTTGCGATTTAACTACAACGCTTGAATCGTCCACGCCGCATTTGACAGTGAAACTTTTGCAATCTGGTGTCGCCATAACTTTGCTGGAAGACGATACATCCATGTCCATTGGCTCAATTACAAAAATTTCGCTCGCCGAGCTACAAATCGAGCGCAATATTACAATCGTGGCTGGAGATGTTATCGAAGTGACACTCACTCTTCCCGCCTCCAAAGCTGGTGCAGCAATTGCCATCACAAAAGAGGTAGAGCTGGCATTAAAACTGAATATTGTCAAAGATCCCGTCATTCCGGCACCTGATGCAGCTTATGCATTGTTACGAAAAGGCGGCGGTGAGTCTGAGCAATTTGTCGAATGCGCCCGGTTTGCCTGGGGCCCTGAGCCAAGCCGTATTGATCTGGTCAATCCGGAAGATTTTAAAAGGGGCACTATGCGCCGGCGTGCCGTTTTTAAATGGCAACATTCTGTCCGATCAGGTACTACAGCACACTATGCCATTCAAAAAATTGTCAAGAGTGGTGCGACGCATATACCGGACAGCGCAGATTTTTGCTAAACAAAATACACTGCGATGTTTGGTTAGAACATAAAAAAGCCGGCAATAGCATAAAAGCTATTGCCGGCTTTTTTACTTCAGGAGATAGGTGTTGTCTGCCATTAATTTTCAGACAACTGCTATAGCATTATTTCGGAGTTTGAACACGGCGAAGTCGAGTTGGTTCGGAATTTGATTGAGTTTGAATAGAAATGGCTCGGATGAAGATTAGAGCAAAGCCAGAGCCGGATTGATGAGGATTAGAGTTGAAATGAGCGCGAATAGAATTGATATGGAACTGAAATAGATCTTTTTGCAGCGCGGTAAGAGTTGAGTCAGTGCAGCGATCTGTTGATGTAAAACGAGAGTTCATTAGCATGGATTATAAAAAATATTGTAGTTAGAGAATGATTCGGAAATAATAAGAGCTTTTGCTTTTTTGTATTTACTTACAGAATTGGAAACACTTTGAGCGGAGAAAAAATTAGAGACGCTGCAAAGCATCTGGGTGCAGCTCGGCCCCGCTATACCTTGGTGACTGTGTTGATATGCCCGTCGATGAGCATAGACTTTGAATAGCAGATGCGCATTAATATAGACAGCCAAGGATGGCGCAGCCTTATGTGCACAACACAATTGACCCCGCGAGTAGCTGTAAGGGGCTACGATAAAAAACGTGGAAGTGAAACATGCAATGGATTTAGCATTTCTCCGAGGATGATATGGTACTATCGTAAAAGAAGCATTTTCTTAGCCTTCTGAAACGAACCTGTCTCGATGTGGTAAAAGTATAAACCAGTGCTTAATCCGTTTGCGTCGAAGCTTACATGATAATGTCCTATAAAATGTGGTTTATCAACTAAAGTTGCCACCTTTTGACCCAACAGATTGTAAACAGTCAAGCGCACATGCACCGCACGATTGAGTGAATATTTGATTGTTGTTGTCTGATTAAACGGATTGGGGTAATTCTGGCTCAAGCTAAAATTGTCTGGCCCTACATTATTAGAGTTCTCCTCTATGCTACTTGGAACGCCCTTGACTGGCAAATCGACAAATCCTTTGTTATTATTTTCAAGTATTTCATCTATTTTGTTGTTAGGATCAATTAAAGCATAAATTCTGAGTGGATTTGGAATATTTTTGGGAATGATCCATTTCATCTGTACGATTTTTTTGTCACGAGCTTCAATGATATCATCCGTCGTCTGAACGGTTTCACCGTTAATATCATGAATAATCGTACCGTTGTTAGCCGGATCCCCGATGAAGATGCTAATTTCTGCCGTTGCGGCTGTGGACTTTAAACTATAGTTGTGAATTATCGTTGAACTAGTCACGGTATCTCCGATGGCGGGGTGATCTGGTGAGAACAAAATTTCTCTTGTACGGCTACGTTCTTCTTCAGCAATGGATTCATCATACCACCATAACAATATGAACGCCAGATCGGACTTTTCGCCGTACTTTTCCTGCCAGAATGTTTCTGGAGTGCCGGCTGGGCTAAGCACGGGCTCGACAGCATAATCCAGTACAAGTGGGCCGTTTTTTGACTGATAGGCATAGGGTATCACATAATAAGCCTGATTGTTATTGCTGATATGATCTAAGTGAAAGAATAGCCCCACGTCTTCATATATATCGGTCGTATGTGTTGAAATTTCTCCATAATTATAATAACCGGAAACATCGACTTCTAAGCCCCACGCTGCTAATTCGAGGGATGCACCCACTTCGAGGCCAATATCCCAGTGATGAGCTTCCGTCACACTTTGAACATCTTTCCATAACTTCCCAGTTTTTGCTTGACGATTCATTAACCTGGATTGACGCGCCACTCTGACCTTTAATGAGATGCTTGACGGCTGCATTCTGTTTCAAGTCATCATAATTTTGATATGAAAGAATGTTGCCGACTTTATGGCATGGCACATACGAACTGGCATCAGAACTTTTGCTGGCAAACCAGGTTTCTCTAGCTACTTTTGGATTAACAATCAGAATATTTGCGCTTGGCATAGTTTGGCCTTTGGCATAAACTGGATACTCCCAGATGTCGTAATCTAATGTAGTACCAAATATTTGATCGTCTTTAATTGTATTAATATCAAATCCGACTATAGTAGTATGGGTCGTTGTAACATCCCTTGAAAAGCCTTCACCATAGCTGGCATTAAGACGTGCTTGAATACTATTGCCAAGTGCTACCTCATCAAAGGGACCGGGGTCAAAATTACCCGTCGCAATGGAAATTCGTTCCAGGTGGGAGTAATTATTGGGGCCTGGATCGGGATTAATATATACGGTTGTATCCTTGGCAAACTGGAACTGGATATCTACAACACAATCATAAAGTTTAACTGAAATGGCTTGGGTGATGTCAATGATATAAGTCATGGCAATGATAATTTCATCTATTTCATCGCCATCAAAACTGCCAGTTGCAATATCAAAGGTTGCATCGCATTTTAAATCCTTAGAAAGTTCGGGTCCAATAATCGATCCAATTTCAATTGGATTGAGCAAAGAATCAGTTTTATAAATAGCGATTTTAATTTTCCAATCGTTATCCCAATAAGCGAGAAGAAATTAATCAATCGGATCCTGGTCAAAATTTCCGGTTATCAAACGAATACAGGAGGGACTCACCAGATTATCGAGATTGTAGAGCGTTTCCTCATTCATTTGAATATACGAAGCATCCTCCATTTCTAAGGTAGCCGACTTAAAATGTGGAATGACCAAATTAATAGAGCGATTTTGTCTCTCAAAAGCATAAACAACGTCATCTATCCCATCGTTGTTAAAATCACCTGTGGTTATATCCATTTGCCTATAGCCGCTACTAGCTGCAATAAGTTTCATAGGTTCTTGAATTAAAGAGCCATCATCGTCATAGATTCTCTGCCAATATTTTTGAGTATTTGACAAAATCGAAAAAATTTCAGCAGATATTCCCAGGATGTAATTCCCTGCAAGCGGATCATTGTCAGGTACAGCTTCTGGTTGTGTAAATGAATAATCAAAAAATAGTAATACCGCAAGAATTGTTACTATAATTCTCATGGAAAACCTCCTTAACTGAAAAACCTGTTAAGGATTTAATTTCTCAAAATTCACAACAAGTGATTGCAATTCAAGATGATAATTTGTATAATTGAACAACATCATAATCATGC
>JAFGKD010000120.1 GCA_016928775.1 Candidatus Zhuqueibacterota bacterium | reverse complement strand
GGTCAGTGGCCCGCGTGAATTCACACAGTGAATTCACTCCAAAAGAGTATCAAATTCAATAGACGAAAATATAAAGCAATAAAAACATTTTACTTTACATGATGCCTCGTTTGCATAAATTTCAACGCAAGAAACCTCACTAGAGGTGGCATATTTTTAGTCTGTCTATCCTTTTCCCTCTCCGATAACCCCTTTAGGGGTGACATGTTGTAAAGTGTCCGGCAATAAATTCCAGCAAAAGTGCTTGTCGAAATGACTGATCAGAGGCACGATATTCTGGCTGCTTATCTCACTCTGCGAATGCGGCCTTCCACCCTGGATTCAATGATGGAATTTTTTGCAATAGATTCGATAACAATATCGGCGATAATATCAGGCGAATAGGTGATGTTTTTCAACTGATAATGATCTTGCAGATTATTCACGACAAAATCGACAGTCGTGCCGGTATATATTTTTTGATGATCGATGGGCTGGCCGGCAATAGCGATCGAAACGATATGTGCGGATCCATCAGCATCGATCTGGTAGGCATAATTGATCCCCGATATTTGAAACAGGCCATAGCCGTTGTTCAATGCGCCTTTGAGATCATTTTGCAGAATATCCGCCAACAGACTGCCGGAACACGCAAAGGTCGTGAGGTAATTGGTAAAGGGCAAAATTTCCATAATATCCATTTTGGTGATAGGACCCGCCGGCAGACTCTTGCGAATCCCCCCGCTGTTCAACAAGGCAAAATCGCTGGCACCATAATCGCGCATAACATCGGTGAGAAAATTGCCCAGGTTGGTTTCATACTGATTGTGGCTTTTCCAGGCGGTTTTTAATGTTCCGATCTGTTGACCATATTCGGCCGTGATGTGCATTTGAAATTTATCGACCAGGGCCACCATCTCAGGATGTGGTTCGGCAACGCTATCCACCCATGTGGGAATCAACTCGCTGTCAAAACTGGCGACGGTATCCCCTTTCACATCGACAGTGAGGCGCCCAAGGTAGCGGGTTTTGGACCCGGCTTGCACGATGAGCATACCATTCTCCTGTCGGGCGCTGTTGATACGCGTGTGACTGTGGCCACCGACAATGATATCAGCGTTTTGAATCCTTTGAGCCAGTTTTATGTCCTGATCATCGCCCTGGTGCGTAAGCAGGATGATCAGGTCTGTTTCGTGATCAATCTTGTCAATTATCTTTTGCGCTGTTGTCACCGGATCAGCTACGATAACATTTTCGAGCTGCTTTTTGGCGGCGACTGAAAAAAGATCGGTCAAAATCAGGCCAATGACTCCCACACGGATTTTGCCAATATTGTAGATTTTATAAGCGTGTGGGGCAAACAGTTTGTTATGAATCAACAGGTTCGCCGAGAGCACATCAAATCGGGCGAGGTCGATTAATGTGGCTAAATTGATCTGGCCATCATCAAACTCGTGATTGCCGATGGTACAGGCATCATATCCGATGAGATTCATCATTTCAACAAATCCGCCATTGAGCGCACCGTTATAATCAATTCTTGACAGCAGCGTGCCGGTTGAAATATCCCCGGCATCCAGCAGCAAAACATGCGGAAAAGTAGCTCGCGCCTGTCGGACGGCGACCTCTAACGCCACCATACCGCCAATCAGCGGTTGCGGATCGCTGTCGATCCATGTGGCCGGAAGAGGAACAAACTGGGCGTGCATATCATTGGTGTGCAGAATTGTAACGCGGCCCTCGTTTTGTGCACCAGCACAGACGCTGAGTTGGAGCAATGCGAGCAGAAAAAACAGGCTTTTTTTCACACGACATCCTTTCCAGTTGAACATCCGAGTTTAATCATTTTCCAAATCAATTGGAAATATTTTCTTGCTTTATACGGTTTTATTCAATAACTTTACGTTAATAATATGACTATTAGTCATTTTATGAATCAAAGTTATTCACAGGACGTATTGGAGCGCTATATTATGGGAATTAAAGAAAGACGCGATCGGGAAAAAGTTCAGCGCCAGAACGATATTCTTGACGCCGCAGAAAAAGTGTTTTTTGAAAAAGGCTACAACGCGGCCACAATGGATGATGTTGCCGAGGAAGCTGAATTGAGTAAAGGCACGCTTTATCTCTATTTTAAAAACAGGGAGGAGCTCTATTTTGGCCTCACGCATCGCGCTTTGCTCAACCTGCGCGATCGCTTTCAAAAGGTTTTGGATGGAGACGGGACCGGCCTTGAAAAGGTGACAAAAATCGGCCGTGCTTTTCATGCATATTCGCAGGAAGAACCCGACTATTATAAAACCATTGCGCAATTCGAAATGGCACAACTTGGCGCCACCAGCGAGGGGCAGGAAGTGGAGCAAAAATGTCACCAGGCCGGTAAGGGTGTTATGGAGCAGGTGGCGGCGGCTATCATCCAGGGAATCGAGGATGGTTCAATCCGCAAAGACGTACATCCACTCAAAACCGCCTTTTTGCTGCAAGGATTGAGCAACGGTGTTATTCAACTCATGGCCAGAGAAGGCAAGCATGTTGATGCATTCGAAGACTTTGAAATGGACGATTTGATGGACGAATTTATCCAGATGATGATTCGTGCACTGGAGCCAAACTAATAAATTTTTCGTAATCAATGACTTTTAGTCATTTAATGGAAATGAGTAAAGGAGATTGCACATGTTCAGAAAAATAATGACTATTCTTATCTTTGCTGCAGCAGTGCTGCCGGCACAGGAGGTGTTGGAGCGCTACATTCAGCAGGCGCTTGACAGCAACCTGTCCCTCAAACAAGCGGATTTTTCCTACGAAAAAAGCCTCGCATCTTTACGGGAGGCGCGTGGGATGTTCCTTCCAGCAGTTGGCATTGAAGCGCGTTACTCGCGCGCCGATGGCGGCCGTATCATTGAATTTCCCATCGGTGATTTATTAAATCCGATTTATCAAACCTTGAATGCGCTGACCGGCGTTCCACAATTTCCAACCAATCTGCCCAACGAGTCTTTTCGGTTTTTCCGCGAGCGCGAACATGACACCAAAGTCCGCGTCGTGCAGCCGGTTTTTCAACCGCACATTTACTACAATTACAAAATCCAGAAAAATGTCGCAGAAATTGAACGGGCCTCGCGCGATGCCTATGCGCGACACGTGGTTGCGGAGGTGAAAACTGCCTATTATAACTATCTCACGGCGATCCAGATCGTTGAATTAGCCAATCGCACAAAGGCACTGTTGGATGAAAATGTGCGAGTGAGCGAAAGCCTCTATGAAAATCAAAAGGCCACCATTGACGTCGTCTATCGGGCGCGGGCAGAGCTCAGCCGTTTGCAGCAGCGTCAGGTGGAAGCCAACAAACTATATGAACTATCCAGAGCATATTTCAATTTTTTATTGAACCGATCTCTGGACACACCAATCGATGTCGAAGATGTGCGTATCCCCGAGCGACGTCAACCAGCAGCACTGAATCAGGTGGAAGAAAGTGCCCTGCAAAATCGTGAAGAGTTGCTGCAATTGCGCGCCGCCATCGATGCCCAACGCAACGGCGTCAATCTGAATCGTGCCAGCTTTTTGCCCGGCCTGGCGGTGGTTTTTGATTACGGCTACCAGGGTGAAGAATATATTTTCAATAGCGATTACGATTACTGGATGGCTTCGGCGGTGCTGTCGTGGAGCCTGTTCAAGGGCGGACAAGACAAAGCAAAAATTCAGCAGGCGCTTCTCGAACAAGCTCGACTGGAAACACAACGGATGGAATTAAAAAAACAGATTCAACTGGATGTGCGTACAGCGTACGAGGATTTACGCGTGGTGAATGAATCTATCGATGCGGCACTTGAGGAATTGACCAGCGCCGGAAAAAATTACCAGATCGTCAGTAAAAAGTATGAACAGGGTATGGCGCCGCATATCGAATTCCTGGACGCACAAAACACCTATACCCAGGCTGAACTCAATGCGATCATTGTCAATTATGACTATTTTATCAAATCAGCCCAGCTGGAAAAGGCAGCAGCCACATTTTCGCTGCAAACGAACGATTAAACCCCCGATTTTCCAGACAGACAAAAAAACAACGATTTCAGGAGAATGTCATGAAACAACTCACATATTTTTTTGCCAGTGTTTTAATCCTTTTATTTTTTGTTCTGATCTCCCGGTGCAGCAAATCCACCGTGGTCGAGTCGCCGGAAAAAATTGTTCCGGTGCAAGTGGCTGCTGTGCAAAAAGATGCTATATCACCGCCCATTCACGGCAGTGGCATGTTAGTCTCGAAACAACAAATTCGCTTGTCTTTCAAGACCGGCGGCATTGTTGAAAAAATAAACGTACGTGAAGGACAGAATGTCCGTGAGGGCGATGTCCTGGCCCGGCTCGATCTGGATGAAATCGAAGCCCAGGTGCAGCAAGCGGAGAGTGGCTATGACAAGGCACAACGCGATTACGAGCGGATCACCAGGCTTTTTGCCGATAGCGTCGTGACGTTGGAGCAAAAGCAAAACGTTGAAACGCAGCTCAATGTGGCGGAATCGAACTTGAACATCGCCAGGTTTAATCTTGAATATTCCACGATTAAAGCGCCCTCGGACGGTAAAATCCTGAAACGTTTTGTGGAGCCGAATGAGCTGGTTGGCCCCGGCACGCCGGTTTTTTATTTTGGCTCGGGACGAGAAGAGTGGCTTTTGCGCATCGGCCTTTCGGATCGTGACCTTATCAAAGTCCAATTGGGTGATCAGGCAATCGTGAGGTTTGATGCCTATCCCGGCCTCGATTTCCCAGCCGAGGTAACGGAAATTGCCCAGGCCGCTGATCCACAAAACGGCACGTTCGAAGTCGAGATCCTGCTCGATGCTGCCGGGCATCGTCTGGCAGCCGGCTTTATTGGTCAGGTGACCATTACACCGGCGACAAAACAGCACTACACGCTCATCCCGATCGCCGCGCTCGTCGAAGCCCGCGGTGATGCGGCTGCTGTTTTCACCATTGACGGTGACAGCGCCGTCAAAATCCCGGTCACGCTCGGCCCGATCATCGATGATCGTATCGCTATCCTCAATGGACTCGAAGGCAGCGAAAAAATCGTCACCACCGGCGCAGCCTATCTCAAAGCAGGAGATAAAGTCAAGGTTCAGTAATATATACGATAGTCGATCGTCTACCTGCTCCTTGCGTTCTGAGACTTTCAAATAGAGGAGAGGACGTGAGAAGTAGGTAATATGTAGTGGAGAAAGAAGAATTGTTAAGAATATATCTAACTCAGGAGTAAATCATGCGTTTACCGCGTCTTGCAATACAGAATCATCAGTTCACACTCGTGCTTGTCGCGCTGCTGTTTACGCTGGGAGTCGTGTCCTTTCTGACGATGCCGAGATCGGAGGATCCCTCGGTACAGCCCGCCGGTGCGAGTGTATTTGTTATCTATCCCGGCGCGACGCCGGCGGATATCGAGGAACTGATTGTGGATCCTCTTGAAACCGCGATCAATGAAATTGAAGATATCAACAGATTAAACGGCAGCGCCGAAGATGGTATTGGCATCATCGGGGTTGAGTTTACCTCCGGAAACGATCCAGATGAGAAATACTCGGAATTTGTTCAAAAAGTCAACAGCGTGCGCAACCAGTTGCCGGACGATATTTTCAGCATTGAATTGTTGAAATGGTCGATCGCGGATGTAAACATCCTGCAAATCGCGCTTCTGTCCGAGAGCGAAAGTTATGCGCGGCTGGAAGAAGAAGCTGACAATTTAAAAAGAAAACTCGAAAAAGCACCCGGCGTGCGACGGGTGGAGACGCACGCGATTCCGCAGCAGGAAGTGCGGATCGCTGTCAAGCTGGAAAAAATGGCGGCTTTTAAAATTTCGCTGAACCAGCTTATGGGAGCACTTCAGGCAGCCAATCAGAATATCCCGGGTGGCTTTTTAGACATTGATACAAAACGGTACAATATTCAAACATCCGGTTCATACGAGTCGCTAAACGACATCAAAAACACAATTGTTCATGCCGGCAATGGCAAGATCGTTTATCTCAAGGATGTAGCGGATGTCTTTTTCGCCCACGAAGAAACAAAATACCTCGCACGGGTGAATGACGTACCCGCGGTTTTTGTCACGGTGCAACAAAAGGACAAAACCAACATTTTTTCTGTAATGCAGGAGGTCAAAGCTCAGATTGACAAATTTAAGGAAGAGCTGCCCCCGACCATCTCTGTCGAGTATGTTTTTGACCAATCTGTGAGTGTTGCCAATCGGCTCAACACCTTTTTCGGCAACTTGCTCCAAGGACTCGTTCTTGTCGGGCTGGTGGTGTTTGTCGCTGTCGGCTATCGTGCCGCCGGAATTGTTATTATGGTCATTCCGTTTTCGCTGCTGTTTGGCATTGGTTTTATTGATCTCTCCGGATATGGCTTGCAGCAAATGACCATAGCCGGTCTGGTCATCGCCCTTGGTTTGTTAGTTGATAACGCCATTGTCGTGACAGAAAACATCGCCCGTTTTATGCGTCTCGGCTACAGTCGATTTGAAGCCGCGGCCCAGGGAACCAGCCAGGTGGCGTGGGCGATTGTCAGCGCCACCGTCACTACGGTGCTGGCCTTTGTGCCGATGATGATGATGGGAAATGTCACCGGCGATTTTATCCGTAGCATGCCGCTAACGGTGATCTACACCCTGATGGCATCGCTGTTTTTATCTCTGACATTCACGCCGTATTTGTCGAGTAAATTTTTAAATGTTGAAAAGTCATCCAAGCGGCGCCTGCGACAGTGGATGAACAAATTTGTTGAGACACATTATCGACGCACCCTGGATCGCGCCTTGAACAAGCCGGTGTTTTTTGTTGTACTAGCGGTGGTGGTTTTTCTCTCAAGTTTCGCCTTGTTCCCGATCATTGGCGTCAGCTTTTTCCCGAAAGCGGAAAAGCCGCAATTTATAATCGACATCACGACGCCCAGCGGCACCAACCTGGCGGAAACAGACCGGGTGGCGCAAGATGTCGAACGCGCATTAGGTGAATTCGATAACGTACGATACGTTGTCGCCAATGTTGGACACGGCAATCCCCGTATTTATTACAATGTCTTCCCGCAACGCGATCGCGCCACCTATGCCCAGATATTTGTGCAGCTCCAGGAGTTTGAGCTCAAAGACTTTTATGATACGCTGCATGCGTTGCGAGAACGTTTCGCTGACTATCCGGGCGCAAAAATTGAGGTCAAGGAGTTTGAGCAGGGACCGCATGTCGAGGCGCCCATTGCGATCCGCCTGCTCGGAGATAACCTGGAGGTGCTGGAAACCATCTCTCGCGAGGTTGAAGACATGTTTCTGTCAACACCCGGCACAATCAATGTGAACAATCCACTCTCTACCTCAAAAACCGATTTGTATGTCAAGATTAACCGTGAGAAGGCCGGAATGCTTGGCGTGCCGCTGGTTGAGATTGACAAAGCGATTCGCGCCGGTATGTCCGGCTTGACCATCAGCCGCTATCGCGATCCTGAAGGTGAAGAGTTTGATATCGTTGTTCGTTTGCCGTATAAAGACAAAGCGAGACTGGAGGATTTTTCAAAAATTTATATCACCTCTATGACTGGCGCTGCCATTCCTCTCAAAAGCGTCGCTGCTATCGAGTTCAAAGCCACGCAGAAACAGATCGATCATTATAACATGGAACGTACGGTCATTATCACCTCGGATGTCGCTGACGATTTCTCCGTCGACGGTGTGACCCGGGAAATCGTTGCCAAAGTAGATGGGTACGACTTTCCGAAAGGTTATCGATACTCGATCGGCGGCGAGCTGGAATCGCGCGAGGAATCCTTTGGCGGCATGCTGCAAGCGATCATTGTCGCACTCATTGGCATCTTTGCGGTGTTGGTATTGCAGTTCAAATCCTACAATCAGCCATTGATTGTGTTCAGCGCCATCCCCCTGGCATTCATTGGCTCGGTGCTGGCCTTGCTGATCACCGGACATTCATTTTCATTCACCGCATTCATCGGGCTCACCAGTTTGGTGGGAATTGTGGTGAACAACTCGATCATATTGGTCGATTACACCAATCAGTTGCGCGCCGAGGGCAAGGATGTCGTGAGCGCACTAAAGGAAGCGGGCGAGACGCGTTTTATCCCTATTGTGTTGACCACAGCGACAACCGTCGGTGGTCTGTTGCCGCTCACACTCATTGGTGGCAGCCTGTTTGCCCCGATGGGCTGGACGATCATCGGCGGACTGATGGTATCGACCTTTTTGACGCTGGTGATTGTGCCGGTGTTGTACAAATTGCTCACGAAAGTGAATGGTGAAGCAAAAGCTGCTGCAGCCTGAGTTTTTCAGGCTCGTGAACATATTCGTTTTGACAGGATTAACAAGATGAACATGATAAAAATGAGCACACATCGAGGCTATCCGGTTTATCCTGTGATCCTGTCTTTTTTTTAATGTAGGTCATCAAATTTATGAAATAGTGGATTTGGTTTAACGATGTGCAGCGAACTCAGCAACATCGCCGCTGCTCTTTTGGCGCCCAACCGGCAGTTGGGCGCCCAGTTTTATTTCAAAAGAATCATTTTATTTCGGAGAACACCCTCGCCTGAGCTCAGTTCATAGTAATAAACGCCGTTGGGCATTATCGTACCTGTCTCGTCCCGGCCGTGCCATTGAACGTAGTGCTGACCCTCTGATAAAACAGCGGAGAGAAGGGTACGCACTTTTTGGCCCAGATTATTGTAGACTGTCAGCGTCACATCCCCGGCATTCGCAAGACTAAAGGAGATCGTTGTTGACGGATTGAACGGATTCGGGTAGTTGTGAAACAAGCGGTAATCAGCGATTTTATTTCTCAGGTCGTTTACCGAGGATTCTTCTTCACCCATGGTCCATTTGAGGCACAATCCGAGGATAGCGAGCGCATCGTCGCTGGCCTCCTCCGCGGTTTTATCCCGGAAAAAAAAGCCAATGCGCCGGGCGGGAGCAGCGGAAGTATCAATCAGCGTCGCGCCTTCTTCAATGGCGAAAATGGCGGTGCGCGGTGAACCGTCATCCATGATCATCTCGGCTAACGGTTGCACGTCCTGGCTGAATTGGCTGGTATCCACCAGCGTGACTTCCATCGGTGAATTTAGCAAAACCTCGACCTCGCCATTATAGTCGCCAATGGCCGGATGTCCGGCACCGGTGATGAATAAAAAAGTATCCTGTATGGTGATATTGCCCGCGCCAGTCGCGATACCGAGCTTGGCATACATACCGGACTCCCAGGTCAGCACCGGCACCGGTTTGTCATAGTAGAAATTTCCGACATGGGTTGACAGAATCGTTGAAGAAATGACGACCAGGTCTTTATCCAATCCGAGAGAATCGGTCATTTTTGATGGATCATCCAGGTAATAGGTTTCCACGTCCCATTCGAAAGCTTCGAGTATATCCAGGACAATGTCATCGGATACTTCCGGCCCGGTGGCCTCTTGTCCGGCGCCGACCAAAAACAGCACAGATTTTTGTGCCCCGGCCACGGTGACCAGGGACAAGATCAGCAAAAGAATAGGCATGCTTTTCATACAAGCCTCCTGTACTTGAAGATGAAATGATTATTACGCACTGTGTATTGAATTCAAAATACAATATATTTTATTCTAATGTCAATAGATTTTTCAAATTTTTTGGGGGGATAATTGTTTTGTGGAAAACCTGCTGCAGGATGTCATGGAAAGGAAAAAACTCCTCATCAAATCGAGTGGATATACTCCAACATTTTGCTTAAATTGAAATGTCTCAAACTTGATTCGAAATTGCGCTGCCACGTGAACCACCCTGGACGACTATCAAGGAAAGTTCACTCCCACAGCCAAAGCGCCCGGCCATTTAGATTTCTGTCCGGACTTTGCACATGGCGCCAGGTTTTAAAACCAAACCGGCGCCGCTTGTGCCGTGCATGATCCAAAATCCAGGCAAATCAACAACAGCGTACTTTTATCAAATACCCAGAATAGCGAGGAATCAACATGAAACACACAACTCATATCATCCACGTTTGCTTCACGATTATTTTTGCACTGCCGGTCTTGGCGCTGTCAGCTAACTGGCGCTCCCTCCCCATTCGCTCGCAGCAGGAATTTGACCAGGGCCTCGCCGGCGGGGAAGCCGAACAGCATCCCCACTCCCTAACGCGCTGTTTGAATCACCCGGAGTATATTTATTTATCGCACGACGTCGGTGGCGCCTGGAGAAGCGCTGATGCCGGCGAAACCTGGCAAAAGTGCCTCGACAAAAATCTCTACCTGCCGTTCGGCCAGTCGATTATGGTCGATCCGAATGATCCGGATATCGTTTTTATCATCGTTGATAATTCCTACAACTACCTCGCGCAAGACTTTGAAGGCCTGTATCGATCACATGACGGCGGCGAATCGTGGGAATTTGTTTTGCACACAGACGTCAATTACAACAGTGGGCAACATCGAATTTATCGTCACAATATCCACTATGACGTGACCAGTTGCCGCGGCGAATCTCCAGCGAGCCGCTGGTACGCTGCATTTCCCAACAACGGTTTGTTCCGCTCGGAGGACGGTGGCGCAATCTGGAAAAAAGCCAGTTCGCTTGCAGGGCACGCAATTGTGTACGGAGTTTATTGCCATCCAACCGACAGTATGACCGTGTACGTTGGCACGGACAAAGGATTTTATGTTAGCCAAAACCGCGGTGAGAATGTGCAGCCTGCAAGCGACTTGCCCGCTGCGCCAGTCTCCTCTATCGCTATCCATCCGCAGCACCCGGGTACGCTCTATGTCACGATTCGCAATGACGGCTTGTATCACTCCGAAAATGGCGGTGCAAGTTTTGTGAAAATCAAAGAGCATCCGGCGGCCAGAGTTGTTTTAAATCCGGGATTCCCTGACAAAATGTATCTCATCGGCTTGAATCAAAACTCGATCTATAGCGACGATGCCGGAGCGACGTGGACAAATTTTGGTTCGGTGACCACATTTCCCGGACTCGGTCGCGAGACCGGCTGGCGGCGCTGGATCGATGGCGATCTCTCCGGACTTGTACCCAATCCGCACAATAAAAATGAAGCGGTGGCGTTTTCGCGCTCCACCCTGTTCAAAACGACTGACGGCGGCATCGGATTTGTCGAAACTGCCACCGGCTACACCGGCAATGCCTGGAGCTGGTGGAACGGCGCCGTTGCATTCGACCGGCTCGACGGCGAGCGTTTTGCCTTTTTTAATAATGATGTTGGTATGCGAATCACCTTGCACGGCGGTGATTATTTTGAACCCAACACCAATCCCAATGCCTGGACCTGGTATCAAGCGGGACTCATCGGCTGGCTCGGCACCTATTCCGGCGATTTCCAGCCGCTGCCGGGCTCAAAGGTCATCGTGGCATCCGTTGGCGATTATTTCGTAACCCAGCTCATGCGAACGACCAATAACGGCAAGAGCTGGACGCTGGTCACACAAGGGGCGAATCAGGAAGATATGAACCTGTTCGTCTCGTTTCACCCGAACGATCCGGATTATGTGTATGCCGGCAATAAAATTTCGACGGATGCCGGTAAAACCTTCACGGCCATTAACTTTCCGTCGCCCTATCAATCGTCAACGCTGGTTGGGATGTGTCGTAACGTTCCAGATGTAGTGTTCGCGATGGATGGCGACAGACGCACGATTTTGCGATCGCCGGATCGCGGCGTATCCTGGGAAGTTTATGCCCGTCCCGGATGGCGCTTCATTCGACTCGATAATTTGCCGACCTTTGCCGCCGATCCGTTTGATCCGGATAAAGTTTATACGCTCGACGCAAACTATGATCTTGCCGCTTTCGATGGCAGCGACTGGAAAAGTCTGAACGTTCTCGAATTGGCCGGCGGTCATTCTTCGGCCAACTTTGTGCGCACCGTCACGGTGGACCCCAATGTACAGGGCATTCTGTATGCCGGCATGTTTGAGAATGGCATTCCATGCATTTTCCGCAGTATGGATGATGGCGAATCCTGGCAGGATATTACCGAGAATCTGCCGCGCAACGGCATGAGCGCTATGGCGGTCAATCCGCATACAGGTGAGTTGTACAAAGGCAGCTGCATTGGCACCTGGGTGTATCCGGCGCCGTATGAGGCAAAAGTGGGCAGGGCCGTTGTCTCGCCCGACACAGTACAGTTGGGCGTAAATTATCCCAATCCGTCAAATCCCGGTACGACGATTCCTTTCAATCTGTTAAAAGCAGGGCGGGTGAAAATTGTTGTTTACAGCACCCTGGGCCAAAAAATCGTCACGCTTCTGGATGAAACTCGCACGCCGGGACATTACGAGATCGTCTGGAACGGCACAAACGAAACAGGACAGCGCGTGGCCAACGGTCTCTACCTTGTGCACATGATGACAGAAGGTGCTTTATTTACCCGAAAAGCTGTGCTGGTACAATGAGATGATCACAGGTATGATACCTATTGAAATCTGCATAGAATGTGATACGCTTGTGACCCTTCGGGAGAGCGTTCGTTCAGCGTTCGTCGGTGGTGCGTCGAGAATTGAATTGTGTCGTGATATGGCTATGGATGGACTGACGCCTTCGCGCGAGGACATCGAGGCGGCAAGAGAGATTTTTATTCGTCCCGGTGTGATGGCTATGATTCGTCCACGCGCCGGCGATTTTTACTACACAAGTTCGGAAATTAAAAAGATGCAGCAGCACATTGACATGGCGGCCAGTGCCGGCGCGGACGGTGTGGTTTTTGGCGCCCTGAACCGCAATAGAAAAGTGGACATAAAAAACCTCGGCATTTTAATCGACACAGCTAGATCAAAAAATCTGTCGGTCACATTTCATCGCGCGTTTGACGCTGTTTCACAGCCATTGCCTGCACTGCACACGTTGATTGATCTTGGCGTTGATCGTATTCTCACCAGCGGCATTCCTTGGGGCCACAGCGGTACGGCACTCGACGGGAAAAGCCGCCTGCAAGAAATCATTGCCGAGGCAGCGGATCGCATCGAAATCATCATCGCAGGCGGGGTATCACCGCACAATGCCGGTGAAATTGTAACACAATTATCAAAGCCTTTTGGCAGAATTTCTTTACATGCGTATTCAGGTGTTCGAAAAAAAGGCTTGACGGATATCGGACTCGTTCAACAACTCGTCAGCGTTGTGGGGCAGTACGCTGATCCGCCGCCTCTGGCATTTTAAAAGACTGTCGAAAAAGTCAAATCAAGATCCCACCAAGGGATTGATGAACGGCAATAAAAAAGGCTCTCAAATGGAGAGCCTTTGTCAGGATCATATCAATTCATGGGCGCCTTCGGAGGGCACCGAGATATAGATATCCGGTTTGAGGGTTGTCTCCTTTTCATAAGATTTGGAGAGATTCTCGACAAAATGATCGACGCTGTTCGCCAGCACCAGATTGACCGTGCAGCCGCCAAAACCACCGCCGGTCATGCGGGCGCCGAGACAGCCGTCGTGAGCCCGCGCCAGTTCGACCATCAAATCCAGTTCTTTGCAGCTCACCTGGTAATCATCACGCAGACTGTCGTGCGAGCTGTTCATCAACTGGCCAAATTTTTCAAGATCATTGCTGTTCAAGGCAGTCATGGACTGTAATGTGCGTTCATTTTCTGAAATCACATGTCGACAGCGCTTGCGCACAATATCCGGCAGTTTATGCTGGACTTTTTTGAATTGCACGAGCGACACATCGCGCAATGCCTTGATGTCCGGATAATCGGCGCGCATCAACGTAACGCCTTGTTCACATTCGGCGCGTCTTTTATTGTACTCGGATGATCCCAGCTCGTGCTTGACCATGGTGTTACAAATGACAAATCGAATATCGTCCGCTTGCAGCGGCACCAGTTCATAGTCAAGCGTGCGGCAATCTAAAAAGAGCGCATGATTTTCCTTGCCGTGGGTGGAGATAAATTGATCCATAATGCCGCAATTCATGCCAACAAACTGGTTTTCCGCTTTTTGACCCAGGAGGGCGAGTTTTTCAAGCGCGAGCTCGCTGCCAATCGTGCTGAGCAGGGCCAGCCCGGCTGACATCTCCAATGCCGCAGATGAGCTCAACCCGGAGCCAACAGGAACATCGCTATCGATCAACATCGACGCGCCGGGCAGTCGAAATCCTTCCGCCTCTAACACATTGGCCATACCGGCCACATAGTCGCTCCAGTGATTACGTCTGGTCGCATTTGCATCCAGATCAATCGCAATCAGCTCATTCATATTTTCCGAACGAATATAGAGCTTGCGATCCCGTGTTGGAAAAACCGCGATGGTTGTATAAAAGCTGATGGCCATCGGAAAAACAAATCCATCATTATAATCTGTATGTTCACCAATAAGATTTACTCGCCCGGGGGCCCGAAAGACCCGCGGTTTGCCGGCAAAATGCTGTTCAAACTTTTTAACAAATTGTTTCCTGTCCACAAGACAACTCCAGTCTGATCATGTTAAATAAATTTTAGCCGGCGATCAGCAACGGGCTAAACAGGGTATAAAGAATTAACGTCAATATCACAACAGCAATACCCGCGATCAACGCCCCCTTTGACGATTCGAGGCTGAGTGTGCCGCGCTGTTCAAACTTTACCGATTCCTGCAATGGCAGCATGGCGGTGATCACGCCCATCACCGCGAGGCAGAGCACAAAACAGATCGCCATGCGATTTAAAAATTGTACCTGCGGTGCAATGAGCTTCATAGCGCCGTATGCGCCAATATTGGTCACCAGACCAACAACACCGGCCAGCGGCGGTGCCTTGCGGAAAACAAGACCAAAAACAAACACCGCCAAAATACCGGGAGAAATAAAACCCTGGCCCTCCTGAATAATGGTGAAGATACTGTTGCTGATTTTGGGATTGCCCAACTGCGGCGCCAACAAAATCGCCACAAATGAAAAAGCCACAACGCAGATGCGCCCCAACAGTACAATCGTTTTTTGCGAAGCAGTGGGCGAAATAAATTTTTTGAAAATATCCATTGTGAATATGGTCGATGCCGCATTCAGCATTGCGGCCAGAGAGCTGACCACTGCGCCAAGCAAAGCGGCGACGACAAATCCAACCAGACCAATGCCGTTGGGCAAAACTTTGCCAAGCAGTTGCGCCATGGCTGTATCGTATTTATAAGCGATAAACTTTTCATTCACGGTTATCGTATTGGCGGCGCGGACACCGGCATTATATTCCTCCACCTCGGCAGCAAGAGCGGGATAAACATTGCGCCATGCTTTATCCTCGCTTATGAAAACCGCATTGGATGCTGCCTCAGCGACATTGTAATCCGATTTTGAGATGGGCAATACATAGGGATTTCGCGTTCTTAATGCTTTGATAACAGCATCTGTTTCATAAACAGCCAACAGGAATTTTTCCGCGCCCCAATTGGCCACAACACTGTCAGCCGGTGATTCTTGCATATCCACCACCGATGAACCTGGATGTGCTTTGTAATATTCTGTCATTACTCTGGCGTTATCGCGTACCGCTTCAAACTGCATATCCGAGGCGAACAAGTTAAATGCGATGATGCCGGGGATCACAATGGCAAACGGGATGATAAGCTTTAAAAACGCGGCAAAGACGATTCCCCGTTGCCCTTGTGACAAAGATTTGGAGCCCAGAGTACGTTGTGTGATGTATTGATTGAGTCCCCAATAGTAAAAATTGGGAATCCATAGACCGAGCATCAGGGCGGTCCAGGGCAGAACCGTATCGGTTTTCGGCAAGAACATGTTCAAGCGGACGCGGTTCAATTCATAAAAACGACTGATAGCGCCCTGATCCGGTGCCATATCTTTAATTGCCACAGCCCCGGTGTTGACGTCAAGAATTTGTGCGGCCTGATCAGCGGCTCCCAGTTTGATAAAGGCAAAGATCATAATAATGACGCCACCGAGGATGAGCGCGCTGCCCTGAATCAGATCAGCCCAGGCACAGGCCTTCAAACCGCCGGCAGCCACATAAATCATGGCAATGATGCCAATGGTCAAGGCACCAACGGCCAGCGGAACATTATAGCCCATATCACCGGCAATCGTACGAATCGTCAGGGCGCCGGAATAGGTTACTGAACCGAGAAGCAGCATATAAATAAAAAGCGTCGCAATGGCCATGATGGTGCGCGCTGTGGTATTATAGCGATATTCCAAAAATTCGGGCATGGTGTAAATGCCGGCGCGAAGAAAATAGGGGAGAAAAGTAAAAGCAATTACAACCAGGGTAATAGCGGCCATCCATTCATAACTGGCAATGGCTAATCCAACATGGCTGGCGGCATTACCACTCATGCCGACAAACTGTTCGGTCGAAATGTTGGCAGCAATGAGCGAGAATCCAATGAGCCACCAGCTCAAACCGCGACCTGCAAGGAAAAAATCTTCGCCGGAAGCACCTTTTGTGGCCTTGCTCATACCAATCCACAGCACCGCAACAATAAAACCGACAAAAATGATGATGTCCATGAGACCAAAGATCATGCTCTTCTCCTTTAGCTTGATATCTCTCTTTGAAAGGCTAAATTTAAAAAAAATATATTTGTAATCAAGATAAAAACCTGTTCTTTTGTAAAAGATTAGTCTTGGGTAACAAGCGCCTAAGGAATTGTTTTAATAAATCCCGTGACAAAATCGTAGGTCTTTCTCTTGAAGGTTATCTGATGCAAATTTTAGAAAATATGAATCTTGCGTTGCTCGCCCCCCTCACTCTGTCTCTCTCCCCCCGCGGGGGGAGAGAGGACTATATTTTCTTGTCAGTCTTGCGAGTCGGCAAGATATCCACAAAGTGATGACTTTGGACATTCTCTCAAAGCTTTTGCCTGTGTACACAAGTCTGAGGTTTTACAAATTACAAAAAATTATGGTTGACTCTGAAAATATTTTTCCTATATTCAATTTAAACCTTTTCGAAATCGATTAAGAGTTCAAATCTTTCAACTCGTTTATCACTGCTTTATTAGCCATTTCAGTAAAACCATTCATCAACTCAATTTTTGGGAGAGCATAACGTGAAAAAACAAAAACTCGCTACTCTTGTCCTGTTTTTGTGCTGCCTCACGTTCATCTCGGCTCCATTATCAGCGGCTACGACCGGCAAAATTGCCGGCAAAGTCATCGACAAAGAGACGGGTGAACCTTTACCGGGCGCCAATGTAACGATCCTTGACACCCGATACGGTGCCGCAACCGATGTGGACGGGGACTTTTACATCATCAACGTGCCACCGGGTAGATACTCGGTAAAGGCGACGATGATGGGATACGGTGCCGTGGAGATGGCGGACGTTCTGGTGAGCATCAACTCAACGGCGAATCTCAGATTTGAAATGTCGCCCGAAGTGATTGAAGGCGAAACAGTGACGGTGACTGCATCTCTCATTTCCTACAAAAAAGACCAAACCAGCTCGGTTCGGCATGTGTCATCCGAACAGATTGAAATCCTGCCGCTGGAAAATCTTGGCGATGTGATTTCAATGCAAGCCGGTGTTGTGGAGGGCCACTTTCGCGGTGGTCGACTGGGCGAAGTGTCCTATATGATTGACGGGGTGCCGGTCGACGATTCATTTGGCGGCACCAGCTCAACCGTAACGATCGAAAACGATGTTGTCAAAGACCTGGAAGTCATCACCGGTACCTTCAACGCCGAATATGGCCGGGCCATGAGCGGTATTGTCAACGCGGTGACCAAAGATGGCGGCGAGGGCTATCACGGCCGTATCTATGGCCAACTCGGCAACTATTTCACCACCAACACAGACCTGTTCGTCGGCTTGAAAGCCGCCGACGTCCGTAACCAGGACTATCGTCTTCAACTGGAAGGTCCTATCCTGCGCAACACCCTCTCCTTTTTCGTTAATTACCGGTATCAAAATAACAAAAATCACCTCAACGGTATGCGCCGCTTTTTGGTGACGGACTATAGCAATTATTCTTCTGATAATCCGGCTGAATGGCTCGACACACAAAACGGCGACAGCGCTTATGTGGCGATGAACAGCGGTACATACAATTCATTCTTTGGCAAGCTGACGTATTCGCCCATACCGGACTTGAAAATTTCCGGAATATTCACCCATGATAATGACGAATGGGGCGGATATTCTCACACCTGGAAATACAATCCCGATGGCCGCGCCCGCAATTACAAGACGAACAATATGTATGCGCTGTATATCAACCATGGCCTTGGGGCAAATTTCTTTCATGAAATCAAACTGACCTATGTGGACAATTATAACGGTGATTATCTGTTCGAAAATCCACTCGATCCACGCTACATCCACGATCGTTACGCCAACTCGTCTGGTCCAGGTTTTATGACCGGTGGGCAGGAAAAAGGCCATTCGGTGCGAACACAAAAAGATTTGACCGTAAAATACGATGCCACCTGGCAGGTCAGTAAAAACCACAGCTTGAAGGCCGGGGCTTTGTATATCGATCATAAACTGTCGAACGAATATCACACCATACTCAATCGATACCGTCAACAGGAAAACGAGTACGATTACAAAATTGATGAAGAATTGAACACCTACATTTTCTACAACTATGCGCCAGAAATTTTAGGAGATTCGACGCTCTACGGCGAGGTATATGATGTCAATCCACGTGAATTCTCGGGTTATCTGCAGGACAAGATGGAATTTGACGAGATGGTCATCAACCTGGGTGTGCGCTATGACATGTTTGATCCGAACACCAAGTACCCTTCCAATTTGCGCAATCCGGCGAATCAGCTCCGCTTTCCGGATAATCCGGAAAGGATGTCTAACTATCCAAACGCCGATGCAAAGGTGCAGCTCAGCCCGCGTTTCGGCCTTTCCTATCAATTGAGCGGTGCGGCATTGCTGCATTTTAGCTACGGTCATTTTTTTCAAGCGCCACCAATGTATGCTTTTTATCAAAATCATTCGCTCCTCGTGGCTCCAACGGACTATGCAACGCAAACCGGCAATCCGCAACTGGAAGCGCAAAAGACGGTGCAGTACGAAGTGGGCTTGTGGCAGGAGATTGTCAAAGGTATGGGACTGGAAGTGAACCTTTTTTACCGGGATATTTACGATCTGCTCAGCATGAAGGTGGTGAGCACTTATAACCAGATCGAATACGGCGTTTATACCAACAAGGATTACGGCAATGTCAAAGGATTGGAAGTCAAGTACGACGTACGCTACAGCAATTTTAATGCGTTTATAAACTATACATTGCAATACACGCGCGGCAATGCGGATAATCCGACGCAAACCTTCACGCGCGCCGGCGACAGTCGAGATCCCATTGCGCGCCTGATCCCCATGTCGTGGGATCAACGCCATACGGTTGCGCTGGGTTTAAACTATGGCACAAAAAAATGGAGCACCTCGCTCACCGGCTATTATGATGACGGCACGCCCTACACCTGGGCTCCCATTGCCGAAAGCCGTCTGACTCGTGTCAATCTTTATCCCAATAACGCCAAAAAGCCGGCCAAATATCGTTTGGACTTTTACGGTTTTTATGATTTTGATCTGTCGCAGCGGTTCAAGCTGCGCGCCAGCTTGTATATTGAGAATCTGTTAGATCGTCAGAACGAGCTGTTTGTCAATGGCAATACCGGCCGGGCAAACGAAGCGATCGTGCGCGATGTTGATCTGGCGAATCATCGCAGCTTGTTCAATGATTATCTAGATCGTGTCGTCAACCCCGCCGCCATCGAGGCGCCGCGTTTTGTCAAACTCGGTCTGGCGCTCATTTTTTAATTTGCCTGTCGAATTTTAGCATAGAGGATTTGATATGAAAAATCTCGGACTTTTATTATTGCTCTGGTTGGTCGCTGTCTCGAGTATTTATGCACAGGGCAAACCATATGATGGCCCGGACGATCCCGCTGGTGACATTGCCGCCAAACGCGAAGGCTATATGACGGGCAATCGCGTCTTTTTATACTTTCAAAACCAATGTGAACTCTCGGACTGGCCGCGCGTCGAAGTCTCCAAGTGGCCCAACGATTACACCGGCGTCAAGATGACCGATGGCATCAATTTGCTCGTCACGGCGCAGGTTTTTCTGGAGCAGGATTCTATTCCGGTCACTATCCCGGAGCGCATTGCCAAGGAAAAGCTGGACACGCTATGGTTTTGTCAGACGGCGTTTCGCGGCGGCCTCGATGTGGATACAACCGGCACGATTCAATGGGGATTTTATCCGGTGTTTGGCTATTTTAATGAACTCAACGAATATCCGGCCATGAGCAACCTGCCAGACTCCTGGCCCATCAAAGGCTGGCCGGCCAGCGGCGACGAATTAAAATGGCCGGGCGTCTGGAATGGCCGATTTGGCCTCGGGGTCATGTACGCCGATATGGAAACCTACTTTGTCTGCAATGACGCCCAGGACCTCGAATATCTCGGCCATGACGATACACTCAAATATTATCCGCGTCCCGGCGTTAAAATTGGCGATAAAGACCCCAATGTCACCATTCAATATGGCGAACCGTGGGGCGGCATTGGCGTGCGCGTCGAAACGCGCGGCTACCAATGGAATAATCCCCTGGCACGCGACGCTATTTTCTGGGAATACAATATCGCCAATATCTCCGAATATGATCTGCCACAAGTCGCACTCGGCTATCATGTTGATAATGCCATTGGCAACGACAGCAATGACGAGATCGGCTTTTTTGATACCTACCTCGACCTCGCCTATTCATGGGATATCGATGGCGTGGGACAGGGCGGCCTCAAAACCGGCATCATGGGTTTTGCTTTCCTGGAAAGCCCCGGCCTGGCGTACGACGGTGTCGATAACGACGAAGACGGCTTGCTGGATGAACAACGGGATAACCCGGATGCCGGGGAATTTGTCGGTCCCACAGACAAAATTGATGACCTGGATAAATTCCTCCTATTTTATAACTTGGAGCTTGAAGATTTGAAAGATCACTGGTCCTCGGATGAAGACCAGGATTGGAACGACGGCGATGATAAAAATAAAAATGGCGTATACGATACAGATGAAAATCCCGGCGATGATGTCGGTCTGGATGTAACCGATCACAGGGTAAAAAGCATCACTAAATAATCTATGCACATATCCACGACAGATCAGGTTTTTGTTCTTTGACATAAGC
>JAFGKD010000119.1 GCA_016928775.1 Candidatus Zhuqueibacterota bacterium | reverse complement strand
TGCACCATATCCACTTGCGCTATTCCGACACAGGAGAAAAATTTAAAGAAAATGTCAATCAGACCGGCTTTATTCGCGATGACGACATGCGAGAGTTGGATAGTGATCTGTCCTATTACTTTTGGCCGCAATCATCACCGCTCAAATATGTTTTTCTCGAATCCCGCAACAACATCTTTTGGAGTCATGCCGGCATTTTGCGCAGTTGGTATGTGACCGAAACTGCACGATTCTACCTAAAGAACCGTTTCAGTATTCAGCTTTCCTATAATGATGAATTCAAATTGTATGAAAAAAAATATTATAACCATCAGAACCAGGTTCAAATTGGCAACAATACCGATGAGTGGCAAGCCGTCAAAGCTGGCTATACCTGGGGCCTGAATTTTGACCGGGATTTTGAATTATACAGCTTTAGCATTCAACGTCGCTTTTTTGAACGTTTGGCGCTGGGCTATGATTTTCAGTCGATTACTTTTGTTCCGGATGCGACTGATCATTCCAGCACCCTCCACATACTCAGCATCGATTACAACGTCACACGCGATCTCTGGTTTCGTGTATTTACCCAGACCAGCAGCAGAGAAAATCGCTTGTACGTTTATGGTTTATTCGGCTGGCGCTTTTTCCCGCCGTTCAGTTCACTCTACATTATTTACACCACAGATCGTTTTGATGAATTGACATACCTGGAACAAAGAAAGAGTGATATCCTGTTTCTTAAATTGTCTTATCAATTTGGGATTTAGCAGACAGGGTAGGGGAGCATAGCCTAGATAGTGATACATGGATCGCGCATCTTTCTCCGCAATACCTGATTAAAAACGAATCCCTGCTTGAAGGCCGCCTGCTGCAACCGCTTCTTGACCGATGCCGGCAGATTCTTGATGCATTTGCCACAAAGCTCCGTCGCACCGAACCATTAATTCTTCATGGTTGTATTCGAGCTTATCGAACGCAATCTCTCTGTTGAATCCTCTGATTTTCTCAAACCTTGCATCAACCTTCTGCCAACTTTCCCACTATCTCCCGAAATCCCTCCAACGCCGCTTCCAAATTCTCAATAATTTCCAACGCCAATTCATCAGGCTCCGGCAAGTTATCCAAATCCGCTAAGCTTTTATCTTTTAACCAAAAAATATCCAAACTCGTTTTATCGCGTGCCAAAATCTCATCAATCAAAAACCGCCGCCATCGGCCTTCTGGATTGTCTTCGGACCAGGTCTCCTTGCGCTCGTGCCGATTCTTTGGACGATAACAGGCGATAAATTCCTCAAGGTCGGCAAATTGCAGCGGATTCTTTTTTAAGGTGAAATGAATGTTGGTGCGAAAATCATAAAACCAGATCTCTTTTGTCCAGGTCTGCTCGGCGGCCGGTTTGTTGTCAAAAAACATCACATTGGCTTTGACGCCTTGTTTGTAAAAAATGCCCGTCGGCAATCGCAGGATGGTGTGCAGATCAGTATTCTGCAACAGCTTTTTGCGGATGGTCTCGCCGGCGCCGCCTTCGAACAACACATTGTCCGGCACCACAACCGCTGCTTTGCCGGTGATTTTGAGCATCGTGCGAATATGCTGCACAAAGTTCAATTGCTTGTTCGATGTCGTTGACCAAAAATCCTGCCGATTGTAGGTCAATTCCTCCTTGTCTAATTGACCTTCTTCATTGGTAAAGGTCATGCTACTCTTTATTGCCAAACGGCGGATTGGTCAGCACATAATCATACAGCTCCGGCGCCGGGCCAATCAGTGCGTCGGTTGGCGATATCATGGATTCGCCGGTGATCTCGCCGATATTGTGCAGGAACATATTCATCAACGCCAAACGACGTGTATTCTGCACAATCTCATTGCCATAGAACGTTTGTTTTTTCAGAAACTCTTTATCGTCGCGATCCAGCGCATATTGACTCAGAATGTAATCATAGGCCGCTAAAAAGAAGCCGCCGGTGCCGCAGGCGGGATCGGCAATGGTTTTGCGCGGCTCGGGCGACACGCAAGCCACCATGGCGCGAATGAGCGGTCGCGGCGTAAAATATTGCCCGGCGCCGCTTTTGGTGTCCTCGGCATTTTTTTCCAGCAGCCCTTCGTAAATATCACCCTTGACATCCGCGCTCATTAAAATCCATTGCTCCTTGTCGATCATGTCAATGACCTTGTAGAGCTTGGCCGGGTCCTGGATTTTGTTTTGTGATTTGCTGAATATTTGCCCCACCATACTTTTTGCTTGACCCAGCTCAGTCAGCAACTCCACGTAAAATGTTTCCAGCTCGGCGCCGCGCTTGGCGGCCAGATTGGGCCAGCGGTATTTGTCCGGAATGTTGATCTGACGACTGTATGGCGGTTTGCTGTATTCATCCGCCATTTTGAGGAACAGCAAATAGGTCAACTGCTCAAGATAGTCACCATAGCCGACGCCGTCGTCGCGCAGCACGTTGCAATAACTCCAGACGCGGGAAATGATGGTGCTGGTATTATTCATATGATTTATTTCTTATTTTGATCTTCTTTCTGTTTTCGAATGGTCAGCTCAATTTCTCTGAATTTTTTATCGTCTATTTGGGCTTCCCTTTCCGCTTCATGTTTCATGCGTTCGCCATTAAACACATCATACTGTGCCAATGCCAGCTTGTCCGCGACCTCCTTTGCGACGCGCCCTGGATTATCCAAAATATCCCTCTCATAAAATTGTAGAAACGCATCCAGTTTCTCGCGCCAGTCGCGCATGTAAATTTGCTGCCGATGGTTTGCTTGATCCTCAGCATAATCCAGGTACATTGTGACAATGCGGTTCAATTGTGCGAGTTCATCTTCATTCAGATAGTTTTTCGCCACCGTCACATCGCCACGGCGTACTTTGGCGCCTTTCCAGGAAGTGAGACCCATATTCGGTTTTTTGGCGTCCGTACGTTCGGCGATGAGCTCGGCAGCCGTATTGCCGGTGATGGCGAAATGTAGCTTGTTCTGAACAATTTGAAAAAACTCTTGCGTTTCTTTTGCTTTTGGATCGTAGTCGACGGCTAGTTTGTAAATATCGCGTATTTTTTGATAAAAACGTTTTTCACTTGCACGAATGTCGCGAATGCGTTCGAGCAGTTCATCAAAATAGTCCGAACCAATATTGATACCCTGCTTGAGGCGCTCGTCATCCATGGAAAAACCTTTGACAAGGTATTCGTTCAGCCGCTCGGTTGCCCAGCGACGGAATTGTGTGCCGCGATGCGAACGCACGCGATAACCGACGGCGATAATTGCTTCCAAGTTATAATACTTGAGAGATCGCTCAACCTGTCGGCGGCCTTCTGATTGAACTTGTAAGTATTCCTTACAAGTTGCTCTCTCATTCAGTTCCCCATCGGCATATATGTTGTTTAGATGAAGAGTGATATTTTGTGGTGTCGTTTGAAACAAGTCCGCCATCATTTTTTGTGTTAACCAAACGGATTCATCTTGCAGACGCACCTCGACTTTGATACGACCATCCTCCGTTTGATACAGAATTATATCTGAATTCTTTTGATCCGCCATTACTTGCCCCCCTTTTTTATCCATTCCAGCAGTTTTTCCGCCGGCTCATCATTCGGATCCTGCGGCACCAGCTTGCCCGCAAAGGCGCGTTTGAGAATGCTTTGGCGTAATGCTTCGGCGTGCAGTAAGCTTTGTTCTATAGTTTCTTCCAACTTTTCCGTGACGGAAAAGCGCGATTCAATTTCTTGAACAATTTTGTTTTGTTCTAAGATTGAGCAAATTGGCACTGGCAGATTGGATAGAATGGTCAAATTTATTGATGCAAGATTAACAGTTTGCTTGGCTTTCTCGAAAAAATAATTTTTAGCAGTTCGAGTTTGTGAATAGTATGCTAAATATAGCGATGAAATTATATTTTCAAATGGTCTCGCGCGAAATATATGGTTTTGGTGGATACAATCAGCAATTTCATCTTTCCATATCGTGCCTCGACCCAACTTATCTTTATCACCGCCTTCGGTGTAAAGAACATCGCCAAACTCTAGCTTATATTTGACAAATTCTTCCACCGGTATGTCAATATATTTAATTTCCTTTAGATCAAGATAACCATCTTGCACGTTTGCAACTCGCAAATACGGAAAGCTTTTGACTTTTCTATTCTCTAACTTCCTACCTTTAGTTACGCCACCAATAATTTCCGAGAACTCGGATAATTTTACATAAATTTGTCCACTATAGCTAATTGGCAGTTTGGAAACTTCTTCCTCATTCAATGACTCTATTTCTCTGTTTCTTTTCGGCTTCACCGGCTTTTTTCCCCCAACCTTTTCCGCCTCCTGACACGCCCTTTCCCATTCGGCCAATTGTTCCTGATAGTGCCGCTCGCGTTCCTCTTTGATTTTTTTCAAGAGCGCGTCTGCGTCAAAAACCTCCGAGGTCTCGGAGACCTCGGAGGTTTGCTGCTGCTGTTGTTGTTCCCGCCACGCCGCGGTCAATTTTCCTTCGAACGCATCTTTTAACACTGCTTGCCGATACACTTTGAGCTGCTGCTGCGCAGTTTGCAAACTCGCCATCGCAAAATCCAGCTCGGAAAACAGCTCTTCAATTTTGGCGACGATGCGATTTTGTTCTGGGAGTGGAGGGAGTTGAAGTTCTATCTGCCGAAGTTTTGAGGCATTTATATTTTGAACAGCGATACCAAGTTTTTTTTCAGAAATTTGTTTCCAATAAAACGGACTTTTGAGAAAATAATAAAAAAAATATTTATCTATTAGTGGTCTAAATCGAATCAGATAAGATGCAAATACAGACCTTTTCGGATTTTTTAAAAGATGACTTATACCTATTGAACCGGCTCTTGAGATCACAATATCTCCATCACTCAAAATATACTTCTTTATATCAGAAGGATTTTCAGTACAGAATGGAACATTGTTCCAGTTTATAATCCCACTTGTAATATCAGTAGTCCTAAGAAGATGGAGGTTACCTTCTTGACTGGCTTTCGTTGTATATCCATATTGGGGCTGCATTGAAACATCATCGATTCGGCAAAGCACCCAATTATTAGGTAACTGTTCTGAAAATATATTTGAACTCACGATGCAAACGCCTTATTCGTTTGACTTAGTCCATTTCTTTATTCTTTGCTCGCATTCATTAAGAGGCAATCGCCGATCTCTGCTCAACATAATTTTTAGATATTTAGCTGCCTCTCTTGGCTTTAGCACGTTATTATCCACCATTTCATCCAACAGCCACAGCAGACCATGTACTGTCACATTTTCTGTCTCAGCAGCCTTGCGTAACTCCGCATCACCCGTCACCAATATGGCGCCATACGCTTGGGCCGTCAGCATACTTGTCAAATCACCTGCAGAAGTTTTACGATATTTAATGATCAGCTCATCCAACCGCAGCATATGTTCAAAAGGCGGCTTTAACACCGTACATCCGGCGTTGACCATCTTTTCAAGCGAAGGATTTTCCAACTCATTAGCGAGCACCGAAGAGATGCACACCTTATATGGCAGCGATTTGAGGGTGTACAGACAATCACTTTCATTCAGATCAATGCAGATACACGTATCAAGCACCAACCGCATGCAACAAATCCCCCCGCATCGTTCGCCGCAAGCGATCCACCGGCCACACTAATAATTCTGCTGCTTTGCTTTCAGAAAAAATCTGCTCTTCACAGGCTTGAAAAACGAGTCGCTCAAACCGGTGCGGAGTCTCTACCGGCACCGGATCACCCGGCTCTATTTTGGGATTATATTGCTTCAGTTCTCGGAACCATTGGCTCGCGTAAAACTCACTGATAATCCCCAAATCCTTTGCCCGATAAATCCACGCCGCGATGCTCATGCCATATTTATGTTTGAGCGCATGCAGCTCGGCAAAACTGAGACGACGCCGTGAGGCGCTCAGCTCTTTTTCAACAACAGCTCGCGGCACCATCAGCGCCGCCGCAAATCGGTTGGCTGCTTTTTCTTCATCCAGATCGTGCGGTTCTAACAAAAGATGCCCCAGCTCGTGCGCAATATTAAAGCGCTGACGGTCTCCCTGATCAACTCGTTTTGTCACCACGACTGGAATGTTGTCGTTGGCAAAACAGGACAAACCGTCAAAAGCCTCATCGCCCGCAATCTGTACAATGAATATATTTTGATCTTCGACGATTTCTGTCAGATTATCAATCGGCGCCAAACCCAATCCCCAGTTTTTCCGCAATGTCACGGCAGATTCTTCGACTTGGTCCAGAGAAGAAACTGAAAATTTGGAAACCGATGAAATGGTTGGCACTTTGGATTCCGGCGGAAAGAATGAGAGCACTTCCAAATAGCGTTCAACATAATCTCGAACTTGCTCGTGTATCGCATCAAGGCGTTTTTTTGACAATTGACGACGCTTTCGGTAAGCCGGTTCGCTGAGAGATACAAAAGATCGAGCCGGTCGGAAAAAATACTCGACTTTCACATCAAGGGCTTTGGCTAATGCAAACGCATTATCGCTTGTCGGCTGTGCCAGGCCTGTCTCATACTTGCCAATCGCCTGTTTTGTCAATGCACCCTGTGTTTTTGCGGCCAATTGCTCCATTGACAGCCCGCGCATGAGACGCGCGGACTTTAATCGCCGGCCAAAATTGTTTTTCATTTCACCACCTCCTGGTTGACATATTACAAAATATTAACGCTTTTGTCAACCCAAATTTCCTCACGCCGCCAACGCTTCATTCATTTCATCCAAAATCCCATCCATGTCTTCGCCGAACAACTGATACATCCGCCCGATGCCGCCTCGGGCATCAAACGGCGCATACTCCAAATCGTCGCGTTGCATATGCACCGACGCCGCAATATGATCCTTGATCAAACGCAGCCACTCCATTTGCTCGCTATTGAACTTGAGCGCGCCCGCTTGCTTTGCAAAGACCCACTCCTGAAAGTTCACATTCACCGTTGAGCTGTAAACCGTCAACTGACTGTCCAGTCCGGTCATCCGGCGAATGAGCGACACCAATGCCGTAAGCTGACTTGTTGGTTTGCCGTCCGCACCTTCCAATTGCGCGTAGGCTTGCCACACATGCAATGGCATCAGGTTTGGTTTGTTTCTCTTGATGAGATCGACCACCTCATTCATCATGCGAAAAGTGACCTCTCGTCGTCGCCAGGGCTGCGCATAATAAATTTTGAGCGCTACGATTTCATCCTGATGCTCGCGTAAAAAGGTATCAAAATCCTGCACAAGATTTTTAATCTGTTCTTTGGCCTGCGCATCCCAACCGGCAAACGTAACACGATCAATATTCACCACGTCAATCAATTGTTCGTGCACACGACGAACCTGATCAATATAGGTGTTCAACTCTCCATGAAAAGTCGCAGCCGCTTTTCGCGCCAGATTCTTTTGTGCCTGTTCATACTCTTCGTTATCCGGTGCACGACTATCAGGCACGTTGTTTATCTCTCTGGCATGTTGTTCAATTTTATCAGGATCAAACGCCTCAAATAATTCATGCACAACCGTCTTCACATCTTTGCCGGCTAACTCTATAAATCGTTTTCGCTCATCGCTGCTAATTTGCTTGTCAAAACGCGATAACCGACCTGCCAATGATAAAAAAGTATCTTCGTCCGA
>JAFGKD010000118.1 GCA_016928775.1 Candidatus Zhuqueibacterota bacterium | reverse complement strand
TCTTCGGGATTCTTGATGTCGAACACCACCTTGTGCAACTGGCCTGATGTAAATTCAAATTTTCCCAGGTGCTCATACTCTTCATTCACCGGCAGGCCTTCATCTCGGCCTATATCAAAAGTTTCGTGAGCGGTATAAGAACCATATACAGTCGCAGCAATATCCATTTCACCTACTTTTTTATCATTAATGAAAAATTCTACGGTTGAAGGGCCGTTTAGTCTTTCTTCTTTCATGGTATGTTTTAAGGTGATCTTTATATCTCCATAAGGGATTTTCACGTCGCCATCAAAATCGTGCCAGTAAAGGCCAAGGGTGGAATAGCTGTAACGCAGTTTACCATCCATAATGAACAGCGCCTGTCCACCAATGTGTTCACCGACCGCGTAAATCACACCCTGGGTGTTCTCATCAGCCGTGATATAAGCATTTATTTCATAATTAGTCGATTTGATCTCGGGACCTGCCAGCTCAGGAACACGGTAAACATTGGGTGTTAGTTCCCAGTGTTTCTTTGCCGCCCGTTGTGCATTCGATTCCGGCTGAAGCATTTTGCCCAGGGAACCGCCAACCGGGTACACATTATACTTATCAGCTTCTTCCCAGAATAATTTAGCCAGCTCTTTTACTTTTTCAGGATACTGATCCGCCACATTCACCTGTTGAATCGGATCTTCTTCAATATTATACAATTCCCATTCGGTATTCAGGGGATCGAAAGTTGCCATGGCTTTAGGATCCACCGACCAGGGGATGCGATACGGTTTCCCGGCAATGGTCCATCCCTCGTGGTACAAGCCAACAAATCCTAACATTTCAAAATACTGCGTGGGATGATTGGTTTTAGCGTCTGCATTGTTCCATGCATAAGTAAGCGATTTTCCGGGATAAGGTTTTCTTTTCTGTCCGTTTACATAGTCGGGTGCAGGCACGCCGGTAACTTCCAGTATGGTTGGTACCAGGTCGGTTATGTTTTGAAATTGTCTGCGCCATTCACCTCTGGCCTTGATCGCTTTCGGATAACGTATGGCTGTGGCAGACATGGTGCCGCCAAAATGTGATGCCATTTGTTTGGTCCACTGGAACGGGGTTGATGAGGCGTATGCCCACGCCACGGAATAATGGTTCGCCAGATGCGGCCCTCCCCAGGCATCTAACCCGCCGAACTCTTCGAGTTTTTCCAGCTGCTGCTCCATAGTGAGGGGTGGGAATCCGTTCTGCATCAGAAGCTCCGAGAAGGTCCCTGTGGGCGTTCCTTCTGCCGTACAACCATTATCAGCAGTAAGATAAACGATCAGTGTATTATCCAGCTCACCCATTTCCTCCAAATGGCTGATAACCCGTCCGACATGATAATCAACATGTTCCAGAAAAGCGGCATTGACCTCCATCTGCCTGGCCAGGTATTTTTTTCCTTCTTCGCTGAACGAATCCCATTCCGGAATGACATCGGGCCAATCGACCATTTCCGCGTCTTCAGGAACTAGGCCTAATTTTTTCTGACGTTCCAATTGTTGCGCCCTGTAGACATGCCATCCATCATCAAATTGTCCTTTATATTTATCTCTCCATTCTTTGGGCACCTGTATGGGAGCATGGACGGCCCCCGGGGTATAGTACATAAAGAAGGGTACATCCCTAAGTCCTTTCCAGTTGTCCAGCCACTTGATGGCCTGGTCTGCCATGCCATGGGATATATGAAATGTTGATCCATCCGCATTTGTTTTCGGTGTTTCAATAGGGGTGGTGTTTTCGTACAATAATGGGTGGAACTGGTTCGTCTCACCACCCATGAATCCCCAGAAATACTCAAATCCCCATATACCTGTCGGCCAGCTCTCAAATGGCCCTGCAGGGGACGCTTCTTCCATGGGCGTATTATGCCATTTACCAAAAGCTGCAGTGGCATAACCATTTTCGGTTAAAATTTTGGCAATGGAAGGGGTAGTGTAATCAATCTGCGAATTGTACCCCGGATAGCCGGTGGCAAATTCTGAAATGATGCCGGTGCCGATCTGGTGAATGTTATAACCGGTCAATAACGAACCGCGAGTCGGTGAGCATACGGCCGCCACAGACATGTGCGTATAGCGGATGCCTTCATCACCAATGCGGTCGAAGGACGGTGTGCGCATCACGCCTCCATAGGATGTTGCATTGGAGTATCCGGCATCGTCCAGCATAATGACCAGGACATTTGGCGCACCTTCAGGCGCTTGAGGTTGTCCGATAAAATCGGGTTTCGATTCCGCCAGGGTCTTTCCCTGAACGCCTTTCCACTCTTCCTTCGGGTAAGGAATGGCATTTTTCTCCTGTGCGGAAGTTTCCTGCACGGGTGAACAAGAGATCATGAGCCACAGCATCGCCAGGCTCATGAATGACAGGATAATGTTTTTCATTTCTTTCTCCGTTTTTTGGTTGCAATTGCTTTTTTGTTTTTACTCATCTTTTAATCGAGGTATTTGATAGTAGGATGGGTCACACCAACTCTTTGCTCTTGTCCAACCATCCATCGCATTTTGGCTATATGAGCAGTTTTCAAATTCATTTGTGACCCATCCTACGACTTTGTTTCCCTCTATTATAGATCGAGGCGATAACAGGCATTCAACAACACCGACCAGCGCTCGATCAAACCGACTTCAAAGCGAAAATGCCAACTGCGGTTTAATTCAAAATTGCCGCCCACGACCATATTCCACGGCGCGGCCGGTTTTTTCTCCAGTGAATAGCTTATGCTGCCAGTGTCGTAAAAGTCGATGATGCCGTCAGCGAGATTGTCAATGTTTTCCTTTCTATCGGGCGGCAACAGTTTGTACCAGGTTTCGTTCTGGTACTCGCGACTCGCGAGCTGGTCGCGTACATCACTCGGCAACACATCGGCAAGCGCGACCTGGCCGTTGGTTATGCTGCCAACGTGAACGTTCATGGCGCCGACCCATACGGCGAGCCGTTTGGGTCCACCTAATCTGAAATTCCGTCCGTAACGAATGCCCATGGTGCGACCATCGACCGGTTCGTCCAGCAGCTCCAGATAACTGCGGGCCCAGTTGATATCAAAGACGGCAAAATTCTTTTTGATCCCGATAGACGCTGACGTACCAAACCCAAGATAATTGGCGCTCTGATTGACGCCGGTGCTGAACTCGATCGGTTCTTTGATGCGGACATCCGTGTCCGCCCAGCCTCTGCCGACCATGGTGTAGAGATTCAAAAACGGTAGCACCCACAAATCAAAGCGGGCATTGACCGTATTTGCATTGCTCTCGGCGTCATCGAACTGGATGGCTTGAATGGGCGCCAGGGGGCTGTCGTTCACACCAAGCGACATGCCCGGAATTTCAATGGGCTGGTTCATCCACACATAGTTGACGTTGATACCAAACGGTTTAGGCAGGTCAAAGCCTTTTTCAATGACCTGGCGGCCCCAAATTGGGAAAATATTGTTATAGTTTTTCAGCCGCTCTTCGCGTTCTTCCTGGGACAATTGCAAATCCGGGTTTTGCGCCAAAAGTTGAGAACATAAAAGTGACACGAAAAAAATTAAAGCATGTTTGTGCCGCATGACAATTTCACCTCCTTTGTATTTGTATTATTTCAACGCAAAGGCGCAGAGAGCGCAAAGTTTCGCAGAGTTTCTTTTGAGAAACGGATGACTGATAAAAGTTGATGTCTTGTCGCATTGCATGATTTACAGCTTTTGTAATAACAAAGACAAAAAACGAATTCGGACAACGGCCACGTTCATGTGAACGGAACCATGACTTTTTATAAATATCAGTTCTTCTCTGCGTGTTCTCCGCGTTCTCTGCGGCTCTGCGTTGAGTACATCTCTGACAAATTTTGCAAATAATCCAGGCTAATGTTCAATCAACGGCAATTGCGACGTGATCTGCAACGTGACGAGTGAGTTGAGCTGCGTATCCAGTTGAAAAAAGCGCGCTGCCGTTTTGGGCGATAATGCCTTTGCCATTTTTTTGTAATACTTTTGTTCCAGTTTGACGAGTTGTTGTCTGTACTTGAAAGATCGTTTGGTGATCTCGTCGGCTTTTTCATCCGTGACATTTTCAAAATTTTCCGCATAGTCCTTGATCAGCGCCACCCGTTGATCATCGATTTTGCTGCGCTCAAAATCGTATTCGCGGTAAAGCGGCCAGAATATTTTGGACTCTGAGTCGGTGAACGCCATTATTTCTGTAATGACAGCGGTTTTTTCGGCTGTAACATCTTTGCGCAACAACTCGATATAATCGTCCTGCGCGCTGAGCGTCCCTAAAAACAACACAAAAATCAGAATTGGAATGATGTGTTTCATGTTAAACTCCTAAAGTTAATGTTATAGATAAATGACCAGGCCGGCGTCAAGATCGAGCTGCATGATAGTTGTGTTGGCGCCGACGCCGATGTTGCAGCCGCCTGTGCCACACCACAGGCCGCCGCTGCCCCATTGCATGGGCAGCATAAAACGTCCCTGGAGACGCAAGCCAATTCGGTCAGAGAGTCGTATTTTAGCGCCGCCGCCGAGGGCAACGGCAAACAATCGCTCGGTTGAATATCCGCCCGATTGCGGCTTGAAGCTTCCCATGCCCAGATAGGCAGCGCCAAACGGCTCGACATTTCCCTGTTGCACTGATTTCACGCCGCCCAGCATGTAATAATCGACGTTCATATTAAACAGCGTCTCTTTAATCGGCGGTTCAAAGGGTCGTGTGGTGTTTCGCTGCAGGCTGGTGGCCTGGCGACTGTATAAAAATTCGATGGATGCGCCCACAGGCGTGACAACAGCCACTTGAATGCCATAATTGGAATTGTCAATGATTTTTATCTCGCCCTCCGATGTGGTGGTTCGACCGCCGAATTGATATCCCCAAAACGGCGCGATTTCAAGACGATGGCTTGGCGGACGATATGGATTTTGTGGCCTTCGCCGCTGCGCAAAAGCCGGCGTGGCATCGACGAGAAAAATAGCCAGGCCGAGAAAAAGGGCTAACGGCGCAAGGAGAATTTTTTGTTTCATGTTCTTGTCCTCACAATAAAGTCAAAATTTTTTATTTTGAGTTGAGTTAACTACAGAGCCACAGAGTCACAGAGCACACAGAGAATTTATTTTCAATGCCTTCTGCAAAACAATTTTCACATATTTAGAAACTTTTTGAAAAACGATCGATGCTCAAGTTAGCCTCTCTCTGTGATCTCTGTGCCTCAGTGGCAAAATTTGTGAATATTTCACGTCAAAAATATTATCCTCTCGAAATGCCATAGCACCATCAAAAGGTTGAAAAAGCCAAACCGACATTGAGTCCCAGGAACGAAAAGCCGCGTTTGTCGCCGACTGTTGATTCACCCGCCGGGACGGCCCGATTATACTTGAGAGCGAGCTTTAAAAAGCCATCGCCGGCCGGGATATAAAAGCCGAGCTCCGGCGCTACGCCAAAGTGTAAATTGTCGGTTTGCAAAGCAAATATGCCGGCGGATAGCTTGTCCGTAATATAATAGCCGCCCAAGCCGATGGCGATGTAGGGACTGACCTCTTCCCACAATGATTTAAAATGATAGTTGCCGGTGACAAGAATGGGAATGGCCGAGAATTCGCGAATCTGGGTGCCGCTAATCGCCCCGTTGGGGAGCGATACTACGCCATCGACGCGCTGCCCAAATACATTCCAGCCGGTTTCAAATCCCAGCGAGGTTTTAGCCGACCTGAAATGGTTGTACTGTACAGCAAAACCTCGCCAACTGTAGTCCTGAATCCACTCTTTGGTTTCTCCCATTGTCTGTGACGTACAATAGGTGAAACCGGCAAGACCGCCGTACTGCGCATACAGCGAAGAGCAGGCGGATGCTATGACCAAAAAAATAACTACTTTTTTCATCTTTTTTTTCCCATGTTTTCATTCAATTGTCAAATCTCAGTTACAGGTGAGCGTTCCCATTCTGGTTACCAGGCTCGAGCCTGGTAGCCGGGAGGCTTGGTAATCAGAGGGGTGGCTCCACCTGAGACCAAAGTATTACATTCAATCTTCAGTGTTGCTCGCGCCCAGATATGGCGAGATGCGAAACATTTCGGCGATTGAATAGACCAGGCGTCTCTTGACGTTTTCTTTCTTGTCGTCGAGGAGTCCGTTCACGCCGCCGGCCCATACAACTTTGACTTTTTCTTCCTCGATGTCTGTTTCTTCGGGATCAATCATGGTTATCAGCAAAGACCCCGTGGTAAAAGTTGTTCCGGTCCAGTATGGGGGGTAATACCAGCCTCCACCGGGATATCCCGGATAATATCCCCAACCTGGCCAGAAGCCCCAACCGGGATAACCGGGATAGCCTGGATACCAGACCGAATTTTTTGTGCTGGTCACTGCAGCTAACAGCACAACATCCGGCAGTCGTCCGTCCTCAATGTCCTGGAGCGTTAATTTTTCATAACCGAGGGTTTGCATGTTCAGATTGATTTGCTGCACTATCTGTGAGTCAAGCGAGCGGTCAACGTCATCCTCGTCCTCCTCGGGGACAATGTGGAAAACCGTGTCCGGCAAAGCATAGGAGGTGATCGCCGAAAAATCCACCTCTTTGTCATAAAATGCCGTCACCAGATCGTAATCCTCAATGGACATGCCATAGTCCTTGTAGCAGCCGGCTATCCAGAGGGAGAGTAAAAATAGCGTCAATAAAAAACCGGCATGCCTCATCTTATTTGTCTTTTTCATGTCTTTAGCCTTATTTTTGTTTTAACAGTTACTTTTCAGAATTATGCAAGATATGGCCTCGCGCAAAGTCGCCAAGCCGCAAAGAATTATTGTCACTTTTTGCTTGAGAGCTGTATATGGCCATATGAAACGAATAGCTCGACAATATTCTTGGCGTCTTTGTCTCTTGGCGCGAGGTATCTTTTGTAATTCTAAAAATTCTCATTCAAATCCGTGATATTGTTTTCCCTGATAGCGCATTAAAACGATATGCGCCTGATTACAAATGTTGATGCTGCTATAGATCAATTCCCGGCCGTTCATCAACACACCTTTAATTTCATAAAGACACACGTTTGGGTGTCCCGGTGGGATAGAGATTACCGCTTTTTCATTGCGCGTCAAAACATTGGCGCCCAGAACATTCAATCCCCAACCGGATGTGTTCAGATCTCTGACATAGATTTCCGAAAACGTATAGTCAGTGAGATTCTCCAGAATGATATCCTGCACAAACATGGGCTGGTCGAATTCATACAGCAACGTGACAATAAGTTTTTTGCACAGGTTGACGCCCTTGAATAAAAGTTCGGTGCTGTCCGGTCGAACCGCCTTGAGATCATATTGACAGATGTTCTCGCTTGTTTTCATTTTAAAATCTTTGGCTTCAAGATCGTTAAACACGCCCAATGACAAATCCTCGCTCCACTGTTCCTGGTCGGTTGGCGAAATAAAAATATCAACAAACTCGAATCCGGTTTTGTTGACCAGGGTAAAAGTGATGTCCTGCTGAGCGGCGGCAAGGCTGAAAAGAACGAGCACCATTCCGAAAATGAGTGGAATTTTGTGGTTCATGTTCATGTCCTCCTGTTCATTTTTTAATGATGACTTGATTGGCTCAGAAATTTTCAGTGTTGAACCAATGACAAAATCATTGAGCGACAAAATCATGATTTTGTCGCTCAGTGATTTCGTCAAAACGCCTCCATAATTCCCAAATAAAATCCTTCATTATCATTCACGCCCCACGCGTAATCCAGACGCACGTTGATTTTGCGTTCCGGTGACAACTGGAAACGCAGACCCGTTCCCACACTGGGCAGCAGGTCTTTTTCGAAAAAGTCCTTTTCCTCATCGCTCTGCCCCCAAATTGTACCGACGCCGGCAAATCCCACCAAACCCAAACGCTTGTAAAACTGCCAGCGGTATTCGGCCTGGATACCCATCATGTGTTTGCCGCGATATTTGCCCGCCTGGTATCCGCGCAAGGTGCTGCGCAACCCATAGGATTGATAGCCGTCAAACGGGACATCACCAACTGAGTGACCGCCGGCGAATCGCATGGCGAGAACGTGCTTTTCGCCAAAATTTTTATAGTGTTTGACATCATACGAAATGCTGGCATAATCATTATTGCCGCCCAGCCAGGTCGCGAAATACATCGGACGAATGGACAAGCTCCAGCCGGCGGTCGGATAATACACATAATCGCGTGAATCATAGGACAAGGACACTCCGAGACTTGAGACAAAATTATCGCCGATCCCGAGTATTTCGAACAAGTCTTTGGTGAATTCATTGTCTTCGGTTGCTCCCTGATCAAAGCGATAGCGGGCTTGTGATCCGGTGTAGAGAATTCCGGCATACAGGTTGGGCGCCAAACGACGATTGGCGGCGATAAAATAAAATGTGCGTAGCTCGGAATAAACCAGGCGCAGGTCGCCGATGTCGGTTTCATACGCAAAATCATTGTTCATCCGCATCGTGGCAACCGCAGCAGTGATGCGCCAGGCATCCTCTTTTAAAAATAAACCGAGTGGCAGCAAAAACATATAGCTCTTGTTGGTGGAGTAGAGCCCATAGAGCATGGCCGTGGACGGGGGAGAGACCTCATCGTCCGGATTGATCGCAAACATATACATGCCAATGCCGCCAAAGCCGGTTTTCATCACCGGATTGTTATTGATGAGCGGCATGGCGATTAATGTATTTTGCTGCTGATTGGTCGAATCCGGCGATTCAGCCACAAGACTGAGCGAAGAAACGACAAGGGATAAAACGGCAAACAAAACAACGATTGAGACTCTCTCCAACATAAGCGGTTGCTCCTTACAACGCGTTTGGCTTGAATTGTTACCAACCTATGCCACAGAGGCACAGAGGTCACAGAGAAATAGTGACTTTTTATCTCTAAAAAATGTCGAGTTATGAAATGTATTGACCGGCATAATCAAAATAAAACCTCTGTGTGCTCTGTGTCTCTGTGGCAAAAAGGCTGTAAATCAGACAATTGTATGCCACGAACTATAGTTATTGAATGGGCGGATAATTGGCCAAAATTTGCGCAACGGCAGCATCAATATCCCGCTGCATTTTATCAGGATTGTTGTACTCCTTTAACGTGCTGGTGCCAACGCCGCGCCAGGCTAACTCTTTGGTTTTCAGCGAAATAATATCAATCACCAGCGTGCCTTCTTCGTAATAACTGACATTCGTATAGCCGCCATACGGGCCCCACCACGGATGATACCAGCCGTAGGAACCACGATGCTGATGAATCTGCATTTTCTCCTCAACACCACCGAGAATGTTCACCGCCAGATCGGCGTTGTCCTCGACTTTAGTCAGGCCTTTGGCTTGCAGTTCATTATCCACGGCTGTCTTGATGCGTTTGGCGACGATTGTGTTTTTGGCGAGCACATCATTTTGATCGGTTTCATCTGCCGTTACCCAGCGATAGGTTTCGAGCTCGTCAAAATTATACTCGTGGTCATAGTCATAACGCACAGTTACGGGTGAACATCCAAACAACCCAACGAGCAGACAGACAAGCAAAACGACAACTATCTTTTTCATGCTTGTTCTCCTTTTTATTTTTTTGATAAAATGCTTTTTGGCAACAGCACCTGCGCTTGAACACGCCATTGCCACTCCGGCCCAAAGTCCGGACCAACGACGTTATAATAAAGTTGTGTTTGTATATTTAATGGCAATTTACCGCCGACAAATGTCAGCTTGCCAAAGCCGGCGCCGAGGGGAACCGTCCATTGTTGCCCGGATTCGGCTTTCCAGTTGGCCGTAATAATCGGCGTGCTGTTGACATACCAGCCATCACCGAGCTGATAGACGATAAAAAGATTGAGCAGCATTTTGTTAACATCCTGGCGATTTTCGTCGCCGGCAAAAGACCAGACATTATTGAGCAACGCGCCAAAGGTCCAGTTCCCAGGCTGCACCAGAACCACAGCCGACGGCCCAAGGGCCCATTTTTGCGCGCCGCGTTTTTCGCCACCCGTCGGAAGATCAAGCACGGGGCCAACACCCCAGGTCACGCCCTGGTTGGCGGGCGCATAAAATGCGGTGAACGAGATATCTCCCAACCCGGAGGAAGTCATGCCGCTCTCTTGCGAATAATCGGGAATCCACAAGATCGGCAAGATCGTCCGCGTGATAATGCGCCCATCAGCAAAAGGGAGCACCGGTTGAATGTTCAGGCTATTTAGATTGCGGTCGAATTGGCCGTAATTCATGTTGAGATTGTTCTGGAAGGGAAAACTCATCAAGTCTGCCAGGGGATTGGCGGCTTGACGTGAGAGTTCTTCTGAGTCCTGGGCATAGAGACTCCCCGGACCGAACAACAATAAAGACGTCAACGCGATCAAAATGATGTTGATTTTCATTACAGTTCCTTTCCTGTTCGCTCTTCTTTGTTGCAAGTCTGCAACATTTTGTTTTGTTGGTGCATGCAGACAATGCGCATCATACTCTTTTATTTTTTTCAACGCAGAGCCGCTGAGAACGCAAAGGCTCGCAAAGAAATGATATTAATGTTTCATGACCTTACTTTTGCCACGCCTCATCTATTTTCTCTGCGATCCTCTGCGTCTTTGCGTTTATCTTTTCGATTCTCCCGCACTATTTTTCGGGGCTATTTCAATAGCCGAAAATCGAGCATAGTGTCATGCCGAGCGGCGTCGACGCATGCTGTAATTATTGTGTTTATCATCCCTCGACTCCGCTCGGGATGACATGAGCAAACCTTTTGATACATTTTCGATCATAGCAACATAATCTGTCATTTTTTTCAACGCAGAGCCGCTGAGAACGCAAAGCTTCGCAAAGAAATGATATTGATGTTTTGTACTTTGCTTTTGCCACAGCTAATCTGTTTTCTCTGCGATCCTCTGCGGCCTCTGCGTCTTTGCGTTTATCTTTTCATAATCGATCGTTTTAAAAAATCACCACACACCTGCCCCGACCTCCACAACATATCCCATGTTGCGAATATCCCACGCACCGACATTCTGCACACCAAAGCGAACGCCATAAAAGTCCGTGCCCAATGCGGTGAGGAATCTGAGTTTGGAAAAACGGATGTTAAAACGAAACTTGACACCGGCTTCGGTGACAAACTGACGTCTTCTTTTGCTTGAGCCGTCTTCTGCAACCTCTCGGATCCATTCAGCACCGGCCGCGAAATAGCTGTCCAACCAACGCGATGCTGAAGGCGTGTACAAGAGATTATAGCCGATATCGTCGAAGACAAAACTCTTTGCATAAAGCCGATTGAGAATAAAACCGCCGCTCAACGGTTCTTCAAAATGCCGCAACACAAAGAGCGGAAGAACAAGCGAGAGCCCAACCTGCTCCTGCGCGCGCAAGGAGATCGAATAGGAATTGACAAAATTTTCAATTTCGAACCACTCGACCAGCTCATCGTAATCGGTTTTCACGTCAAATTGCGGCCAGTCCAGGACGCCGTAAATTTTCATGACTTTTTGCAGGCTGGGCTCGGCCTGTTCAATACCGGGAAACGGACGCAACTGGTAAATATTGTGATCCGGCGCATAGACACCGTTTTTTACATATTTTTTATAATGCGGACTGTCCTGCGGCAGCGGCGGAAACACGCGATGTTCCGGCCACCGTCGTTTGGCCATCCAGGCCTCATAATTGCCGGTGTACATGACACCGCTGGCCATGACGTCCCGCACACCCCAGGCGTCATTCACCCGTTTGTTGACATCGTAGCCGGGCGTGTAATAGCCGTCGGCGTTTTTATCCGGACAACTGGCATGTTTGCCTTCCTCAACCATGATGTGGATGGGAAACAACGTGCGTTTATCCGGCTCCAGCGTATTGTCGTACCATAAATTCATGTGGGCTTTGCCGATGACGCGCACAATCGCCAAAACGTATTTGTACTTTTTCGACTCGGGATATCGCAGCATCACCACTTTCATTTGTGTGGATTCACAATCGTGCGGATGGCTGCCAAAGCCTTCTTCGAACGGATAGTAAAAGAAAAAGTCGAGATCAATGGCATCAACCTGGCCAAAGTTGATTTTTGTTTTATTTAAATCGTCGTTTGGGATAATCACGTCCCCCTCTGTGCCGCCACGCGTTAAAAAACGACGGTAACGATAATAGACGATGGGCGTTGAAGCCGAGTCTTCAAAAGGAAAGGAGGTCGGCACCATAATTTCTTTACCTGATGTTCCCGCAAGAATCGGTTCATCCGGGCTAAACCAGAGAATCGGCGCGCAATAAGCAGCCAGTTGTTCATAGGTGAACACAGGCGCTTCCATGCCGGTCCAAATCACCATGGGATAATCTTTGAGATCCCGCTCGTCAATCGGCGTGTTATCCGTAAGCTTTTCCCCGTCTGCAAGGACAAATGTCCGCAAAAGAAAAAGCGCTAAAAATGCAAAGTGACCGCGTCGGGTCATGAATTCCTCCGGTTCGTCGGATTATTGCACAAATGGAAAACTCGCCGACATTTGAAAAAACGAGTTGGTCAGCGATTCATCCGAATTATTCTTGAGTATATTTGTCAGACCGTGCCCGTATCTCGCATGGATATTCAAACCTTTGCCTTTTCGAGCTTTCCAGGCGGTAAAAGTGATATCAATCACGAGTCCGAATTCAAATGGATTCAAATCGTCTTTTATATCTATGCTGTATTCAACCTCCTCATCCGCCAGATCTGTCGTGTACGAATCAGTCGCGCTGGTTAAGAAAGAAAACTGAGGCCCGGCGCCCAGTCCGAAACGCTCATGCACATAATAGCGCGCGATGATGGGCACATCGATATAGTTGAGCGTGCGTTGTGTATCTCTGGGCAAAGAAGTGATATGTACCACGGGTATGTTTCTCGCGCCTTTGCGCGATAGCGGCGTAAATTCCGGCGCCAGATAAAATTTATCATTGATCTTTATCGTTGTGACGAGGCCAAAATGAGCACCGGGCCGCATGTTTGTATGATCCAAACCGTTCAGATTTGCAAAATTGGCTCCCGCTTTGAGGCTGAAATAAAAGTTCTCAGTCGCGACTTTATCGCCGAATAAAAGAACAAGCAATGCGGCCTGGGAGTGGACGCTGCTTGCAGAGATTAGTAATGCAAATAGCAATATGATTTTTTTCATAATTACCACTCCCATCCCAAACCCGACTGCACGACATAGTCCGATTGACTGGCGTCTTCTGCCGGTTGATTGTCATAATTCAAGGTGCCGCCAAATTTTATATAAAAGTCATAGGGTAAATCATATTTAAAATCCAGGTTCATATCGGAGCGCAAACGGCCTCTTTGCGTCAAGCCCGGATAGGCGATCAAGTTAATATGCAGGCTGAAATCGCCGACATCATACAGGTTCAATTCGGTTCCAACGTGCGCCTCCCAGGAATCCCGATCCTCGGTTGCGCTGGTGTACGATTCACTGTTTCGATTCACACCCAGTTTGGCGCCCCAATAAAAACGGTTGGTTCGAATAATGTACCTTCCCTGGCCAATCTGGGCATTCATTCGTAAATCAAGCTGCTGTTCCGTATTGGAGAGCAGCGAAATCGTGGCAACCGAATACCAACCTCTGGGGAGAACATAGCGAAAGTCCAGCGAGCCTTCTGTACGTTCTGTGGGTTCAATATCATCTTGTCTGGAATAGAGCGAGTTAAATGTCGCTTCGGTCAGCCATTTTCGCGCTTCATAACCGACCGAGCTCCGGCTGCTCAACTGATGTAAATTCCGCGCTTTTGTCAAACTGAATCCCACATCGATGGAGGCTGATATTCGGTCAGATAACTCTTTTTCGAGCGGTTTGAGAAAGACAATGTCATTAATGCCGCACTCGATCTTTTTGTTGTTTATGATGGTGATATTCACCGTAGATTCAGAGCTCGACTTTATCGTGCCATAGTATTTTGTTTCATCGGATAGCGTGACCAAAAATTCCGACACGGTTGCGATGTATTGGATATCGGCCCACTTTATTTTGAAATCGCTGTCGCTATAGTCGGTCTCCAAAACGAGCACACCACGATTCATGGATTTGATCTCGCCGTTGAGGGCGTTGCCGTTTTTGAACAGCAGTGAATCGGATGGTGTTGAATAACATACGTGAAGCATGGCTAATATCAATAAAGTTAGAGGTTTCATTGCCTGTTCTAATTTTTTAATGTGTCGCGGCGAATAACGCGTTACAAGACCAGTCGCACATTCAAACCAAAGCCGTTCCAGCCCACATCGGTATTATCGATAACTCTTAAAAACGGCCGCCAGTCACCGCCGATAGCCAGAGGGATATCCTTAAAGTGATATTCCAGGCCAATCTCGGCGATCAATCCAAGCTCAAACGGACTCCCGAGATAGCTGTAAGGCCCGATGCCAACGTACCAGTCAAACGCCTCGTTGCCCAGCGGTTTGTAGTGAAAGTCCCAGATCAGGTCAATAGCGACGCCGTCACCAAAGGACAGATCGGCATGAATTCTGCTGAATTTTGTTGTGCTGAAAACGGCATCGAGAGCCACATTCCCGCCCGAAACGTTGCCAAAGCGGACACCGAGTTCCTGAGCATAACCCAGGGCTGATGTGATTTGCAGCACACAGAAAAACAACAATAATTTTTTCATTGAGCTAAACTTTCATCAATTGGTAAACGATTTACAATTTGATTCCTGAATGCCGTTGCGATACAACCAACGCAAAGACGGCAGAGCTCACAGAGGACACGCAGAGAAGCACTGAAAAATCTGCGAAACTTTACGCTCTCGGCGACTTCGTTGAAATAGTGCGAATGAAAAAATGAAATACAATCTTTGTTCAATGACGCGGCCGGCCATGTTAGTAATCATCCTTGTCATAGGCGTTTATTCGCTCATCAAGTTCATCTTTCAGATCCTGGAGCAAGCATTTAAATTCCTCAAGATCGTGCTGTTCTGAATCCATTTGCGATTCCAGCGTATTGATAAATGTGAGGCAGTTCATGTAATCCTCGCACAGTGACCGAAAGCATGCACTCTCACCATAAAGTGCGGCGATAGCAGAATGATGATCCGGATAATTTTCGAAAATTAAATCGAGATCACATTTTTTACTTGCCATTTTATGCGTTCATTCATATAATAAAGAGTTTGGGTGAAATGAAATCACCAATAGAGACTCACTTTTTCATTGGGAATATATACTGTATCGGACTGCGTTAACACAACATAAGAGAATTGTTGCAATCTTGTAAGTATTTTACCGTTACATGATACAGTAAAATTGAATAGCTTTTGAACCAAAGCGAAGGAAGCGTAACCGACAGTGCTTGAAAAGCCAGAGACAGTATCACATGTCTTCCCTGAAGAAAGAATTCGTGCGCATGTGAAGAATGTCTGTGATAGTCCAGAGTTTCGTGAAAAAAAACACTTTGTCAGCTATTAAGCTATCTGGTCGAAGAGGCGCTGGCGGGGCGAGCAGACGATATTAAAGGCTATTCCATCGCCGTCGATGTTTTTAATAAAGATTCATCCTTTAATCCTGATCTCAATCCCCTCGTTCGAATCAATATCGGTCGTTTGCGCCGCTCGCTCGAGCTGTATTATGCGAGAGCGGAGGATATACCATTTCGTATCGTTATTCCGATTGGAAATTATGCGCCGCAATTTCTCCCCATGCATTCGAATATAGAGTCAGGTCAAGATCAATCTGATTCTTCATATGAATCCGTGCCCTTAGACCGGCCTGTTATTGCAGTTCTGCCGTTTCGCAATTTAACCGGTGATCCGGCGCAGGATTATTTTGTGCAAGGCTTTGCTGAAGAGCTCAGCATCGAGCTGTCTCGATACCAGGATTTCAAAATTCTTGGCTATCATGCCGGCGCTTTGCCGCGAAATCAAAGCAGTGACGAAGAGCGCAAGAGCGTGGACGCTCACTTTGCCATTGAGGGCGCCATCAGGAAAGACGAAGACACGGTAAAAATATCCATCAAAGCATTTGATGTGATGACCGGCGAGCAGATATGGGGCGAGCATTATCGCCGGAAATTGACAGACAGCAGCTTGATGATGATTCAGGAGGACATTGTCGGGGAATCGATGGCAAAACTTGTCAGCGAATATGGCGTGGTGCCGCACGCGCTCTCCAGGGAGGCGAAGGCCAGGCGGACTCACGACCCGAGTGTTTACGATGCGAAACTGCGATTTTATTACCATCTGACCCAGCATACACCGGAATCCCACAAAGCCGCGTTTTATGCGCTCGAGTTGGCTGTTCAGAAAGATCCCGAGAATGGTACAGCCGCGGCCATGTTGGCGGACTTGTATGCGACGCGATATATGCTCGATTTGCCGCATAGCGAAGGCGCTCTTGAAAAAGCTGCCAAGCTGGCCAAAAAAGCCTGCGCCCTGGATCCGTTTAATCAATTTGTTCGCATTGTTTCCGCAACCATCTATTTTTATAAAAACCAAAAAGAGCTGTTTTTTCAAGAAATGGAAAAGGCACTGGATCTCAATCCAAACTCGCCCATGCGCGTCGGCAGCATTGGCTTTTTTCTTGCATTATATGGCGACTGGGAGCACGGTGTAGCTCTGCTCGAAAAAGCCATGTCGCAGAATACCGGATATCCTCTGTTCTTTCACGGCGCCACATTCGCTTATCACTATCGACTGCGACACTATGATGCGGCCTTTGAGGAGGCGCGCAAATATACAATACCCGGACTCTTTTGGTGTCCTATGTTGCGAGTTGCTTGTCTTGGCCAATTGAATGAGCTCGCAAAAGCTAAACAGAATATAGCACAGCTTTTAAATCTGAGACCGGATTTCCCCGACAAAGCAGAGATGCTCATTCGGCGATATATCAAAGAGGACGAGCTAGTTGCCCATATTTTGGATGGATTGGTTAAAGGGGGTATGAAACTTTGAACATTAATCATCGTGCGTCAAATTCCTTCTTGGATCTATCGTTCAATGAGTGAGTCATATTTTTGACCGGATTCATCGGATAATACAAAAAGTCTCATCTCGTTTTTTTCACCAATCGAAGCGTTGGAGTCCACAAGTATCCGCAAACCGTATATTTACATGCCTCGCATGCTCACGAATTTCTTTCTCAGAAAAGTCAGGTGACGAGGTCTCTGGCTTTCCAAGCACTTGCGATTTCGTTTCCTCTGCTTTGGTTTAAAACGCATAAAATTTTACCGTATCATGAAACGGTAAAATACTTACGACAATGAAATATTTCGCTTATTTTCTATTAGCGCAGCACGAAAAAGTATATCGTTCCCAATGAAAAGGTGAGTCGCTATTCGTGGAGGCTTATACGTCGAGATATTAAAGAAAACGAATCCGTCGCCTATTTCATGTATGGACTCGTAGAAGCAGATATGAAGTTAAAAGCATAGGCTTTTTTCCAGCCTGTTTGTTTTTGTATTTTTAAATTCAAATAATTACTCGAAATTTTGGATTTGTTGTCGGAGGGTACTGTGAAAAAAATATGGGAATGTCTTCTTTTCATATTGATCTTTGCTGCTACGGTTTCAGGGCAAATCGATTCCAGCGAGGTTGTCCTTCCCATTCCCAATCGTCCGGATATTGCCGTTGCCGAGATCGCCACCATCAATGTTGGCGTTTGGGCATTTGCCTACTTTGTTCTCGATGGTTTTTGGTCGCAAATCAGCTATCAATCAGCCGTCTGGAATATGCGGCACGGTTTTGAGTGGGATCCGAATGTCTTTAAAACCAACTTTTTTGATCACCCGTATCATGGCAATTTGTATTTTAATGCCGCCCGCACCAATGGCATGAGTTTTTGGGAGTCAACACCCTTTGTCTTTGGCGGCAGCATGATGTGGGAGCTCTTTATGGAGAGCGAGTTTCCCAGCTACAACGATCTCGTCATGACCACCCTCGGCGGCATCTCGGTTGGTGAAGTGATGTTTCGGTTCTCCGAGCAATTGTTGGATGACCGGGCTCGCGGCAGCGAACGCGTGTTTCGCGAACTTGGCGCTGCATTGATTAATCCGGTGGGCGGATTCAATCGCCTTATTCGCGGTGACATGAAACAAAAGCGTTCGTTCGCCAATCATATTCGACAACCCATCACCGGCACCTTGTCCGTTGGCGGCCGAGGTGAGTGGCGAGGCAGCGATTTTGACAATATTAAGACCAATCCTACTGTGGAAATGACTTTACACTATGGCTCTCCGCTGCACATGAAAGACAAACGAAAACCGTTTGACTATTTTACATTTCGTTTTTGGACCAGCAAGGCCGACACCACCCGCAACATGGCTATTACCGCCCGCGCGCTGCTGTTGGGCAAGAATTTTCAAACCGGTGTAAATGACCAGGTGACACATCTGGTCGGTTTGTTTCAACATCATGACTATGTCAACAATCAGATCGTAAATTTTGGCGGTGCGACAATTGGCAGCGGCCTCATGTCGCGTTTCCCGCTGCGATCTAATTTGACTCTCATCACCGCACCGCACATCGGCGCCGTTATTATCGGTGGCAGCAATAATGAATACGCCACGTCTTCACATGGATTGAACTACAACTATAGCTGGGGATACAAAGTGCGACTGGACGCACTGCTGATGCATGACACATTCGGCAGTCTCTATTTTGATTATAACTATTTCTTTTACAACGCCATTCAAGGCGCCCAGGGGACTGATCGTATCGACATGCTATCCCTCGAATATAATGTCCCGATTTGGGAAAACTTTGGTCTTGGCCTGGAGTACATTTATTATTATCGTGATGCACACTATCGAGACTTTGCGGATGTGCAGAAAAGCTTTAACGGTCTCCGACTCTTGGTATCTTATTTTTATTAAAACCAAAACAGCGCGGGAAAGGGATATCATGAAAAAGTCCATTCTTTTGTTTTTGTTGTTTGTTTTAACGGCTGTGGCATTCGGGCAGCGCTTTGAATTCAGCGGCGCCGTCGGCTACCAATTTGGCGGCGCTGTTGACGAGTCGCTAAAAGACGAGGGTGATGATGTTGTGAAGGACGGCCTCGGCATCAAAGCATCGGCGGCACTTGGATTGTACGCGAGCTATTGGATTGCTCCAAAGGTGCGCTGCGAACTGTCGTTTGATGTCCAACCCACCTTTATGAACTATCATCACGCCAACGAGACCATTACTAAAATGGCAGATATGAGCGTGAGCTATTATCAATTGGGGTTTTTGTATGACTGGTCGAAAGAAAATATTCGTCCCTTTGCCGGATTTAGCGCCGGCCTGGCGGATTTCTCCCTGGCCGGTGATTACAAAGCAGAACGACGTCTGGTTGTCTCCCCTGTACTCGGGGTGAAACTCGTTGCTGGACCGCACTTTGCATTTCGCCTGCAGACACGCGTGCTGATGAGCAATATGCCGGCTGGTGATATTTTTTGCAATACTGATACTGGGGCCTGCTTTACTCATCATAAATCAACATTTGTATCGCAAATACAACTCTTAACCGGGATTATTTGGATCCTGTAAAAGTGTATTCAATGTAAAGCAATCTGGAGACGAGAAAACGAATACAAACGAAATACTGATTATATAATTTTTACATGTTTTGTCCGTACTTGGAAAGTGGATGGTAAAAAAGCGCTTGAATGAATTGTTGTTTGCATTGACTGTTGTGTCTCTTAATTTTGTGACGGTTGCATGTATTGGATCAGAGCACGACACATCGAGTACGCTGTATCCTCCGTCACTCGACCTGAAAAAGCCACCGTCTGAAATGTTACAGCTTGGCGAAGAGAAAATAAAAGTATTTGTCGGTTTTTTCTTGTTCGATATTGCAAGTATTAATACAGCAGAGCAAACCTTTAAAGCAGATTTTAGCCTGCGACTTCAATGGCATGATTCAAGATTGACATTAAAATCTCGAAACGAAAAATCAATGCCGGCGCATTATGGACTCGCGGATATATGGCATCCCGACATCAGGTTTCTCAACAGCCAAAAATTTGAAAAACTATACGACGGTTTTGTGGAAATCAATGATCAAGGAGATGTCAGCACTGTACAAAGATATGTCGGCGAGTTCACGACAAAATTCGCTTTAAAAGATTTCCCCATAGACACACAGATGCTGTCAATTATTTTGGGCACATCCGGCAGGTATTCAAGCGATGATTTGGAATTTGTTTTTGATCCCTCGCGGAGTGGGACACAAGAGGAGCTCACCATCGCAGACTGGTCCATAACGTCCGAGTCCGCACAAAATGCACCGATGACATTTTTTTCTATAGACACGTCACGGTCTGTGAGTCTTTCTTCGCTCAGTTTTTTATTCAAAGCGCGGCGCCACGCCGGTTATTACACCTGGAAAATTGTCGTGCCGCTCACTTTGATTGTCTTGATGGCATTTGCGGTGTTCTGGATTGATCCGGCTAAACTGGGTGCGCAAGTCACTATATCAACCGCATCCGTCATCACGGTCGTCGCCTTTCAATTTAGTTTGGGGTATCTTTTACCGAAAATTTCATACTTGACCAGAATCGATACCTTTATTTTGGGATCAACAATCTTTGTATTTTTGGCGTTGGCGGAGTCGATTGTCACGAGCGCCGTGGCTGCAAAAAAGCATGCCGCTGTGGCACGAAAAATCGATCTGTGGTCTCGTTGGCTGTTTTCAGCAAGTTTTCTTTTACTATTTTTTATTTCCTTTGTTTTTTGATGTGATTTGCTGATAATACAAAAAAAGATCAAAAGGGTCAAAACAGCTCGTTTCGTTTGGATCAACTTTTTCATAATGATGTTCTTTCTGGTCTTGGTCAAATCGACTTTAGAGAATCGAGTGGAAGCATAAAAAGCGTTCGACAGGATTACAGGATTTCACCCGAGTATTTGGCAAAACTATATCCATATATATACATTTAATTTTTTACGCATAAATTAATCAAAAGAAAAACTGTGACGTATAAAAACAACAATGCACAGGTTTTTGATCGATTCTTTGTTCGAGTCATATGAACCTCTCTCCCTGGTTTAGATTACCCTGCATCACTTTTTCCTCACCGCAGCAGACGCATTATCCGAGCTTTACGCAGTTCACCTTTCTTCAAACAATAATATAAAAGGCCGAATCGCTATGGCACGTCATGTTACCGAACATCCCGGGAATTCAGCGATGTCAGTAAAAGCACCCAATCCTGGTTGTCAGGTGGTATCCATTTGAAAGTATCGCTCACGCTAAATTCACCTTTGACTTTTATCTCGCCGGTACGGGGATTGACCACATGAGCCGCATAAAGGCCCTCATCATCCGAATGGACAGAGAGGGCTATTTTCTTTGTCACGCCTCTGGCATAAAGCACGTAAGTTAGTCCCGGATCAGCTAACAACCAATACGTAGTCAACGCCGGTCGCCGCACCTGGCGTGTTCTGGCTGGACTCATGCGCACCTCAACGTCGCGCTCCTTGCTCCGCGGCTGGGTGGAGCTGATCAGCTCATCCATGGGCTGCAGTTTCCACCATTCCTGTCCAGCTAAAAACTCTTTGGCAAAACGATATTGTTGGCTCCAGGCATCGTTGCGCGGATCGTCCGGATTGAACGGGCCGGGATCGCGATAGCCGCCCATATACGTTGTGCCATAACCAGTTATCGGATAAGCGCCGGCCAAAATGATGTCCCAGGTGACGAAGCGCATATCATCTGGCGTAAAGCTGTTGTGTTTATCGACCGTGCCATCGCCCGAGGCATCGCGCAAAAAATAGCCATATTCGGAGTTGACGATTGGCTTGTTAAAAGAACGCGATTGCAGCAGTCGTTCGTGCACAAACGGATAATTTTGTTGATAATCGCCAAACGACATCCAGTCCGCCGCGTTGAACTCGCGCACACTACCATCGCGGGTCATGGGATGGATGCCGATCATACGATCGTGCGCATCGGCCTCCTCAAAAGCGTCACCAATTTCAAAAAACTCTGCTTTCACTGCTTCCCGCGTTGCGTTGTCGCGTGTATTGACCTCGGCGTTCCACTCACCGGCAAGGATGAAATAAACATCGTAAGCGCCATAACGAGCGGCAATGTAACCGGCGTAGTGCTTACGCGCCTCGACACCGGGAAACATACGCCAGGCCCATGGTTCGCGTTTTTGCTTGTCGCCCCAGGCTAATACGAGCCCGCCAATGAGTCCTTTTTTGTTGAGATATTCCAACCGGGCATCTACTTCCTGCCAATACGCCGGATTGATGTTCATCTGACTCAGATCAAAAAACGGATTTCCGCCTTCGTTGCCCCAGCCGGCCTCGCTGAGCAGCATGGCGTGAATGACATTGATGCCCTCGGAGGCGCGCTTATCGATGTAATGAAATACCGATTGTCGATTGAGCTGTTCCTCTTCCTGGCTGAGAAAGAGTCCCCAGGCCGTATCGCCCCAGAACAGGAAAGGCGAACCATCCTGGGTGGCAAAGTGATGGCCGTAGCTTTTCATTTGCTGAATGCTGCCACGGCGATCAGATTCGACACATGTGAAAGAACCGGTTTGCCCCGCCAAGCCCACATCTTTCGACTGGACTGTAAATGACCACTCACCGGGTGCATCCGGCCTGATGCGCAGTTTCCAGGTTGAATTGCCATCCCAAAACAACGGTATCTTCCAGGTCAAGCCGTCCGCGCGAGCGATTGTCGCTTGTGGGGCAAGATCGGTGAAGGGATTGTCGTATTGGCCGGCGGACTGGAACGATGCTTCATAAAAACCAAATTGGTCGATTTGTTCTCCAACGGTTGGCAAGGATAGCAGCAGTATAGTTAGTACAATGAAAACAGTCTTTTGCATTTTTAGTACCTCTTTTCAGACAGGATCAACAGGATTGACAAGATTTTGAGATTTCTTTAAAAATATGATTATCAGATGATAAATCCGAAATACCGAGTGTTCACCGGACGCGGAGCGTTAGCACTGCATTCCGCCGGAGAACGGCGGAACGAAATAGAAGTTTCTTTACACCATCAGGAGCTCTTTATGGTGAATAGCCAATTTTTGTATATAGATCTGGCGTAGCATGCAGAAATGATGCGCTTTGTTCAAGCCAATAAACAATCACATTGTGCGGCGCATTCTGAATTTGCGTATCGCCCCAGGTGCTGCTGCTATTTTGCTCTTCCCAGTCAACATTGATATAGGTGAACGCCTTGACCGCCTCGTCTTCGCACAGTGCAAATACATGCTGAAACCAGTTGATGTTTGGGATCACCCAGTTGGTGTCGCGCCTGTCAGAGGTTTTGATGGCAGCGGCTTCGGCCAACATGACTGGCTTGTCGTGGTTTTCCGCAAAAGTGATCAGCCACTGCACGACATCATTCGTGCTCAAATCACCCCAGCCAATGCCGAATACAGAGAGCGCCAGCCAATCCACATAATCGTCTCCGGGATACCATAGTTCATGTGTTTTCTTTTGCCCATTGGGGAGTGGTGGATAGTATTGAGGAAAGTCATCGTCGCCATAGTACGGGGCAGCGCCCCAAGAGTGCCAGACATACGCGACGTTCTCGACGTTCAGATCGCGCATCTTGTTGACAAAATATCGATACGCCGCAATATATTTGTCCGGTGGATAGGCATTGTGCCAGCCGTCAAATTCGTAGCCAAATCGAATAAAAACAGGTTTGCCAAAGGATTTGCACGCGGCGGCCAACGCATTGATATTTTGATCATAGCGGCCGCGAACGATGTCATCCAGATAATAACCGGGATTACCCCACTGCCGTTCGCCAGTCCAGATGGCCAATTGCAAAACCGTGTTCGGGTATTTGTCCAAAAATGCTTTATAGCGCGGCATATCCTTTTGCACCGCACCATCGGACAAGCTGGTATAATAGGCAAATCCGGCCGGTGCCGGATCTTTGCGGAGTTTATTCATATAGGCTTCCATTGACGCATTATCCGCCTGACCCAGGATGAACAAACATTCGCCATCCGGTGGTTCGAACATGGGACCGCTTTCAACAGTCGGCTCTTCTTTTGTAGGTTCAGTGACATCATTTTTGCATGTTGCGAATAATAAAATTCCTGCCGCTAACAAAATGAGCAGAATGCCCGATTTTTTTAACATCTTTGTCTCCAAAAGTTGATCGAGAGTCTTTTAACGTCTACTCCTGGAATGGCATGCAAGTTCCTGTCCAAACAGAAATATATTTAATGCTTAGCGGGATGGTTGTGGAGAAATTTCCATCTCCAGGTCGATTTTGTGCTAAAGAATCCTTATATTCCTTTAAATGTCAATTTTACATTCTACGAAAGAGGGAGTAAGCGCCATGCTTCAGTTAAAAAAACGAGTCCTGTTTCTTTTTTTATCCTTTCTGGTTGTTTTGACGTGTGACTCAGAAAAGGCGAGCCAGTCGTTTCAGGCTGATTTTGACACCGTGGATCGTACCTGGATTGGTGCGGATTTTTGGTCTGTTCCGCTCGAGGATTGGCAGGTAAAAAACGGACGTCTCGAGTGCATCGGCAAACGCAGCAACATGCGTGTCAATGTGTTGACAGCCTTCATCAAAGAGGGTGAAGGAGATGTCTCGGTCTCGGTTCGCATGGGATTGTTCAAGGCCGGCAAACCCGCGACAGCCGGGCTTCGTCTGGGCATATGGGATGAAGAAGATCAGGATGTAAGGGCCTTGTGCTATCACGGTCACGGACTCGATGTCGGGGTGAGCTCGGAGAGGCAGCTCGTGCTTGGACCTGCAAAAATGGACCTTCCGGCTAATTTTGATGTCACCGATTTTACTCTCAAGGTTACAGCCAGTTCATCCGACAACGGATATGATGTTTTTTTGGAAGCCAAAGATGTGAATGGCGTATTTGCAGGATTGGCAGAAAGTGAAATAGAAGATATGCGTGGTTTAATCGCTCTGTTCAACTCGCACCCTGACAGGTGGGAGGTGGAAAATCTCGCCTGTTTTTGGTTTGATGATCTGAGTCTAAGTGGATCCAAACTACAAAATGAGCCGGACAATGCTTTTGGCCCAATCCTTTGGTCCATGTATACCCTCAGCCGTGGTGTGATGAAAATGACCGCCCATATGCCACCTATTGGAACGAATGATACTCAAACGGTTCAGCTTCAACTCGATAATGACGGTTGGCAAACGGTTGCCGAGGCGCCCATTGATTCCAATGCTTTTGTCGCGGTGTTTAAAATCGAAAATTGGGACGCTACAAAAGACACGCCATATCGTTTGGTCTATGAGGATAATGCAGGTGCTGTTTCCTATTACACCGGCGTGATCCGCCATGATCCTGTGGACAAACCGCTGGTGCTTGGCGGCATGACATGCCAATTTGGCAGCGGTTTTCCCTACACACCGCTTGTTAAAAACCTCTCGACGCATGATCCTGATATGCTCTACTTTTCCGGCGATCAAATTTACGAAAGCAATGGCGGCTATGGCATCTATCGTTTTCCGGCAGATCTGGCGATCACCAATTATCTCGGTAAATTTTATATGTTTGGTTGGGCATTTGGTGATCTGATGCGCAATCGACCCACAGTCTGCACTCCTGACGATCATGATGTCTTTCAAGGCAATCTATGGGGTGAAGGCGGCGTGAATAATCCGATTGAGCAATGGCAGCGCCTGACTGATTCGAGCGGCGGCTATGTGCAGCCAGCTGAGATGGTCGAGGTCGTACATAAAACCCAGTGTTCGCATCTGCCCGATCCGTATGATCCAACGCCTATGGCCCAGGGCATCAGCGTGTGGTACACGGATCTGATATATGGTCGCATCAGCTTTGCCATTGTTTCTGACCGTATTTTTAAATCCGGGCCACAAAAAGTGGCGTGGTGGCCGGGACGCGCAGATCATCTCAAACAAGTACTGCCGGATCCATTCGCGCTGGATGAGCCGGGGCTAGAGTTACTCGGCGATCGCCAAATGGAATTCCTCGAAAACTGGATTCGCGATTGGCGCGGCGCGGATATGAAGGTTCTGCTCAGCCAGACAATTTTTATGAACGCCGCGACGCACCACGGCGGCGAAAAAATGGTGCTAGTCGCTGATCTCGATTCCGGTGGTTGGCCGCAAACGTCGCGAAACCAAGCGCTGGACCTGATGCGCAAGGCATTTGCTTTTCACATTGCCGGCGATCAGCATCTGCCAACACTGATTCAATATGGCATCGACGATTTCCGCGACGGCAGTTGGGCGTTTTGCACGCCGGCGATTTATGTGGGTTACGAGAGACGCTTTTTGCCTGAACAGGTTGGCATCGACATCGTAAATCCGCCGGAACACGGTCTGCCGAATACCGGTGAGTTTTATGATGGCTTTGGCAATCCAAATTATGTGTACGCCGTCGGTAATCCGGTGGATGAACCACGCCAGTCTCCCCGCTATGATCACGGGCAGGATAAATCCTCCGGATATGGCATCATTACCTTTGATCAAATCGAAAGAACGATAACAGTAGAAGCCTGGCACTTCAATATCGATGTGACAACGCCACATCCGGACAATCAATTCCCGGGGTGGCCGCTTGTTTTGAGTCAGTTTGATAATGACGGCCGAGCCGCCGTGGCATATTTACCGACACTCAAGATTGATGGGCTGGATAATCCCGTTTTTGAACTGACCAATGAAAAGACCGGTGAGCTGGAATACATCGTTCGCGCCAAAGGCAGCACGTTCAAGCCAAAAGTGTTCAGTACGGATGCGTATACTCTGCAAGTCGGTGATCCGGATACACAAGTGTGGAAAAAACTGGAGGGACTCAAGCCGTCAAGAGACGAGAAAAAGAATATACTGGAAATTCAGTTTTAGCGTGCTTTTAAGCTCGCTGGATATCCGTGACACTCTTTTCCACACAAGGTGCTTTTTTGAAAGATTAAAAGAAATAATAGGCCGCCAATAACAACCTTAAATTTGCTACAAACTCGGCGTTCTCCACCTTTGCCTTCGAGTTTGTTGTCCCAAAGCTCGCGGCTGTATATTCCACTTCGGCTGCCAGGCGGGTTTTATTGGCATTCCAGATCACGCGTGGAGCAATGCGATAGATCATATCAATATCGCTGCCACGCGCCCAAAAGTTCGCAATATCTACGGTTTTGCTTGTACCGAGATTTTGCGTGATGGCGGCGAACAAGCCCAAACCAAAATCTTTTCCTGTTTCAATATCTGTCCAGGCAGAAAAAATCGTCGTGGGGGTATAGGTCTCCATAGCTGTCGTAGCAGCTGTCGAATGAACGCCATAGCCACCCAGCATCAGGTGATCGGTGAGATTTTGACCGTAGACACCTTCAAGCTTCCAGACAAATTTTGGCAAATTAAAGCGAGCAAAGGCAAGCGCCGCAAAACTGCTGACCGTAGCGGTGGATTTGTACTGCGCAGTTGTTTTGAGTCGCGGAGTGAGTACTTTCCAATCACCGCCAAGTCCCAGGATCATTTTTTTGGTATCCCATTGAACTTGCAGGTGCATGTTGGGAATGGCCGAGTTTCTTAAATAGATTGAACCCGCACCATCCGGCCCCGTACTGACAAAGTCACGTTGTGCGATGGCGGCAGCAAGAAAACGCGTGTTGCCGCTTTTATAGGTCCAACGAATCTGAGGATTTCTGGAAAAAGGCTGAAAAGGGGCGCCAGTGTTGAATGATAGGGTGCCCGGGAAAACCGTAATCACAAACATAGGGTGCCAGAACTGGCCAATCAGCAGGGTGGAATGCTCCCAACCCAATGTCAAAAACGCGTGTCGCAAGCGAAAACCGTTAACATCGCCATCGGATGTGCCAAAGAAAGCTGCTTCGATTAAACCGCCGGTTTTGGCGCCAAAAGCATCGGGACCGGTGATCACGCCTTTCAGTCGAGTTTGGATGGCAAGAATATTAAAGTTGGCTTTGGCATTTATGTCCTCTCCCATAGAGTCAGATTCGGCATTCTTCGGGTAGAGCAAAAAATGACCCTCACGCACCGCGACAGTTTGACGCGTATCCCAGATCGCATCGGTTTTGACGAATCCGGAAAATCGTATGCCAGGATCGGATTTTTCTTCTGCCATCAATCCAGGTGAAGAAAATAATCCAAAAAGCATGACGAAAAGTATCATTATTCGCCAGGTTATTTTGGCTACGGCGTATCTCTGCATCAGTTTATACTGCATTGTGGTTCTCCTCTCTGCGTAAAGTGTGGTTTGGCTATGATAAATAATAGTTGCCAAAAAGGCAAGGATGAAATGTAAATGATTTGGTATTTAGAAAATTATTGTTATTTTTATTTATACCTTCAAAACGAATCTTTTCCTTCTATTGCTTTTCACGATCTGCATGATTTGGGGAGAGGAAATGAAGATTTTTTTAAGTATCGTTGCCTTAACTGCAGTGGTTTATCCGCAGTCTTTTTTCTCAAATGGCATCATGCACGTCATGTCATCAAGCCATCAGGATATTGGCTGGGAGGATACTCCGGCTGCGTGTGCTGCTTATCGCGACACCGCCGTGATTGCACCGGCCCTGGAGTTGCTAAAGTCAAATCCGCGCTATTGCTATTCCGTTGAGGCGACTCTGAGTTTACTGGAATACCTTGACAAACATCCGGAAGATAAAGATGATATTGAAAAACTTATCGAATCCGGGCGTTTGGAGTGGGGCGCATCCTATACTCAGCCGTATGAATCCATGTACGACGGCGAAGCCCTGATTAGACAGATGTATCTCGGGCGAAAGCTGCTGATGGATATTTTCCCCAATAGCAATCCGCGCGTCTACTGGAATGCCGACATACCTGGCCGCGCAATGCAGATGCCGCAAATACTCGCTAAATCTGGCATAGATTACATGCTCATAAGCCGACACGGCGAGGGATTTTTTCGCTGGGCGAGTCCGGATGGTAGCTCTATCGTCGCCTGGTCGCCCGGGCATTATTACAACGCTTCGAGAAAAATGCTGCAGGAACTCGATGGTCAGCTCGTTTTGCAGGATAGTCAAACAATCGCCGAAACCTATCGGCGTTATCTTGCCGAGTGGACGCCATACTATCAGCGCCACAATTTACCACCGATCTTTGGTGTCTTGCTCTCTCGGGATATGCTCAGACCGCTGAATCTGGATGATTTTTTTATAGAGTGGAACGAAAAAGTTGCGCCAGCCTGGCAATTACCGAAGATGTCGTATTCGACTTTGGCCCGATTTCTCGACAATGTTATGGCAAAAGAGCCTGATCTCAAGGAGATTGTCGGTGAACGCCCGAATTTGTGGTTGTATATTCATGGCCCGACGCATCATCGAGCATTGCAGGCAGGTCGTGATGCCTGGCGACTGTTGGTGGCGGCGGAAAAATTTGCGACAATAGCGGCTTTGTTGGCAGATAACTGGGATGATTATCCGCAGGATCAATTTAAAAAAGCGTGGATGGATGCGATCTATCCGGATCACGGCTGGGGTGGAGTGAACGGGCATATTACGGATCGGATTTTTAGGGAAAAATTCGAATCGGCTCGGGATGCGGGTGTAAAAATGCTCAACAATGCGCTCAAAATAATTGCGCAAAAGATAAAACGAAACAGCTCGGGAATACCACTGGTTGTTTTCAATCCTCTCTCATGGCAGCGCAGCGAGCCGGTGCGATGCACGCTCAATGTTGAGGGACGAGCTTATCCGCATCTCGGCACAGATTTGAATTATAAAGTTGTCAATGCATCAGGTGAACCTCGTGCACATCAATTTGTGTCAAGTTACAGCACTGATCCTCTGGATGAGGAATTGTGCCTCACATTTATCGCCGATGATATTCCAGCCATTGGCTACAAAACATTTTATGTGGTGCCGATGGATTCAACAGATAAAAAGCCGCCCATTGTTGCAGCACCTGAAAATGACTTTTATCGCATTGAACTGGGCCGTGGTGGTGTTAAATCGATCTTTGACAAGCAGCTCGGTATTGAACTTTTACGAACGGATAAATTCTTGGGCGGCGAATTATTCAGCATGCAATCTGTAGGAGAAGGTGCTGGCGAGTGGACGCTCATCCAAATGCCCACCATGGAAGATTTTGAAAAAGCTTCGGATTTTAGCCCCTGCTGGAATCTTGTCCAGGTTGGGCCAGTTTATAATGCCTGGGAGTATACCCAGCGAATGAATCACGTCACGGTTCGGCAGCAGCTGATTTTGTACCATGCAGTAAAGCGTATTGATTTTTTGGCAGACTTGTCAGGTTGGGATGGTTCACTCTATCGTGAATTTCGGCTTGCGTTCCCGCTCAATATGGAAGAGTACACTATCGCTTATAAAGTCCCTATGGGTGTCGTGGAAGTGGGGGTGAACGAAATCGAGGGCGCTGCGGGAAAAGCCGCCTCTTATATTGATTTCACCCAATCCAATGCCGAAGTGCATCCTCGTGAGGTGCAGGATTGGTTTCACGCCAACAACGGTGAGTGGGGCGTCACAATGAGCTCCTCGGTGGCTGTTTTTGATTGGCTTGATCCGACGTCCCATCCAGTCGCTTATCCCATTCTGCAACCACTTTTGCTCAGCAGTCGACGAAGCTGTAACCAAAAGGGAAACTGGTATCTGCAGGCGGGTGATCACTTTTTTCGGTTTTCGCTCACATCACATCCGAATGACTGGCGCGGTGATTTCCAGTCCAGCGTTGGTGCCGCCCAGCCTCTGGCAGTTCTCGTCGATCCCCCTCGAAAGGACGCAGGCTATCTGCCCGAGTCCTACAGCTTTTTCTCAGTCGATCCATCAAACGTCATCATCAGCGCTATTAAAAAGTGTGAGCAGTCGAACGATGTTATCTTGCGCCTGTATGAAATTGAAGGTGTAGCATCCTCGGCTCGTGTGAGGTCTTTTGTGCCGACCGTCGGTTTCGAATTGCTGAATATGATTGAACAGTCACTGCCGCCGTTGTCTGATGGTACAGATTTGCAGGATATGCCATTGGAAGCCTATTCAATTAAAACGTGGAAAATAAAAAAATGAGTCATTTTTTCCCAATGTACAATGTTGCGTTTATCATTTTTATCTGTTCTCCGGAGGGATTATGAATCAGAAGCGACGCACATTTTTGAAAACCATGGGCACTGCGACAGCGGCGGCATTTTTGCCGACTTTACGCTGTTCCCGGCGAGCGAGGCCGAACATCCTCTTTGCCATCGCGGATGATTGGTCGTGGCCACATGCCAGTATTGCGGGAACAGCCGAACTGAATACGCCGGCGTTTGATCGGGTGGCCAGGGAAGGTGTGTTGTTTACCAATTGTTATGTATCGGCGCCGAGCTGTACACCATCCCGTGGTGCCATTCTCACCGGCCAGTACCACTGGCGACTCGAAGAAGGTGCCAATCTATGGAGTATGTTGCCATCGAAATTTATTGTGTATCCCGATCTCTTGGAAGAGAGTGGATACCATGTCGGATACACCGGTAAAGGCTGGGGACCGGGTGATATACAAGATGCCGGGCGAAATCGGAATCCTGCGGGGCCTGCGTACAATCAGATTCGAAATCAACCGCCCTACGGAATGTCCACCATTGATTATGCGGCAAATTTTGCCGCGTTTTTGGATGAAAAAAATCCCGATGAACCATTTTGTTTCTGGTGTGGCAGCATAGAGCCGCATCGAGTATACGAATATGGTATGGGTGTCGCTTCCGGCAAGAATCCGGACAACGTCGACGTGCCAGCAATCTTTCCGGACTCTGAGGCGGTTCGCAACGATATTCTTGATTATTATGTCGAAATCGAACATTTTGACTCGCACCTGGGCAAAATGTTGACGTTGCTTGAAGAACGCGGAGAACTGGACAATACGCTGGTTCTTGTCACGTCAGATAACGGCATGCCTTTTCCGCGCGCCAAATCCAATCTTTACAAATGGGGTACGAACATGCCGCTGGCGATTCGCTGGGGTGCTCGAGTAAAAGGGGGACGGGTCATCGAGGACTTTGTCAGTCAAACTGATTTTGCCCCGACATTTCTGCAAGCCGCCGGAATTCCCTTGTGCTCGGATATGACCGGGCGCAGCCTCATGGGATTGTTGACATCATCTGCAGCGGGACAGGTTAAAAAGGAACGCCGTAGCGTACTCGTCGGCAAGGAGCGGCACGCCTGGGTGAGGGAAGGAGGTGTCGGTTATCCATGTCGTGCACTTCGTACCAAAGATTTTTTGTACATCCGAAATTTCAAGCCAGAGCGCTGGCCAGCAGGAGATCCGACAAAAAGTGAAGATAACGATCCTCCCGGCGCTTATGGTGATATTGATGCCGGGCCGACAAAATCCTACATGATGGCGAATACGGACGATCCACAAGTCATGCACCTGCTGGATCTGGCCGTAGCCAAACGTCCCGCTGAGGAGCTATATGATTTAAAAAACGATCCGAATGAAATCAATAATGTGGCGCAGGAGCCGGCATTTGCCGAGGTAAAAAAACGACTAGCCGACACCTTGATGAAAAAGCTCAAAGCCTCCGGTGATCCGCGCGTATTCGGGCGTGGTGACACCTGGGACTATTTCGAGTATTATGCACCGAGAAGACGTGCGCTAAAAAATACAGGCTAATCGTTGAGAATGGCCGGTTGTCTTTTTTGTTTACCTGAGATACATCATTTTTTTTGTTTCTTGCGCAAGGTTCTCGCCGCACTTGAGCGTCATTCTGTAAAAATAGATGCCGGAGGCTAAAAAATTTCCGTCAGCATCCGTACCATCCCAATATGCTTCCAAGTGTCCTGCTTGCTGCTGAGAATCGACGAGCGTTTTCACTTTTTCACCCAGCGCATTATAGATGACCAGCAGTACGTGCCCTTGCTCGGGTATATCACACTGAAAGCTCGTCCTGTTGTTGAAGGGATTGGGATAGTTTTGCTGCAGCCGAAGTAGAATCGAATGACCCGATGCTGAGCGCACAGCAACCGGCAACTCCGGTTGCAGCGGCGAGAGGGAGGAGCCTGCCCGCCAGTTTGCATTATTGCCGCCATATTCATAGGCGCCTGCATCAACCTTGTTATCGATCACATCATCAGTAATTCCTGGAATTGGAATCCCGCCGCGGGGCCTGGTCGTGTCCGGGGACTCGGGTGTGAGGAGAGCGCAATCATCCACATAAAAAGGCGTCAGCTCATCGCCACCGGTCGTCATCAGTTCAAAGACCGCTTCGCGCAACGGCCCCGCCCATGTGAGATTGGTCGCGTAGGAAATTTTTGTCCATTCATCGGCGTTGCATTTTCTTTGTGTTCCGAGATAGCGATCGTCGTTATCATCAACAAGCTTGAAACGCAAAAAAGCGCTGGTTGAGCCCGACGCAAGTTTCACCCAGGCTTCGAGCGTGTATCGCCCGGGCCCGTGATCCTTGAGCACCTCGGTGATGCTTTGTCTGGCACCTTCCCAGTAAAAATTCCGATTGTGCGCATACGCCGCCAGATTACCCGTGTGGACGGGATCATCTACACTCACCAAATCGCAACCGGCGCCGGTCCATCCGGCGGTGCCGCTTTCGAAGCCGCCGTTCAGGAAGACAGCTGCGACAATATAGTCGTCACGCGCCGGTGAATCGGGCTGCAGGCGAAAGTCGCCGTTCTCCGCATCCACAAATTTGGGATCGTTATGCGTCAGATTCTGCTGCACATCCGTGCCGAACCAGGGTGTTGAATTTGAGAGATTGTTGTAGACGATCTGGTTCTCCAAAATATTATTGCCGCCGCTACCGCCCATAGCTTGAGAGCAATTCCAGATGGTATTGTTATAGATTTCATGATTGTAGGCATCAAGATTGGTCTGGATGCCGAGATCATCCGTATTCCACACCACATTATGATGCACGATAAAGTTACTCGAACCATTATCAAGGTAGATGCCCGCCGTGTGCGCTGGAGTCACCACATCATGCACCCAATTGTGATGGATGATCGTGCCACCGCCATCGGTTTGCCAGCAATAAGTGGCGCCCAGATCAGTGGTTAACAAGCCGCAATCATAAACATCATTATAGGCAATCTCAAGCGCTTGAGATTTTCGGTGGACGATGCCTGAGCGCCCCGCCCGGCAAATTGTATTGTTTTTTAAAATATGCCCCGAACCACTGGTATGCAGGGGAGCCGCGTCGGTGCAGAGCCAGTTGATATCGTGGATGAGACAATTGCTCACCATATTATTCTTGCCGAATACCGCGATTCCCTCTCCCCATGAATAAGCCACCTCGCAATTTTGAAGTGTATTGTTTTGTCCCCCCAGTTTGATGGCGGCATACGCCGCGTTTTGTGGCGTTTCAGTGGTGGACCAGGCATCAGCCTCATAAAATGGTACGGGATAAAAAATATGTGAACCATCAACAAGACAATGTTCCGAGTTGCTCAAATTGACTGCGGCGGCGAAAAAGTTGATGTTTTTTAATGTGATATAATCACGACCTGCGCCATCAAAACCCCACTGGCGTGTGCGAACGTTCACATCAAGTCGTGATGGATCAAGACCTCCGGGGGCGTAAAAGTAGAGCATCCGGGTCGCTCGATCATAATACCATTCTTTTTCTGTGTCCAAACATTGTAAAAGTCCGGTGATAAAATAATTGCTGCCCGCTTTAGGTTCATAAGCATAGCTCTTCGCGTCACCCGGAAAAACGAAAAAAATCGAGTTCCCTTGATGTGACTCAACGCGAGAGCTGAAAGCCACCCATTTCAATCCGGTGAGCAGCCAGAGGTTTCCGCCGCTGAAATCCTGGCCGCTTTGGACGAGAGCCGGATCAATGATTTGCGAGAGAGCGGGTTTCTGTTGCGCCACAACATCGGTTGCCTCTCCCCAAATCGGGGACATCATGTTTTCGCTGGTGTTGTCGGGGAAGCGGGCGATTTCCATGCGCTGTTCCTCGACAAAAACCTGCAAAACATGGCCGAGTGATGATACATCCGCCTTGTAGATGGAGCCACTATGAAGCTGCCAACCGTTTTGGGGAACAGGATCGAGACCGGTGAGATAAACCGACTCGCCGGGAGCGGCTTCAAATTGGATGGGCAGTCCGGCAACACCGGACGCGCTGGCTCGAACGCTCTCCCTGTACGTTCCTTTGCGAATCACGCAGTTGTCGCCGGCTTGCATCATGTCCGCCGCCTTTTGAATGGTGGCAAAGGGTGCTTCTTCTGTCCCGGGATGCAAATCAGAGCCAGCCGTGCTATTTACATAAAAAGTTTTTGCTTTGGAAATCGCAAAACAACAAAAGCAGATAAGAATAAAGCTGCAGCGTCGAGTTTTCATGCTTGGCCTTTCTGTGTTACAAATCTACACCATTGTGTTTTTTTAGCAAAGTTTTTAAACGTAAAGAAAACCGCAAAGATCGCAAAGAAGCGCTGAGAATACCAAAAGGGAAAATTATAAATTGGTCAAAACAACATCAAAAAGGATCGAGAAATTCATCTCCGCGACGCTCGGCG
>JAFGKD010000117.1 GCA_016928775.1 Candidatus Zhuqueibacterota bacterium | reverse complement strand
GCGAGCATCCAAACTTGACAGCTTCGCCGTCATGCATTCACGAAGAGAATGCACTCCAAACAAGCACTGCTTTTCTGAGTTAATGGAACAATCATTTTTTTAAACAACTTTGAATGCTTTATAAGTCCACATTATTTGGTAATAAATGCGACCAAAGGCCGCGCCGAGCAAACCAATGTATTGCCAGAGTGTCGATTGATGTCACTGTCCAGATCAGAATTTTAAAAATGGAATTGCGAAAAAATCTGGAGTGATTCGCCCAACAATGTGTATATTCCACATCCACAAAATGAAAAGCAACTGGAGGGCCAATGAAAAGGCCGATTTTTTTGCGCCATACGCTAAATCCTGTCATCCGTCCTGGTCTGTTTGACTGGCGCATGGCCGTCACCTTTAATCCGGGCGTCATCTATGAAGACGGCACCTTTTATCTATATGAGCGCACTGCTGGTGGTCTGCGTCCGTTCCATTGTTACATTGGTCTGCTCGAGAGCAAAGACGGTCTGTCTTTCCGGCACGTGAGTAACGAACCGGTCTGGACGCCCGAGATGGCCGGCTCCCGGTTCGGCAGTGTGCAAGATCCACGTATTGTTAAAATTGATGAGATTTATTACATGACCTACGCGTTTCGTCCCTATGCCTGGAATTGTTATCCAACCGGATTAGGCATTCCGGAATCGTCTGAAGCCAAATATCCGGGATTCAGCGGCGACTCCAAAGACAACCAGACGCGCTCCGGCATCGCCATTTCAAAGGATAGAATGCATTGGCAACACTTCTGCTGGCCGACACCCAAAGAGATGGATGACCGAGATGTGATCCTGTTTCCGGAAAAAATCAATGGTCAATATGTTCTGCTGCGTCGTCCACAAGGTTATGTCGGGCCGGATGTCAAGCCGGGACGAGCAGCCATGCACATCTGTTTTTCGGATAATTTATTAGAGTGGAGCGAGCCGCAGCTGCTCATTGAGCCGCAGTTTAGCTGGGAAGGGCAACGCATCGGCGGCGCTGCACCGCCGATTAAAACATCTGCAGGGTGGCTGACACTGTACCACGGTGTGGAAGAAGTTCATCCTCCCACACGCCACGTCGTTTATCGCGTGGGGGCAATGCTGCTCGACGTGCAGGATCCGCGACAGGTGATCGCTCGGTCACCCCACTTTGTTCTGGAACCGGAGACCTATTATGAAAAAATCGGGTTGTATATTCCCGATGTTATCTTTCCCACCGGCGCAGTGGTTGTCGATAAGGATATTTATATCTATTATGGCTGTTGCGATACCACAATCGGCCTGGCGATTGTCAACCTGGAAGAGCTTGTGACGTATGTGATGTCATTCTCCTGATCATCGGCCTTTATCCTTGATTTTCCCACCTAAAAGATGTATTATTGTAAACCTGTGACAAGCAGTTGGCTTGTTCTCTATTTTATTTATCAATGTTGATTAGACTATTCGGCTTTTTAGCATGTGGGAGGATTCTCGTTTGAATAATTTAACATCACGACGCTCTTTTTTGAAAAACATCGGCGCTGCCGCGACGATGACGTTTACACCCCTGTTTTTCTGTTCAAAACCCTCGCGGCGATCCAATATCATCTACATTCTCGCAGATGATTTGGGATATGGTGATCTTGGCTGCTATGGACAAAAAAACATCAAAACACCCAATCTGGACAAAATGGCCGCCGAAGGTATACGTTTCACTGATCACTATGCCGGCAGCACGGTATGCGCTCCGTCGCGCTGCTGTTTAATGACCGGTCTGGATACCGGGCACGCGCGCATTCGCGGCAACGCCACTGTACCTCTGGCGCCGGAAGATGTCACGCTGCCCGAACTGCTCAAGACCGCCGGTTATTCGACCGGCCTCATCGGCAAATGGGGATTGGGTGAGGCAGATTCAACGGGTGTGCCGAATAAAAAAGGTTTTGACTATTTTTTCGGCTATCTCAATCAAATTAGAGCGTACAATTATTATCCCGATTTTTTGTGGCGCAATGAAAAAAAAGTAAAGCTCAATAACGTGAATGTGGTCGCCGATCAAGGCTATGCGAAGGGGATCGGCAGCGCAGCGACGAAACGTGTCGATTATTCGCACGATCTTTTTTCTCGTGAGGCATTGCAGTTCGTTGAACAAAACAAGGATAATCCATTCTTTTTGTATCTCGCCTATACGATACCGCATGCCAATAATGAGCATTGGATCGTCGATCAACACGGACTTGAAGTGCCCGATTACGGCGAGTACGCACATCTCGACTGGCCGGAAGCGCAAAAAGGGCATGCCGCCATGATCACTCGCATGGACAGAGACATCGGCAGGCTGTTGGCAAAATTAGACGAATTGAATCTGGACCAGAACACCCTGGTGATCTTTAGCAGCGATAATGGTCCGCATCGGGAAGGGCTGAATGATCCGGACTACAACGACAGCAACGGACCGCTTCGTGGTATAAAACGCGACCTGTACGAAGGTGGCATCCGCGTGCCCATGATCGTACGCTGGCCGGGACATTGCCCTGCCGGTGCCACATCAAATCTACCCTCGGCATTTTGGGACATCATGCCCACGCTGGCCGAGATCGTCGGTTTCCCGGCGCCAGAAAACATAAATGGTCTCTCTCTTCTGCCGACCCTCACAGGCAAATCCGAGGAACAAAAGCAGCATGCCTATTTGTATTGGGAATTTCATGAGGGAAAAAGCACACATCAGGCAATACGCGTGCATAACTGGAAGGGGATTCGGTTTGATCCGCGCGGCGAGCTGGAACTCTATGATCTGAGTACTGATATTGGCGAACAAAACAATGTGGCAAAGGCTCATCCCGATATCGTGGCAAAAATAAAAGATATCCTGGCACAAGCGAGACAACCGAATGACGTTTGGAAGCTTGTGAGTCAACTATAATACCTGGCCATGGACGAGAGAAATCAAGATTGTACAACCCGTTTGGGTTTTGTGGTTAATGATATCCAGGAAAAAGTCAGGGTGTGGGCGGAGATGCTCAATGTAAAGATACCGGATATTATAACATCGGACAAACCGCCCAAATCAATAAGCAAAAAAGAAGGTTATCTTGCAGATGTGGGCGGCAAGCGGGCTTTGTTTTTTCTCGAAAATATCATGATCGAGCTTTTCGAACCCGACAGCGACAACGACAGCTGGCATATGGAATTGGATTGCAAGGGGGAAAGCATCCGTCATATCGTTTTTTTTCGGAAAAACATGACTGAAAAAATTGTCTTTTTACGACAGCATGACGGTCTGTTGGCGCAACAACGTGAGTAAAAAGTCGTTCGATCCAGGATGTGAGATTCCAGCCTGATACCCTTAGAGCCGGATCGTAGGGCTGGTGCTGGAGCAAGCCTATGTAATTTTGGAACTTGCATTGTGCCGAATCGTTAAATTTTCGACGCTTGATCGGGGGAAAGGACGTGTGAAAGGAAAAAATATGAAATTTAAATTTACAATAATATTTTTATTGTGCTGGATATTATCGATCAGTGGACTTTTCGCCGACCAGGTTATTCTCTCCGAATCGGCAACAAAGCGTGTCCTCGTGCCCCAAACGGATATCGGCCAGACGTGGCGCGCCAGAGAGAGTTACACGGACTCTGACTGGCAGTCCTGTTCCGGCGCGCCGGGAGGGGTTGGTTATGAAATGGACTCTGGCTATGAAAATTTGATTTCGCTCGATCTGGCCACACAGATGCACGAGAGCGGCCAAAATCCCAATACAAGTTGTTACATTCGCATCAAATTCTCTCTCACCCAGGATGCTTTTGACAATATCGAGCGGCTCAATCTGAATATGCGCTACGATGATGGATTTGTTGCCTATCTGAACGGCGTCCAGGTGGCGCAGGCGAATGCGGATGTCGCCATCGTTTGGAATGCAGCAGCTTCGACAACGCATGAGGCGGACGGGCAGGATACTTTTAATATCACCGAACACAAGAACAACCTTAAAATCGGCACCAATCTTTTGGCGATTCACGGCCTGAATGCAAATTTGAGCAGCTCAGACTTTCTTGTAAACGCCGAGCTTGTTGCAACAGAAGATCCATTTACGAATTTTACCCAATCCAATCTACCGCTGGTATTTATTGACACAAACAACAGGACTATTCCTAATGAGCCCAAAATTGATGCGAACATGCGTATTGTTTATCACGGTGTTGGTAAAACTCATCAACTTGATGAGCCGGCAAATAATTACAATGGCAGAATAGGCATTGAAACGCGGGGCTCAAGCTCCCAAAGCTGGCCGAAAAAGCAATACGCTCTGGAAACCCGCGATGAAAATGGCGAAAATTTGAATGTGTCTCTTATGGGACTTCCACCAGAAAACGACTGGATTCTCAATGCACCGTTCATTGATCGATCCTTCTTGCGCAACGTCCTGGCGTATGATCTATCCCGCCGACTCGGCCAATATGCCAGCCGCACACGCTATTGTGAACTCTTTTTGAACGGCGAGTACCGAGGCGTTTATATCTTGATGGAAAAAATCAAACGTGACAATGACAGAGTTGATATTGCAACTCTGGATTCTACAGATATCGAAGGAGAACCGCTCACAGGCGGGTATATTATCAAAATCGACAAAATGGATGGCGCCGAGACGCAGGGATTCACCTCGAAACATTTGCCGGCAGGTAATTCGAGTCGACGTGTCTATTATCAATATCACTATCCCTCTTTTGTAGATATGCTGCCGGTGCAACGCACCTATATTCAAAATTATATTGACGATTTTGAAGATATGATGGCCAGTCCCCACTTTGATGATCCGACACGTGGCTATCCGGCCTGGATTGATATCAATTCGTTCATTGATTATTTTCTGGTATCCGAGATTGGCAAAAATGTGGATTCGTACCGATTATCCACTTTTTTATATAAAGACCGCGACAGCAACAATAGTCGATTGAAGATTGGCCCGGTATGGGATTACAACCTGGCCTTTGGCCTGGCCGATTATTATGACGGGGAGGATACCGATGACTGGATGTTAGAGACGCTGCTCTATCTTGGCGGGGGTGATTTTCAGGTGCCCTTTTGGTGGGAGATATTGTTGGATGATCCCGCGTTTAACTATGGTATAAAACGTCGCTGGCAAGAGACGCGCAATTCTGTATTTGATCTCAATAGGATGTTCAGGTTTATCGATGCGGTTGCTGATACTCTAAAAGATGCACAAGCGCGAAATTTTACCCTGTGGCCTGCACCCGGAGAGCCCGGTACCGGTTTTTGGCCAATGCCCAATATCTTTTATTCGTTTAAAGATTTTCAGGACGAGATCGACTATTTGAAATACTGGATCGAGGAGCGGGTGAGCTGGATGGATGAGCATGTGCTGCTGTTTTCCAATGTTGAGCAAGAGAAAAAAACGGTTTTGCCCGAATTCGTGCTGTTACAGAATTTTCCAAATCCATTTAATCCTGCAACAACGATTGTATTCGAGTTATCGAATCTGCATCATGTCGTTTTAGAGATTTACAATTCGCAGGGTCAATGTGTCCGGTCATTGATGAACGGACAACAAAAAGCCGGTCTCCATAAAATCTTGTGGGATGGGACTAATGAGAGGGGTGACCCTGTTGCCGGCGGCGTCTATTTTTGTCGTTTGCTGATCGAAACACCAGATCAAAATGTGATACAAACAAGGAAAATGTTGCTTATCAAATAAAATTTATTATCTTCATTTCTTGAATGAATTTCCTCTGATTTCCCAACCTGCGTGAAAATGAGACCTCAAAGGTTCTCTTAATCTTTGAGGTTTTATGAAAACAATCCAGGGAGAACCTATGAAGCCGAATCGTCTGCAGTCTCTCGATCTCTTCCGTGGTCTTGTTATGTTTGCTCTCCTCGCTGAGGGCACTGGTCTTTATCGTGCGTTATCCAAAGTGACAACTGAAGGATCAATCTTTGGCTGGCTCGTCGGACAATTCCATCATCATCCCTGGAATGGTCTGCGCTTTTGGGACTTGATCCAGCCTTATTTTATGTTTATCGTCGGCGTCGCTATGGTCTATTCTGTACAGCGGCGATGGGAGCGCGGTGACTCGTGGAGTCAAACATTCAAGCATATTGCTTTTCGCTGCGTTATCTTGTTTTTTTTAGGCATTATTTTGCACTGCGGCTATAATCAAAAACTGGTGTGGGAGCTCTGGAATGTCTTGACCCAGTTATCCTTCACGATCATGATATCTTTTTTGCTCATGAAACTTCCATTGCGAACGCAAATTATTATTTCTTTTGCCATTCTTGGATTATCCGAATTTTTGTATCGTATCTGGCCGATTGCAGGCTATAACCAGCCGTTCACGCCGGATCACAATTTTGGTTCCTGGATGGATATGCAGCTCATGGGACATCTCAGCAGTGGTCACTGGGTAGCGATTAATGCCCTGCCGACGACAGCGCATACCATGTGGGGTGTGATCGCCGGACGTATACTGCGCAGCACTCGGACCGATATAAAAAAGATAAAGCTGCTGGTTTGGGGTGGTGTTATTGGTCTCGTTTTTGGCTATGGCCTGGATATTGCCGGCCTGACACCCATCATCAAACGTATTTGCACCAGCTCTTTCGTCTTAGCGTCCGGCGGCTGGTGCCTGCTCACTTTGGCGTTGTTTTACTGGCTTGTCGATGTTGCCGGCTTAAAAAAAGGCATCATCTTTTTTATCATAGTCGGCATGAATCCGATTTTTATTTATCTGTTCAGCAATACCGTTGGTGGACAATGGTTCAACGGCTATGTCGCGATTTTTAGCGGCGGTTTTTTATCGTGGCTGGGCGTTGCGGCACCGGTTGTGGCTGTGATTAATGCACTGCTCGTGCTCTTTTTGGAATGGTGCTTGTGCTATTGGTTGTATAAGCGGGAGATGTTTTTACGCATATAGACATTAATGGAGAAGCGATCGTTCGGCATATTCATGCCGGACGGGAAATCAACGAGGACATTTGTCCGAATAAATGGAGATAACTTATGCTGCTAACAACGGGTGATTGGCTTATCGTCGCCGCATTTTTTGTGGTAATCTTGTCCATCGGTGTACTCACGTCGAAAAAAGCCGGCAAGAGCTCTACGGAATTTTTCCTCTCTGGACGAAATATGCCCTGGTGGTTGCTTGGCGTTTCCATGGTCGCCACTACCTTTTCCACAGATACGCCGAATCTGGTGACAGATTTGGTACGAACACACGGCGTCTCCGGCAACTGGTTGTGGTGGGCATTTCTCCTCACCGGTATGTTGACGGTGTTTGTTTATGCCAAACTTTGGCGTCGCTCCAAGGTGATGACCGATATTGAATTTTATGAAATTCGCTATAGCGGCAAACCCGCGGCTTTTTTACGCGGATTTCGCGCGATCTATCTCGGCGTATTTTTTAACGTCATGATCATGGCGACCGTCTCCTTGGCGGCGATAAAAATTGGTAGTGTACTGTTGAATTTATCACCGCTCCAGACCATTGCTGTTGCCATGTTGGTGACAGTTATTTATACGGGCCTTGGCGGCTTGCGCTCGGTATTGGCGACAGATTTTTTCCTCTTCTCTTTTGCCATGTTCGGCGCGATAATGGCCGCTATCATTGCGGTGGGACTACCGCAAGTGAATGGTCTCGGCAATCTTTTCGCACATCCCAATGTTGCCGGACATTTAAATCTTTTGCCTGACTTTGGCGATTCCACAAATCTAATTCCTGTTCTGCTCATACCGCTGGCGGTGCAATGGTGGAGTGTCTGGTATCCCGGCGCTGAGCCTGGCGGGGGGGGATATCTGGTGCAGCGTATGCTCTCAGCTAAAAATGAAAAAAACGCTATGGGGGCAACACTGTTTTTTAATGCAGCACATTATGCCTTGCGCCCATGGCCCTGGATTCTTGTGGCATTGGCTTCTCTCATCATTTTCCCTGATCTGACAACGCTTACGCAAGCCTTTCCACACGTCAATCCGAATATCATCAAAAACGATCTCGCTTATCCGGCCATGCTGACGTTTTTACCCCGAGGCATTTTGGGTATTGTTGTCGCGTCACTCATCGCCGCCTACATGTCAACCATGGCCTCCCATCTCAATTGGGGGTCCTCGTATGTGGTTAACGATTTTTACAAACGATTTATAAAACCTGAAGCAACTGAAAAAGAGCTGGTCGCTGTTGGCCGGATGTCAACAGTGGTGCTCATGGTGTTCGCCGGCGCGATTGCCTTGCTGTTGTCCAATGCGCTGCAAGCTTTTCACATACTGCTGCAAATCGGCGCCGGTACCGGACTCATCTTTATCCTGAGATGGTTCTGGTGGCGTATCAACGCTTTTACTGAAATTGCCGGCATGATTGTCTCGTTCCTGATCGCGCTTTATTTGGAAATCATCCATGCGAAACTGGGATTTCAGCCGTTCCCGTCGCATATCAATTTAATTATTGGCGTCTCCATCACCACAATGACGTGGTTGGTTGTTACGCTTTTCACCAAACCGGCGTCGGATGAAAAGTTGCGCAGCTTTTATTCATTAGTACGACCAGGAGGCCCAGGTTGGAAGACATTATTAAGCAGACTCGAACGCGCGGGAAATCCTGTTGAAGAAACAGCCACCAAAGGTGATCTGCCGTTGGGCATTTTGTGTATGGTCATGGGATGTTTGGCCGTTTACAGCACCGTATTTGCCGCTGGCTATTACCTGTATGGCAATCTCATTCCAGCACTTGTCACCACGTTAATCGCTGCGATTTCGATTCTATTCCTGGTGCGAACCTGGGGACGGCTCGAGATGAAGTAGGGAGAGAGGTGAAACGTCAGACGTGAAATGGGACGGGCGGGATACGACTTTAAGGTGCATGGCCTACAAAGCTTTTCATCGCCCTACCATTTGCCGCGATGCGTCTTTTTGTGCAGTGATGCCTTGAGAATCTGCAGATAAAAATCGCGACTAATTTCTTCCGCACCCCAACTCAGAAGATGTGGTGAGCTGATTTGTGCATCGAGAAAGTCAAAATCCCACTCTCTGAGACGTTGAACGAGAAAATAAACAGCAACTTTGGAGGCATCGCTCACGAGATGAAACATGGATTCGCCAAAAAAGGCGCCGCCCAATGACAAGCCATATATACCGCCGACAAGCTGACCATCCAGATAAGTTTCAACAGAATGCGCGTAGCCGAGGTGAAACATCTTTATATACGCCGCCATCATATCTTTGGTTATCCAGGTACCGCGTTGTCCGCGACGCGATATGTGGCGACAGTGGCGAATGACATCAGCAAAATTTTCATCAAATGAACAGGAGAATTTACCCTGGCGAATAGTTCGTTCAAGCCGCTTTGTTATCGTAAACTTTTCGAGAAACAACACAAGGCGGGGATCTGGCGACGCCCACAGAATTGGCGCCTCTTCGCTGTCAGGCCAGGGAAATATGCCGTTCGAATAAGCTAACAGTAGCCGCTCTGGTCTCAGATCACCTCCAATGGCAAGGAGTCCGTCTTCAGCCAATGCGGGATGCGGAAATACGAGCTCGTTTGTGAGTTGAAATATCGGCATAGCTAAAATTACAAATTTTGGCAGGAAAAAATCAATAAAACTAAAGGCGTACGTTAATTTTTGGCTTTTACATTTGAAATTTGTAATTTCAAAAGTTTTGTACAAGCACCATGAGGGAAGGCTAATGATTTTAGGAGAACACGATGCCCAGGACTCTTTCCGTATCCGCACCAGGGCGTATTTGCCTGTTTGGTGAGCATCAGGATTATTTGGGTTTGCCGGTCATTACGGCAGCTATTAACTTGCGAATCAGCATTACCGGCGGATTTTCAACGGATGACAAAATTCGTCTCGACTGCCCTGATGTCGGCGAGTATGACTCTTTTGCGTTTCTTTATCCGCTTCGCTATTCCAAGGAACGCGACTATTTTAAAAGCACGCTCAATGTCCTGCAGCGCGCCGGCCTCGATCTGCGCCAGGCAGTGGATGTACTGGTGCGCGGCAATATTCCGATCAATTCCGGAACATCCAGCTCTTCGGCACTTGTTGTGGCATGGACTGCTTTTTTATTGAAAATGGCGGATGACGAACGTGCGCACGAGCCGGAAACAATCGCAAAATTGGCGCATGCATCTGAAGTGCTCGAATTCAAAGAACCCGGTGGCATGATGGATCATTATGCTTCGGCATTGGGAGGCGTGCAGTTCATATCGTTTGCTGGAAAAGTCCAGCCGCAAAGCGTATCCGTCACGCTCGGATCATTTGTGCTCGGCGATTCGCTGGAGCCCAAAGATACCAAGGGTATTTTAGCGCGAGTAAAAAACGGCGCTTTGCAAGGGCTCAGGAGCATCAACGCTGATATTTACACCATTGGTGAAAAAGACATCGATGCCCAGGCAAAGAGATTGTCCGAGAACCAGACCAACGTTTTACGATCGCAGATTGTTAATCGACAGATCACTCAGGTTGCCAAAGTTTTGATGGAGAACAATCCATTTGATCATGCGCAATTTGGCCATTTGCTCACCAAACACCATGAGCAGTTGCGAGATGGACTGGGAATTTCAACGCCTAAAATTGAACGCATGATCCATGCAGCACGTGATGCTGGCGCGTTGGGCGCAAAAATCAACGGTTCCGGTGGCGGCGGGTGCATGTTTGCCTACGCTCCGCAAGACGCTGAAAAAGTGGCCGGGGCGATCGCTCGCGAGGGCGGCAAGGCTTATATCGTTAAGGTGGATGAGGGTGTAAAGATTGTGGAGCATGGTTTGCCAAAAGGAAGGAGTTGAGTATGAGTCAAAATGAATATGTCAGAAATGTTGATCGGCGTGATTTTCTCAAACTTGGCGCCGCAGGACTCGGAATAGCTGCGATTGCCGCCAGCGGTGTTCGGGCAGCACATGCGCTGACTGAGCCGGCGCAGCTCTTCACCGCTGCAAAACTGCCGCAAGTCCGCATTGGTTACGTGGGCGTCGGTGGCATGGGGACGGCACATGTGCACAATCTGTCACGCATTAAAGGCGCTGAAATTGTCGCCGTGTGCGACCTGTTTGAAGATCGGGTCAAGCGCGCCCAAAAAATCGTCACCGAGGCCGGATTTCCCAAGCCGACCGGCTATAGCAACGGCGAATCTGATTTTAAAAATCTCTGCGCGCGGGATGATATTGATCTCGTCTATACGGCAACACCCTGGGAATGGCATGTCCCTGTTTGCATTGAAGCGATGGAAAACGGCAAGCACGCCGCGACCGAAGTCCCGGCAGCCTTGACAATTGACGAATGCTGGCAGCTTGTTGAAACATCGGAGCGCACCAAACGCTATTGCATTATGATGGAAAATTGCTGCTATGATCGCGAGGAGATGATGATCCTTAATATGGTGCGACAAGGGCTGCTCGGCGAAATCATTCATGCAGAGTGCGGCTATTTGCATGATCTGCGCGCATTAAAATTTGACTTTGAGGGCAAACGTGAGGCGCTCTGGCGAACAGCGCATTCCATCAAGCGAAATGCCAATCTCTATCCCACACATGGGCTGGGTCCAGTGGCGCAATGCATGAATATCAATCGCGGCGATCAATTCGACTATCTTGTATCCGTCAGCAGTCCATCCCGCGGTTTGAACCTCTATGCTGAAAAAAAATTCGGCCCATACGGCGAATGGGCGAATATGAACTATGCTCTGGGCGATGTCAACACCAGCATCATTAAAACAAAGCTGGGCAAAACCATCATTGTCATCCACGATTGTTCCTCGCCGCGGCCATACTCGCGCATCAATCTGGTGCAAGGGACAAAAGGCATAGCGCGCAAATGGCCCAATCGTATTCATATTGAAGATAAAAGTCCGGCACATGCATGGGAAGAACTGGAGATTTATTTCCCACAGTACGAACATCCCTTATGGGGCGCGAAAGCTGAAGAAGCGCGTGGCGCCGGGCATGGAGGTATGGATTACATCGAGGACTATCGTTTGATCACCGCCTTGATAGAAGGCACACCGCCGGATTTGGATGTCTATGATGCGGCGGCCTGGAGCGCGGTCACCGAGCTGTCCGAGATTTCGGTGGCGAATCGCAGTAAAACAGTTGATTTTCCGGATTTCACTCGCGGCGCTTGGAAGACGCGCGAGCCGTTGGGAATTATAGGGGGATGAGCAGATTAAATACTTTGTACTACAAGGCAACAAAACCGTGTTTCTTGAGTAAAAAATTGAAACATCGAAACCACCAAGAAAAAATTTAATCATATCGTAGCTCAGTGGCCTTGGCGCTCTCGTATTTTATCGGACGATGAAAGGATACACCATGACCGAAAAACCTCCTCTTGATTTACATCCTGATCGATATTTTAGTTCGAATACCATGGAGCGCAAGATCGCACGGCATTTGTACGATCTCGTCAAGGATGTGCCACTCCTCTGCCCGCATGGCCATGTTGATGCAAAGCTGTTTGCGATAAATGCGCCGTTTCCCGATCCAACCGAATTGTTGATCATTCCCGATCACTATCTGTTTCGACTGCTCTATTCCCAGGGTATTCCGCTGGAGTCTCTCGGTATACCGCGCATTGATGGCGGTGCCTCCGAGACAGATCATCGCAAAATCTGGCAGATTGTCGGGGATAATTTTCACTTGTTCCGCGGCACACCCACTGGCGCCTGGCTCAAGCATGAAATGGTCACTGTTTTGGGCGTCAATAAACGCTTGACTGGCGAAACCGCTATGGAGATTTACGATCAAATTCAAGAGACGCTGCAAAAGCCGGAAAATCTTCCTCGCGCCATGTTTGAACGATTTCATATTGAAGTGCTGAGCACCACAGACGCTCCGACGGATACGCTCGAGTTTCATAAACAGATCCGGCAGAGCGGCTGGAACGGGAAAATTATTCCAGCCTTTCGTCCCGATAATGTGACCGATTTTATGGTCAAAGGCTGGCGACAAAATATAACAAAACTGGCTGATGTGAGCGGCGTTGACACGTCGACATATTCGGGATTCATTCAAGCGCTGGAAAGCCGGCGCGCTTTTTTCCAGGAAATGGGAGCGACATCGACCGATCAAGGTGTGACCACACCGTTTACCATCGAATTGACAAAGACCGATGCGGCCACCTTGTACGATAAAGCTATGCGTGATCAGGCCGCACCTGAGGATGCCAGGCTGTTCACCGGCCATATGATCATGGAAATGGCGCGCATGAGCCTGGAGGATGGCATGACCATGCAGGTGCATCCCGGCGTGATTCGGAATCATAACACGTTGATTTACCAAAAATTTGGTGCCGACAAGGGTGGCGATATCCCCTCAGCGACAGATTATGTGAATAATCTCAAGCCCCTGCTCAATAAATACGGCAATGATTCGAGATTAAATCTGATCATGTTCACGATTGATGAAACGAGCTATTCGCGCGAGCTGGCGCCGTTGGCCGGGCACTATCCAGCTTTGAAGGTCGGACCGGCCTGGTGGTTCCACGACAGTCGCGAGGGGATGCTGCGTTACCGTCGTTTGATGACCGAGACAGCGGGTTTTTATAATGGCGTCGGCTTTAACGATGACACCCGCGCTTTTCCGAGCATCCCGGCGCGCCACGATGTGGCTCGCCGCATCGATGCGCGCTATTTAGCCGAACTGGTCGCTGAACATGTCCTTGATCTGGACGAAGCGGAAGAGGTGATCGTTGATCTCGCGTATTTTCTCGCAAAAAAGAATTACAGGCTTTGAATCACCAAAAGGGTGCAAGATAGACATCAATCCGGCGAATCTCTCCGGTACGATTATAAATCATTTGACTTTTCTGTCCATCCAATGCCAATGTTTCCTGGCGGACAGTTGAGCCGTCTTTGAAAGTGAGCTCAATCCGGGAAAATTCCGCATCGTGATAAATGACCGGAACCTGGCATAGCGTGTAAGCAAGACATCCGTGCGGAAGATCGATCTCTTGCTGCTCACCAAAGACGTCGTAATAGCGGAAGAGTTCTGCCTTTGCTGTAAAATCTGCTTTTTTTAGCAACTCACCGGAGAAAAAAACAACACCATCCGCAACGACACACCCCAGCTCCAGATAGCGGCTGAGAATATCTTCTTTCACCTGGCCGGTCATGCCCGGTTGCTGGGCGCCGGCAAATCCGGGAGTGTGCGAATAGGGATCAGTTGGAAAAGCGCCGTACTGCTCGGGCGATTTATGCACGCCGATGCCTTCGCGAATGTTAAAATAGTGATCTGCAAGACGAGTGAGAACAGCTTTGTCCGCTCCGGATTGTACGGCTTGATGGTAAATTTCCGCCACTGCATAGAGCAGCTTTGAAACCATGTGCCAATAAATCGATCCCAGTCCCTCATATTTATAAAAAGTGCCGGAGCGACCGGTGAAGGATTGGTGATCAAACATCTTTTCATAGAGATCCAGAAGTGCCTGTTTTTCTTGTTCTGCCAATGCTTCGTAGGGCGTTCCCGGCATCTTTTCCAGCGCCTGGCGCAGGAGTCTGGCATTTCGGAAAGCACCGTTAAAATGGACGTTTCCCCTGGTATCGTGCGTGACGATGCTGCGATTTTTTTCTCGCAGCATCATTTGCAGTAATTCCGAAGATTCGACAACCTCGGCGGGAAGGGTGTTTTTTTCAATGAACCTGGGTAGCTCCCGATCCGGGTAGAGCATGTAGCTGTTTTGATCTTTTCGATAAAGTGAACTGTGCCGCAGTGCATCCAGCAGGGATACGGCATCATCCGGGGAAAAAAGTCCCGCGCTGAGCACGGCCACCTGGCCTTCCAACATCTCGTACAGCGTCCGAATTGATATTTCCGTTTCCTTTTTGAGGTCAATTAAATTATAAGCGTGATAAAGGTTATCCTGACGTTTGTTTGCGCTTATAGAATGGTCAACATATTTTAAGGCCGTTTCAAAAAAATCGAAAAGTCTTGCCGCAGAGATGGTTTCCTGTACTTCTGCAACACCCGCATAAACGGCCTGGCGATAAACTGAACCCGCTGTTCCCAGTTCGTCACATATCTTCTTTCTATCTTTGTCGGACATTCGCCCGTTCAGCAGTCCGAGATATTTTACAAAGGTGTTATGACTGGCTGTCAATAATTCGGCGACATGTTTCGAAACGGCGTACGCCGAGGCGCCGCGGAAAAGCTGCCGACAAAACGCGATAAATCGACGCAGATAATAAAGCGTCACCATCGAGACGCCATAGCCCACAAGAGCATTATTGGCATCATTCCACTCCGGACGCTGCGTGTTCATCCAGATGCCGGCTTCCGGGATAAAATTGACGAGCTTGCACAATAACGTGACCAACAGCTTTTCTGCCAGAGTCACCTGGTGGAGTTGCTCTTTTTTGTCCCATACAAATTTTCCATCTGCGCCGATTTCTTGCACGCGAGCTTTAACAAGCTCAGCCAATGCGTAATCGAAATCGATAGTATTGTGCGGATCATTCAAGAGCTGCTCGTATGATTTGATGCGATATGGCACATTCGCATAGGAATAAATCGCTTTGTTGAGCAGAACCTCGAGCTTGCCGGGATGATAGTGTGCCGAAAGCTCGAGCAGCTTGAGCACATAGATGATCTGATGATCACCCCAGTAGCCGATATAAGACCAGGCGTCATGCGGATCGAGCTCCTCCCAGTCAAAACCGTCGCGTGTGACGCGATAGGGATTATAGCCATCCACAGTCGATGCATTGACAAATTTTGCGATCATGCTTTCGATATATTCCGGAAACGACAAGGCCAGCGCCTCCCAGTTTTGGAAAATATCGCGCCAGTTGCCCTGATAGTTCAGAATTTTATTGCCGTGCTCGTCTTTGATATTTATCGCAAAAATGTTCCACGGCCGACTCGGATCGCCGTGGCGACGACCAAAGGTGAGCGGCATATATTCATAGCAGAGTTTTTCCAAACGTGGATTATCCCGGCCCGTGCATATCGCCAGGAGCTCTGCATAATTGAGGCGCTCCGGCAGTGCAGCGAAAAAACTCGCGCTCGCCGTTGCCAGGACTTTGTTGGCTGTTTTTACGAAATCAATAAAATCGCTTTTGCTCACCCAATAGTCGTTTTCAAAGATGCCGCCGCGCATGACATTGAATAGTACGTTTGAATAGTGCCGCGCGTTTAAAAGTTCGTCGCCGGTTTTTTGCAGACCGTCAGCGTTTGCGACAATTCTCATGAGGTTTTCTGTGCCGGTCTGAACATCCTGCAAAATTTTGTCGCGCAGGCTTTTTCCCTCGCGGATCAAATTATTCAAATTCACGACATCTGTGGAATCTTTATTGATATCAGCGGCGAAAAGCCACTGTTTTTCCGCTTTCGGTGCCAGAGAAAAATCCAGATTGGCAAAATAGGCGCCACGGGCTGCCCTGACGTCGATCTCCTGCTCTATTGGTTGACCTGTGCGAAAAATATCAAGCTGGCGTGCCGAGAGCAATTTTTTCGCTGTTTCTGCACCAACAGACCAGGCGGTCGTGACCTTGAGCGCCTCGCTGGGCTCGGCTTTGTCGGTTGGAATGGAGCTCAGACGATATAGTGCCAGCCCGGTTTCGGGCAGCAATTCGTTCTTTTTGTAGCCGTCGGCCAACGTGCTGTATTCGAGCTGGAAGCGGCGATCGATGCCGTACGGCAGAATGTTTTGTATGCCGTCGACGAGATTGATCCGGACTGCCGTTTCACCAATGTTGACAATCGTCGAACGTTTAATAAAGCCAAATTTTTCGCTGTTCAGCCAGGCGTAGCAAAAGGTCACGCCCAAGTCGTGATTGATCTCTTTAAAAAAAATCTTGTTGCCGCACATATTCTTGTAAATATTTCTTTGTACAGAATAGAGACCTGCGCCACGATGCGAAAAAGGCTCCCATAAAAAGGTTTTGTTTTGTGCGGTCAGTAAAATGATTGTTTTGCTGCCCGTTTGATCAGCGGAATCGTGGATACGATCATCCGTATAGTAGGGAAAAAGCGCATTGTCCGGATTGATACGACCGGCGGTCAACGCGCCAGTGCTGGAGATGAACATCCAGTGATCCGAGTCGCTGACAATGCTCATAAAAAATGGCGGCATCTGGTCATAATGTTCTATGCGATAGCAACGTTCCCCGTCCAGCTCAACATATGTTCCATTCACCCGCTTTTGCGAGTGATCAAGGGGAGTGGTGCCGAGAAAAATAGTGTGATCACGCATGCTGTTTTCCTCTATGGCGTCTCGTCGTAATTAGGTGATGTCGGGCCATCCGGCACAAGCTCCGGATACCATTCCTGCATCGCCAATTTGGCCTTGCGTCCTTCGGAAAACAGTCCCCAGTGTCCCTCGGTGCCGGTGCCTTTCCAGGGTTCATCAAACGCTTCAAAGAAAAAGACATTGACGTTGTTATCTTTCGCCCAGGCCATCAGTTCGGTAAAATAACGTTTTTGCTTGACCTCGTCGCCGGCGCGTGGCGCGTGCAGCTCGCCGATCGTGTAGGTTGCCCAGCCAGCTTCACCAATAACGATTGTTGCACCGGGTAGCGCCTTTTTGACGCTCTCAAAATGCTCCAGGGTGACCGGCATGGCTGTATCGATATCCTGCCTGCCCCACATGGGATAGGTATGCATGGTGACAAAATCAACGACCTCCGCCAGCTTTTGGCCGTGATCACGCCAATAGAGGAAATCATCGGCGACGGTCACCGGCTGCTCAATGGCTTGCTGAACTTTCTGGACGTACTGAATCGTTTTGTCTTCCGGCACCTTGTGGCTGGACCAGTGCACCAAAATTTCATTGCCGACATTAACGGCGACAACGATGTCCTGGTATTCATTCGCCAGACGGATGGCTGTGTCGATTTGTTTGGCATTGTCTGCTTCATAGCCCGGCTCGCCATCCAGCCAAATACCAAGCATCACCCTGAGATTGATATTTTCCCGGCGTATGACCTGCAACACGTCTTCGCTGTGCTGATCGGAACCGTAGGTTCGAATCAAAATCCAGTTTTTTTCCAAAATTTTCAAATCTTCCAGCACCTCTTCCTGGCTGGGGTAGATGAATTTTTGCGGATTTTGTCCCGCGCGATAGCCGGAGTAACTGATGCAGCGGCCGACCCATTCTTGCTGTGTCAGATCATACGTTTTGTACGCCGGCTCGGGCACGGATTCACAGCCGATAATAAAATGTAAAGTGGCACAAAAAAACAAGACGGCAATGAACAATTTTATTTTCATGATAAACCTCCAAGTGTACGCCTCCCTCGATAGCTGCTATAAAAAAACAACTTATTCAACAACAGTGAACTCACCAAAAAGACCATTAGCCGAGCTTGGCGCAATCCAGACGTGAAATTTACCCGGTTCGGTGATTTTCACCATATCCGGTCCGGGGAATGCCAAATCGTGCGCGGTTAATTCGAATTCTACAGTGACAGACTCTCCCGGTTTGAGGGTGAGACGTTTGAATCCCTTGAGCTCACGCACGGGTCGTGTGATGCTCGCCGCCAGATCACGGATGTAGAGTTGCACAATTTCGTCCGCTTGTACGGCACCGACATTTTTGATCTGTGCGGAGACGGTGATGAATTCTCCCAATGTAATCTGTTCAGCGGATAGTTTCAAGTCAGCATATTCAAATGTGGTGTAGGATAATCCATAGCCGAACGGATATTGCGGCGTAAAACCGGCATCAAGATAATGGGATTCGTTTCCAAGCGATGTTTGCCAGGCGCCAATCTTTATGCTGTCAATATGCACCCATGAGTCGGCTTGCGGCGGGCGGCCAGTGTTTTTATGATTATAGTACATGGGGATTTGTCCGACAACTTTGGGGAATGTGACAGTCAATTTGCCGGAGGGTGACTCCTCGCCAAATAAAAGATCGACCAGTGCCGGGCCGCCCATGGTGCCGGGGTGAAAAGCGTACAATATCGCATCGACATCTTCCAGGATGTTACCCATGGTCAATGGCCGTCCGGCCAAAACCACCAGAATCGTCGGTTTGCCGGCTTGAGCGATTTGTTTGATCAGCTCTTCCTGGGCGCCGGGCAAGTCAATGTTGGCGCGAGAGTGCGCTTCACCGGAGAGGATCGATTCTTCACCCATGAACAAGAGGACAGCGTCCGAGTTTTGCGCCAACTCGAGAGCACGCGCAAAATTTTTGGTATCTCTGGCGCGCGAGTACTCCAACGCCGGTTCAAAGTGAATTTTATCATCAGAGAGAAAAGCGCGCAAGGCGGTCAAAGGTGTCTGCGTATCTTCACTCTTGCCGTCAAACGCCCATGTACCCAACTGATCGTGCGGCGCATCGGCTAACGGCCCGATGACTGCAAGATGTTGTAAATCCCTGGATAGCGGGAGCACGTTATTGTCATTTTTGAGCAAAACAATACTTTGTTGTGCCGCTTCTTTTGCGGCGGCAAGATGGTCGTTATTCAGCAAAGCCGGGTATTGAGCCGGATCGGTATAAGGATTTTCAAATAATCCGAGAGCAAATTTGACGCGCAGAATACGACGCACCGCATCGTCGATCATCTCCATGGACAGCGCTCCCTCGTCCAGCAATTCTTTTATGTGATCGGCGTACGAGGGCGTCTCCATTTCCATGTCTACGCCCGCTTGTATCGCTTTTTCTGCCGCCTCTTTATGGTCGGCGCAGTAACCGTGCGGTACCATTTGGGTGATCGATGCCCAATCACTGACGACAAATCCGGCAAATCCCCATTCCCCTTTGAGGATCTTGCGCAGAATCAACTCGTTGCCGGACGCCGGGATGCCGTTGAGATCATTGAATGCGGTCATCAGCGTTGCCGCACCGGCCTCAACACTCGCTTGAAACGGCGGCAAATAGATATCCCGCAGCAATTGCTCCGGTATGTACGTGGTATTGTAATCACGTCCGCCAATAGCGGCGCCATACCCGACAAAATGTTTCATACATGCCGCGAGCACGTTGGGATCGGACAAATCGTCGCCCTGAAATCCCCGCACCATGGCAGTTGCCATCCGGCTTGCCAGATACGGATCTTCGCCATATCCTTCGGCGATGCGGCCCCAGCGGGGATCGCGCGCGATATCCATCATGGGGGCGAACGTCCAGTTCACTCCGACAGAGCGCGCTTCGAGCGCGGCGATTCTCGATCCCATTTCGACTAACTCGGGATTCCAGGTGGCAGCCAGGCCAAGTGGAATGGGGAAAATAGTTCGATATCCATGGATGACATCGCGACCTATGATGAGCGGAATTCCCAGCCGACTTTCTTCAGCGGCGATTTTTTGGACTTTATTGACTGCGTCGACATTAACTTCGTTCAAGATGGAGCCGATCTTGCCCTCACGAATCATCTGTTCAAATTGTTCAGAGCCGCTGCGGGCGTTACGCTGCGTCATTTGCCCGATTTTTTCATCGAGTGTCATTTTTTCGAAAAGCACGTCGATCTTTTTTTCGGTTTCACTGTTGACAAGCTCG
>JAFGKD010000116.1 GCA_016928775.1 Candidatus Zhuqueibacterota bacterium | reverse complement strand
TCTGGAAGCAAGGCAATGTCTCTCTTTTCGCCATATTTTGCCAATGGTATTTCTTTAAAGTAGCCCGTCGTCTCTAATTTTTTTTTAAATTCGGGATTTACCTTCTTTATGAGCACCTGTTCGCCGTACTTTGCCTTCAAGTCATGTCCCAGCTGTAGTATATGCTTATGTACATCAGGCCCGTGCGGTATAATAACCATCCACTTTCTCTCCAACTCTCTGGCCTGGCAAAATAGAAAAAAATTAGTTCCATCGTCATACATCTGAGGCTTACTACGGGCTGCTTGAATTATATAGAGGTTATTATTTGTATAAGAGACAGGATCATCGCTTTGTCTGAGAACCTGCTTCATTCGCTCGCAATCCAGGTACGACCATTTAAATTTTTTCAAATAGGGCAAGCGGATCATATTATAGCCAAATGTCAATAAATTCCGGATGCTGCTCGGGAAAAAACGAACCCTTTCCCTCGCGCTCTTCTCGTTCACGCCATTCATCCATCTGATCACATATGAGGTCATGATAATGTTCATCAATTCGCACCATAAGTTCCGGATTTTGCAGAACCGGAACGATCCACCCATACGGTTCCGTATCCCTGGGATTGATGACGACGCACGTATTCATAATCCGAACACCATTTACAACATGGACACGAAATATGTCACGAAACAGTTTTTTAATTCGCTTTTGATCATCAATATCCTTGCCATTTTCTTCCAGTTTTATGATAAAAGATCGAAAGATCTGCTGGATCATTCGACGGACCTTTTTCTCGGATGGTATAAAATATTCATAAGCGACCTGCTGGGCTAAATTTTCAGCAATTATTTCTTGAAATGAATCTTCGTCACCAGCCAGCTCCAAACTCACATCAGAAATAGCCAAAGCAACACTTTCGATTCGATTATCAGTCGAAGCCAGTTCCATCTGTTTTGCATACTGAACATCTAAAAGTTGGTTGCGGTTTTTTTGCATGGATCGCATCGCTGCCTCGGCATCGAAAACAAACTTTAGTGTCTTGTGACTCTTTTTCACATTTTCATCTATTTCTGAAATCGCCTGGTCTATCTTCGAAATCGCTTCATAGCCAGTTTGAACCGCTTTATATCCGTGATAAACAAAATATAAATGCATGATCATCAAGAAAATATTTATAAAAAGGAGCCCACAAAGCATTCCAAGAAGAATTTTGTGCCAGTCTTGCGGCAGTGCAACATACTCAAAAATAATTCCCAAAGCAACACCTGTTCCTATTGCAAAGAATGTACCGACCAGCAGATACCAGCTCGATCTATTAGCATACTTTAGATCGTTAATATCGGACAATTCCAATGATTTAATGAGTGACATCTATTTCCCTCGTAAACTTTATTCTTGCAAAGAATGAATTATAATTGATGAATTTCTTGACATTCAAGATGAATTTGCATTAACTACTCAATTGTTAATACGAAATGCGAATCTATAAAACGATTCTCAAAAAATCTCAAACTAAAAATACTAATAAAGAACTAAATGTCTCATCCTATTCTCAAAGAATATCGGAAATTTAAGCATCCGATTTTTCTGGAGCAGCTCATGCTCTGATCCGCCAAAATTAATATATCGAAATCTTTTTTCAGCTGCACTTTTGAGCATAAAGAGCAATAATACTTCAGCGCAGCCAGGAATACCACATTTAGAAATCTTTTCCCATGAGCAATCTTTGGTCTTCTTTCTTTGATGCAAGGCAATCTCTGAATAAAATCCGGCAGTATTGTATGATATGGCATCCATAAGACCAAATCCGACGACAGACTCTAAAATTTTGCCTTTTGATTTTTTGTATATAGTCAGAATGACTGCATTTTTTAACTTTTCTTTTACAAATGTTGAATTGTCATTTATTTTATCGCGAATGTGCCAAAGGCCGTTCAGGAAACACATGTGCGAGTCGATCAAGTCACTCAAATCTTCCTCAGGATGACGATCTCTTCTAAATTTCGCCCAATTGTGTATCATATCAGCAACGGCAGCAACATCCTTTTCGCCATCAAGAGTCTGAACTTGTGCTCCACAGTTCTCTCGCTCCAGCCAACGAATGAATCGACGGGCATAACCACGAAGATTTGTTGTCTTTGGGGCGTATGGAACAGGTATATTTTTTTCAACCCTCATCCCTTTGACATAATGCTCCACATCAATAAGAAATTCAGGATAGTCGTCATCATCATATCTGTAGTTGACGTTCCAGCCGTGGTGTTCTTTATAATCAGTAAAACCCATTTTAATAAAATGCTCATAGTTCCTTTGTGGCACTTTTTTTAATATGACTTTCTCGCCAGTCAATTTTCTTATGTCCAACGCAATGTCATAACATCTCTCTGACAGCTTTTTTATATCATTTCCGATGGGATAGACGAGTACATATGGTTTGCGTCCCCGGGGATATCTTGTTGTAATGGTAATTAACGAATTATCCTCGTCCAGGCTGTACGCCCAAAAGTTACGTGCCGATTGCAAAAAATAAATTAATGAATGTCCATAATCAGAGACCTCTTGATTATTCGTTTGATTCAATGCAGCATAGTAGTGCTCGAGTGATTTCTCGATGTCCGCGTGGAAAAGATATGTATTTTTTATATGTTTCAAAATATTGTTATCAAGCGGCATGCGGTGCGCTCCCAAAGTAATATGTCCTGTTTCTCCAGATGTCATACCATGAGATGATGAGCAATATCGCCGCACTAAATCCAAACAATAAATTTCGCATCGATTCTGAAAAAAATATTCCAAGAATCAATATAAAAGCCGGGATCAGAAATAGGGAATCTAAAACAAGCCAATTTGTCACAACATCAGTTCTCTGTTTTATTTCATCATCATCGACTCTGGCAGCTATGGAAGCATTTTTATTTGATTTAAAAGATTTCGTCAGAATCAGGTTGCGTATAACAAAAAGAACTGATGAGATAAAAAAGATACATGCAAAGACCGCATAGAGATGAAGGATCATCCCCTGAAAAATCAGGGATAGTATGATTAACATCATCGCAATAAAATCAACTAACCTAATATTGTACAATTTTCCTGGATCATCAATCAGCTTCTCATAATCCGGATCATAGAGAGATTCATCCTGATAAAATTTGACAAAACCCAAAAAGGTCCGTAAAATATTGGCAAAATAAATTATGAAAAGAAAAATGAGCATGATTACTTTCGTTTCAAGACTTGTTTCATTCATTTTCGATTGCTCATTGCAGCTGGTAACTTGCGCTACAAATGTTGCCACGCCGGCGCCAAGGCATAGCCCTAAAGCGACATTGATGAATAACAGCATACCATCTTTTCTCATAATAATCCCATTCTGTTATTGATTTGATCTATAATCCTACCAATGAATATGGGGATTCATTGAAACCTGCTCGATGTTTTAAAAAACATCAGGCTGCAAATATCTGGCAATTCTAATCATTTATCAAACGACATTTTCCCATCTTGCTGTCTAATTATTTGAAATTTCTCCTAAAGAGTACCGTCTGATATTATTCCCTTTTGAAAATTCAAACAGCTCTTGCCTTTTCCTTCAATTCATAATAGTGAGTTACCAGTCTTTCGAAAATCGTAAAAGTTGCCTTGTCATATGACTGGGCCAGATTTTTAAGCCATTTGTCAAGATCAATATTCTTCTTTAAAAGCTTTCTTCACCAGCTTTCCATCAAAATCAATATAGCCTGATATGATTATGACGGGAATGCCAACATTCTTTTGGCGAGCAAGTGAAATAATCTCAAAACCTTCATTTTTGCCTAATTCCAAATGATTCAGCTTGAGATCAACAACCAGGAGATGATAATTGGGTTGCGCTACCTGAGACCGTACTCTATCCGAGTATTTGGTAAATTTTATAACGGTATAACCCTCGTCCTCTAAAATTTTGGCGATTCGAGTTCGCCATCTTGGATCATCTTCTACAACGATTGCTTTTTTCATGATATCAAATTCTTGTTGATGTAAAATTGTGTGCCTAATTGATTAACCGCCTTAACGACATTGTCGATATAAAGATTTGCATCCCAATTCTTTTTTGACATAAAAAACGTCGCTTCATGTTCTTTGATCACCTTCATTCTGTCTTGAACATCACTTTCATCCATATATCCGGTCAGAATGTATACCGGTGCTATCTTTTTCATTCCTTTGTCTAAAATCGTTTCAAGAATTTTCCACCCTTCAAAAGTATCTTCGACCAGTGTGTTTTTATCTAATTGCAAATCGATATGGGCAAAATGAAAGTCTTGGCTTGTATCAAGAATCTTTAATGCATTGGTCAAATTTTCCGCAGTCACGACATAAAAACCATTCTCCTCCAACAGGTTTTTGACTCTTTCAAGCCACTTTTCGTCGTCTTCCACCACTAACGCAATCCACTTTTTATTCTCTTGCATAATTTTTCTCCCATTTTAACCTGAATAAATCGGTAGTTCGATAATAAATGTTGTTCCAACGCCAACCTTGCTGTCCACAAATACTCTGCCTTTATGATCAATTTCGATTGTGGTCTTGATTATAGCCAATCCATCCCCCACTCCTTTTCCATCTCTCCAGTTGGTGAAACCATAGTCGAATATCTTTTTCAAGTCATTTTTTGCTATACCATAACCAGTATCATTTACAGTGATCCTCACTCGATCACCTGACCACACTTTTGCGGAAATGGTAATTTCTCCACCATTGGGCATAGCTCGGGAAGCATTTTTAAACAACTCGGCAAAAATTTCTCTGAGTATCCCGTAATTCGCTTTTACCGGAGCAAGTCCCTCAAGATTTATCAGATTAAACTCAATGCCCTCATATTTTTCTTGCGATAGTATCTGTTGTACGACTTCATTTACCTTTACAGAAACCTTCTCGGTATCGAGTCGTGCGACAAAATTACCCAGCTCTTCCGGAACCCGGAGCGCCTTTTCAGCTTCCTCTTTTATGCCTTCAATTATATACCTTGACTTTGTTTCCAATGTTGATGGACGAGCTAATAGATCAATTGCATCCGCGCGAATATTCCCGACCGAATTATTGAGACGATGCGTGATCAATCTTATCATATCCCGAATGTAGGAAAAGCTTGATCTGCCAATTGATTCTTCCAGATTTTTATAAACTTCATGATTGTAAATTGTGATAGATGCCTGAGCAGCTAACAAGTCTAAAAAGTTATTCTCCCAACTATCCTTCCACTTTTCCTTATTTAATTCTTCCTCAATATACAAGTTGATGATTCCAACCGGAATATTATTTATAAAAAGAGGAAGAGAAATAATGCTTTTCAGTCCGTCATTCAAAAGCTTGCAAAAATAGTCTTGTTTGAAATTTTTATTCTTGCAAATGCTCTCCAACTTTTCAATGCCAATCTTTTTGCATTTAAGCACTTTGCCAAAATAACTACCTATAAAGCTTATTTCAATACTTCTTTCACATAATTCATTATGATGTCCAATACATTTTTGGAAGATAAAATTTTCAGAAAAATCATGGTATTTCCAGAATGAAGCGACATATGCTCCTAAAAACTCGGATGCCCGTTTAAGAATTAGCGCTACTAAATCACTTTCTTTTTTTGTACAACCTGCAATACCGATTTCTTTAATGCTATTAATGAGTCGAGTTCTTTGGATGGCAATAATTGCCTTTTTTGCTAAATTCTGTACTATTTCTTCGTCGCTTTTTGTAAAGGCAAATTTTTCTGGACTCTCCAGATTTATAACACCAATTGGTTTTCCTCTTACCTTGAGTGGAACGACGAGTTCTGATTTCATGTTTGGTATTCGCTCATAATAATATTTCTGCCAATCAGCATCTCCCTGATTTATGTTCATTGTCTTTTTTGTTTTTATCGCTTGAAGCATTATCTCAAAATCAGATTCGACTGGAATACTCTTTTTACCCTCGTACTTTTTCCCATGAATAAAGTAAGGAATTAAATACTGCTTGTTCCTGTATTCCTTGACCAGAGAAATGTTGCCGGTTCCATCGATAGTATCCGTAAGATCGAGAGCTGCCTGGAGAATAAATTCCAAAACCTTTTTCAAATTCCAGGTCGTGCTTGAAATATCATCCAGCTCTTGAAAAATACTCCATGATTTTAGATCATCACACGAACTTGCTTTTTTCATTGTTTTCTCTTTCCCCCTCTGTCGATTTCACATCAGATGAATATTGTTTTAACTTGTTGATTATCTTGGGTAAGATGACTGTAAATATAAAATAAAAATAGTCAAGGTCAATGCAAAAATATTGCGTTTGAGATAGTAAACTCTTCCGGTGAGCCACATTGATTCAGAAAATATGTCAACAAGTACAAATCATGAACATATTTAGCTATCCTGTGCCGAAACATGAACATTTCTTACAAAAAAATACGTGATTTCCTGTATTTACTTTTAAAAATCATAAATATATATTTAACCAAATCATAAAGATAATAAATGCCGAGGATCTCCCCCCGGTGCTGGTGACCCCCCTAAGCCGGCACTGTTGATTTCTCGGCATTTTTATTTCCACCTCAGTTGAGTTTCAACATCTTGACAGTTTTTGACCCGTATTGATTTGAACTATTCGTTCGAACCTGTACAAAGTACACGCCGCTGGCACTGCTTTCCTCGTCATCCATTTGTCCGTTCCAGGACATGACATGCCAGCCAGTTTCGAGCAGCCCATCATGCAGCGTGCGCACCCTTTGACCCAGCGCATTATAGATGTCCACTTGCACCTGATTACGCTCGGGATTATAAAATCGGATCGTCGTCGCCGGATTGAACGGATTGGGATAATTTTGTTCAATAATAAAATCTGTCGGTAGTGTGCTACTGTTTTCTTGACTGTTTGTATCAATTTGCTTGAACCATTGAATCGATTGGCTCAATAATTCGGCAGCCGATGTCTCTTTGGGACCCTCTATACCTTCAAGACCAAAAGCGACGTAAACGAGCCGTGCACCGCTTACACTGTCTGCATAGCGAATCCCGGCGCTTTTTCGGCTTGGCAAGAAGAAAAAGGACTGCACCGCCGGCTCCACTGGCAATAGCTCGCGAAGACGATTTTGATTCCCCGCACCGTCTCCGAGGTCCTCAAACCGAATGGTGAGCCCGTCTCCGACCGGATCGCCTGGCAAACCGACTACCGCGATGTCGCTGATGATATCCGGTTTATAATCAGCAAACAGGACATTATGATAAAAACTGACATCTTGTTCATCGCCGTCTTCAACAAGATCGTAGCCGATCGATTGACCGCTGATCAAAAGATGGCCGCCACCCGATAAATAATCAGCGACCAGAGTTTGTTCCTCCCTGGTAAAAGTCGACACGCTGTCGTCACCGGTGAACCAGAGGACATGCTGCACACTTTGCAAGGTATCGAGTGGTGGTATACCTTGTTGCGCCACCGTCCAGAAAGAGGCAAATTGACGGCCCTGCACCGCTATCGAGGGATAATATTTTTCATAATCCGCGCCGGCGTCGTCATCGACAATTAATAACGTCGGGGAACCGATCGGAATATAAAATTCGTGCGGGAGACTTGCGCCACCGCTGTATTCGACGCTGATCTGCAAAAAAGCAAGGTGATCCCTGGCGTCTTCCGTCGCCTGCACGATAAAGGGTTGATCCAGATTGGTAAATTCACCACTCGGTCGCATTTCACCAACATCAATGCGTGATGTATTCAATTGAATATCCGCATCATCCGTGGACAGGCGAACTGTAACATTCGTCGCTGTGGTACCCATGTTTTGTAAAGAAAAAGTAATATGCGCTGTGGTGCCGGGGGCTATGGCGGACAAAGGCCGGGATTTATCATCAGTGACCGATACAGTGCGCACGGTAAAATAGGGCTCGGATATCTGGCTCACTCTTTTCAGAATCCAGTTGTTTTTGTCGATGTGAACGGTCTCCGGTTCACCTTTGACGACAAATTCAAACGGTTGCTCACGCTGATTATTCTGCAGGACAACTGTTGTTTCCTGTCTTTTGGTTTTGATCTGGATATCAACCGGCATCTCAAAAACCGGATGCGGATACTGCACCTGACGAAGAACACCCATCACCCGCCACTCGTCCTCGCTATCAGCTTTTTCGTGCCACCAGACATACTCGTAAAACGGCGCGCCACTTTTGTAAATCCATTGATCAAAATAAGACTCCAAATCCAGGCCCGATACGCTTTCGCACAGCGCTCTAAACTGGTCAGTGTTGACCGTTTTGAACTTGAAATCGTGATAATAGGTTTTGAGCATGTCAAAAAAAATATCATCTCCAACCACGTGCCGCAGCATGTGCAACACCCATGCTGCTTTTGCATAGGTGGTTTGATAGTAGAAGATATTGTCCGTCAACGGATTTTCGACGTAAATCGTTCCATCGCCGAGATAGGCTTTGGCAGCCATGTCTTGATGCAGTGCCGCTTCACCGGATCGGGATTCCCACCACAACGCCTCCGAATAGGTGGCAAATCCCTCATTGAGCCAGATATGATGAAAATCTTCGCAGGTCACCATATCGCCCCACCACTGATGCGACAGCTCATGAGCGATCAAACCTTCACCGTAACCGCCCAAACTCGTGATGGTCTGATGCTCCATGCCGCCGCCCCACAAAAACTGGGCATGGCCATATTTTTCTTTTATAAATGGATACTCGCCGAAAATATTCGAAAAGGTCTCAATCATGGAGACCGTTTTGGCATTCTGTTGTTTGGCGTACGACATATACCCATCCAGCACATAAAATTGCACTTCCATCGAATCACTATTCGCAGACACATACCAGTCAGAATAGGTAGAGTACGGGTAAATAGCGAGCGATACAAGATAGGTGACGATCGGGTAACGTTCCTGCCAAAAGTATGTTTTAAAGCCGTTCTTCTCCGACACATCCACAAGATTGCCGTTGGACGCGACGATAAGGTCTGATCGCACCTTCACACGAATATCCACGGAATCGGCCTTGTCAATCGGCGCATCTTTGCACGGCCACCAATTGCGCGCACCAAAAGGTTCGCTCAATGTCCAGATCATAGGTTTGCCGAAGTGAGTGTCAAATCCAAAAGCGCCAAAGCCGCTTTGCGACGGTTTGCCATGATACACAACCCGCGTTGTGAATTGACTATTTTTCCCGACAACCTGGTCAAAATTTATCGTCAGCAGATTATTTACATGTTCAAACGATGTTGGTTGGCCATTAAAAAACACCGAATCGACAACCATATTATTGAGGAAATCGAGTTCCGCTTTTTCAAGACCATTCTTCAATGCCACGGCGCGCATACTGACATCACCATACAAAATTTTTGAGCTGACATCCGGAAAAAGATCAAGATGATAAAAAATAACATCGTAGCTCATTTGATTATCGGTAACCTGAATATCCGCTCGTCGAATACGCTCGACAAGTGCCTGTTTGGCTTCCGATTCAGCGATCAGGTGGGCTATTGACGGCTGCTGCTCATCCGCCAAAAGGGTGGATACAAAAAGGAACATCAATAAATATCGCATTTTTTCCTCATCGATTATATTTCTGATTCTTAATAAATGAACACATCAAAAAGTATTCGGTTCCAGGAAACAGGTCCTATTGCGTTTTTTGATACTCATCCCAGCCACCGTTTGTCACATTAACCTTGATCGCGCGAACCCTGTCGCTATCCAGGACAAACTCGTATTCGGCATTGACAAATTTTGAATAAAAACGTTGGTCACTCTCGGCGAACAGAGGCTGGTCGCTGCTACCACCCGGAAAACTGGAGAAAAGCTGGCCTTGTTGCAAGGTGATTTCCAGCTCACCACCGGATTTATTTTTATAGGTCCCGACAAATCTTTGTAATTGTTTCTCCCCGAAAATCAGTTCTTTACGACAAGCATCCGGCGCGCCCGTTGCTGGCAACTCGCGCACCCAGATATTCCGATAACGCACAGGATTGCCATGATCCTGTAAAGAGAGCGGCAATTTGCCAGGATGCGGCTGGTATGGACTTTTGCTGCACCAGTTCGTCGGACCTTTGATTTCAACATGATCATGCACGAGCACACCATTCTGAAACAGAGTGATGAGTGCCGGCTTGAGCAGGTCGCCATTTTCAGCAAATTGGGGTGCTTTGAAAATGATGTCATAAGCTTGCCATTCACCCGGTTTTCGACAGACGTTCACCTGGGGCGGAAACTGACCATAGATAGCGGCGCATTGGCCATCCGCATAGGTTAGATTATCATAAGAATCCAGGACTTGCACTTCATAAATTCCCATGAGAAAAACACCGCTATTGCCGCGGCCCTGGCTCTCCCCTCTCGGAGGAGTTGGCGTCATAAACTCAACGTGCACCTGGCAATCGCCAAAGCCCTGCAGGGTGCGGACATAGCCGGCGCCTCTGACGGATTCCATGTAATCCTCGTTGACAATCCACTTTGCAGCGCCGCCATCCATGGCGCGCCAGTTTGACATATCAGAACCGTCAAATAACACAATAGCATCTGATGGTGGCGCGCCGGCTTGCTGCTGCGTGCTGGTTGTCGGCGGCGTCACAATCGGTGGTCTTGGCCGACTCCAGTCATGCACGCGCCACGTTGGTCCGTGAGCAGAATCAGCAGCGATGGATTGGGCGGAGGGAATTGCTGTAATCCCGAAAAATAGCACGAGGGTGAGCAGAAAAAGTGATGCGTGAATGATGAGCTGTTTTTTCATTGTTTTCTCCTTTGTAAAGTATCCGTATTATGTTTTATTTGGAATGGTGGTTTTTTTGTCAACCAGACTTTGACAATTTTTGTTTCACTGGCATCGAGTACCTTGAGTTTAAAAGTATCAAAATCGATTGCCTGGCCGGATTCGGGGATCGCCCCCAGTCTATCCGTAATGAATCCGGCGATCGTCACATAGTCGCCTTCCGGGATATCAAAGTCGTAGCGCTCTCGTAAATCATCAATGCTCGTTTTACCATCGACAACAAGCGTGGATTCACCGGATGCTTTGATACGCTTTTTTTGAAGATCAAATTCATCGTAAATCGCGCCGACCAATTTTTCGATCATATCTTCCATTGTGACCAGACCGGCGGTACCGCCGTGTTCGTCAACTGTGACGGCGATACTCGTTCGCTCGCGCTGCAACGTGTTCAGCGCTTCAATCACTTTGGTACCCTCGGAGAGTATCAATGGTTTTCGAATCTCGGGCAGGACGGTTGCATTATCACCGAAAAAGTCCATGACATATAAAAAGCCGAGGATATTGTCCAGGTCTCCCTGGTATACCGGCAGGCGCGAGTAGCCACTATCCTTAAAAAGTTTTTTAATCTGGTCTATATCATCATCCTTTTCAACGCCCAAAATATCGATTCGCGGTACCATCACATCCCACAAACGCTTGTCCCGGAGTTTGAGTGCTCGCGACAATAATTTTTGGTTGAACTCTACATCCTTTCCGGAGGTGTATTCGCGCACCAGAACCAAAAGATCAAATCTGGAAAAAATCCTGGGAGATTCTGCCTTTAATCCCATCATGCCAATAAAAAGACGCGATAACTGCTCGGCGAACCAGATGAGCGGATAGAAAAAAAAATAAAAAACCGGCAATATATTGACGGAAAAACGTAATAATCGATTGGGCATTTGGCTGGCAATTGACTTGGGGATAATCTCGCCAAACAACAATAAAAAGACCGTCGTCACAACAACAACCAACGCATCGCTGACGAGTGCTGAAAAAACAACAATCGCCAGAGATGAACACGCCACCATGACAATGTTATTGCCCACCAGCGTCGTTGATAAAAAACGCTGATCGCTACGCAGCAGCGTTGCTGTTGATGATGCTTTGTCGCTATCTCGATACAACAATCTGATCTTCAGGCGGTTGGCCGAAATATATGCTGTTTCGGATCCTGAAAAAAAAGCGCTCAATAATAGGGATAAAATGAATAATATCAGTTCAGCGGGCGGCATTGATTACACTCTCTCGGGAACAACCTGTCCCGATGTCTGATCCAGTAGACATTGCGTGAACTGTTGACTTTTATATTGATGCAGGCGAATTGTCATGCTTATCGAATCGCCGTAATCAGAATCAATGACCTCTCCGGAAAATTTGTTAATCAGACTCTTTATTGTATTCACGTGCTGATACGTGCAAAATATTTTTAATGTATGGACGGGATAAAAAGTATAAATTTCCGCTTTATCCAGGGCCTCTTCAGCGATACTGCCATACGCGCGAATCAGTCCGCCGGTTCCCAGTTTTGTACCGCCAAAATATCGCGTGACAACCACAGCGACATTCGTCAAATCATGACTCATCATCGCCTGCAGTATAGGCCGACCTGCAGTGCCGGAGGGTTCTCCATCGTCATAAAATCGGGTGTATTCAGCAGGTCCATAGCCAATGCGATAGGCGTAACAATTGTGGGTTGCGTCGTGATATTGTTTGGAAATGAGTGTAACAAACAATTCTGCCTCATCCCGAGACCGCACCGGCGTCGCCCGGCCGATAAATCGGGAACCTTTCACTTTCTTTTCGGCCGTTGCGAGCGCACGAATAGTTTTATAGACCTCGTCGCTCAAAAAAGACCTTTCATTCTGAGGCGTCAATATATGAAAATATGGAAAAAGAAAAAAGTGATAGATGCGGAAAAGTCGGATGATAAATAGATCCCCCATAGCCCCGCTCTCACCACTGCGGCTAAACCTTACGCACATTTATTCTGCACACAGGTAAAATAATCTTCGGGAGACTGTCGAAAAAAGTGATTCCAATTTTCGGCAGTTGAGAATCGTTATCCATTGATGAAACAAAAGTCGCAATGGTTGAATAATCCGGCGTCTGACAGCAGGTCAAGGCCATAAAAATAATATTCTCTTCGCAGACAACTTCGAGTTTGCGAGATGATAGTTTCCCGCGAGCTAAACCGAGAAGTGCAGACTTGAGGATTTTCGGATCATAGGCGTGACAGCCGGTATCATCATTGTTGTACCTGGCGTCAAAAACGGTCATGTCAGTCTCATTTTTGATCAGCGTATAAATTGTTTATTATGCGAAATCTTGGCAGACTTTTTCGACAGTCTCCGGAGGTTTGCAAAAAAATTTATTTTTCCCTTGCTTCTATGGTGAGAATACAATATTATTCAACTATACTGTAGGAGGAAAAATCACATCTACACATTCAAATGACTTTGCATTTATTCCCGGGGTTCTCTGAACGCAGCTCAAGCTGATTTTCTTTTTCCTCTTGCAAAATAAGCATTTCGGCAGTAAAAATTATTTCCTTAGAGTCGTTGCCTTGAACAACAAGCAAGGGGAGCATGATGGAAAAAAGCGTACGAATTTTCATCCTGGTGATGCTGGGCGTTTGTCTGATGACCGGCGCCGCTTTTTCACTGCAGTTTGAAGGTCGTGTTTATGAAGGAAGTGTCGGCGATGAGAGCACGCCGATCCCGAATGTGACCGTGAGATTATACGGTTCTCAGGATGCGAACTATCTCGGCATCGAGATCATCAGCACGACAACCGATGCAAAGGGCTGGTATGGTCTGCAAATTCGCGAGGGCTATGAATTCTACAATATTGTAGAAGAAGATCCATCCGGTTATACCTCAGTTGGTGCGACCAGCGTCGACGGCAAGGTCATCAATGCCAACCAGATTCAATATAGCGTTGTTGAAAAGCCGCTGCAGGACCAAACATTGACCGGCAATAAATTCTGGGATAGAAAACCGGCTTCGTCCGGCATCGGTGACTGGGTATGGGATGATCTCAATGGCAACGGCATCCAGGACAATGGCGAGCCGGGGCACGCGGGCGTCAGAGTCGAGCTGCTCGACAGCAACAAGAATAGCCTGGCTACGACGACCACAGATGCCTCCGGCGTTTACAAATTCTCGGATTTGCAGGCCGGGCAGTATTACGTCCGTTTTTATAAACCCGGCGGCTACGAATTCACCGCCGCCAACATCGGTTCCGATGATAGCCGGGATAGCGACGCCGATCCGTCAACAGGTGAAACGAGCTTTATCTCTGTGCCGGATAATAAATTCGACAAAACAATCGATGCCGGTCTGATCGAAGAACAAGAGGAAGAGCGGGATTATGGTGATGCGCCCGATCCGTCTTACCCAACCCTGCTGAAAAATAATGGCGCCAGCCATATCATTGTTCAAGGCCTTTATTTGGGCGTTCATGTGGATAGTGAGCCGGATGGCCAGCCCAATGCCGATGCCACCGGAGATGATACCGGTGGTCATGATGATGAGGATGGTATTGTTTTTCTAAATGATCTGGTCCCCGGCGCCTACACGGGCTTTGCCGCAACGGCTTCGGCAAAAGGCAACCTGGGCGTTTGGGTTGATTTTAATGGTAATGGAAGCTGGGCGGACGGGGAAGAGTCCATTTTTAATCATGACACGACAGTCTTTGCTGGCGCAAACACCTGGTCATTTTTTGTTCCTCCTGGCGCCAAGCCTGGAAAGACAATGGCGCGTTTCAGGTATAGCCGCACATATGGATTGACCTATGACGGACCGTGGCCTGATGGCGAAGTAGAAGATTATCAGGTGGAAATAAAACGGGAGACGGACCTCGGTTCAATCACCATCAGAAAACAAGCGTACCCGGCGGATAATACGCCATTTGAGTTTACCGGAGACTTTGGACCCTTTAACCTCAAATATCCTTCCGATTCAACGATTACATTTGCCGGCGTCAAACCCGGCAAATACCGATTTAAAGAAACCATTCCAAGCGGTTGGAAATTGGATAAAATAGATGTTAACGACCCGGATGGCAGTTCTTCGTCGGATGTGTCGGCGGCTACAGCTTATGTGCAGGTTGATGCCAATGAGCACATCCTGGTCACTTTTATCAATTCAAAGGAGGGCGAAAGAGAACAGGACTTTGGTGATGCTCAAGATCCTTCTTATCCGACGTTGTTAAAGAGCAACGGCGCCAGACATTTGATCGACCAGGCTGTTTATCTGGGTGCAACGATTGACAGCGAGCCGGATGGCCAACCAGATGCGGCCGCGCTTGGTGATGATAATAACGGACATGATGACGAGGACGGGATTGTTTTTCTGAACGATCTGGTCACTGATGCCTATACAAGTTTTGTCGCAACGGCTTCAGTCAAAGGCAATCTGGGCGTCTGGGTGGATTTTAACGGCAACGGCAGTTGGGCGGATCCGGGCGAGTCGGTTTTTAATCACGATACAACGGTCTTTGCCGGAGCCAATACCTGGGGATTTTACGTTCCTCCTGGCGCCAAGCCAGGACGGTCAGTGGCGCGTTTTCGATACAGTACAACATCCGGGCTAAAATATGAAGGATTTTGGCCGGACGGTGAGGTGGAAGATTATCTGGTTGAAATAAAACAGGAAACAGACCTCGGTTCCGTCACCATCCGCAAACAAGCTCATCCGGCGGATAATACACCTTTTGATTTTGGCGGCAGCTTTGGGCCATTCACACTGAAATACCCCTCGGATTCTACGATAACTTTTGCCGGTGTCAAACCCGGTAAATACAGTTTTAAAGAAGTTATTCCGAGTGGCTGGAAATTGGACGCAATCGATGTTAAAGATCCTGATGGCAGTTCATCAGTAAATGTTTCGGCTGCTTCAGCCTATGTGCAGGTTGATGGGAATGAGCACATCCTGGTCACGTTTATCAATTCAAAAGAGGATGGCAGAGAGCTGGACTTTGGCGATGCTCCGGATCCACGTTATCCGACATTGTTGGTGAACAATGGCGCCCGGCATGTGATTATACCCAAATTTTTTCTCGGTTCCGGCATTGATGCGGAACCGGACGGTACACCCACACCTTTGGCAGACGGTGACGACACAAACGGTTTCGATGATGAAGACGGCGTTATAATGTCGCCATTTATTGCTCCGGGTCAGACTGTTCCGATTACCGTCCACGCTTCAGCAGCCGGTGCCCTCAATGCATGGATCGATTTCAACGGCGATGGGGATTGGAGTGATGCTGGCGAGCACTTTATCGCGGCGCAACCGGTGAATGCGGGCGCCAATTCCTTTACCTTGAATGTGCCGGCTAACGCCAAAATGGGCGTATCCTACCTCCGATTCCGCTTTAGCTCGGTGCGGCAATTAAGCTACGATGGTATAGCACCGGATGGCGAAGTGGAAGATTATATCGTTGAAATTACCGAGAAAGAAGACGGCTCGATTAAAATTATCAAAGATGCCAATCCAAAAGACGACACACCATTTTTGATCTGCCTGCAATTCAGCAGTGGTTTTTTTCAAACATTATGCACCAACTTGAAAGATCCTTCACAAAATCAACTCATCATTCTTAATCCGAGTCAGGTCATCGACGTCACCGAATCAGTGGCACCAGGCTGGATACTACAGGATATCGTCATTTCCGGTGATGCCGACAATGGATCAACTGTCGACCTGCCCAATGGTAAAGTTTCTCTGGATTTTGATCCGGGTGAGAATATTGTCATTGTCTTTAAAAACGACCGACACGGGATACCGCCGATCAAATGGCCGCAGCCGCCGAAGAAAAAGAAGGATTCGCCTCATCCGGATTGTTTCTGGGGTTGGGACGAACCTTCGATCTATGCGAGAGTCATTGCGGCTGATGACTGGTACAGCAGCGACGAACGTCCAATTACCGACATTCACTGGTGGGGTTCTTATCAGGAATGGCTGGAAAAAACACCGCCGGCCAATGCGCCGGAACGTTTCCATATCGGTATCTGGACTGATGTGCCGGTCGGGCCCAATGAGCCGTGGAGTCATCCCGGAACGATGATATGGGAGATTGTAGTTGATCGAGGAGCGTTGAATGAACACTGGGTGGGGTGCGATTTTTATCCACAAAAGATGCAAGAGCCGGAATCCTGCTTTAAATATGATTTTCTGCTACCGCCGGCAAACTGGTTTAATTGCCAGGCGAATACGATTTACTGGATCAGCATCGCTGCGGTTTATTCATCACCACCCAACAATTTTCCGTGGGGATGGAAAACAGTGGAGCACTATTTTCAGGATGATGCAGTGAGCATGACCATGCCCAAAACACCGGTCATTGGCGATATTTTCCAAGCCGGTCAGCCCATTGGTGAAGGATGGGATCTGGCCTATATACTCACCACCGACCAGCCAACCGAAGAGTATGATTTTGGCGATGCGCCGGATGATCCCAACAGCACGATCTATCCAACCCTGCACGTCAATGGCGGGGCCTATCATACGATCAATCCCGGATTTTTCCTGGGAGCCGGCATCGACGCGGATATTGACGGCCAGCCGGATGGTGATGCGATGGGCGATGATAACGACGGCAATGATGATGAAGACGGTGTGGGCTTTCCCTTCACCATGAACATTGGCCAAACGGTGACGATTGTGGTAACGGCTTCCAATAAAGGACTGCTGAATGTTTGGATCGATTATAATCAGAACAAGGATTGGTCAGACGCTGGAGAACACATATTCATCGATGAACCAGTGAATCCTGGAGCGAACAATCTCACCTTCACCATTCCTCCCGGCGCTCAGGAAGGATACACCTTTGCCCGGTTCCGTTTGAGTCGGCAACAGGGACTCTCGTTCGCTGGCTGGGGAGGAGAAGGAGAAGTCGAGGACTATAAAATTTATCTCCATGAGGAGGAGGGTGAACCGGCTCTGAAATGGTCGCAGCCACCGCTGAAGAGTCGCGATCCTGATTTCCCCTTCCCGCACCTCTTCTGGGGGTGGGATGAAGTCTCGATTTTGGACAAGGTTGTGTTAGCGGATGACTGGTTCTGCCGTGATCCGCGTCCGGTTACCGGTTTTCGCTGGTGGGGCTCTTATACGCAATGGGACAAGCCGGAACCGCCGGAACACGCTCCTATCGGTTTCCATTTTGGCATCTGGAGCGATGTGCCCAAAGGTGAAAATCGGGACTGGAGTCATCCAGGCGAGTTGATATGGGCGCGCGCCGTTGACCGGAGTGGCGTGCATGAACATGTCGTTGGCGGCGACTTTATGCCCGGCGACATGGAAAAACCGGATTCGTGCTTTGCCTACTTTTACGAGATTCCCAAACCGGACTGGTTTTATCAGGAAAAAGACTCGACCGTTTACTGGCTCTCCATTGCTGCCATCTATGAAGAAATGCCGGAGGAGCATTATTGGGGCTGGAAGGTGCGTGAGCGTTATTTTAACGATTGCGGCGTATTCATTTTTGAACCCAAAGACCTGATCCCTGGCACACTATTCAAAGAGGGAGAGCCCCTCGGCGAAATGTGGGACATGACGTTTGAACTGCTCACCATCGATTATGATCGTCAGTTTGATTTTGGCGATGCTCCCGAGCCCATGTATCAAAGCCTGTTCGAGACCAATGGCGCGCATCACTTTATCGACCCGGATGTTTATTTAGGATCGCGCATCGATAAAGAAGTCAACGGCCAGCCGGAACCAGACGCTTTGGGCGATGATAATAATGGAATAGATGATGACGATGGCGTTCAATTTGTCTCAAGTCTGCAACCCACACAAATGGCACAAGTCAAAATCACTGCATCGACGCACGGCTTTTTGAATGCCTGGATTGATTTTAATCAGAGCAATGACTGGAGTGACGAAAACGAACAGATCTTTTCGGATGTAGAGCTGGCACCGGGCAGCCATACTCTTGATTTCAAAGTGATCGATGATGCGAAAGCAGGGCCAACCTTTGCCCGCTTCCGATTCAGCACTGTTCCCGGCCTGCATTTCCGTGGACTGGCGTTTGATGGTGAGGTAGAAGATTACAAGGTAAAAATAGATACTCTTTCCACGGTGCGATCATCTGCCGAATCGATCCCGGCTGAATATTTACTGCACCAAAATTATCCCAATCCGTTTAATCCGACGACGGACATTCGCTATGACGTGCCCAGACAAAGTCATGTGCAATTGATCATTTATGATCTGCGCGGTCGCGTCATTCGACGGTTGTTAGACGAGACGAAAAATCCCGGACGATTTTCAATTGTATGGGATGGACAGGATGATTCAGGACAAGTGATGCCCTCCGGCGTCTATATCTACTCGATCACCGCTGATCAGTACAAGAGTACGCGGAAATTGGTTTTGGTGAAATGAGCTTTGAGATTTTTTTACTGTTGAATGAATCGATCATAGATCTCATTGAGCAGGTCTTCTTTTACCTTGAGCATTTCGTCCTTTGACTCACAGGCTATCGTGCCGGCCGCTGCGCCTGGATGGCCGCTGCCCAGATTTAGCGAGCGCATGATATCGCCAACATCTTTTGAATGCTCAATTTTATTCAAGTTCAGGCTAAGGGACATGGAAAAGGTGAGATCGTTGGTTTTTGTTTTGTCCTGGTAAAGATTACCGACCTGCAATACCGCCTCGCATTCGGGATGAACGAGGTAAGCAAGCTGTTTCAGGAGCATAGGGCGTCGATTATGACGCGTCAGATCGAGGATGACGATTTTATGGTCTTTATCCCGGGGCAGGAAAGAGATTTCTTTTTTTATCTGCTCAAGCATGCGTTCTTCCTCCTCGCGATAGGCCCGGTATCGTTTGCGAACACTGGTCATTTTGGAGATCTCTTTGATCGGACGCGTTTTAAAGTGACGAACCAGATTGCGCAAATACTCCCATTTTCGTTCCGCACTTGCCTCTTTGACTTTGATTGTTGCATCGATGATTTTCCCGGGGGTTTCGGTGCGCCAATCGTCGATGTCTTTGTAGTTAAAGGCGTCAATGATATCCGCCTCCGCTACGGATTCGGCGTAAAAATCCGGCATCTTTTTATCCTGCTCTATAAAATAGTCATATACAACGCGAGCGCACGAATCTTTCAGCTCGAATCGCCCTGGTATCTCCTCCGCGTTAATGTTGCGATATTCGAGCTCTTCTGCATTGCCCTCGTGGTGATCGAACCACAAACCACATTCCAAGGGATAGGGCAGATCGCAAACAATATCTTCCCGAGTGATGGATATTTTGGCATCAGAAACGAGTCTTGGTTGCGTGAACAGCAGAAAATTGATGCCATAGTGATAAGAGCAGATGGCGGCGCTAATGACGCCGTCCAGGTCAGCATGGGTAACGATACGTTTGAACATAACAGATCCTAACAGTTCCGGTTAAAATGGCTAAAAAGTTAACAACTTTTTCATTAAATACAAGCATCAATTATTCCAATATACATAAGCATTGCACGCTTGCTTTTGGCTTTCAGTTTTGTTAATTTTGATTCACTTTTAAATGAGGAGCATCATGCCGATTTCTGATGATTCAATTGATGCCACGTTTGCCAGAATGTTCGAAAAGCTGCAAGGCATTGTGCCTGAAGCGGAGATACGCTACAAGGCTGAGCTGGCTTTTGAAATAAATCAACTCAAAAGGGAAAAGAACGCGATCATTTTGGGTCACAATTATATGGAACCGGCGTTGTACCATTCTGTTCCCGATTTTGTCGGTGATTCATTGGAGCTTTCTCGAAAAGCGGCTAGCACAGACAAGGATATTATCGTTTTTTGTGGTGTGCGTTTTATGGGCGAGACCGCAAAAATTTTGAGTCCGGGAAAAACGGTTCTTGTGCCTTCACCAAAAGCTGGCTGTTCATTGGCTGAAAGCCTGACGGCAGAGGATGTGCGCAACCTGAAAAAGCAATATCCCGGTGTGCCGGTTGTCAGCTATGTGAACACCTATGCGGATGTCAAAGCGGAGAGTGATATTTGCTGTACGTCGGGCAATTCGACCGCCGTTGTCGAATCGCTGGATACGGATACGATCATCTTTTTGCCGGATGAATATATGGCCGGCAATATTGCCAGAGAGACCGGGATGAAAGTGATCTTTCCGATCAAGAATCCGCGTGAACTGGGCAAGCAGCACAAAGATCTGCAATATACGATAATTGGCTGGCGCGGACGTTGTGAGGTGCACGAGCAGTTTACAGTTGATGACATAAAAAATGTCCGCAAGCAATTCCCGGACGCGGTTATCCTGGCGCATCCGGAATGTAGTCCGGCGGTGGTGCAAGCATCTGATTTTTCCGGTAGTACCTCGGCCATGATAAAATATGTGCAGGAGAATCGTGCTGAACGATATCTCCTGTTGACCGAATGCAGCATGGGGGACAATATTGCAGCGGAAAATCGCGCCAAGGAAATGCTACGACTCTGCAGCATTCGCTGTCCGCACATGAATGAAATTACACTTGAAATGACCCGTGATGCCTTGTTGAAGAATCAATTTCAAATCGAGGTGCCTGAAGATATACGAATAAAAGCAAAAAAAGCGGTCGATAGAATGCTCGCAATTGGTTGAGGTGACAGGTTCATCAGGACAGGGAGCGCATTTTTCGGCGCCAGATGAAAAAAAGCGCCAGGGTGAAACCGAAAAAAGCAAGGCCAACAAGCGTGAGCAAAGTGGTGGTCGACGACGTGCGATTGAGCAATTGGGGATTTTGACTTGATCCGGCATCGCCATAGAGATTAAAGGCAGCCCAAAAGAACGGGTGGCGATAAAAATACACTTTTTCCTTTTTTTTGCTGTTCATGACATCCCGCTTCGCCATATTGAGGGCTTGAACCTTTGAAAATCCCATTTCGATATAATTTTTATAAAAGCGCGGCATAAAGTCGGCGGTAAATTCGTCATCCACTTTCCAGCCGGACATGATGATACTGCGCGTACCTGAGGCCAGGAACTGCCGTGGCAAGCCCAACACACCTTCGCCGTTGATCAATTTCCCGCGACCGGTTTCGCACGCGCTCAGGGTCACCAGATCGCACGAGAAATCCGAGTTGGCAATCTCAAAACCCATCAGCAAACCGTCATTATTTTTCCTTTTATCCTCGGCCAGAGCCAGGCCGGAAAATATATCAAATGTGCTGTCGACAAAAGCATGTGAGGCAATGTGCAAAATACTGTATTGTGATGCCATCTTTTTAATGCGTGCTTCCGTCGCGTCGCCACGATTAAAGACTTTTGCCTGTCGACAAAATCGTTTGATTGCCGATGCTTCCTGCTCGGCAAAAACAAGTGGATCGAATCGCCAGCCGGTTCGTAGTCTCAGGGTGAATTCTTTCTCGCGCGGTTCGTCCTTTTTGGTAAACGGATTTGCCACAATCAACATTTTGGGCGAACATTTGACCGGCTCGCGGAGGAGCAGGTGGGTTGTCGGGCTATAATAAAACGCATATCGCTGACCCAGGAAAATGTCAGTATAATCCGGCTTTTGTCGCGGCGAATATCGCGCCTGTCTTGGCTGTTCAAACAACAGCATGTCAAATGGCAGATGTGCCAATGAAAACGACGGTATGATCAAGATTTGCGAGTCAAGTTGGCAGTGCTGTTCGATCGGTTTGAATAATGTGCCGTACAAGCGGTGTGCGATCGCGGCTTCAAAAGGTGTATCCAGGATCGTCTCTGTATCGACATTATGAAACGGTTGCATCAACGCATAAATCAGGGAATCTATTTCTGTCCTTTTGATGTTGAGCGGCAGGATGGTGGACGAATCAGCCTGCAGAATCAAAACATATGACATCCGATCCGTTATATGATATAACAGTGCTGTTTGTCCGGCCAATTTTTTTTGGACAGCAGCAAGAGGCGGGTGGCTGTTGTTGTGGGCAGATTTATCCGTTGTGTGGCCCAGACGAATTTTTTCACTGATAATATCATATTTATACAACTGCAATTTGGATAACAAGGAATCGAGCGTGGTGCGCGAAATATTTTTGCGCTGTTTCCTCAATTGGAGCTGGATATTTTGAAACTCTTGATAGAGTCGTATAAAGTTGCCGGAGGCATAGTCCACATGGCGGGACTGATCGTGGCTTGAAGTGATGGCCTCTTTCAGCGCCCGCGCGTGGGTTAATTCTTCGCACTGAAAAAGATTGTTGTAGGTTGTGTCCGCCCGATTGATCTGATATTTTTTATAGTAGCATTCTGACAGTCGTTCATAGGCGTCCTGTCTATTGGACAGGAAACCAATGGCCAGCTCACTTGCTTTGAGGTCGACGCGTTTGTTCTCATATTGTCGAATCACTTCATGATAGCAGCGTATTGCCTCATCCAGTTGGTTGATTTTTTCATAATACATCCCTAACATCAGATGAATTCTGGCGATGAGCTGGAAGGTGTTATTTGTGTGTGCAATCGCGAGTGACTCTTCAAACAGGGCAAAGGCGGATGACGTTTCGCCGCATTGCAGCGAAACGACGGCAATGCCGGCCAACGCCCAGGCAATCTGTTCATCGTTCTTGTTGTCGCGCGCCAGCTCGAGAGCGTTTTGATAATAGTGTAATGCCTGGTCATAATCACCGAGCTCTTCCAAAATCATGGCTTGGGAGAATACGGGAAAATAGAGATTTGCGGTATAATTTTCTTCAACGCGCTTTTTTATCCATGCTTTATAAATCTGCACCGCCTCGCGCGGCGGCGCCTGGACGGCGCGGAGTTCCTGGATTTTATCGTCAATGTTCCACAATACATAAGGATTATTGCTTTTCATTGCATTACTGGATGCTTTTTCCAAATATTTTTCGCTCAACTCATAAAGGCATAATTCTCTATAGATTTTACCGTATATTTGGTTAATTCGAGCGATTATTTCGTAATTTTTATATTTCTTTAGCGTCGCCAGACTTTTTTCTGCAGCCTGTAGCGATAATGTATTTCTGTAAGTTAAATAATATTCCTCAGAAATATTGAAATAAGCGCGAGCCGCGCGCTGCAAATCGAAAAATTTCTGGAAGCCATATGCTGCTTCATAATAGAAACTGATTGCATTTTCATAGTCAACAGCAGCATTTGCAAGATCCCCTTTGAATTTTAGCAAATTTATTAGCAATAACTTGCTGCCGGTCTGTTCGAGTTGAACTTGTATTGATATAAGGTCGTCCTGAACCTGCTCATGCCCGACGAGCCATGATTTGCACTTAAGTATCGATAGAAAAAAAAGATTTTCATAATATTTGTCGTATACTTTTTGCGCTATTTTGTAGCCCTGTTCGGCAATTTGAAGGGCTCGCTCGATGTCGCCTGAATTATAATATGCCCTATAATATTGACAATGAATGCTAATATCTGAAAAAGGATAGTGCTTTTGCAACAAGTTAATTGCATTTTTATAATCACAAGCTAATAATGATTCGTAGCCTTGCAAGATTTCTGATTCAGCAGGGGTCAAGGTTAGTGTCTTCAAATATTGCTGAACGTCCTGTTCAACAAGGTTATGGTGAATAACTGATATATAGTCAAAAAGCAGGGTAAAATGAATTTTTTCGCTACAAACTGCATTTTTGTAGCAGGCTAAAGCGCGACTATAATTCTCTTTATAACAATAATATCGTGCCAATATCCATTGGGCATTATGAAAATGAAGGCTATTTTCTTTATAGCGTTTAAAAAAATTTTTAATTTCATCGATTCGATCAACGTCAAGTAGCTGCTCTTCTAGCTTTAAAAATGCGGTGCAATAGAAAGGGTGACTGTTAATAAAATGCTTTAAAGAATCGATTTGGTTAAAGTTTGGCTGTTGAATCCAGGACATTAGCTTTGAATAGAATATACGATTTGTCAGTGAATCGCTATGATCAGGGTAGCTTCGCAATTGGGCTGAGACAGCCATATTGAGTAAGAACGTAAAAAATACAATTTTAGAAAGTAATTTACCTGACATTTTGAGTTATTAATAGATTGTTATTCGATCACCGCAAATGTCGTTTAGCTAAAAATTGCGAAAATGCGACGATAAATATTGTTTACCGCTCGATCCTTTGGTGGTTAGGTTTTTTAAAGGATGATGTTAATCCGATGGTGGGCGCTTATCTGGCTGCGTCGGTTTGTCTGCTCCCTGTGTGCCAATTTTGTCAGCAGACTCGGTTTGAGTCAGCAGTGCATCGATTTTTGCCGATAGATCGCTCAACTTTTTGAGCAAGAGCAAAAGGAGCCCCAAAATAACAACGAGCAGAATGATTGTGAGAATGTCCATGCTATCCCTCCACGTGAGGTTAATGGTTGATGAGTTGCTTTACATCATTTGAATATGGACTTTTTAACAAGCGTTGAATCGTGTCGTCCAGCTTTTCGGTATCACCACGGATATCGTGCGCCAGGAGCGTATAAAACAAAATGTCATCGTCCAGTTCAATGTCGAAACGCTCACCTGATGTTCTGCACTGCGAAAAACATCGAATGGCTTTATTCAGGTGATCTTTGTTTTGTCCTCTTGTGCCGACAAGATTCAGATGTGCCATGCCATAGTAGAAATAAAAATCTATCAAAAAATACGCATTTTCTTTGGTTTTTTCAAGAGTATCCAGCATATTTTCAATCTTTTCAAAGTCCGGTAAAGCGTGCTCGTACTCTTGATTCATATAGCTAGCAAGCGCCAGTTTATAGGTGGTCGTTATCTCCTCACTTTCATCGACCGCATCGGAATGGACTGAGCGCAAAAAAATAGAATAGGGATGCGGCGTATCTCTCTGCAAACGAATCGATCTCTCGGCCGATTCGATGTATTTGACATAAAGCGCATGCTTGGGCTGAGGCCATTGTGACAATATAATGGCAACAAGACAAACAGCACTGACGAGGGCTACCCAGGCGGGCCGGCGACTCCATCTTTTCCACGCCGGAGCGATATGGGTAAATCCAAGTGCTGAAAGCAATGACTTGAACCGCTCTCGTACCGAATTATTTACATCGAGGTTTGACAAGATTGTCCGATATATTTCCGCATCCGTTTGTATTCTTATTTCCGGCATGGCATCGCTCAATTCGGATTCCGGCATCGTCGCAATTTTCAGGCTGGCTAATGCGCGTTGGTAAAATGTCGGCTGCGCGAGGCTGGCCAGGAATCGGGCCGCGTCCTTTTTGTTAATATGAAAAGAAAGCAATCGAATGAGCAGAATTTCCGCATCCACAGCGGTCAAAACGGGCGTTGCTCTGCGAATCTGTTTGTCAACGACGACATCGAGACAGGCGTTGACGAGCTTGACCAGCAAGCCCAACGCCGGATTCGTTTTTTGCTGTTCGCGCAATTGCGATTTTTCCTGTTCAGACAGGGTGTGCTGGATATACTTTTGAATTAATTGTGCTTCCATAGTTATTTATCCCCCCATGCGCTGGTTGATTTCCAGGCAGGTTTGATGATAATCCTTGAAAAATTGACTGTAAATTTGAAAACATGCATAACAATCGTTCAAATGCTTTATGAGCAGACGATAATCGGTTTTGTGTAAAGGCTCAATGAGTAGATGCGTAATAAAAAAGCGATCATTTTCTAACAAAAATGGCTCCTTTGCCGAACATCGACAATCAGGTATCACGATCTGAGCATCAGTTGCATTTTGCCGCACATGTGCATACAACTCGGTTGTGCCACCGTTCCGGATTGTCCGGTGGCGTGAAATCACTAAAGTCCTGATTCGACTTTAGTGCATACGATAGATAAGCGACACTTTGCCCTAACGTCCATGTGTTGATCGACACACATCCCTCATTATTAGCTGTTTAAAGAGAGTCTATTCTTGCAAGATTTCTCTCATATTATTTTTATCTTCTTTTTTTAATTTTTCACGCATTCTGCTGATAACATTGTCGACCACTCGAGGTCCAATAGTGCGAAAAATAGGTGACAGGGTCAACATTTCTTTGGTGTAATCTTCCATGGTGTACAGCGTATAGATCAGTATATTGCGTTCAACATGCCGTTCCTGTTTGCCGGCCCGCAAGCGAAAGATTGCCACCAGATAGTCAAAGATTTGCCACTGTGTATCTTGCGAAATAGCCTGCTTTTTTTGGGCTAACACCCAATCCAGCGACATGGTCACAATATTTTTTTGCAGTGTGCGTTGTGCGATGCGATCACTGATCGTTGCCAAATAGCCGCGGAATGCTGCTTCGCTGTGGCGCGCCCTGAAGAGATCAAGTGCTCGGGCATTTTTTTTAAAAAGCAGCAAAAATATGTCGTTAACAATATCGTTGACCAGTTCGGATATCTCGATTGGCAGTTGATCATCGTACCACAGCGTGCATCTTTTATAGACGATTTTATAGATATAATTTTTATATTTGTTTACAAGCGTCAGGCAGGCATTCTCAAAGTGAGGTGATGAGGGATCAGTACAATTTGCCAAAATCTCTGCCAGTGGAAACTCTCTTGATTTCTGGGCCATAGGTTTGTTTTGACCTCTTTGCAGATCACGTGTCTTTTCTGTGCAGGTAAAGGTGAGTTGTCTGATATGTACAATTATCAAAGCTAATAATTATATTGAAAAAATAAAGAAAAATTTGTTATTTCTGATGCAAAACGATTTGATTGAGAAAATTTCCAACTATTTGATGGAACAGCCGCAGCCAGTGTCCGCTTTTGAGTTAGCTGAACGCTTTTTAAAATTGCAAAAGACCAATTTAATCGCGACTGAAAAAATCATGACCGCGATTTTGCAAAAGCACCCGCAATTTTCGCAGACTGAAACCGGATGGTGGACAATCAAAGAAATAAAAACCGATAGCGAGCTTTTTCGTTTTGTTATCTGCAAGATTTTTCCCGAAACAACACCCCGTTTTCGGATGTTTAGTATCTCGCTGGCCACTTTTAACAAAGACACTTTTTGTGATACGATGTGCTATCGCGTTGACTATGATGCTGAAAAACTCTTGGAGCTGTGCAGGCAGGTTGAAAATTATGTCGGGAATTTGCCTGTTTTTTTTGATGGTTTTGGCAACCAGCGGAGCAATTTTTCCTGGTTGTTGTCATATGCTGCGCCACGCCATACAAACCGGCCTTTCTTTTCTCTCGTAAAAATAGTCAAAAAACTGCTGCCCACCAGTCACATCACCAGCCCGGATGAACTGTCCAGCTTTTTGTTAGGCACATATCAGACCGGGGGCGCGGATGTTCAATTTGAGAACTATAAAAAGCAGGTTTTGCAAATCATAGAGCTGTTGCGGGAGAATGGCATAACCAGACTCGATTCGCTGCATCTTTTGCTCTCTGCGAGTGCTCCGGTGGATTTTTCCCAATATGCATTTGATGAGAATTTTTTGTCCAGGGCACCGACTTGTCCGGGCGTCTATGTCATGCAGGACAAAGCTGGCCAAATAATTTACGTTGGCAAAGCAGTAAATTTAAAGCGTCGACTGTCCACTTATTTCAGCGCTGTGGCTGACCTTGATGAAAAACTGAAAAAAATCCGACAGAATTTGTACGATATGCAAATAATCCACTGTGGATCGGAACTGGAAGCGCTGCTGCTCGAGCATGATTACATTCAAAAATATCGACCGCATCTGAACAGTCAGGTTGATGTACATACACGACAAAACCTTGTAAGAGAACGATACCCGCAAATTCTTTTTCTGCCTTCGGCTGCCGAGAACAAGATCAAAGTCATTTTTTTTCATCCCGCTAACCATGTGATTCTCCGAGACGTCAATAGAGATGGAAGCAATGTTCTGGAGCTCAAGCAGGACGTTGAGGCTCTTTTAGACATTTCCGCTCATTCGTCGGAAAATGAAGTGAGCGCAAAAACTGAAATTTTGACGAGTTGGTTATCGCAAAATAGCGATCATGCGAATAGTATTGATATGCGCTCTGTGACCTCAGTTCGCGAGGCGTTGCGCCTTGTTCGCGAATATGTCATGAATTTTGATCCGTGCGTAAAACATATCTTTTTGTAGCAAGATGTGAAATAAAGTCATTAAAAATTCATGTTATAGAATCTACATTATACAATGCGGTAGGACACCTTTTGGACAAAACAGGGATTATTAACGTGCGTGAACATGTGAGCGAATACATTCAGAAACGTAAATCATGGACCATAAAAAATGTTCTCTCCAACTATTTCAAAGCGAGCAATTTATTCGCTAATATCTATCGCGAGTATAGTTCTGGAAAAGATGTTTCATTTGAACGGATCAGACAGTTGAGCGAAATTCTTTTTGACATAAAGGAAGAATTACATCTTGTCTACAAGCGCTTAAAAGATCCCCGAAAAAATATATTTGAACACACCGCCAAGTATACGCCGAATGATTCTGAAATGGATTTTATTCACAATGTTGGATTGTTATTTCACAAAGCGATGGTTGCGCGTGAACTCAGCTATATGATAGACTATTACGAAACAGATGCGGATGAAGATTATAACGAACTCAAAAATTCTTACGATGACTATATGAAGCGGCTTGCCAATTTGTTTGAAAAAGGAGCCGCTCTCGTTCCACCATTTTTGCGCAATTTTAGCAATGATGTCGTGGTTTTATCCTATTTTTTGGAACACGATCGTTATGCGGAATCTGTATTGGGGCTTGATCTCTCTTCTATCTTTGAACACTTGCAGGAAAATGCGGAAACAATTTCACCCAACATCAAAGTTGCACACTATTTATTAGAGAGCGGCTGGAAAGATCGGGCAAAAAAAGTGCTATATGATGGCCTGCAAAAAAATCCAGGCGACGAACGGATTCGCGATTTACTGGCGCAATGCGGGTGAAATGTGAAAAGTTATTGCAAAGAAGAGAAAAATCTGTTAACTTGTACAAATTTTAATTCTCAGGAGGCAACAGAATGGCAATTAAAGAAGAGATGAAAGCAGGCGTTTCTATTCTGGAGATCAAAGGAAAACTTATGGGAGGGCCTGAAACGACTGAAATTCATACAAGGGTGAAAGAATTGGTTGCAAATGGCGTCAAAAAGGTGGTTATCGACCTTGGAAAAGTGAGCTGGATGAACAGCACCGGTCTGGGTGCATTGATGAGTTCACTCACCACAATGAGAAACGCCGAGGGCGATCTCAAGATTGCCAGGGCAACTGATAAAGTGAAAAGCTTGTTTATGGTAACCAAGCTGATCACAATTTTTGACAGCTACGATAGTGTCGATGACGCAGTGCACGCCTTTGCGGAATAAACAACGCTGAATGGATGCAGAGCTATCGCAGGTGTATGGACAGGGGTGCAGTATTGCCCCTTCTCTCTTTATATTTTCCCCGGGGATGAGATAATTATTTCTTGGGCTTGACAACAAATTGGCGGATAGCGCCAATTCCCCCGGTATCGTTATAAAGTAATATGAGGTGTTGTTATGAAAAAGTATTTCTTTATTTTTATGCTGATAACAGTGGAAATACTCTGGTTGTCAAGCACTGGACGGGCTGCATTTGATCGTGACCTTGAGCCGATCATTATCAACGGTTCCGCTACAGCAACATTTCTTGGCAAGCCGATCGCTGGGATCCGCGCATATGTCTATTCATCGGCCAGCGGCACGTGGACTCCTATCCCGTTTCAGGTTGACGAATTCACCTGGCCAGACTATCCGGCCGGAGCAAAAAAGGTGGTCTGGGATGGTGATGGTATTTTGACAGCGTATGACGAAATTGTTTTGATGGGACGTGATGCGGGTGACAAGGCACCAGATAATTCATCATGGCCCGACAATGTCGAGTCGAGAAGAAATTTGCGTTACGAGGTCGCTATCACCGATCCGGCAACCCTGGAATCCGGTTACTCCTATATCTTTTTTTCAAATTCGCTGTCCACCAATGCCGGCTCTTATGTCTCCTATTATAATGAACATGTCAAAAGCGCCGTTTACGGCATCGGCCACAACACCGATGACGCCAGTGGCCTGCCGGACTCCCTGGCCATTGCCGGCAATAATATTGATTTCCTAGATAGCTGGCGTATCAGAGCCTTGATTCGCAAGATTGTCATTGAAGCCGATCTTGGCGCCGGCAAGGTACCCTTTACCGGAACAGATATATATTTTGCGGAAGACATGCATAGTTCATTCAAGTTAAAATATGGCTTTATCACCATCACGGTGAATGCCAATGCTTATCATGAAATAGATTCACTCAAAGTACGCGCCGGGCAGGTTCGCATCCTCCGCGAACATACATTGGCCATCAAAATATCGACGACCGGAATTGAAGAGACCTCGCGAATTCCCATTCTAACCCGTTATTATCGAGATATGGTGCAGTTCAAACCGGCTTTCTCTTTAGACCTCGGCGACGACGTGAAGGAAATCGATGCGGATTATGTTTCTTTTGCCCAGGGATTCAATAGCAACGCCTTCGGCATGCGGTTTTTCGGTGATGACTTTACCCTAGAAGATGGAACACAGGATTCGCTCATTGACCGAGCACCACCGGATGTTGTCTTTTTAAGAGATATTAACCAGGAAGATTGGCCCGGCAAATACTGGGTTGGCTATAGTGGTTTAGCCTTCAGCAAGATCAAAAATGCTTCGCTTTTGCAAATCACCGACCTCAATGGTGAAATGATCAATCCCGGAATACCCAAATTTTTCTACCAAGATTTAAATCGGGAACCGTATGATCCTCTTGATATCTATGGCCTTTCCGGGATGCGAATTTATAGCTGGTCCAAACCACCGGCCACTTCATTCGATATTGATGCCACTGTTCGCTATTACTATTTTACCAAAAACCAGACACGTTCCGAGTTGCGTCAGCTTTTTAAAAAATATAAAAATGCGGGATCGCTCCTTGTTTATGAACAGAAATATCTTGATACGATACCTCCTGGACCGATCACAGACCTGGCTGTCAAGGCTCGTACCGATTCGACCATAACAATTGAATGGACGGCCCGCGGTGACGACGGCGATGGCGGCGGACCAGCGGATTATTATATTATTCGTTACAGCACTGTTGAGCCCAACGATCCTGCAGGAGGCTATGACTGGACATGGTGGAGCTATACGGCGCAAACTATTCCCAATCCACCAGCGCCCGCAGAACCCTTTACAAAACAATCGCTTGTTGTCACGGGACTAACCGAGGCGACAACTTTTCATTTCCGCATGAATGTGGTGGATCATGCCGGACAACCATCCGGATTATCCAATGTCGCTTCCGGGTGGACAACGCCGGTTGAACTGGTCAGTTTTGTTGGCTCTGTTAACGATCAGAATGGCATTCTGCTGCAGTGGTCGACGGCCAGCGAAACCAATAACCTCGGTTTTGCGGTCGAACGCCAGCGTAGCGGGGATACGATCTGGAAAGAGGTCGGATTCGTCCATGGTGCCGGTACCACGTCTGAAGAGCAGCGCTATACGTTTATCGATGCTCCCGGTCAGCCGGGCGAGTGGACTTACCGCCTCAAACAGGTTGACACAGATGGCTCCTCGGTTTATAGCGATCCTGTACTGGTGACTATAGCAGCACCCAGAGAATTTGTGTTACAGCAAAACTATCCAAATCCTTTTAATCCGGAAACGACCATCTCGTTCCAGGTGCCTGAGACTGCGACCGGAGAAATGATCCTGGTGATTTACGATATGCTGGGTCGCCAGGTCCGTACGCTGATGAAAAAACAGGCACAGCCCGGCTACTATAGCATAAAATGGGACGGTTACGATGATGCCGGCACCCTGGCCAGTTCCGGAGTCTACATCTACCGCCTGCGTGTTGGCACTTTTACTGCGACTAAAAAAATGGTCAAACTCCAATAGAACAAGCCGGACTTTCGAGTCCGGCTTTTTTGTGAAATCACAAAAGATCATCCGGGATGGTCTGTACTCTTGATGAATATCCGCTTGTTGCGCAAAGATTTTTTGAATATATTCCGGTCATGTGGTTAAAATCGACTGTTTGATTTTCCCCATGTTTCATGTAAATCGTTGAGAGTTGATGAATAGTTTCCTAGCCCACCAATTTCCTTTTACCCTGTTCCGCAAAACTACCCGCGAAAGTATTGTACTCTACCTGTCCATGTTCATTATGGGGGCATGCGGCCTGGCATATGAGTATACGCTCAGCAAAGTCGCCTCGGATATTTTAGGTAACAGTGTGCGTCAATGGGCCATTATCATTGGTATCATGATGTTTTTTATGGGCGTCGGCTCGGATGTTCAAAAGTATTTCAGCAATACAAATCTGGTCGACAAGTTCATCCTTTTCGAGATTCTCATCGGATTGTTGGGCGCGTTTGGCCCCATCGCCCTGTTGGTCAGCTATGGCAGCATCCCGAGCCATTACGTACTTGTGCAGTACTTTTTTGTCACCAGCATTGGGCTCATCATCGGTTTTGAAATTCCGATCATCACCCGAATCAACGAGACATATATCCAGGAATTAAAATTAAATCTTGGCAATGTGTTAAAAATGGATTATATCGGCGCATTAGTCGGTTCTTTATTATGGATTTTTTTGTTGCCGAGATTCTTCACAATCGTTGAAACGGCATTTGTGCTTGGTATCCTGAATGTGCTGGTTGCTTTGTTCACGCTTATTTTTTTCAGAAAATTGGTCATGTATCGAAAATCGCTAGCGTTGCTGACATTTATAGTAACCGCCGCACTCTTTGTCGGTCTTTTCTCTTCCGCGAGATGGACCATACATGCTGAACAACAGCTTTTTCGAGATCGAGTCATATTTTCCAAAACGACAACATTTCAACATATTGTCCTGACCGAATCGCGCGCTGGCGACATCGCCTGCTATATTAATGGTCAATTGCAATTTCACAGCGCAGATGAATTCATCTACCATGAAAATCTTGTGCACCCGGCATTTGTCCTTGCGCCATACCATCAAAAAGTATTGATCTTGGGAGGAGGGGATGGACTTGCTCTGCGCGAAGTACTCAAGTATGATCGAGTTGAATCGGTGACAATTTGTGATATTGATCCAGCAATGACAACTTTGGCGAAAGAAAATGAACATTTTCAGAGGCTAAACGGGAACAGTCTCGCGGACAGTCGGATTACCATTCTAAAAAATAATGCGTTGACACCGGGTGAGGAGACTGTCCTGGCTATTGAGGATCAACGGCAGAGGATAATACGCGATTTCGAGGTGGTGACGACAATTAACATCATCAATCTCGATGCCGCCAAGTTTATCGAGCAGATATCCGGACTGTATGATATCATTATCATAGACTTTCCTGATCCAAATAATCCGGACTTGTCAAAACTTTATTCTGACATGTTCTATCATAACATCAGGAAAAAGCTGACGGCTGATGGAATTTTTATTCAACAATCGACGTCGCCAGTGCATGCCAGGGAAGTGTTTCTTCTGATTGGTCGAACCATTAAAAGCGCTGGTCTGGTGGCCCTGCCGTTTCATGACAACGTGCCGTCATTTGGCGAGTGGGGCTGGTGGATCGGTGGCCGTTCGGACCGCTGGAGTCCAGAAACCATCAGGAATAAAATCCGTAGTACAACCAGCTTTGAGGTTGCAACACAGTATCTAACGCCCGCGGTGATGAATGCGGCATTTGAATTCGGTCTCAATCAATTACAATCCGACAATACATCGATTAATACAATCACAAATGGCTTGGCATTTTCTCTTTATGTCAAAGCGTGGAACATTTAATTACATTGAGGAGGAGTAGTTCCGTGAATGAAAAAGCATTAAAAATCTTGGGCGTGTTTTTTGTGCTGGTCGTCCTGTTGTCGATCTGCAACAAGCGCGAGCGACAGCCGCGCTCTGAAACAACACGCGCGCCGCAGGAACAGTACAATGTCAACGTTCAAACTGTGGTATCGGCGAGCGAAGGTCTCAATTTAATGGCCGTTGGCGAATTGCTGAAACAAGCACAGGATGGTCAAGAATTCGAACGCTTGCTCAACTCGCCCAATAATGGCGTGAATAACCTTGACTTGGACGAAGATGGCAAAGTCGATTACATCTTTGTGACCGAGTATGGCGACAACCGGGTGAAAGGATTTTCTCTCACCACCCAGCCAGCAGCCGGAGAGGTTCAGGAAATCGCGACAATCGAGGTTGAGAAATCCGGTGACCAGGCTAATGTGCAGGTCCAGGGAAACGAGCAGATCTATGGCCGCAATCATTATTACCATTCCAGCTTTGGGCTCATGGATTTTGTCATTCTGAGCTGGCTGTTTCAACCACGGCCGCTATTCGCGTCGCCGTATGGTTACAATAACTATCCGGACAGCTATAGACCGCATAACACCACAACGGCGCAGAATTACCGACGCGCCATGAATCGTACGACCCAGGGTTCATCGTTTTCATCATCAACACAAAGCCGGGTGAATGCCAACGTCAGATCACCGAATGCCGGGAAAAGCGCCACAAGCGTTAAAGCGCCTTTGAAAAATCCAACGTCCTCCCAAAGAGCATTTCAGGCGCGCAATCCTTCTCAACAAGTGAGAAGCGGCGGTTTTGGTCGCCAGCAATCATCGAGCTCGACATCGCGTTCCACCACTCGTTCATCTTCTGTTCGACGAAGCGCACCGAGCCGCAGTGGCGGCTTTTCACGCGGTGGCAAATAGTTGACTTGCTCACAAATTGGAGAAAAAATCATGAATGAAATTTTTGCAGCACTTTTGGATACATCGGCGTTGCAGGTATTTCTGCATTTTGATGGCCCGGCCTATTTGATCACCATACTGATTATTCTTGTATTGGCCAAGTTGTTGTACGATCTGTTCAGCCCGTTTAAATTAAGCCAACAGCTAACGGAAGTGGATAACAAGGCGGTGGCGGTCTCTTTTGGCGGCTATATGTTCGCCATCGGCATCGTTATTTTGGGTGTGTTCACAAGCGAACCCGAGGCCGGCTTTACCACAACGCGTTCCGAGCTCTTGCTCGATATGCTCAGTCTCGTCATCTGGAGCGCCGTGGGCATCCTCCTGCTCAATTTTGCCCGGCTTATCAATGACAATGTCCTGCTCAGCCGTTTTAAAAATATCAAAGAGCTGATCGATGATCGAAACATCGGCACCGGCGCGGTCGAGTTTGGCAGTTACGTGGGTTCGGCGCTCATTATCAAAGCCGCACTCTACGGCGAAGATAGCAGCTTCCTGAGCGGTATCATCGCCACCGTCATTTATTTCCTCATCGGGCAACTGGGCTTTGTCATTTTTGCCTGGATTTATCAGAAAATGAGTCGCTTCGATCTGTACGAGGAGATTGAAAAAGACAACATCTCCGCCGGCATCGCCTTTGGCGCCAGCTTGATCGCCATTGCCATCTTGCTGTCGGGTTTTATCATCCGTTATGATTCGCTGCTTGGATTTTTCGCCTGGTTTGTGATCAGTTTGTTTTTTCTCATCGTCAGCCGCTATCTGGTGGACAAGTTTCTGCTGCCCGGTGCATTGCTGGACGAGGAGATCAGTCGAGACCAAAACTGGGGTGCGGCTCTGATTGAGGGCGGCATCGCCATTATCCTGGCATTGATGCTCGTGCCGGTGTTTTTGGGCTGAGCACACAAAAACATCACGATATAAAAATTGATGTGATAAGGAGGCAGGGAGTGTCTTATACGTTATCCGAGGAACAAAAAAAGCGCTTTGCCGGTTTATACTTGCTCGAATATATGATCAACACACCGCACGCCATCCCGATTTTTTTGGACGATAACGACAAAGATCTGGAACCTGTACTGGAATGGCTGATGATGAAGGGCTACATCCAGATTCTGCACGACGAAAAATACATCCCCCACCCGAATGGCCGCAAAGAGCTGGAAAAATTTTTGGCGCGCTATAGCGAATATCTGACCATGTTTGATATTTTTTGCGCAGTCGATCTGCAAGCGGGCGAGTTTGCCTTTTCGAGATATTTTGATTTTGCGACAGACGCCGAATTTCAGGACTATCTCGACGACGAGCGGTGGGATGATCTGCGCGTCGCTGTTGCCGATTTTAAGGAAATGAATCCGGTCGAGATCGTGTTTATGAGTTTCATCAGCGAAAAGCGCTTCGGCCGCAATCAATCGGGATGGCAATTTGATTTGTTGCTGGGATCGGTCTGGGATGAGATATTGCATATCTGCAACACAGCACTTCAATGGCAACAATTGGGCTACGAAGATGAAGAAGGATATATATCGGCGGAAGAGGTGATCGCCGACATCATAAGACAAGGCATGGATATCATGCTCACCCTGCTTGCAGAAGAAGAGTATGCCGGCTATCAAGCATTTAATGATATCGAAAGCGACGAGATTGACGACGACTTTTTTGTCGATCGAGTGACCATGCCGGATGATGATTTGGATTATTACGATCGATATCGTGATCCATACTACAAAAGCTCACGGTGGAATTAATACTCTGGCGCAAATTATCACAGGATGGTGAACGTAAATGGCATTATTCCTCCAGATCTACAAGAGACTGTTCAATAATCGGTTGCTGAAATTCCGCGGCGTACGGGTTATTCTTTTTGCGGTGACCCTGAATATTATGTTTGGGGTGCTGTTTTATCTGCTCGAGCGCGACGTTCAGGAGGGTCTCACTCTGCTCGATTCGCTCTGGTGGGCTATGGTCACCATGACAACGGTTGGCTATGGAGATTTTTATGCACAAACACCGCTTGGGCGCTTTCTCATTTCGTACGCCTGTATGCTTGTTGGGATTGGCATCATCGGCTATCTTGTCGGCGGATTCGCCGAAAATATGCTCGAACATGTGTCCAAGAAAAAAAGAGGTCTTATGCAAATCAAAAGCACAGATCATATCATTATCTGCAATTATCCGCATCTTGAAAAGATCAGGCGCCTGGTCGATGAAATTCGACACAGCTATCGCTACCGTAACAATGACATCGTTCTCATCACAGATATGATTGAAGAGCTGCCGCAAGAACTCAGAGAGCTTGATATCAAATTTGTACATGGTGATCCGGTGCGCGAAGATGTGTTGCTGCGAGCGAACATCAACAAATCTGTCGGCGTTTTTATTTTAGCTCGGGATCCGGGTTCGCCAACATCCGATGAAAAAACCTTTGCCATCGGCACGATCATCGAGCTGATCGAACGCGAAATCAACAAACCTATTCGTACGGTCGCAGAAGTTGTCAATAAAGACAATATAAGAATGATGCAGCGCTCTCGCGTTGACGGTGTTGTTTCATCCGACGGCATTATGGACGGCTTGATTGTCCAGGAATTTCTCAACCCCGGCGTTCATGATATCGTGCAGCAAATATTGACAAACGCGGTCGGTTGCCAATTTTACATTATGGAAACCAAATTGCACGGCCGTCCGATTTCTGAATTGCAGATCGCTATGTTGAACCATCCGACGAATGTCCAACTGATTGGCTTGTCTCGGGGTGGAAAAAACATACTCTCTCCGCCAAAAGATATGATACTCGAAAAAGACGATCGATTGATTGTTTTGGCGGAGCATCGCCAGGATTTTGAAAAGGTGGAGGAGGATATACTTGCAAGCTCGGCAAAAAAGAATTGAATAAAACGAGATTATTTGTTTACACTGTGCGTTTTTTACACCAAATGAATGGAGGATAAATATGAGTAAAGTACTCATTGCAACACGACGAACAGAAGAATTAATGCCGTTTCTTGAATTAAACGGCTTTGTCGTTGAACAAATCGGTGACAATATCTGCAAAGTTACGCGTGATAATGAATTGCCGGTCTTTGTCAGTGTCTATGATAACAATATGTATTTTGAGGTCGATCTGGGCAATATTAGCGGCTTTGCCAGCAAGGAGATCTATTTTAAACTCCTTGATATGAACACCGAGATTTTGCCGGTTAGCTTTGGCATCAACAACTCGAATCCGGATGATCCTCATCTTGTTTTGGTTGAAAGTCGTATCACAGTGGATTTGAGCGATCAGGAATTGTTGGCAGTTTTTGACGCGCTCGAGCTCGCCACAGATAAAGCCGAAGCCATTTTAGCTGAATTTGTTCAAGAATAGAAAGGAGATGATAGATGAGTGTTTTTCAAAGAATGTTCAAAGTTGGAGAAGCCAAGGTGAATGAACTGGTTGACAAGATGGAAAAACCGGAAGTCATGCTGGATCAGGCCATTCGTGATAAAGAGAAGCAAATTAGCACTGCGAAAAAATCAGTGATGAATGTTATTGCCACCGAGCGGCAGACCAAAGCCCAACTGGACAGGGAGCGCAACGAACAAACAACCTGGGAGGCAAAAGCCGAACAAGCCCTGAAATCCGGGCGGGAAGATTTGGCGGTCAAAGCGCTTGAGCGCGCGGCAGAACACCAGAAAAAAGCCGATGATCTGCAAGGCATCTGGCAGAGTCAGCGAGATAACGTCGATCAGCTCAAGGTGGAAATCACCAAAATGGAAGATGAATTGGCCGAGTTTCGACGTAACAAAGACTTTATCATTGCCCAGGCCAAAACAGCCGAAGTGAAAAAGCAAATTTACGAAGCCAAGGCCAAAATCAAAAATGACAAGAGCGCTGATGATCTGATGGCGCGTATGAAAGCCAAAGCGGAGCGCGCCTCCTACGAAGCCTCGGCGGCCCAGGAAATGGCCGATACCGTCAGCGGCGATTCGCTCGAAAAAGAGTTCGCCAGCCTGGATACAACCAGCCCATCCGCAGATGTTCAATCAAAGCTGGATGCGCTCAAGGCCAAAATTGGCTCATAGACCATCCCCACCCCGGCTCAATCGAGGGATCGTTGAGCCGGCCTTTTCATTCAACTCCTGGTCATAAAGTACGATTGATCTTGATCACCACCGTCTGCCATTTTCGCAAAAATGCCACCACATCATATCTTTCCTGTATCATCAATTTGACATGTGTTTCATCTCCGTGTCCCCATGCGGGCATGGCGCTATTTTTTCGGCCAAGAGCGATCGTCGCGAAAAGATAACCATTACTGCCGGCATTGAGCAATTCCTGATTGTTCAATGCCGGTGCTTTTGTACCTGCACCGTTTGGACCATGACATGTTATACAATGTTGCTGAAACAGTTTTGCACCTGTTTCGGCCACACCCAAATTTGAACCGGCGTATATGAATTCTTTGGGTTGTGCCGCGCTTTGTCTCAGAAATATGATGATATCAGCGACCTGCTCGTTTGATAGTTTGTCTTTCGACGCCACATCTTTTATCCAGCCAAACATGGCCGTATTGTGACGTCCTTTGGTGATCATTTCAGATAAATAAAAATCCGATGCCGCTGCCAATAGGTCTTTATTGATGAGCGCCGGGCCAGAGTCGCCCTGCCCATATGTGCCATGACAGCGAGAGCATCGGTAGTGGTACAACTGTTCCCCGTTTGTGCTGTTGCCGTTGGAAGCATCGTAAACGCCGCGTCGACCAGGAGTTGTTTGCCAGGTTCGGACGTATGAGATCACGTCTGCCATATCGTGCGACGTGAATGCTCCCCATCCCGGCATGGCACAATTGGCGCGGCCATCACAAATCGTTTGGTATAAAAAGGCGTCGGTCGCGACAGCTAAAAAATCCGGATGGCTGATGGAGATGATGTGCGCAGCGTCGCCATCATCACCATGACAGACATGGCAATTTTGCTCGTACAGCATTTTACCACGTTCCGCTATCCCTTTGGTCATGGCAACCTGGTCCCAGGATGAATTGATCAACCGGCGATTTTTTACAAAAACCGCAGTATTGTGAATTTCCTGGTCGTGCAAACCGGAGAACCGTGGCGTCCACGCCGCCATTTGTCTGCGACCGCGACCGTTTAAAAGGGTGAATTCGAGCAAATCTATCGAGGCAACAGCCAGGAAATCTTGATTGCCTATGGCAGCAACTCCGGTTTCAAAGTCCTCGTAGTTTTTTCCTTCACCGTTTTTGCCGTGGCAGGCAGAGCATGCCATGTGGTAAATCGTCTCGCCTGCTAATGTGCCGCGGACGCCCTTGAACTCATTCAGCGTTGCGATGGAAAAATATTCAAAAGGGATGTCCGGTTTGTTCATGCCCATGGTAAAGGTGACGAGTGCGTGCAAATCGTCATCATCGAGCTTTAGTCCCAACATGTCCGATCCAGGCGAGACCATCTCTGGATCTTTAAAATGTTCATACAACCAGTTTGAAATGGTGTGTTCACCCGCTATGTTGGCAAAACTATACTCATGTTTTGTTTTTTCTCCCTGCTCGGTCAGGTCAGGACCGACACTCCCGCCAACACCGCGTGCTTTGTGACAACCCAGACAACCCTCTTTTGCAAATATCTCGAATCCGCGCTGGAAGATTTTTGTACCTTCAAGTGCTTTCGAGTTCGAAAAGATGGTCAAATGGCATTGCCCGCACGATGACTGGATATGTTCTTTTGCGAGCAGCGGCTGCGGCCACTGTATCTTTTCATGACGCGCGTGCGCCTGTTTTGAATCAACCGCCTGGCCCTGACCGCCGTGACAAATTGTGCAGCCAAATTGTTCGACCGAATGCTGCTGCAATATATCAGCACTGTGGGTTTTGTGAGGCAGCGGTTGCTCCACAAAGTGCGGATTTTCGACACCTGCATGGCAGGTCATACAGCGATCGATTCGCTGCAAATCATCTAATAAAAGTTGATGAATACGTTTTCTTGTGTGCTTGAGTGCCTCACGTTGTTGTTCATTCTCTGACATGGAAAGCGCAATACGTTTGTATTCAGCCTGAACGTTTTTCCACGCCGGCCGGCTCTCCCGCATGATAATCAAGCACGAAAGAACGATAAAGAGGATACTGCTGCAGGCGCAGATCAACTGGAACAAAGTTATCAACCTTTTCTCCATGTGCGCCTCACTGCACCGGCCACATGGATTTCAGCCAATAGAAATCCCAATTGGGGCCGCGAAAATAAACACCAACAATAGTGAACAGGATATAACCGGTCATGACACATGTGAAAAGCGCGATTGCCGCCTGTCTGGATGATTGTGTCCTCCGGGCAATAATAAGCGACCAGACCGCATATAAAAGTGTGATAATAGTCGCTGGATTCACCACAATAATGAAGAGCTGGGGGATGTCCGTTAGCCAGTCGCGCAGCCAGCCAAAACGTATGGTGATAAAGAGTAAGATCGTTGTGGATATGAATGCAAAAAGCATGGAGAGCAGAAATATTTTTATGCCCGCAGGACCGGAGAACCAGAGGCCAATATTTTTTTTCTCCCGGTCTTTGAATGGAATGGAGATTAAAAAAGCGAGTAAACCCAGCGGCACCAGGATACCGCCGGCAAAAGCTGAATGGGAAACCAGCTCCTGAATTCCCAAAAAATACCATGGCGATTTGGCCGGATTTTCCGGAAGAGCCGGATTCGCCTGCTCGCGTAACGGTGCATCAAAAAATGTGGCAATACATAATAGAACAGCTAATGTGAGCATCAGCACAGCCAACTCGCCCCACAGGGCAGCCGGCCATGCCCAGACTTTTTGCTCCTTTTTTTGGCTGTTTTGAATATCTGCTTTGTCGTTTGTATTTTTTGACGTCAGGGCTTCTTTTTGTGCAATGATTTCATCAGCATTAAAAGGGCGACTCAATCCACCATCCTTGCGGATACGCCAAAAATGCACGCCCAAAAGGACGAGCATGGTGATCGGCAGAAAGACAACGTGCAGCAAAAAGAAACGCGACAGCGCCGCTTGCCCAACCGTCTCGCCGCCAAGGAGGAGCTTTTTGATGAGGCCGCCGATATCAAAGAGACTTGTGATCCCCAGGGCATCGGTTAATTCGCGGAATGAGGCAGCGATGTTTGAGCCGATCATTATTGCCCAGTAAGCCAATTGATCCCAGGGTAGCAGGTAGCCGCTGAAACTGAGGCCTAAAGTTACGACCAGCAAAACCACCCCGATAATCCAGTTGAGTCTTCGGCCGTTCAGATAGGATGCGGTATAAAAGACGCGCAACACATGCAGAAACACCGCTAACACCATCGCATGCCCAGCCCATCGATGCAGATTGCGAATGATTTTACCGCCCGGAACAACAAAAATAATATCTTTTACCGAAGCATAAGCGCGCTCGACAGAAGGGGTATAATAGAGCATCAGCAGCGCACCAGTGACCAAAAGAATGAGAAATAGAAAACCGGCCATCACACCGAGACCGAGCGTATAGCGCGGCTGCAGGCTGTATTTATGCACGCGCGGTGAATGGATATGCAAGAAAAAATTGCGCGTCATGCGGAAGGCTGGAGAGCGAGCTTTTATAGAGGTTCTATGCATGATGTCGCTTGTCTGTTTTTTTTCAAAGCCTGGCTTGGCGCACGCGACGAGCTCAGGTTAGTCTGAACATTTCATCGCTGTTCACTGGCCGCTTTTTGTCCACCACCAGTTGGCCGTCCGGTGCCAGACCCACTTTGAACCAGGTGAGCGGGCGTGGCGCTGGACCGGATATAACGTTTCCATCTTCATGAAAGCACGAGCCATGACAAGGGCATATAAATCCGGTTTCCGATTTTACCAAAGTGCAGCCCAGGTGTGTGCAAATAGCCGATACGGCCCGCACGCCCCGGTGATCACGATATAAAAAAATACCAGCTTTTTCTGACAGGGTATAATAATTGACCTGAAAATCTGCGAGATGGCCGATTTTGTAGAGGGTGCGCTCGCGTGTCAGTTTGGGGATAACGCTGCGCAGCGCACCGAGCACGGCGAGAACACCGGCAGTGAAACAACTGCACACAGCCAGCTTTTTCAAAAAGGAACGTCGTTTTATCTGTTCGCCAGAATCGGGCATGCTGGTGACCTATCTTTTGCGTTGGACTCCTGGAATCAAACAAGTGCAATCTACACAAAATGGGACAAGATCGCAACCAATTTCGGTTTTCCGGCATCCACCAATCTTTGATAATATGGATAAAACGGCTCTTGTTTTCTGGAGATCGTCGACAATACAGCCATAAACAATTTGTGTCCAACGACCGGATTTCGCTTTTTCTGGAGATAGGAACCTCGTTTTGATTTGCCTGGAATGTGAAAACCAATTAACATCACCAATATAGGCTTATAGCGCGATAGCCGTTTGCAGCCGGATACCCGGTATGGTTGCCAACAAGCTATCCTGTTCTTTGACAGAAAAATAAAGCTGTTCGGATTGTTTCTCTAACCGTTCAATTTCCTCACGAGTAAAGGAAAGGGATCGGACCAGCGACTGAACCACATAGCCGGCTCCTGTCACGGTCTTGTAATCGACGCTGTTCTGTGCCAACGATTTCATGTTGTGAATAAACGGCAGCAGCAACCTCCAGTTGTGTTTGCCAAACGTAACCGTTGCCAGACAGCCTTGCGGTTTTTTGGCAGTCATGATCACCACGATAACGTTGAGTGCCTGTGGTTGGTTTTAAACTTTGCTAAAAAAACACGATGGTGCAGGTTTGTGGTACGGATAAAACACAGATGATATCATTCATTTATCCCTGTTTCGGTTTACGGCTCAGGCGAACTCGACAAAATAATCCCTATTCTCCTCTTTGAGCCGAGACCACAGGGGCTCCAGCCTGGATTCGGTCGGACCAAGCGGATGGATCAACATGGCTTGTTTGATCAAATTCTCATCGCGCTTTTGGTAACCTTCGATGGTCAATCTTTCGAAATTTTTGATGGTATGGATCAATCCGGTGGTCGCCTTATGCGACGGTCCGAGAGGCAATGATTTTTGCACGTCTTGCTGAATGGCGACCGGCATTTCCAGCACGTAATCATCCGGCAGATCGGATACCGCGCCTTCGTTTCGTTTATTGATGATGTGGACTTTACCACTATCCAGCACCAGATCCCGGATGAGCTCGGTGGCGACCGTCGAGTACATGTAACCGCCGCGCTGATTCAGCTCTTCCGGTATTTTGTGCCGTTGTTTATTTTTGTACAACTGCAACAACTTATCTTCAATACAGAGAATGACCTGACCGCGCGTCCCCTTGCCGTCGCGATCCGCATATTCACTCTCCAACATTTTATCCGTCATATAAAAATAGCGCAAGTAGGGATTGGGCAATAACCTTAATTTCTGTAAAAAGTCTGGCTCATAATCCGTAGCCGGGATGTTTTTCATATTCAACTTGAATCGGTCCCACATCTCCTCCGTTCTATCTTTACCACGAATAACGATCTTTTCCACCCAACTCAGATGGTTCAAACCATAATATTTTAAAAACACCTCATCGCGTTCGCAATTGAAATGTTTCGCCGCTTCAAGCACAAATTCGATGGGCACATTGCACAGGCCAATGCATTTTGTATAGTCGAGGTCATTGACCATAAATTCGGTGAGTAAACCAGAGGGATTGGTGAAATTGATAATCCAGGCATTGTTGGAAACCCGGCGCGCGAGATCAACATACGACTCGATCATCGGCAAGCCGCGCAGGGCGCAGGCCATACCGCCGATGCCGGTGGTCTCTTGTCCGATCAAACCGAATTCGAGCGGGATTTTTTCGTCGCGAATTCGCCCCTCCATGAGTCCGGCGCGGAACTGAAAAATAATAAAATCCGCACCGGCAAAGGCTTGTTCAGCATCCATTGTTGTTTTTAAGTTTATCGACGCACCCGCCTGGTGCAGCATGCGTTGGGCGAAATCGGCGACGATGTGAAATTTTTCTTCACTCGCCGGAATATCCAGCGCGATAATTTTATCAATGCGCACCTGTTTCGAAATCGTGATAAAACCTTGAATCAGCTCGGGGGTGTAGGTGCTGCCGGCGCCGACGATACAAATCTTCATTCTCTTATCTCCACACTCTTGTATGTTTTTATAATTTGTTTTGCGCACCGCTTGTCCAGCGGACATCCGGCGTGTTTAAAGGCTAAAAATATCGCGCCAACCACCGGATCATAATCCGGGATAATAATCTCCACGTTATATTTTTGTCTGAGCGCCAATTCGAGCATTCTGGTGAGCGGCTGGTATTTTTGTCGAAATACGGTTCCATCGAGCACCAGTTTAAAGAACTTTTCCTGCTGAAAAAGCCCGTTATAAAACTCACGTACAATGTTCAGGACTTCCTTGACCAACATCCAGCAGATGTTCAAAGAACGACCGTCACCTTGCTGCGCGGCGTCGAAAAATGTTTCAACAACTTTTTTCACCAATTCACTCGTTACCTCGAGATTGATGACATCGGCGTTGGTTTCGACATTCAAAGCTCTTGGAATCAATGTTGACAAGATTGTCGGATCATCGCGGCCGTCTTCACCACGCACAGCGGCTTGCATGGCATACGCGGCGATCGAATAGGCGCCTAACACATCGCCTAAAAACTCGGACAAGCCGCCAATCCGCAAACGCTCGCCTGTGCTATTGACGGCACAATTGGTGTTGCCGGTACCGCAGGTGACCACCATACCCGCTTGACCCAAAGTGCCGCTGTGCAGTGCGATCCAGCCGTCATTTTCAAAATCGAACGGTACACCAGGAGCAACTTGTGCAAAGGCTTTTTCGAGAATCTGAAAATCCGTCGGTGTATCCGCGCCGGCAGCGCCGTAATAAATCGCTGCCATATCGTGTTTCAAGATGCCGCACTCTTTGATGATTGCCGCAATACCATCGCGCAAACGGCGCACCATTTCGTCTTGACCGATTTCCTGGTAGTTTGTCCCCATGCCGCGCAGGATGTGCAGGGCAGTTCCATCCAAACGGGTCAGCGCATACAGGGTTTTGGTGTTGCCGATATCGACGCCCAAAACATATTTATATGTTGTTTTGTTCATCTACTCAATGTTACCATCTCTGGTGAATAAAAGGAAAACACATTTTTCATTCCTATCTTGATATAGCGACGCGAAACAACAGCGGGCGCGACGAAATTCTCACGAAATTCCGCTATAACTGTGTAACCGCCCGCTCTATCCGGCAATTCGAGACAAACCGGTACATATTTGTTCTCATCCGGTCGAATCTCGATAACAAACGTCTGCGCCCAGACATCCTTGCCACTCGCTTCAACCAATCGAATATTTACCAAACCACTGACCGCTTTGCGCTCATCCGTCACCCCCACGAGATTAAACCGCAACTCCGATCCCGGTTCATACGGTTCACCGATTTTTACGTAGCGCTGATCCCGCAGATCAACATAAACACCCGTCGGCGCGAAACAGTGTCGAAACCAGTGCAACGTCGGACTCGGATTGAGCGCTGCGATATCGCCCATCCACCAGTCGCCGGTAAAGCCCAAATTATCGGACAAATAACAAAACGCCAGAATTCCGGCCAAATCGCGGCGCGTTCGCAGCCACTCTGTCTGGCATTGTAACCAATAGGCCTGCATCTCCCGGCGTTCCTCAGGTGTGGCATCCTCGCCGAGATAATAAGCGTACAGCGCTTTCGTCAAGTGTGACGGTGAGCCATCTCGCCACAACCACACCCAGCCGTACTCGTTGACCAACTGCGCGGCGCTGCTCGCAAACTGGACGTGCCAGCGCTCCGGCCACCAAAACAAATCGCCGAGCGGATACGGATTCTCCCGGAGATGCTCGGCTAAATTCTGCATCCAGCCGGGCGTCATGTAGGGATGCGGCTCATCCATTTCATCTAAAACCATCTGCTCGGCGCTCATGTAACCGGCATCCCAGATGCGCGTCGGATCAAGTTCTTTCAACTCGGGAATGAGCACATTGCCGACATAGTCGTTCCAGTTCTCATTGATAGCATCCCAAATGATAATGGAGGGATGACAACCGTCGGACCACACCCAGTTCGTGTACTCGGTTCGAATTTGATCATCCCAGCCGTGGTCCTGCCAGTAGAGCCACTCGTTCTGCAACATCAGACCGACGGAATCGGCAATGTCGTACCAAAAATCCGGCGCTATACCGACGCAGACGCGCATGGCGTTCCAGTTGAGTTGCTTTGGATAATGGGCTAACAGCCTGGTCACCCATTTCCTGTCCCAGGGCAAATTCCGACACGCAGGATCTTCAAAGAATCGATGCAACGTGACATTGGTGCCGCGCAACACTGTTTTTTGATCATTCAGGGTGAAGAATTTACCGCGCCGTTCAAAATCGCGAAAACCAAATGTTTCGTCAACACGATCCATCACATGACCATCATTATCGAATAACTCGATCTGCGCGACGTAGAGAAACGGATCGTCCGGCGACCACAGGTGGGGATTTTCAACCGCGATGTTCAAGTCGGCTTGTGTGATATTGTCGCGGGTGACAATGGTGCTGCCGGTAAAAGTCCTGCCAAAACTCGACCCGGATTCTTTTTCAACAAAAGTAATTCTAATCAAACAGGTATCCTGCATCTGTTCCCCGTACACCTGTTGTGCTTCATGAAAGTCACGGATCAAAAGTTTGACGGCCACACTGTTCTCTTTGACAGAGGGAAGCACAAGCGTTTTAAACAAGCGCAAGACGCCGGTGAACGTTAATTCCACATCATCCCAGATGCCGGGAATGTAATTGACCTTTTCCTTGTCCGTGCTGCCCGCCGCCGGACTCGGGAGCCAGGCGCGGTCGCCGACGCGGATGAGGATTTCATTTTTTTGGCCGTAACGGATAAATTTGCTCACCGGGAATTCTATCGGTGTATAACACTCCATCGAAGTGCCAGCGTCCATGCCATTCACATAGACCTGGGTGACATATTTGCTCTTTTTAATACTCAACACCGCATATTGATCCTCCAGCGCTTTGGGAACCTCGATGATCTTGCGATACCAGTTGTACCTGGGGTCATACTGCAAATCCAGCACGCGATGATCCGTCTTGTATTGCGCGGTTTTTGATTTGGCATAAAGATTTTCATACTGATCAATTTTGGGCTCGGCTAAATGGACGAGCCCCGGCACCGGAATTGTGCGGGTGAATTTTTTCGGCGGAAATGCCTGCTCCGTCTGGTCGAACTGCCAGATGCCATTGAGAGACAAAGTTGTGCGCGGCGCCGCCATCAGCTGGCAAACAGCGAACAAAACAACAAAGGTGATTTTCATTCTGATAAGCCTTTTAAATTGTAAAATAGATATTGCACAGGACTCGCCGAGTGAGGAAAATATGGAATAATCAATCATTCTCGTTTAAAATGGCATCAATTTGATCCAGCTCATCCTGCGAAAACTCGAGATTTTGGATGGTATCGACATTCGTCTGCAACTGCTCGATGCTGCTGGCGCCGATGAGCACGCTGGTCACCTCCTTTTTCCGCAATACCCAGGCCAGGGCCATTTGCGCCAGTTTTTGGCGGCGTGCTTGCGCAAGATTATTAAGCGCCCGAATTGTGCTCAGCGTCGTCTCGGTCAGCGCATTTTCAGTGAGGAATCCCCACGATTTGGCGATGCGGGAATCTTGCGGGATACCGTTCAGATAACGATCGGTGAGCAGTCCCTGCGCTAATGGTGAAAAAGGAATACAGCCAACACCATTTTTCGCCAGGACATCCAACAAGCCCTCTTCTATCCAGCGGACAAACATGGAGTATTTGGGCTGATGAATGAGCAATGGGGTGCCGAGATCGTTCAGAATACGGATCGCTTCCGAGGTGTGCTCGGCTGAGTAGTTGGAAATACCGATGTACAAAGCTTTGCCCTGGTGCACCGCCTGCGCCAGCGCACCCATGGTCTCCGCCAACGGTGTCTCGGGATCGGGCCGGTGCGAGTAAAATATGTCCACGTAATCGAGTCCCATACGTTTCAAACTCTGGTCCAGGCTGGCGAAAAGATATTTTTTCGATCCCCACTCGCCGTATGGCCCCGGCCACATATAATAGCCGGCTTTGGTGGAGATGATCATTTCATCACGATAGGGCGCAAAATCGCTTTTGAGAATTTTGCCAAAATTTTCCTCTGCTGAACCTGGTGGCGGGCCATAGTTATTGGCTAAATCAAAATGCGTGATGCCGTGATCGAATGCCCAGCGAAGCATGGCGCGGCCAGTCTCAAATACATCCACGCCACCAAAGTTGTGCCACAGACCAAGAGAAATCGCCGGAAGCTGCAGTCCACTTTTACCACAGCGATTGTATAACATGTTTTCGTAGCGCGACTCGTGTGCTTTATAGATCATATCGCCCTCATGCTTTATCAGATTTTTCATTGACATTTTTTGTATATTGGAAATGTACAATAACGAAACGAATAAAAAAGCAAAAATAGTTCATATTTTTTATTCACAGCCGTACACTTTTTTAAAAGCCACAGATTTACTTGGCGCGGCCTTTGGCCGCAACCAAATTTGAAGCCACGATGCACACGGATGAACACGGATTTTTCAGCTTTGCTTCGAGAAAGCTTTGGGACTGGAGGCTAAAAAGGCTTAAAATGAATGACATGATCTGTGTTTCATCCGTGAAAATCCGTGGCAAATTTAGATAGTGTCCGGTTCCAAGATTTTTTACAATAATTTTTCAGTACTTTCGTCTCTTCAAGTGAAATGATAAGCGAGCAACGACATAGACTGGAAAAAAGCTTTCAGCGCGAACATGCAGGATTGTTGGGATTTGTCTCCGCTAAAATTCCGATGTCAGAGTCAGAAGATCTGGTGCAGGAAGTCTACGTTCAGGCGCTGCGCAATTTGAACGTGCTGGAAGCGGTCGACAATTTGACCGGCTGGCTGTACACTGTCGCGCGCAACAAAATTATCGATTGGTATCGGCGGAAAAAAGTGCCAACCGTGCCGCTGGACGTCCCGGATGAAAATGGCACGAGTCTGTCCGAGATACTGGCGGAGGAGATTCCGGTCGAGTGGGATGACGAGACGCGCGAGCTGGTCTTTGACGCGATTGTTGCCGCCGTGGATGAACTGCCGGAAAAACAGCGATATGTGTTCATACAGAATGTGGTGGAAGGCAGAACATTTCGCGACATCGCCGAAGAAACCAATGAATCCATCAACACATTGTTAGCTCGCAAAAGATATGCTCTGATGTTTTTGCAGAGCTGTTTGCAGGACATAAGACGATATGTGAATGAAAGATAGAGGTGAATTATGCGACATTATCATGGACATTTTATGAACATGCCCACACCGCTGCGGGTGCTGGCCATCGCCGGATTTGCTATCGTGGGATTACTCATTGCCGCTGCGATGGCTTTGCTGTTCGGCCTTGTGCTCATGTGGTTGTGGAATTGGCTGATGCCGGTCATTTTTGGTTTACCGACCATCACCTTTTGGCAGGCATGGGGTCTGGTCGTTCTTGCCCACATCCTGTTCAAGACGTTTCCAAATCACGGCCACAATGACGGGCATGATGAATACTGGAAGAAAAAATTCCATAAAAAATTCTTTGAACCGTCACCCGATACAGAAAAGGAAAATGAGACGACCAATGAATGACAGGAGCCCGGTTTTACCGGGCTTTTTTTATGCCCGTTGCTGCATGTTTACTCTTCTTTTAAAAAATCTTTTCACGTAAACAGCACACTCAGCCGAACGTCAAAGTTGTTGTCAAGAAACAGTGGAGGAGAAAGAATGGCGCGTTATCAAATCGCCCAGCTCGATCGCATCGATGCAGTGGCTTGTCCGTGCGGTCAAACGCGACGGGCGTTTATTGATGATCCTGATCACATCGCTTCCGTGCATCTGGTTGATATTTCAGATGATGCGCGTCCGCATTATCATAAAAAAATGACCGAGATTTATACGGTATTGCAAGGACAGGGATATATTGAACTTGATGGCGAGTCATTCGCGGTTCAACCGATGACGGTCATCAAAATCAATCCCGGCTGTCGCCACCGCGCGGTGGGGAAATTGCGGATATTAAATACAGTCATTCCGGTATTTGATGCGGACGATGAGTGGTTTGATTGAAAGATTTAATCCCTCGTTCCCGGACTCGGCCCGGGGCGCATATATAATGTTTTTGCAAGCACACTGTAAATGAAAGTGATGCGCCATGTTCATAGCATAGGGGTGCTAAAAAATATGTGCGTTGAAACCGAGGTCAATCTGAGATCGTCAATCGCTCATCTTTAATCTTAAATCAATGGATTTCAGATTAAAGATCGGCGATGTCCGATCTCAGATTTTTATTGGCTCTCCCTTTTGGTTATTTCAACAACAATAACTTTTTTGTCTCGCTAAATCTACTCGTCGTCATCCGACAATAATAGCTACCTGACGGCACTTTTGCTCCTTGATCATCCAGTGCATTCCAGATAACCAAATGAGTGCCCGCAGAGTATTCCCTGTTGGTCAAGGTACGCACCAGTTGGCCCGTCGTGTTAAATATCGTAATGTTTACATTGCATGTCGTCGTAACGTCAAAGAGAATCGTTGTCGTCGGATTAAATGGATTTGGATAATTCTGATGCAGCACCATAGACGTCGGCAAAGTATCTTCATCGGTTAACTGTGCATTTGTGTCGATCTTTATGATAAAGTCGAGCGTCACATTCTGATCAGTGATGCCAATGACTCTAAAGATGATAAAAGTTCCCTCTTTCCCCTGCCGTGCTAGTGAAACGAAAGTATGACCTACCACCGGCTCCACACCAAAACGGTTATAACCACTGGCAGGAACATCAACCAGTTCAAGAGCAAGTGTGCCAATGTCGCCGAGATCGATCAGCCCCCTTTGACCGGCATTGTTTGCATAAAATTTCATGCTTGAAGACAGATAAAAATCACCACCAGTTACTGAGCCGAAAATATTATCATTAAAATCATAGCTATCTTTCTCGGACAGTGTTATTCTATTCGGCGTCAGATAAACGTATTTCAGCGTCACATTGCCGGCATCGATACTCAGCACTCGGAAAAAGACAAGACAACCTTCTTCTCCTTGCTGCGCCAGGGACACATACAAGTGGCCGACAACCGCATCAGCACCGAAGCGGGTGTAGTTACTTGCAGAAATATTAATCTGGTCATACGTTTCAAGATCAATAGCGCCAAGATCCTGAAGTCCCCTTTGACCGATGTTATTGGCATAAAACTTTGTGCCCGTCGACAGGTAAAAATCACCACCACTGTAGGTGCCGAACTCGTTTGCGGAAAAGTCATAGCTGTCACTGTTCTTCATTGTCATTTTATTTGGTGGCAGATATGCATAGTCAATTGTGATGCTTCCACCGTCAATGCCTCGCACGCGAAAAGCGATAAAATTCCCTTCTTCTCCTTCTTGTGCTCGGGATATATAAGTATGGCCTATTATCGGTGCAACACCAAACCGCGTATACCCTGTCGATGGAATTTGAACCTGATACAGCGCAATGTCGCCAATATTTCCAAGATCTTTTATTCCACGTTGACCGGCATTGTTGGCATAGAACATATTGCCTGATGAAACATAAAAGTCACCGGCAGACAATGTGCCGAATGTGAGTGTTCCTGCGGAAAAATCATAGCTGCTTCGCTCGCTCATCGTAATTGTAGGAGTGCTGACATAGATGTAATCCAAAGTGACGGATGTACTGTTTTTGTCATGCACGCGAAAGACGATAAAATCTCCCTCTTCCCCCCTCTGAGCTAATGAAACGTATGTGTGGCCAATTTCAGTTTCAACGCCAAATCGAGTGTATCCACTTGCGGGAATATCAACAAGATAGAGCGAGTGAACACCAATATCGCCGAGGCTTTTTATACCCATTTGATCGGCATTATTGGCGTATAGTTTAAAACTGGAGGAGAGGTAAAAATCACCACCGCCTAATGATCCGCGAACGCCATCGGAAAAATCATAACTATCTCGTTCGTACAAGGTGACTCGGTTTTGTTCGAGATAAATATAGTCGATCGTGACCGACGACGCGTTCATGCTGTGTACACGAAAGATAATATAATTCCCTTCTTCGCCTGTTTGCGCTAAAGAGACATAGGTATGCCCAACTTGTGCTTGTACGCCAAAACGCGTGTACCCAGTCGTCGGGGTATCAGCGCAATAAAGCGGAATCGTGCCGATATCGCCGAGTGTCAGCACGCCTTGTTGATCCACATTATTGGCCAAAAACATTGAATTATTGAGATAAAAATCACCGCCCGTATATGATCCCCGCACACCATCAGAAAAGTCATAACTATCTCCAAAGTTCAGAGTCAGTCGTGTGGGTGACGGCATCGGCGGTATCGATGCATCGGCTATATTTGGTCGGGCAAAAGCTGTTGCAGCAGCTACCAATATCGCTAAGCAGAGTATAAACGATGGACTGATTTTTCTATTCATGATTTTTACCTCCGATTCGAATTTTTATTGCTTTCAGTTTGAGATAAAGTAACTATTCATGGTGTGGGGAAAATAGGGTTTCTCGTCTACGATCGCCCGGGATGGTTTCCCGGGCGATTGTCAGAGGAAAATATAGATCCCGCCCGGAAAAAGGTCCAATCGCTTTGGAAAATCGTTTAATACAAATACTGCAATGTGGCAAAAGTTTATAGCCAATAGCCGCTTCCCCAAGTTTTGTTCCGCAAAACAGATTACAGCGGATGGCAGATTTCTAGGTCTGATGACAACCTTGCATTAAAACAAAACAGTGTTTTTATGAATTCCTTGTAAATGGATTTGCTGCTGATGTGCGCCATGATTTCCCAACGCAAAGTGGCAGAGGTCGCGAAGAACGCGCAGAGAAAAATGATATTTGAAATTTTAAAAGTCATTGCCTACTTTGCGTCTGCTCGTCACCTTTGCATTAGCATTTTATCTTTTTTTACCAAATTACGACTCTTGCTAAATAACGAAACATCAACCCATCTCAGTCATCCGTTTCATAATGAGAACTCTGCGAGACTTTGCGTTCTTTGCGTCTGGTTTGCGTTTGAATTATTTTTTACCGAAAAAAATCCACCATATAGATGTCTCCTGAATAATCCTCTGAAAACCACAACAGCATATATTTTCCATCATCCGAGACATCGAAAAACAAGCACCATCTCTCCAAAATGCCGATCTGCTCAATGGTGCGCTCCGGGTATCGATACAGTTTCAAGACCGGTTCATTGTTTTCATTCGCTACGATATAATAAATGCCCTCGGGATTCACCACCCAGCGAAAGGCATAAATATTTTCATTGATCGCTATAGACTCTTGTCGGCTTTCTAAATCGACCTGATAGAGTGGTCCGCTTGTTTCAACTTCTCCGAGGTTGATATAAAAAAAGAATTTGCTATCGAAAGATTCATAGCCGAAATTGCCGCCGCCCTGCGTGACTTGAACCGCGTCGCCACCTCGTGCGGGCATTTTATAGATTTGACGGTCGCGACCCCGGTTCGAACCAAAATAGATAAATTGGCCATCTCTCGACCACGACGGGATCCGATCATCAAACGGTTGGTCGGTCACGTTCCGCCAGCGTTTTGATCCGCCTGCATCAACAACTAAAATATCACTATCTCCGTTAATCCTGGAGTCGAATAAAATAGACTCTCCATTCGTAGACCATCTCGGGCACCCGGAAGATGACATTAAATCCGTGAGCTGAACGAATTGAGAACCATCAAAATTGCAGACGCATATTTCACCGACGCCCATTTGATTTGAGCAAAAAGCGATCTTTTGACCGTTTGGCGAATACACCGGGAAAAGATCACATTTGCTGGAGGCCAAGAGTCGCTTGCATCGGATGAGACCTGCATCTGGTCCTCTGATGTCCGCACGCCACATATTGCAACTGAGCTGATCAATGGAAAAGACAAGCCGACGGAGATTGCGCGAGATCGATAGATGTTTGGCATTTTGACCGCCGATTTCCAATGGCTGTGGTTCTCCCCCTTTTGCGCGGACAGACCACAAGCGGGGAATGCCGTCACGGTTGGATACAAAGATAATTTTTTTGCAGTCCGGTGTCCATGCAAGATCATCAATTTGCCGTCTGTCCGATGTCAGCGGGCGCACTTTGTTCGTCTTGAGATTTAATAGATAAATGTCCTGGGTTTCGTGACTATAAACGTGCGCATAGGCCACGTGTTTTCCATCCGGAGATATTTTCGGAAACGTATCGCCGAGATGCTCCGGCTCGGGATGAGTCATTTTCGTTATTTCACGCGAACTCATGTCAAGTTTATAAATGACATGTTTTCGGGACACGAAATCAAAATCACTAAAAGCCAGCCATCGGCCGTTTGGCGACCAGTTTACGAATGGTCTGATATTAGGGTGCGGTTTTGATTGATTCAGATTGCAGATTTTTTTCGCTTCGCCACCTAAAATGGATTTGCAGCAAAGGCAACCTTCTTCGCCAAGGCAAACAAAGGCGATGCTGTTACCGTCAAACGACCAGGTTGCACTGTATTCCATATCAGGATGTTCGGTCAAACGATGATATTCATTATAAACGATCAATTTGATATAAATGTCCGAATTATCCTGATGTTCGCCGGCCCAGGTAAAGGCCAGCTTGTACCCATCCGGTGATAATGCCGGATATCTTTCAACGCCTTCATAGCTGGTCAAACGTTTTGATTCCACGCTCGGCAAAATCAGAGCATTTTTAATGCTGTTTTTAAGAATCAGAATCAAAACAATCAGAGCCAGCGCAATTATCAGTATCAAAAGGAAGCTTTTTTTATGTGGCAAAAATGCCGCTTTTGTATGGTGAATTGTAGCCGCGCGAGCGCTCTTTTTCTGCGGACGCCTGGCGCGATTTAGTTTTACAGCCGAATCATCGGCCACGGCTCGCAACTCGTTCAACAGTTCTTCTGCTGAATCAAATCGCTCTTCCCGATTCTTTGCCAAAGCTGTGTCAACAATCTCTGCCAACGCCTTCGGAACATCGCTCCGGAACTCACTGATCTGTTTCGGCTCTTCGCTCAGGATCGAATAAATAATCGCCTGCTCATAATCCCCTTTGAACGGCAGCTCGCCGCAAATCATCTCATACAGCACCACACCAAAGGACCAAATATCGGTGCGAAAATCCAGCGGATCACCGCGCGTCTGCTCCGGCGACATGTAGGCAATCGTACCCATAGTCGTGGGGATTTTTGTTTTGGTCACGGTGCCGGCTATTTTCGCCAGGCCAAAATCCATCACCTTGACCCGACCTTCAGGCGTGATGATGAGATTCTCTGACTTTATATCGCGGTGAATGATATGGTGCTGATGCGCCTCATTGAGCGCCTCGGCAATCTGTATCGCATAACCAATAACATTCATCATTCCTAATTCAGCATTCAGAATTATCTTTTTAAGCGTTTCCCCTGCAACATATTCCATAACGATAAAATCTCGCCCCTGCCATGTATCGATGTCGTAAATCGTGGAGATATTGGAATGGCTTAAGAGACTGGCGGTGCGGGCTTCGCGGAGGAACCGATTTTTCAGGTCGGGATCGCCAACGACTCGGGGACGCAAAACTTTGAGAGCGATGGTGCGCTGTAATCGCGTGTCTTGCGCTTTGTAAACGATGCCCATCCCGCCCTGGCCAATTTCCTGCAGAATCTTGTAATGGGATATGGTTTGATCGATCTTCACGTCGTTATACCCTCAATACAACTCCCCGATCTCTTGCTCTATAACAAGATAAATAATTAATCTATTCAGCGCAAGGGTGTTGAGGGTGATTTTTTATGGTGCGGATGTGCTTAATCAATTTTAAGAATCTCCTGCACCCGGGGAAAGCGATATTGCGCACCACCAGTCTTGACAAAGATATTGTCTGTTATCCAGACCTGCCCTTCACCATGTGTATGGCCACACAATACCGTGAGCATTTTATCAGGATGTTGCGACATCACTGAGCGTATCATTTCGCCAGCCGCATGACAGCTAAAATGCGGCAGAAACTGCGGATCGGAAATGTGATGATTGTGCCAGGCGGATTCTGCGAACGGCGACGTGTGCGTCAGCGCATAGATATGCGAATACTTTTTGATAGCCGCTCGAAGCGTCGGTTCAAACTCCAGGACAGCACGATCACCGAGGGCATTCAAAAGAAAAAACAGCTCTCGGTGCCCCTTGTGCGTCAGCTCTTCGATGAGGGCATAATCATTGAGCAAAATTTTGGACTTTTCCGCTGCTCCAAGACGGCCATCGGCCCAGAGACCGTGACCGATGAGCGCTGTGGTGGGAGACAGCTCGACAATACCCTCCTGTGGCAGCCACTTCAAGTGCGGATATTCCCTGACAAAGTCCGGCAGTTCGGCGCGGATTTTGTTGATCGACGCTTTATAATAGTCATGGTTACCCAGGACAAAATAGATCGGGCGCTGCCAATAGTGCTCGAGAATTCGCAGATGTGTGTGCAAAAGAGGTGCGATGCTGATATCACCACCGATCAGAAAGGCATCCGGATCGGACCGCAAGGCTTTATAGGCGAAATCTTCAATACCTTCGAGATCGAGAAAGTCCAGATGAATGTCAGTGAGCCAGGCCAGTTTTTTCATAAATTCGGTGACGTATTAAAATGAGAGGACAGGATTACAAGATATACTGGATTTTTTTACAATTTTATCCTGTTCATTCTGTTATCCTGTCAAAATGCGGCAACTCGATTACCTGATTATCGCGCAGCAAGATTTTTTGTAATTTTTCATACGGTACGTCTTGCACGGCTGAATCGAGATCGATGGCGAGCGCCGCCGCTGTTGCGGCCGATTGCCCAAGGATCATAAACACCGGTTCCATGCGAATCGAGCCGTAAGCAATGTGCGACGCCGACAGGCACACCGGTACGAGCAGGTTGGCTATTTCTCCTCTTTTTGGCACGATGGATCGATAGCTGATCAAATAGGGCCCGCCGGGAGAGACCTGTACATCACCCTCATTGCGAACATAGCCATTTTCATCCACATAACGCTGACAATTGTGCGAGTCCATATTGTACGAGCCGAGACCAATCGGGTCATCGCACAAGCGCGTGCGTTTGCAGTCGTGTTCGGTCATCACATAATCGCTGACCAAACGCCGCGCCTCGCGAATGTAAAGCTGAAACGGCCAGTTGCCATTGTTTATGAATTCATCTTTAGCCAATCCCCAGCGCGATACCTCGGTTCTGATTGACTCCGGCACGCGCGGATGATTTGCCAGGGTCCACATCAAGCCCTTTTGATAATTTACATGGTCCTCAATGATGCGGACGCGCCTTTGATAATCGGCTTCGGGATAGTCATAGTTCATATTGATATTATCCGTTGAGAAACCGTGATTGTTGTTCGTATCCGTCTTTTGATTTGGCATCATGCCATGATAAAGCGGCACTCTGTTTTCGCCAGCCGCAAAATTACGCAGCAAAATTTCATATCGCAGCGAGTCGTAAACAGCGGGTTTTTCAAACGGCACTTTGTTGTCGTCCGCTGTCGTCAAACACATGCGAAAACAATAAGCTTGTACACGAAAATCGCCATCGCCGTTTTCCCCCGGATTGTCGCCATGCACGCCCGGCAGCAGTCCGCTGGACGGATCACCAGGAACGACATAGGGATCAACATCCACATCAAACTGGTGATAGATGGCCTGTTGAATTTGCACGCCGTTTAATGTTTCATCATACAGACTGTTCGCTTCGCGCCCGACCGTATAGCTGACGCCAGCGACTGCCATCAAATCGCCTTCATAGGTCGCATCGATGAATATCTTTCCGTAAAAAATCCTGCCGCTTTGCATGGTAATGGACTGTATGCGGCCATCTTGTACAGTGACGCCCTGCTGCAAATCGAGCCGTTCCTCAAACACAACCGGAATGTTGTGCAGCATTTTTCGAAACGTCACCTCAGCCACGTGCGGTTCGAATCGCCATATGGCATCATCAGCGGGATCGTACCAGTCGCATTGCTCTGGCTTATCGTAGATCCACACATCGGGATGATCATAATATTTTTTCAGCTCCCGGTAAAACTCGCGTGCCAGGCCGCCGATAACGGCTTTGTCGCCAGTATCCGTTTGGCCGAGACCGCTGCTGGTCAAGCCGCCGAGGTGGGTGCCGGGTTCGATCAGCACGACGCTTTTACCCAAACGATCGGCCTGAATCGCTGCGATGACGCCGGCTGAGGTGCCGCCGTAGATGATGATATCTTGTTCCTCTGGACCACCGCATCGAACAAACAAAAATGAGGGCAGCAGCGTGATAACAAGCAAGCAAGCCCTGCTTTTTTTTAACGGGGACATTATGTCAATTTCTCCTGAATTGAGGTTGATCTGATGGATTTTAGTTTTTTATGTATTTTCGTTTTGGCACGAATCGCTTTGAAAAAAAGTGGGAGCGATTAGCCGACAAAAAGATTTGTCAGGTTTTGTACTATTGAGCCAGATTTTGACAATGTTAAAAACGCAGCATAAATGACAAATCCCAGGAACCATTCAAAAATAATGACCATCTTTTCCCGGGTAGTGAAAAAAGTCAAAACATCTCCGCGCATTCGAAAGGTAAAAAAAGTGACGCTGCTAAAGTACAAACAATTCATAATATGGTCGTAAATTCCTGCTGCATGTCCTTTTTTCCGTCGTTTTGCTAAAAAGTGATTATCGTCAAAGTTGGCGATGATAAATTCATCGATCCTCTCTGGAAATTTTACAATGTAAAAGCTTGCAAAAGCACCTATAATCATCAGCATAAAATAAATGATTCTGAATGGTCGATACCCCATTCCCATTGTATGATCATAGAGGACTCGCCACCATGTGAGCGGGTGAAAAGGCGAATAGGTGTCATTATTTTCGACGGATACTCTTTGATATTTTGTCGCCTGTGCGAACAGATAGTCTAACTCAAAGGCTTCTTTCTTTGTACGTTCTTTTTTTAGTTCGACGATAATATCCTTTTTCATATAATAGTCCAATGAATCGCAAATTTCAATAAACTTGAATTTCTCGAGCTGGATATCAAGGTGGACCGGACTATGGATGATTATTTTAGTGCCGGCCGATTCGACTGGAGAAACACCGTTCTCGGCATTTTGTCTATTCGCCCGGTTGTCGACCAATTTGGCTCTTTTAAAATCAAATTTTTGTATCATCGATGGTTTGCCACTGCCGACATAGATCGTATCCTTTATAATGGCAAACGAAAAATCAGCGACAGCAGCATCGCCAAAAGAGGCGTTACGAAAGTCGAGACTTTTGTTGATAACGGCGCTGGTAAAATTGATCCTTTTCTGCAGGGTCGTATTTTGGAATGTGGCGGATTGGCGAAAAACAGCACCTGAATAATCGAGTCTGCTGTAAAATTCAGCTGCGGCAAAGATACTTTTGGCGCAAAATTGCGCATCCCTGAAATCTGCGTCACCACGGAAGGTGGCAGAGGTAAAGTTGACATCGTCCCTGAATGTCGTGTGCCGAAAATTTGCAGTCGCTAAAAAGTTGCTGTATCGATAGTCTGCTTGTCCCCAGTATTGTGCGGACCAAAAATTGGCGGTCGTATCAAAATTGGCCAAATAAAATGACACATCGTCATTAAAATGCGCTGACTTGAAATCGGCGATGTGCCTGTCAAACACCAAGGAGCGAAATTTCATGGGGCGATTAAAATTGAGCGAAAAGCGATTTCTTATATCTTTGTATCGAGACGAATCTTTTGCACCTCCATAAGGGTATGTTGTCATCCCGGCGATCCATTGCTTTTTATCATCCTCGGTCACATCAGCGAGCAGGCCATTGTCCTTTTCACTTTCGGCTTTTTCCATTGGCCATAGCACCTCTTCTTCGTCGCTCGCTGTGCTATCATCCAAAGCCGCATTCGATGTTTGAATGATAACGTCAGTCGGCTCTGATTGCTCTTCATCGACAATTTCCAGCAATCGCAATACCTCGTCTTCTTCGCCCACTGCAGTAGCATTCACAGTCTCATCTGATTTTTGAATGATGGTATCATTCGACTCTGTCTGCTCTTCAGCGACAATGCCTAACAATCGCAGCACTTCGTCATCTTCAATCATTACTACAGCGTCCCTAATTCCATTTTTTCTTTGAATGACAGAATCAGACGAGTCTGGTTGTTCTGTGTCGGCAATCTCCAGTAATTGTAGCACGTCGTTCGCATCACTTGCTATAGGTGCAGACATTTCTTGTTTTTTCGGAGCTCGTTTCAAGTTAACCTTTTGCGATATCATGTTATCGTTCATGGTCATACTGTTGTCTAATTGAAACGGTGGTAAAATCACGGACATATCCGACAATCCGTGTATGTTTATATTTTTTTGGCGTGCAAAAATGGGCTGATTGTACAAGGCTACCAAATACCTTTGTTGGTCAACACTTAATGAATCAGCAACAATGTGCTGCATACTATTAAATGTTAAAACAAGTGCTGATTGATCTGCGCTGCCCAGACTATCGCCCGCTGGCAAAAGCTGCACATCCCAGACGTCTGCCAAAATGGATGGAGGCATTTTTGCACGAGAGTCACTTCTTAAAGTGATACTTTCTTCACTGTGAGAACTTTGACTTGAATCAGCCCGGGTATTCGCTGCGTATTTTGGGGAATCCGTCTCATCCAGCGCAAATACCAAAAAAAACACCAATAAAAATGCAAAAAGACAACAAATAGAAAAAACAATGATAAACTTTTGTGTCATGACAATAACTTTTTTGGATTACTATTCTGACCGCGAATGAACATTACTGTACGGACGTATATGATTTGGCCCGTTCAATCAAAAGGCGAAGTACGCCGATATCTTCAAATAATTGAAGTTGTTTTACATATTCATCATTATACAATTGGGCCCGCTCTTTAAAAATTATGATGTTGGAGTTGTATTGTTGTTTTTCTCTGGTAAACTTTTCGAGAGTATCGGAGATGGCGCTGTGCAGACGAGTGCGATGAATGGTCAATGAATCAATGTCGGTTTTTAAAAGCGACGTTTCATTTTCCTGTTTTTTGATACGCTTTTCTATGTCAGTTATCGTCGTTTTTAAAAGATCAATGTATCTTGCAAGCCGTTCATTAAAATATTTGGTTATTTCAATCTTTGTCTGTGTGAGTGCAAGTATATCGTTCTCGCTGATGATGCTGAAGGAGCTGTCTAATCGGATGAAATTTGTTTCGCCCAATACCTCGATTCTTGCTAATCGTTTTGACCTCTCCTCTTCCAAATGTCCAAGCCGCGCTTCAGCTCCTCTCGCAGCTAACAGAGCAGCATCAAGAGAATCCAATTTCGCAGAGTAGTCCAGTCTTTGCCACATCGAGTCGAATTCAATGATGGAGAATTTGGGCAAACTCTCAACCAGCTTGTTTTTTAAATCTTCTTTGATATTGAACAATACGTTGTTTCTATCCAGGATACGCTCCAGAGCGTCAGTGAGCTGCCTTATGGATGATTCGATGTGGCTGTTGAACGTCTGTATTTTGTCTCTTTGCGCTTGTATAAAAGACAACGAATCCTCAAGTCCCTTGACTCTTATCAAGCTATCGTACTTTTTGTCTGTCAATTCAATATTGCGGTCTACGGCCTTGTAATAATTTTCGAGACTTTGAAACAACGAATCCGCATTGGTGTCTGATTTTTGCTTGAGTGAATCCAGCTGCTTGTACGTCGATTGCAATGTTAAAAGGCTATGATAGGCTCTGTTCTTGTATGCCAGATTATGAACGGGATCGCTTAATGCCAAATTTAACATTTTTTTCGATCCGTTATATTTGACAAGAAATGTAATTGAGGAGATCAAAAATATAAACGAGGTAATCACTATCAAAACAAGCACACTCTTTTTGATTTTTATCGTGCTTTGATTCGAAGGCATAGCTCTGTCCCTGCCATTGAAAGATAAATAAAAGATTTGGCTGAATTGACCAAGTAAAACAAGAAAACAGGTCATATAATTCCAAATCGGGGTGATAAACACTTCAACGGGTGAATAGACGGGATAATCTCAAGAGTCGGGAGGGGTGACATCACTCGATAGCATTACATCTTTTTGCGGAATGCCGCCATTCTTTTTGCTTTGCTGCGCTTTTTGGATGAGCTCAACCAGACTTAGCATCTTTGGCTTTGGCGGAGCGGTGATCGTGGCGATGATCTCCTGCGGGAAATGATCATAAACAAAATCTTGCACAGCAATGCGCTGATACCAGCAATTAAAAATTCTGCGACAGGGTGTGTTGCCGTCCGTTGTTCGACAATAAAAAAATTTTAGCGGATGCCCAAGCATGGGGCACCGTATTTCGAGATGGTCGTATTGGGTGATCATTATAACTCCATATTGAAAAAAGAGGGGCGCTACGAAAAGCGCCCCTGGTGAAATCAAACGATCGTCGGTACCGGATGGCCCTCCAGCACTTTGATCGATTTTAAAATTTCCTCTTCCGGCAATGGGTAATCGATGAGCTGACCGGCAAAGTACATTTCGTAACCTTTGAGGTCCATAAGTCCGTGACCACTCCAGTTGAATAGAATGACTTTTTCCTTGCCTTCTTCTTTGGCCTTCAATGCTTCCTGAATGGTTGCTGCAACAGCGTGGCTGGTTTCGGGCGCGGAAATGAAACCTTCGCTGCGCGCAAATTTAACCGCTGCTTGGTAGCATTCAAGCTGATCGATAGCACGTGGTTCGAGCAGGCCAATTTCAATGGCATGACTGACCAGCGGCGCCATGCCGTGATAACGCAGACCACCGGCATGAATCGGCGGCGGTACAAATGTATGCCCGAGCGAGTGCATAGGCAGCAGCGGCGTCATTTTAGCGACATCACCGTGATCGTATGCAAAAGGCGCGCGCGTCATGGTCGGACACGACGTTGGTTCGACCGGGATGATATCTATGTTAGCGCCGTTAATTTTATCGAGGGCAAACGGGAATGCCAGACCGGCAAAGTTGGAGCCACCGCCGGCGCAGCCGATAACAACATCAACTTTCTTTTCGCCGGCTAATTCGAGCTGTTTTTTAGCCTCCTGGCCGATGACGGTTTGATGCAGCATGACATGGTTCAACACACTGCCAAGAGAATAGCGGGTCTGACCGGTTTCGTCGGTCACTGCCGCTTCAACAGCCTCTGATATAGCGATGCCCAGACTGCCGGGTGTATCCGGTGTTGCCTCCAAAATATCGCGCCCGGCATGTGTTTCGGTGCTGGGGCTGGGGATGCAGCGTCCGCCCCAGGTTTCCATCATCAGGCGGCGGAATGGCTTTTGATCAAACGAAATGCGCACCATAAAGACTTTGCACTCCAAACCAACGAGCGCACAGGCGAACGCCAGGGCGCTACCCCATTGGCCGGCGCCGGTCTCGGTCGTGAGCTTTTTGATGCCGAATTGTTTGTTGTACCAGGCCTGCGGTACCGCGGTGTTGGGCTTGTGCGAGCCGGCCGGACTCACGCCTTCATTTTTAAAATAGATACGTGCCGGCGTGTCGAGTAACTTTTCCAGTCTTTTGGCGCGATAGAGCGGTGACGGCCGCCACATACTGTAGATTTCCAAAATTTCTTCGGGAATATCAATCCAGCGATTTGGACTGACTTCCTGCTCGATGAGATTCATTGGAAAGACGGGCGCGAGCATCTCTGGAGAAACCGGATTGCCATCCGGACCGAGCGGCGGTAACATCGGTTTGGGCAAGTCAGCGGCAAGATTGTACCATTGCCGCGGCATCTCTTTTTCGGAAAGCAAAAATTTTGTTGCTGACATAAGTCCTCCTTAAAGCTGATATTCTTTGTGAACGTGTATTGAATTTTTAATTATTCGGATTCTATTCGTAATTCGCGATAAAAGCCTGGCTTCAGATTAGTAAGAACTACCACTTTTTCCGAAATGTGCGTGTTTGACGAATCGTCGAGCGTATTCGGCTAAATCTGTTTCTGAGGTGTGTATTGATTAAAGCCCACTAGTTGTATAGTGAGCTTGGGGAGTGCTGATTTTTGACTCTTATCCTAATCCCACTTTACCCTAGCAGGCTTGCGCCAGCCCCACCAGAAGCACCAGCAGATTTTTCTGCACTTTAGAATCATGTGAAAAGAATGCCGTTCAGTTTAACTACGATGGGACAATATATAAAATTTACCAGATTGTGTCAAGATTCATCTTTTTTTTACATGAAAATGTTTGTAGTTTTGATGAAAAAGGAGGACGGTTGAGTTTCGACAGCAAAACGGATATTCTTGCGCTCGATTTCGACGGCGTTATTGTGGATAGCATCAAAGAATGTCTGGTCAGTGGATATAATGCCTACGCCAACTATACACATGAGAAAAATATCGAGCGATACGACGACCTCGATCCTCACTGGGTGAAGTGTGCGCGCGCCATGCGAAACTATATTCGCAATGGCGAAGATTATGTCTACATCGCGCATGCCCTGGCAAACAAGATCGCCGTAAAAAGCCAGCGGGATTTTGATGATTTTGCGCGCGAGCACGCCGCGCTAAGACAGTCCTTTTTTAATTTTATGCTCAATCATCGCATCGACTTTTCCGAGTCCAAACCCGATCTCTGGGCTGCGCTGAATCCCTTGTATGAAGGCATGCGTGAGTTTATCGTGAATTATTCGAACAAAAACAATTTTTACATCATCACAACTAAAAAGCTGTTGTTTGTTCATAAAATTCTTGCTGCCAACAAAATTCAGTTAATTCGGGAAAATATATTCGATACATCCGCCGACAAATCAAAAAAAGAAATCATAGAGGATATTCTCAGAGATCGCCACATCCGGCCAGAGCAATTTTATTTCATTGATGATCAGGTGGATACGCTGATCAAAGTCCAGGCAACCGGTGTGCAGTGCCTGTTGGCAACATGGGGTTACAATAATCCGGAACAACGCCGCCTGGCCGAAAACTCGACTATTGAATTACTCGGTTTGGATCGATTCATCGAGGAATTTAGCGGTTAATTTCTTGTTCTTTCAGGTGCATGGAAACTTTTTATACACCAGGAATCGCACGGCGCGTCTAAAGGGCGCGGTGTGAAAATCCGTGGCTCATTAACTTTGCTAAAAATATACTACTCTCAGTATTGTGATAAAAAACACCCTAGAGTGTTTTTAGAAAATTCACCCAATCAAAAACGAATAAAAATCCTCCTTGCGCCACAATGCCGGCGCCAGTGCCTTTTAGTTTATCATTCTTTCCGTGTTTATAGAGATAATAACCGACGCCGATGTAAGCGACGTCCAATAATCCATTAATCCACAAGGCTTTTTGGAATTCTTGGCGTTGTTGCTCGGGCGGTTTATAGCCAATATTTTTCTGTGTCGATTTTTTACCCCAAACGGCAATGCCCAGGTCAATCGCCCCCCAGGCGATATTTTGAATGCCAGCGTATTGCACCTGCGTGTTGGGCATAAACAGCATGCCCGTGCCCACCGCGATGGATCCAACACTCCACCCGGTGAGAACAGTCATAGCCTGATCAGCATGCCTGAAAGGATCGTATTCTCGAGTTTGCGCCTGGACTGCCACAGCCACCAAAAAAGAAATAAGGATTATTTTTATAAATTTCATACAAAATGTCCTTTTTATTATCATCTGAAATGTGTATTCTTTCGCAACAGAGAACGTCCCGACCACCGGGCTGTCTATTTTAATTGTCACCTTACGTAAAACGGCTTCTTTTTATCTATTATTTCGTCATTTTATGAAAGCATTGACGCGCATTCTTCTCAGCCGTACCGACAGCATCGGCGATGTCGTGTTGACGCTGCCAATGGCTGGCCTGCTACGCCAACTGCGGCCGAAAGCAGAAATTTTATTTCTGGGACAAGCCTATACGCAACCTGTCATCCATGCTTGCGAACATGTGGCAGAATTCTGGAATTGGGATGATGTGAAAACAAGCTCGCCACGTGAACAAGCTGAATGGCTCAAAAGTACAAGAGCCGAGATGATCATCCATGTGTTCCCCCGCAGAGACATTGCTCGCGCCGCACAGCGCGCGCGAATCCCGCTGCGTTGTGGCACAACGAATCGGCTCTATCATTGGTGGACGTGCAACAAACATGTGCGACTGTCGCGCAAAAATTCGCCCGAGCATGAAGCGCAGCTCAATTTAAAATTACTTGGCCCGCTCGGTGCAAAGTCTTTATATACTTGCAAAGAAATTGCCCGGCTTTATGGTCTGACCAGACCACAACCGCTACAGCCCGAATTCGCTGGCACCTTGTCAGCAAACAGATTCAACCTCATCATCCACCCGACCTCCAAAGGCAGCGCTCAGGAATGGGGGCTAAACAATTTTGTCGAGCTGATCAAGCTGTTGCCTCGGGAGAGATTTTGCATATTTATTACCGGAACAGAGAGTGACGGCCAGGAGATACGACATCACTTGCAGCGGGATGTTCCATTTGTACATGATTTGACCGGCAAAATGAACCTTGCGGAATTGATCAGCTTTATCGCTTCGGCGGATGGCTTACTGGCGAACAGCACCGGCCCGTTGCATCTTGCCGCTGCCCTTGGGAAATACGCCATCGGCCTTTACCCATCACGTTCTCCCATGCATCCGGGACGCTGGGCGCCGTTAGGCAAAAAAGCGGATGTCATTCAGGATGGTATCACCAATGCCTATCCTGGCAACCTGAAAATCGAACCGACAAGTGTGCTGAAAAAGCTGCAATCGCTTCTTTGAACGTGAGCCGGTATCAGAATCATAGCGGAAAAATAAAATATCGATCAGTAAACATAAAAAAGCGGAGAATGTGATGAAAAAGATGATTGCCATTTTGTTATTGACGATTGTACAATCAGGATTCACTCAGACGCTACCGCCAGCCGTCACACTGGATACGTCAAACTGGCTCCCGTTTCCACTGTCATCGTATGCGGAAATGCAGGGCACTGCCCTCGACATGTCCTGGTTGCTCGAAGCGCCGGCAGGACAGCACGGTTTTCTGACAGTGCAGGATGATAAATTTGTGTTTGCGGATGGCACACCGGCGCGTTTCTGGGGTGGCAATATTTTCGGCGAGGCCAACTTTCCGGACAAAAACGAGGCACACTATTTAGCGGACATCATCGCGCGCTCCGGCGCCAACATCATTCGCATGCACCACCTCGATGTGGTGAAACCATGGACAGACAAAGTCGTGCAACGCAGCTTTTTCGGCGGTCAAATGCCGGAGACAACGCGCGAAATCGATAAAGAAATGTTGGACAAATTTTTTTACATGTTTTACTGCCTCAAGCAGCGTGGCATCTATATTTTTCTCAGCCACCTCTCATCACGATGGATCATGCAGGGCGATGATTTTCCGGGTGATGCCGAAGGTTTTTCAGATATACATCAAGGTTTCAAAGTCGAAGGTATGTTTGATCCCTATTTAATCGATCTGCAGCAAGAGTATCTTCAGGCCATACTGACTGCCGTCAATCCCTACACCGGGCTCGCCATGATCGACGATCCGGCACTGGTGTTGACGGAAATCATCAATGAAAATTCGCTTTTTTGGCTGCAACCAAATGGTGGCTTTGCTATCAATTCCGGTTTTTACAAAAACATGCTACAGTCGCTATTTGCCGAATGGCTAGAGGCGAAATATGGCGATCAGGAGAGTCTGGTCATCCGATGGTCGCAAAAAGACAAAATCGCACTTTACGACAATGAAAGTTTAATGGAAGCGACAATTGCCATCCCGCACATTTATAAGACAGATGCCGACTGGCCGGTGAGTGAACAGCGAAAACGCGATACCTATAAATTTTTGTATGACCTTCAGGACAATTATTATCAACAAATGTATTCTTTTCTGCGAAAAATCGGCCTGAAAATCCCCATTGCCGGCAGCAACCACTGGTGCAGCAATGCCGCCGATTTGCACGTGAACGCCAGGCTGGACTATGTCGATCGTCACGACTACTGGACGCATCCGAAAAATGAGTACAATTACATCGCCGGCCAGGGCGTACAGCCGGAACCAATGGTCAAGAATCCGATTGGCGGCAACATCGGCGGTCTCGCCCGGCGACGCGTCTTCGGCAAACCGTATACAATTTCCGAATGGCACAATCCGTTACCCAATCCCTACCGCGCCGAGGGTACGCCACTCATCGCCGCCTATTCCTGCCTGCACGGCTGGCATCCGATGCACTACGCCTACTGGGGCGCCCGCGAAGCTGAACCGGACACCATAAATTCCTTTGAGGTAATCTTTGATCCGACTCAAATGAACCTTATCCCTGTTTCAGCACTTTTATTCCACCGTCAGGATTTCCAGCACGATAATAATGGCTACTTTAAAGTTCTCACACCGTCGCAGGTGATGCATCCGGTCAGCAAAGTGGAGCACCACCCCGAGGTGTCATTGATCGGTACCTATGGTCTGGCGTTCACGGACATGCCAAATGGTCCCCAATGCAACAATTCGACGTTGCTTAAAGCGGCATTGGAAGCCGATGGTGTTTACACAAGTGTCACTCAAGAAATCAGCTGGAACACTCGCGAAGGTCTGGTGGTTTTGAATTCGCCGCGCACCCAGGGAGTCATTGGTTTTTTCAGCGACCGGACGCTGCAAACATCAGCCATGACATTCGAGATGAAAACCGAATTCGGCGTCATCTTGGCCTCTTCGTTGACCAATAAACCCCTGATCGCTTCAGAACGAATTCTCATCTCTACCTCGGGAGATGCGCGCTTTTCTGACATCCGGATGGCGGAAGACTTTAGCATCATAGAACAGACCGGCCACTTTCCCTTTGTCATGCAGCCAATTGAAGGCACTGTCATATTTAAAACGAATAATCCAGTCAAAGTATACGCACTGAGCCCGGGAGGACGCCGAATAGATTCGCTGGAAACCGCGGTTACGCCGGAGGGGTATTCTTTTGATCTCAAAGCATCAAACACAGCCATGCATTATGAAATTTTACGCGAATAAATCGCCCGAGATCAGTCAACTCTGTCACGCAATTTTTTGCATTGAACCATTCATGTAATTTTTGTATTGTACATCTCATATTTACCATACTTTTTAACAGACCAGGAAAAACGATGAAGATCTTTTACATTATATTGCTGGCATGCATCACACTTGTTTCCGCACAGACCGAAAACGGCGAATTTCTGCAGGAGCAATCCACTTTTTATTCAACGGAATCCGGATTGCCAACTCGAGAGACAGGGGGTGTATGTGTTCTCGATGACCATACAGCATATGCTGCAACAGACAGCGGACTATTTTGTTTGGCGAATGGCATATGGAAAAGTGAACCGGGATTGGAAAAGACGCTTGTGATTGATTTGGCCAGTTCTGGTGATCAACTCCAGGTATTGTACAAAAGAGCAAACAGATTCCATATAGGTATCGTTGAGGATCACGCGCTTGTGAGAACCATCGAATTGCGAGGCGAAAAATATGATGGGGCTCGTCTCCACATAGCACATCATCTGTGCACCAACAATGGTATATTTCGATTCGATGCCTCTGCAAACAGAATAAAGCTCAAGCGATTGATCAAAACCAGCTTTACGATAAATGATATGGCCATGGCGCCCGATGGCAGCCTGTGGATAGCAGCGGATGTTGGTCTGTTCAAGTATTATGCGGGACAAAAAACTGCACTCCCGATTTTCCCATCCAGTCGCACCGAAAGCTGGGCGCTGACCAATGTGCGAGGTGTCGCTTTTGATGCTAAAGGGCAATTGTGGTTCGCCAGCTCCCAGGGGGTTGGTTGTTATACCGGCTCGTCGTGGGAGCTCTATACCGGCAGCGACGGTCTTCCTTATCATTCGTTCACCTGCCTGGACGCCGGTGGCGATGGAGCGGTCTGGTTTGGCACGGATAAAGGCGCCATCCGATTTGACGACTCCCGTTGGGCGTACCGTCAGGGTTTGCGCTGGTTGCCGGATGACTTTATCAATGATATAGCGGTTGACCAAAGCGGCGCATCATATTGTGCAACTCCCCGAGGCATCAGCTTTATTGAGTGGATACCGATGACCCTTGCGGAAAAGGCAGCCTGGTATGAAGAGCAGATTGATCGATATCACCGGCGGACACCTTACGAGTATGTCCTGGATGTTCATCTTGAAAAAGCTGGGGATAAAAGCAGCTTTATCCAACACGATAGTGACAACGATGGTCTGTGGACGAGCATGTACGGCGCGGGCGAGTGTTTTGCTTACGCGGCAACAGGAGATCCTTTGGCCAAAAAGCGTGCCGACCAGGCATTTAAAGCGCTGGAGTTTTTAGCTAAAGTAACCCAGGGCGGCAGCCACTCGGCTCCCCGAGGCTTTGTCGCGCGCACTATATTACCGACCGACGGGCCTGATCCAAATGAAGGCCGAATCGAACGCGATCTGCGGCACAAAGCCGAGAATGATTCGCTGTGGAAGATTATCTCCCCGCGCTGGCCAAAGAGTCAGGACGGTAAATGGTACTGGAAAACCGATACGAGCTCCGACGAACTCGATGGTCACTATTTTTTCTATGGTCTTTATTACGATCTCGTCGCAGAGACACAAGTGGAAAAAAATCTGCTGCGCTTTCATGTAGCCGCGTTGACCGATCATCTGATCGAACACGATTTTCAGCTTGTTGATCACGATGGTAAACCGACGCGCTGGGCGCGTTTTAATCCTTATGAATTGAATCATGATCGCAATTGGGTTTTTGACCGGAATCTAAATTCGCTCAGCATGTTAGCCTATCTGGTCACAGCTGCTCATATTACAGACGATAAAAAATATACAAAATACGCCGAGTACCTGGTTGAAAACCATGGCTATCTGCAAAACGCGCAACTGCCAAAAACGCAGCGTGGCATTGGCACAGGCAATCAATCCGATGACGAAATGGCCATGATGATGTTGTACAATTTTATCAAATATGCACCGCACAAAGACTGGAAAGATCGAATTGCTTTAGCCTGCTGGACATACGGTCGACTGGAGCTGCCGGAAATGAATCCATTCTTTAATTTTATATATGCCGCATCATGCTCGGGACAATCGTTCACCGACGCATGGGGCACCTATTCTCTGGAACCCGTCGGTCCGTGGCTGGAGGATGCCATTGAAACCCTGCAACGGTTCCCGCTCGACCGTATCGACTGGCAGCACGATAACAGCCGGCGCATCGACATCATGCCGATTGATGACCTGCAGCGCCATTTTGATGAGGATAGCTATGCAGGGCGCGGGCGCCGCGTGAACGGCAAAGTGATCCCGGTTGACGAACGGCATTTTAATCACTGGAATCACGATCCCTATGATCTTGTCACCGGCGGAAATGGGCATACATTATCCGATGGGGCGGTGTTCACACTGCCGTATTATATGGGATTGTATTATGGCTATATCATGGATTGATTTCGGGCCATACATACGAGGAAAAAATAGCCTGAAATATTGAATTTGTTTTTTCGCCATCAAGGGTGTATGCTGTTTTTTGCATTAATACCATTGACAATACGTTCCACATCTTCTGCAGTAAAATCGCCCTGAATGAGGGCGACGCCCTCAGTAATCGGCGCATTGATCCGGGGGGCGGTCAAAAGTGTCCCATTTACCAGAACAGCCAAGTAATAAAATAGTGGTAGCCATGTAAAATATTGCTCTCATGGTGATTGTCTCCTTTCTCAATTATCCTGACATTTATTCATCTTTTCTTCAAATTAATTTATCTTTTTGAGGGGAATGCTCGTATATCGACGCTTTAATACGCCGACTGGGCCGAAACCCTGATCCAACATGAGAAATCAACATTCCTGTCAACATGAACGCGCACCCCAACACACTCCGCCGTGACAACATTTCAGACAAAACAAGCCAGCCGCCGAGAACCGCAAACACGGCTTCGAGACTGAGAATGATGGCGGCGTGCGTTGGGGGAGCATATTTCTGCGCCACAACCTGCAACGTGTAGGCAACACCGACCGACATCAAGCCACCGTACAAAATGGGAATCGCAGCATTGAAAATGTCGCAAAGCGCAAACGACTCTATTGCAAAGGCCACAAAAAAGCTCAAAATTGACACGATGGCAAACTGCAGCATCGCAATACGGCTTGACTCAATTTGTGGTGCCAGCCAGGCGATGATGTGCACATGTGCTGCCCAAAAAAAGGCACTCAAAAAAACCAAAAAATCACCCTTTTGTATGATAAAGGCGTTTGTTATCGTCAAAAAATAAAGGCCAACTGCCGCGAGGATCGCGCCCGTCCAGTTGCCAAAGCCAATTTTATGTTTGAAAAACACACCGATAAACGGCACGATAATAACATAAAGTCCGGTGATAAATCCGGCTTTACCGGCGGTCGTATAGACAATGCCAACTTGCTGCAATGAAGATCCTAGAAACAGAAAAATACCTGCTGCAAGACAACCAACCAGCCCTGGCATAACACCGGCTCGTTTCGGTTTTCGGCGCGTGCGAAGAACAAAGGGTAACATCGCCGCTGTACCCAAAGCAAAACGTATCGCGTTGAATAGAAACGGACCAACGAACTCCATACCCATACGTTGTGCGACAAAAGCAAAACCCCATATAGCAGCGGTGAGAAGCAGAAGAAAATCTGATTTCACCGTGCGAATATTCATCCGGTGCCAGTATTGAATTAGAACGTGTAGCGTAAAAGTCCACCCTTGGCCGAATCGTAAACAATGCTCCCGCGTGGCGTGCCGGTGATCAGCCAACGGACGTACACGCTTGCCATGGGCGGAACGCAATTGATGTTGATGCGTTCAGGTTTGTATTTTTGCTCTACAGTCAGATTCAGGAGTGGATTGGTCACGACAAATCCGGCGACGACATTGGCATCTTCCAAAGTGATCCAATCCGGGCGTGTGAATTTATTGTTGATCTCGTGATCCGAGCGCGTCGGAATCATGCGATTGTTGACGATGAGCACATCAACCTGCGAGAGCCCGGCACCCAGCGATGTGACCGAGACCGAATCTATGGAAACCAGGGGTAAATGATAGGCATGGAACAGGGTGAAGGCCATATTTCGATGACACATATCTTCAAGCAAAAATGATGGAGCAGTGCGTGTCCATGATTTTTTAACGCCGCCAATTTCAATCTCGCCGTACTGCGGATGTTCGATTTTTTTCCACGAGATGATCCCCTCGCCAAAAAGCAATAACTCATCAAATCGATAAACCTCCTTTTGTCGACCAAACCATTCCGCATCGTCATCCACATGGCGAAAATAATCAAATGATGTCCATAATTCATTGGTGAAAGTGTAAATGCCGCGAGCACCGTAAAACCAGTCCAGCTCGCCACCATAAACGGAATACAAATCTTTCCACAGCACCATATATTTGTATTCTGGCAGCATCTGTTCGCCAAGCTTGCCAATGTTTTCATAAACACGTTGATCGTTCGAGCTGTAGGACGAGTCATCTTCAGTGCCTGGGCCACGCAGGATCATACCACCTGAATTATGGTAACTTTGGGCACCGCCAATATTGGGATGCGCCAAAACAAAATCAGCGACAGCACGATTTTCCGGGATGGAAAAAGGATATTGATCCGAACCATACTGGACATACGATGGCTGCCATCGCCACCCCCAATTTCGGTTTGGATCGTAGAATCCAGGACCATCCTCATTGACACGTCCATCGTCGTCATTGTCGATGCCCTCCCAGCCCAAATAATCATAATCTCCCTTTTCATCGGGATCGGCCTGGATCATCATTCTCGGATCATCCGGATCAACTTTCCAGCGACCATTTGGATTGCGACGACGCATTCTGACGATATGGCCGTCGCCATCAAGGTCGTCCATAGGATCTTCGTCAACAAGGCCATCACCGTCATCATCACGCGGTAACAAACCGGAGCGTGGTGAGTGCGGCGTGTTCCCTTGATGGATGTAATAATCGCGGGCATCCGGATTAATCGTGGGAACGACATAAAATGTCTTCTTATCAAGCAGTTCTGTAATCCAGTCGACGTGTCCATAATTCTCGACGAGATACCATGCTGTATAAAGTGCAACTTCGCTGCCCTGGATTTCATTGGAGTGGATATTGCCATCAATATACATCGCCGGCTTGCGGTCTGCCGTACCTTTTTTCAAGTTGGTAACGGTCAAGATATAAATATCCAGTCCCTGCACCGATTTTCCAATGGACCCCAGTTGAATCAGGTCAGGATGTGCTTTTTCCAGTCGTTCGCAGATATCCCTGATTCCCGCATGATCATAATATCGATTCCACGCCACTTCAACGTGCGGATTGTTCGGCGCCCCCATGGCTTTGAGCGCGCTTTTAGTTAATTCAGCAGCCATGCCCATCGAAATATTCAGAATGAGTATAGCAAAAAGATGGAATTTTAGCACCACATACTCCTTTATAACATTTAGCATATCAATCCAACGATAACGAGGAAAATCGCTCAGCACCTGTAAAGACAGCATTCTCTGCCAAATTGACAGGTGAGCACAATTCAGTGCTCAGGAACGATTGGTTGTTTTTACTGCAATTAGAATCAATTTGTTTTTTTGCATGATATTTGCTGATCGACGTAAAACATATTCAAATCAGCCATTCTTGGAAATAGCATTTTTATCACCACTATATTGGAGAACAACCATGCCAGAAACGACACATTATGAATTTCAAGCTGAAGTTCGCCAGTTACTTGACATTCTATCGCACTCACTCTACACACATCGTGATGTCTTTATACGCGAGCTCATTTCCAACGCAGCAGATGCGCTGGACAAGGTGCGCTTTAACAGTGTGAAAGGCGAAGAGATGTGCGACGCCGCACTGGATTTTGAAATCAAAATTGATCTCGATGAAAAAGAAAAAACCTTCACCATCACTGACACCGGAATCGGCATGACGCACCAGGAATTGATCGATAATCTCGGTACCATCGCCCGATCCGGAACGAGCGAATTCGTCAAACAGTTAGCTGCGGACGATAAAAACGTCAATCTTATTGGCCGGTTTGGCGTCGGTTTTTATTCGGTTTTTATGGCGGCTGAAAAGGTCGATGTGACGACAAAAGCAGCCGCGCCGGACGAACCCGCCTGGATTTGGACGAGTGACGGGACGGGCACGTTCGACATCGCCGAGGGGCCAAAAGATCAAAAACGCGGTACCAGTATCAAGGTCACATTGCGCGACAATGCGGACGAATTTGCCCAAAAATGGAAAGTGCAAAGTATTATTGAAAAATATTCCAACTTTGTGCCGTTCCCGATCAAGCTCAATGGCGAACAGGTGAACAAAGTGACCGCCATCTGGCGCGAGCCAAAATCAAATGTTTCCAAAGAACAGTATAACGAGTTTTACAAATTTATCGCCCATCAGAGCGACGATGCCCTCAGCTGGATGCACTTTTCAGCTGATGCGCCAATTCAATTTCATTCCCTGCTTTTTGTGCCCAAAACCAACATGGAATTCTTTGGCATCGAATCGCCGGATGAGGGCATCAACCTGTTTGTGCGGCGCGTACTGATCGATGCGCACGACAAAGAGATTCTGCCGAATTATTTGCGCTTTATCCGCGGCGTGCTTGAAAGTGACGATCTGCCGCTGAACATCTCACGCGAGACGTTGCAGGACAATCCATACATGATCAAAATCAAAAACACGGTGGTCGGCAAACTCCTCTCGTACTTGAATGACCTGGCGAAAAAAGAACCGGAAACTTTTAAAGAATTCTGGAAAAATCACGGCCGTATTGTCAAAGAAGGCTATAATGATTTCAGCAACAAAGACAAAGTGGCAGCACTTTTCCATTTCAATTCATCCAAAGGCAAAGACAAAACAGAGCTTGTCTCGCTCGATGCCTATATTGATCGCATGCCAACCGATCAGGAAGAGATCTATTACATCTCTGGTCCCGACCGTAAAACCATTGAGAATAATCCCGCACTGGAAATTTTCAAAGCCAAAGATATCGAGGTCCTCTACTGCTATGATCCGATCGATGAATTTGCTCTGCCGGGACTCTTTAATTATAAAGAGAAAAACATCGTCTCTGCCGATCAGGTCGATTTGAAAAAACTGGAAAAAATTCCAAACAAAGAGGCAGACGACAAAAAAAGCACAAAGAAAACAACAAAAAAGGATGAAAAAGATCTCGACAAATTGGCTCGTCGGTTAAAAGACATACTGGGCGACAAGGTCGAGGATGTCAAGTTATCAGATCGTTTGGTCAACAGTCCAGCGGTTTTGGTGAGCCAGGGTATGTCCTCGCAAATGGAAAAAATGATGCACATTTACACGCCGGACAAACCGCCAAAACCAAAACTCATGGAAATCAACAAGACGCATCCGCTGATCCTCAACCTGCTGACAATTTATAAAAAAGATGCCAAAGATCACATGCTCGAAACAGCCGCCTATAACCTGTTCAACAGCGCTGCTCTGCTGGATGGCACAATCGTCGATCCACAGCTTATGGCGACAACCATTCAGAGCATGATTTCTGAAACACTGGACCTCTACACCAAAGAAACCGATGTTGTGGAGGATCAACCTTCAGAATAATATAATCAAACTATGGGGCTGCGGCCCCATTTCTATTTCAAGATGACCTTTTCTGTTACGAAACCAACAGGCGGACTGCCGACACGAACTGTTATTTCACTCCCGATCTTTCCTTGCACAAGCCAACTGTGCGCTTGCGCGCTGCCGCCGGCAATGGCACTGAGAAGCGAGAATCGGGTGCCGCTGATCATTTTTTGATCGTGATCCAAAATCAGCTCGGTTTTGAGCTTGCGAACCCACTGGGACTGCTGGCCGAGCTCACTCGTTGTTGGAAGGGAGCCGCAATTTTTTATCGTAGCTGAAATCCTGAAAACCTGTTGCCCGAGAGATTCAACTTTTAGATAGAGGTTAATTCGAGGCAATAAATTAGCCAATTGATAAAAAAACGCACCATATTTTTCCGCAAGAATTGTCAAGCTGTCGACGGGCGGATTTTTCGTCATACCAGGCGCAAAGCCCCCGATTTCAACTTTTTGTTCCGGAAAGTCGGGATGCCGGATTTCCGTCCACTCGACAAAAGCTGCCGGTCTGCTTGCCATTGTCCATTGTAATAATTGTCGTTCCTGCCTGAGTGGATCATCCGTAACAACCTGTTTTATTGAATCGTCAATGCTGTGCATTGATGGTGGCCACCAGGCAGGAGCGGAAAATGACCATCTTCCGTAATGATAATAAGCCCATTCGCTAAAATTGCCGGAACCGCGTTTCGGTTCGAGCCCGTCGGCTGAGCCGATAATTTTTTTAAATTGATTCGATATGAAGCGATAATAAGCCGCATCCTGTGGCAGCACAGCAGTGACGGGTTTATGTGGTTCCACTTTTCCTTTATGGTTTTCCCATGGATGCAGGAGGTTTTCATTCAGCGAAAATGAAAATACGGCGGCAATATTTTCTCGTGCAAACAGAAAATCAGCCACTGCCCGAGTTTCACTTTCTGAAACAGGATGTGGACCACTTCCAGGCGCGAACGGCTGATAATTGAACGAGAAATTTTGATTGACATCCACTCCTCCGGCTGGATCCTCGTTCCAGCGACCATCAAAATCGTTGTCTAATCCTTCGGTCACGACTCGGTAAGCACCAAGCTCATTCCTGGTCGGGTCCGCTTTGCGCATAAGCCGGGGGTGTAAAGAATCAATCAGCCACTCTCCCGCAGGATCTGCAATACGCATGTTTGTAATGAGACCATCACCATTCAAATCATCGTATCCATCTTCACTCACCTCACCATCAAAATCAAGGTCCATGGGTCGAGCGTTCAACAGCCGATCATAAACAACCGGCGCCCAGAGTTGTTCTGTGGCGTCCGGGTTGACACGCGGCAGAACATAGAATATCACTCGATCCAATATCACTGTAATGCTATCGACGCGACCATAGCTCTGGGCCGAGGTTTTAATAAAGCGCAAACACAACTCGGTGGAGGTCACATCATCCGCTTCGACGCCGCCGACCAGCAGGATAGCCGGCTTTTCCGCTGATGAACGTACACCTAACTGCACCAGCCACAAATCACGGGACTGCAATGTCTTGCCAAGCGATTCAATCTTGACCACCTCAGGATAGTGCCGCGCCAGGTCTTGCAGGGATGTTGTCAAATCGTTGTAATTTGAATAGCCGGCCAAAGATGGTAATCGGGAATAAAGCGTTGTACAGAGTATGAGAGCGAATGAAGCAGCAAAAAAATAAATTTTATCGTGGGACATATTCTTCCTTGATTTGTTGTGAGAAAGAATATGCTGAATTTTAGACAAAATTACAATCAGGAATTGGCAAGGGTGAATTAAAAGATGTGTGAATTAAAATCTGTTCGGCTAATTGTCAAAGTTCACGATTCGCATCGCTCTTTGAGCGCCGCATTCATCTGTTCAAATCCGGCGCGCGTATTTTCTTCAATATTTTTCAAAATAGCGCGTGCTAAAATACCGCTAAAAATTTCGCGCTGCACAAATCGCACTTTGCGGGGCTCGGCCGGATGCACTTCAAAAATATGCTCGCCTTCAAAAAGTCCGCGAATGCCCAGCATGCCATACCAGCGAAATTCACGCCGTGGTACCAGCTTTATTACCCTCGGCCTAAATTTCATCTCCTTTTGATTGGGAGCTTGCAGCACCGCTTCAATTCTTTTGCCAACCTGCACATCACCCCGCAGCTCGCGAACAAAAGGATTCCATTCGGGATAAGAGTCGAAATCAGTTAAAACATCCCAAACTTTATCAGATGAGGCGTTGATTATAATTTCTGTAAAAAGTTCTTTCATGGAAACCCCAGGTTTTATCTCCAACTTTCACAATAGAACAATGTGCGCTGTTTAGAATATTTCCGCGAAACATTTATCGCGGAAAATAAAAATTCCCAACTTGAAACTCGAACACTCGATCAAGCACATTTATTTCCAGGGCGGGGATTCGGGCAGCAATTCTTCAAAATCGGCGATCAATTTCGCTTCATACGCTCCGCTGTATTCACCGTTTGCAAACAGTTCTGCGCCCTGGTGAAAGAATAGTTCCCAGGATTTTTCTTCCTCGTTTGGATTGATCGGAAAATAGAGTATATGATTGGATTTAGCTGCCTTCATGTCACCTGGCGCATCGCCGATCATGATGGCCTTTTGTTTATCATATCGGTCATCCGCGAGGGCCATTTCGATCATCTCTTTTTTGGAGCCAACTTCCTGACCGCCGATAAAACGAACATACCTGGCGATATCGTGCTCCTCCCATTCGCGCACCAGAGCTTCGTGCGGCGTGGCGGAGCAGACGATGATGTCAGCCCATTCTGACACTTTGTCCAGACTCTCGCGTACCAGGGGAAACGGTGGCACATTATACACAATATCGGCGACAGATTCGTTCACTGCGAGCGACCAGTCAAGGCATCGCTTCAGGTCAGGATCAGCCGTTTTTTCGACTTCTGCCGCAAGAGCTGGATTGCCGAGTTTTGTCTCTCGTTTCATCCAGGCCCGCAAGCCGGGTAGGTCCGGAATCTCTGCCTTGCGGGCGATCACTTGTGGACGCTCTTTGAGCAAATCAAGCGCTAACAGGTAAGAAATGAACCGATTGGCGCCACGCCATTTGGAATAGAGATTGGTGAATTCAGCCGTTTCGCGCGCATATTTGGAGACCGGCTGCAAATCAAAGTGTTTGATAAAATTGGGTATAAAGCATTCCTTATGCTTGATTTCCATCGAATCAAACGCACATCCATCACTGTCAACAGCGACGAGGAACTGATGGTGTGGCTGGAGGTTTTTTAGTACTGTTTGTGGATCCATAGGTCAACCTTTTGTGCATAAATGTTCGGATAATGTCATTTTGTTATTCAATTATCTGTGTGCCTGGGGCACATATTTTGGGCAGCGCTGATCGGCAAATATGGACTCCAGCCGTGCAAACCGCTGACGTCCATTGATCACCGGCACGCTCACCCAATCATCGCCAATGAGCGGACGGGCATAAGAAATATAATCGTCCGTCACATCGATTTTATTCTCCGCGATCCACGCCGCCGGGAATTCCCGTTCCGAGTTGGCCACCTCCTGCAAAGGCACTTTATCAAAATTAATACTGTAGATGAGCCCGGGCCGACGCAGCATGGTGCTCATATATCCAGAGCCATGTTCGAGCGCAATGACAACGCAGTTTTGACCAACTTTGTAAGATTCATCCAGATCGACGTTTGAGGCGTAAATGGCGGTATCGCGTTGATCGGTGCCAACAACCTGACCGCGTGCCTTGCCGCGCGCTTTGAGTCCCACGTTATTGAGATGATTGACAATGATCTGTTGCGCCGTGAACATGCTGGCGCCAAATTCCACGTGCCCGAATGAATCGCGTGCCGCACCAACATCACCAGCATCGTAACCTTCGGATACCGCGACGATACAACGGCCACTGCGATTGAGCTCATCATTGACATTGTCGGTCAATTCCTCAAGCGACACTTTTGACTCCGGCATATAAATCTGCAAAGGCATCTGCCGCTTGGGATCAGCCAGACGCGCTGCTGCCGGAATAAAACCGATTTTGCGACCCATCATTTGAATCACCAAAACCGGATCTGCCGGAGAGGAACCCAGGTTTTCTTCATTGGCATTTTGAATATTCATCGCCCAATAGCGCGCCACCGAACCGTACCCGGGCGTATGATCCACCAGCTTGAAGGCGGAATCACCAACGTCATTATCGATGGTTTTTGATCCCCCAGCCGCGATGAGCTCAAGACCCTGCTGATGCGCCAGTTTGGCAACTTTGTTCGCTGTATCCATGGAATCATTGCCACCAATATAAAAAAAGTACCCGACGTTGTGCGCCTTGAGAACCTCGATGATACGATCAAAATCCTCGGTCTGCTGCTCCTTGACTTTATAACGGCAGGTGCCAATTGCACCGGCAGCCGGGGTGGTTCTTAGCAACGCAATTTCTTCTTCCTTTTGCGCCGACAGATCAAGAAGCTCTTCCTTTAGAACCCCTTCAATTCCATGCCATGCCGCATAAATTTTATCGAACTTTTCTGGAAACATTTTGCACGTATCAACAATGCCACGCACCGTATTGTTGATTACCGGCGACGGCCCGCCCGACTGGGCCACAACGACATTTTTATTTGTAGCCATCCTTGCTATCCTCCTGACACTCTATTCTGTTTATCAATTTTCATTTGTTTTTAAATATGGATCATCCTTTAACCGATATAACATCTCCCCGGCTTTGGGAACGTACAGATAACCCTCATCCTCGCGATTTTTCCAGTCTTCGGGATTGATTGACTCCGGATCGCGATAGCCAAGATTGATCTTGCGACAGATCTCCGCCGGAATTTGAGTCGCGAGCGTCACCTGCACCCTGGGTTTTTCAATACCATTCTCGTAAGAACCAATGCCGCGCACATGCGTTGAATGCGCCATCACCCCCCCCGGAATGTGTTCAAACTTTTCCATCTGTTTGAGAAAATAATCCCGGACATGATAACCAATCTCTCGGATATTTTTACCGTGTGTCACAGAAATTTCAGTGATGTGCGGCGCATAAATAATCAGCTCACCGCCATCGGCAACGACACACTCCATTTTATACATACATTTGGCGCCCGTCCACAAATCATCATACATTTCAGGGGCGCGCGAAAGGATACTTTTATAGGGTTTGTCCTTATAAATGATATGGATATCTTTTGACAAATCCGCTGCCGCTGACCACGATTCCTCTGGCGGCCCGATATATAAACCGAAAAGTCCGGCGTCTTTGACAACAAGACTCAAACAGAAACGTTCAACAGGCAAATAGGATGCCGCCAGGTCGACAATATCGCGCACGGGCGTATACTTTGTGCCAATAATCCCGGGAACAGTGATGAGCGCACCAAGCCAATGAAACATATCAATAATCTCTTGTCCGGCAATGCCCGGAAAAAGATATTTATTGCCACCGGAAAAACCGATGACTTCGTGGGGAAATACTGGACCAACAATAACCAGCAGATCATAATCGAACACCATTTTATTAATGGTGACATCCACCTTTTTCTGCAGCAACCCGCCGGATATTTGATTGACCTGTTCCGATGTAATTGTACCAATGCGTACAAGCTGCTGCGGATCATCCCAGTGGTGATTGTAGAAAGACGCTTTGGGATAGGTTGTTGTGCGCTCCGCCTGTCTGATGCCAAGGCGCTGGTTGATCATCGTCTCGCTCATCGGTGGATGCGTTCCCAACGCCACGAGGAAATCGAGTTTTTTGACCCGATCCGCCAGGAGCTGGTAAAGGACACGAAATAGCACATCCATGGGGGCGCTGCGCGTATGGTCCGGGATGATAAACAGGAGCCGTTTATCATCAACACGCTTATGCGCAAACGCCTCGGCGCACATATCAAACACGTGCTGCTCTGATAATAACAAATTGATTGAACCTTTGCCAAAGACCATATACCTGCTCTTCGTGATGATTCTTTCTTTTAGGCTTCGTGTGAATGAATTTTTCACGTTAGAATCAGTCTTTTTCAAAACTGCCATTTTTCAAAAAACTGATAACCTGCCGGATTGTCTCTTCTTTTTTCATGATGACGTGATGATTACTGTTGACCAGCACAAAATCTTTCAGATCGTTGATCCTGGCGCTGGCAATGGCAACCCGTCCGTCATCAGGGCCGGGGATAAAGGCTGACGCAACGGGATTGACCGATTTTGTGCTCATGATCACGCCGACGTCACTTTGGGACGGTAGCAAAGAACGAACAAAGCCGTCTTTTTTGGCGCTCAACTGCATGCCCGCCGGGCCGTTGTATTTTCGAAAGGCACCACACCAGGCAAAGGTATCGATCAATTCAATGCCACGATTTGGCGGACAAAGGAGCACCACTCGGCCCAATTGGGGTACGTCAAACTTTTGCAGATAATATCGTACCAGTATGCCACCCATTGAATGAGCGACAAAATGCAGCGTATCACCTCCCGCACCGCTACAACGCTCAATGGCAGTACGAATAGCTGTATCCGCCAATCTCTCAATAGTATCCTGCGTTGATGGATAGTCCACGCGGCATACATTGTAGCCTTTTGCCACGAGCGCCTTTTCCATCATGAGAAAAGAGGTACTTTTTCCGCGTAAACCGTGCAAAATAATGACAAAGCTATCGGATGCATCTGTTTGCACAAGACTATAATGATAGGTTGCAGCAGAACATCCGATAACAGAAAAAATGGGCAGCAGCCACAAGAAACGCTTCATGAGTTTTGTTAAACCGAGCCTAAAAACATATTAGACTGTATACGTCGATGCCGATGTCGTACCGCCGCGCCCGGTCCAGTTGGTGTGGAAAAATTCGCCGCGTGGCTTGTCGACGCGCTCGTAGGTATGGGCGCCAAAATAGTCGCGCTGTGCCTGCAGCAAATTCGCCGGTAGTCGTTCACTGCGGTAACCATCAAAATAGGCCAACGCCGTACTCAGTGCCGGAACCGGTACACCCAGCTCGACCGCTGTTGTGATGACGCGCCGCCAGGCCGGTACGGCATTCATAATTTCGTTTTTAAAGAACGGATCGAGCATCAGATTCACCAGGTTTTGATCCCGATCAAAAGCTTCCTTGATCTTGCCTAAAAAGACCGAGCGGATAATACAGCCGCCGCGCCACATCAGGGCAATACCGCCATAATTCAAGTTCCAGGCGTATTCCGATGCGGCTGCGCGCATAAGCTGGTAACCCTGCGCATAGCTGACGATCTTGGACGCATAAAGCGCTTGTTCAAGATCATCGACAAATTGCTCCTTATTGCCGGTGAACGAGGTTCCCGGTCCAGCGAGCTGTTGAGAAGCGGCGACACGCTCCTCTTTCAACGCCGAAAGACAGCGCGCAAAAACCGCCTCACCGATGAGCGTCAAGGGTTGTCCCTGATTCAATGCCTCAATGGCGGTCCATTTGCCGGTGCCTTTCTGACCGGCGGTATCGAGAATCAAATCAATGACGGCGTGACCATCGTCATCTTTGTAGGCTAAAATATCGCGGGTGATTTCAATCAAATAACTGTCTAATTTGCCTTTGTTCCACCTGGCAAAAACCTGGTGCATGTCCTCATTGCTCAAACCAAGGCCGACTTTCATGAGCTGGTAGGTTTCAGTGATCATCTGCATATCGCCGTACTCGATGCCGTTATGCACCATCTTGACAAAGTGTCCGGCGCCATTTTCACCAACCCAATCGCAACAGGGCGTGCCATCTTCTACTTTGGCGGCAATGGACTGGAAAATCGGTTTGACAAACGGCCAGGCGTCCGGAGAACCACCGGGCATGATAGATGGACCCTTGAGAGCACCTTCCTCGCCACCGGACACGCCGGTGCCGATATAGCGCACGCCTTTTTTTTCACAATATTTCGTGCGGCGAATCGTATCCGGGAAATGGGTATTGCCGCCATCAATGATGATGTCACCCTGTTCAAGAAATGGAATAACCTGCTCAATGAACGCATCGACAGCAGCGCCTGCTTTGACCATGAGCATAACTTTTCTCGGGCGCTTCAGGCTACTGACCAACTCCTCTATCGAAAAACATCCTTTAATATTTTTACCTTTAGCTCGGCCACGAATAAACGTTTCAACCTTGCTGGTGGTGCGATTGTAGCACGCCACCTGGAAACCGTGGCTTTCCATATTCAAAATAAGATTCTCACCCATAACGGCCAGGCCAACAAGCCCAATGTCATAATCTCCCATAAGTGCTCCTTTATTAAATATCAACTTTTTTGCTTTAAATCGTTTTTCATTTTTTGCAGCGATTGCTTGAAATAATCGACATCCGGCTCCAATTCTGCGGCCCTGGACATCGCCTGTATTGCCAACTGATACTGCTCATCAGAATGATATAACCAGGCCAACGTATCCCAGATCGATGCGGATTCCGGCGCCAGCTCGACCGCTTTTTGCGCGGCTTTAATGCCCCAGGCGTAATGCTGGCTCGCCTTCTGCTCGTAGATGAACCAGGCTGCAGCGTTCATCATATTGGCATTGTCCGGCATTTTTTCCAGCGCCATTTCATAAACTCTCACCGCATTGGCGACGTCATTTTGTCCCTCATATACCCGCGCCAGGGCAAAATAGCCCAGCTCAAGTCTGTCGGTATCACTCTCGGTTTCGAGATGTTCAGCAAGTTTTGCCGGATTCCCGTCGCTGCGCGCCTCATGCAACGCGAGATGAAATTCCGCGTCTTTTTTATAGCCCGCTTTATTATCAGGATCAAGCGACAGGACGTTTCGCAAAAACCGCACAGCCAGCGTATGTTGATAGCGATCAACATAACGCAGCGCAATTCGATAGTTCCACTCAACATCGGTGGTGTCTTGAGCCCATTTCTCCAGAAAGGCGTAAAGTGTATTGTTATTTTCTGCCCAGTCGTTCAAGGTTGCGACAAAATTTTCCGCATGTCCGTCAAATCCAACGGTGCGATCGAGCTCTATGCCGTCTGCACCCAGGACAATGACTGTTGGAAAACCCTGCATATTAAAAAATTCGCGCAGCTTTTGATAGGTGCTGTCCCGCTTTTCTATTCTAAACGGAACGTATTTTTCATTAATCAACCGCGAGGCATTTTTTTCATCAAATACAAGCTGATCCAGCTTTCTGCATGGACCTCATGTATCTGAATAAAAATCAACCAGAACAGGCTTGTTTAAATCCCGCGCCGTATTCAGAGCGTGCGTGAAGGAACCTCGGAGCCATTCCACGCTGTGCGGCTGCGAACAGCTCATTAACATGAAGCCAATTAAAATAAAGATTTTTCTCATCAATAGACGCTCCAGTTTCATTCGTAAAATCCTGCATGATTCGAGAAGATTTAACACCAACTATGCCACGATAATTTCGTTTTCTATAAATTTCATCAAATGGTCATGGCGGTATAGCCACCATCGACGCGAATGATGGCGCCGGTGACAAAGGAAGAAGCTCGCTCCGAAGCCAGCCAAATGGTGGCGCCAACGAGCTCTTCTGCCTCGCCAAAACGATCCATCGGCGTGTGCCGTTTAATGTCGGCGACGCGCTCGTGCGTCAGGATTTTACGATTCTGTTCCGCCGGGAAAAAGCCCGGAGCGATGGCATTGACCCGCACACCTTTGGTCGCCCATTCACGCGCCAGCCACTGTGTCAAATTGTTGACACCGGCTTTGCTGATCCCGTAGGTAAAAACTTTGGACAACGGCGGCCCGGATGAGGCGGATGAAATATTGATGATGCTGCCCTTTTTCTGTTCATCAATCATGTGCTGCCCAAACACCTGGCAGGCGAAAAACATGCTTTTCAAATTCACCGCCATAATCTTGTCGAATTCCTCCTCACTGATCGCAAAAAAAGGAGTCGCTGAATTGATACCGGCGGCATTGATCAAAATATCGGCAGTGTCCAATTCCGCTTTGATGCGCTGCGCTGCTGTAAACAAATCCGCTTTTATCGCGGCATTCACCGGCACGGCCATTGACCTGACGCCAAATTTTTTCATACTATCAGCCATATTTTGTGCCGTATCCGCATTCAAATCAAGAATAGCAATATCAGCACCGGCTTGCGCGAGACCTTTTGCCATCTCACCGGCCAACACGCCACCGCCGCCAATCACGGCAGCCACCTTACCTTTCAAGCCAAACATATCCTTGATAAAACGCATGTTTACTCCACTTCAGTTTTTAGAATAGATTTAATGCAGCCGGCACCGCCATTGACAGCCACGGGATATAAGTTATAATAAAAAGAACGATGATCATCGCCAAAAAGAACGGCAAAATATGGCGAATAACATCCGTGATCGTCGTTTTGGCAATACCGCACCCGACAAACAGACAAGAGCCCACCGGTGGCGTACAAATGCCAATACAGAGGTTCATGATCATAATGATGCCGAAATGAATCGGGTGCACACCGAGCTGGGTGACAATGGGCAAAAAGATCGGCGTGAAGATGAGAACAGCCGGGGTCATATCCATAAAAGTGCCGACAAACAACAGCATGAGATTGATGATCAACAAGATCACCACCGGATTATTGGACAGGCCGAGTAGTGCGGCGCTGATGGTCTGGGGAATATTCTCATGCGCCAGTACATAGGACATGGCCATGGATGTGCCTATCAACATAAAAACGACGGCTGTCGTTCGACCGGCTTGTAAAAATATGTTGGGTAATTCCCGCCACTTGACCTCGCGGTACACGATGACCGACAGGAAAAGCGCGTAAACAACCGCGATGGCTGACGCTTCGGTCGCGGTAAAGATACCACTCAAAATACCACCAAGAACGATGACGATGAGCAACAAAGCGGGAACCGCAACAAAAAATTTGATTAGACTTTCTTTAAAGCCAAATGAAACACCTTTGCCATATTTATTTCTGATCGAAATCACCCCGGCGACGACCATCAAACCGAGTCCCGTGAGCACCCCCGGGAGAATACCAGCCATAAAAATAGCCGCCACGGACACCGCGCCACCGGTTGCCAGCGAATAAACGATCATGACATTGCTCGGCGGGATGAGCAGTCCGGTGGTTGCGGCAGTGATGCTGACTGAGGCATTAAAATCACGATGATACCCTTCCTTGTTCATCAACGGCACCATAAATCCGCCAACACTCGATACCGCTGCTACAGCAGAACCGGAAATGGCACCGAACAGCATACACGTCATAATATTCACATAAGCCAAACCACCCGGAAATCGACCGACGAACACATTGGCAAAATCGATCAATCGTCGTGCGATGCCACCATGCCCCATGAGCTGCCCCGCCAAAATAAAAAACGGGATTGCCAGCAAGGCAAAACTGTCGATGCCCGTGGCGATTTTAAACGCAACGGTCAAAAACTCGGGCAGACCGCCAATGGCAAAAATAGTGAGCAAGGAAGAAATGCCGATGGCAAAGGCAATCGGGACATTTATGACAAGAAGAAGTAAAAAACTGACAATCAGGATGAAAAGAGGCCAATCCATATTCGCTCCCGTAAATTTGCTGGATTCACATTCTGTCGAATTACAGGATTCTGACTATTTCGTTTCAACCGCCGCACCGGAGTGATCACCGATTCTTCTCAGCTTTATGAACGTTTCCACAAAAAATTCGGTGCTGTAAATAGCCAAAAAAACTCCGGCGACCGGTACGGCCAGATAGACATAGCCCATGGGTAGTTTCATTGCCGGTGACAATTGACCGAAGCGAAAGGTGATCGCGACGAGCTTGAGTCCACCTAAAAACATGACAAGAAATGAAAACAGGGTGATGCACAGATAGGCAAACATCTCGGTCCACAATCTTTTTTTCTCCGACAGTTTGCCGACAAAATAATCGATGCCGAGATGGTCCTTGTAATTCAACGCAACGGCCGCACCCAACAATCCAACCCAGATCATAAGATTGGTTGCCAGCTCCTCGGTCCAACTGCTGGGATTTTTCAAAATAAAACGTGTGATCACCTGCCAGCTCACGTCAATGGTGAGGATTGCCATGGACGCCGCCACCAACGTTTCCAAAAAACGATCTAATGCTTTTTTAATCGGTGTCCACATTATTGAACCTCCTGAATTCTTTGTGCCAACTCGCCAATTTCGGTTCCCTTATACTTCTCATACATAGCCTGCGCACGTTGCATAAACGGTGTTTTATCGGGGTTATAGACCTGCAAGCCTTTTGACGTCATATCGGCCATGGCTTCTTGAACAAATTCTGCCCATAATATGCGCTGATACGCAACAGACTCGTCGGCAGCTTGTTCCAAAATGTCCTGATGCTGCTTACTTAGACTCTCCCATTGCAGCGTGCTGATCAAAAGAACGTCGGGAACCATGGTATGTTCATTCAAGCTGTAATGTTTGGCCACTTCGTAGTGGCGGGAGGTGTAGAGGCTTGGTTCGTTGTTTTCAGCGCCATCCACAACGCCTTGCTGCAGGGCTGTATATAACTCGCCCCAGGGAATTGGCGTGGCCGAACCGCCCAGGGCATTCACCATATCAATTGCCATGGGACTCTGTTGCGTACGAATTTTTAATCCCTGCAAATCATCGGGGTGCAAGATCGGTTTATCCACTGTATAAAAACTGCGCGCCCCGGCATCATAATAACACAATCCGCGGAAACCTTTGGGCGTACAGGCAACGAGCAGCTCTTTGCCGATTGGGCCATTCAACACTGTCCATTTGTGCTCGGCATCACGAAATAAAAAAGGCAGGGCGAACACCTTGATTTTGGGCACAAAACTCTCCAGCGGGCTACTCGATACTTTGGTCATGGATAAAATGCCCATTTGCAGCTGCTCGATACATTCTTTTTCAGTGCCAAGTTGTTCACTCGGATAAATGTCAATTTTTAGGGTGTGATCTGATTTTTCTGCAGCTTGTTGCGCCAGATACACCATTGCTTTATGAACGGGATGATCAATATTCAGGCCGTGGGCGATTTTAAGGGTGCGAATATCACGATCGCCGCTGCCGCAGCTTATGCACAGTACAGTGAGCGCCAAGCTCGCAAACAAGATCCTGGGGCGCATGCCATTCCTCCACAAGACGTTAATCGAAACAAGATGAAAAACAATATAAATATTACATGGACAAGAATCAATTGAATATTGAGAATGGAGAGTCAGGATTTGGCAAATTGGGAAGGAAAAGTGGTCGATCTAAATCGACCACAAACATTATTCAATAATGATTGCTTCAGACGGGCATGAATCAGCCGCTTCTTTTACATCATCTTCCAAATCAGCGGGCACATTCTCTTTGATCACAACAGCCACATCCTCAGCCATCTCGAAAACGTCCGGACAGGTATCAACGCACAATTCACACGCCGTGCAGAGATCGGGATCAATTTTAACTCGCATAAGTCCTCCAATAAAATTTTAATAAAGAGTTGTTCATGAAACGGGCAAAGATACAAAAGAGCGTGGAATTCTACAAGTGATTTTCCACACTCCCTGCTACTTGTTCCCTGCTCTTTTTCCCTCTTGCTTCTCACAAAAAAAACTGTAGTTTTGAACAAACCTGGTTTTGGAGATTTTCCCATGATGAACTATGTCTGGTTATTTCTTATCGCCGCGGCGGTGATTGTGGGCGCGTTGACGGGCACTATTAAGGAGGTAACCCAAAGCGCCCTCGATATGTCCGGTACCGCTGTACAGATCGCTTTGGGCCTCATCGGCATCATGACCCTGTGGCTTGGAATGATGAAAATCGCTGAAGCAGCGGGACTCATTCGATTGTTGGCCAGGGCCATCACGCCAATCAGTCGACGATTATTCCCCGACATTCCCGCCGATCATCCGGCCATTGGCTCGATGATGCTCAACATCGCCGCCAACTGGCTGGGACTCGGCAATGCGGCCACGCCGTTCGGCATCAAAGCCATGCAGCAATTGCAGGAGCTCAATCCCGACAAGGAAACCGCGACGAACGCCATGATAATGTTCCTGGCGCTCAATACCGCCAGCATCACACTCGTGCCCATGACCATCATTGGTGTGCGCACCAGTCTGGGATCGAGCGCACCCGGCGCCATCATCGGTCCGACCATTTTTGCATCGACAATGGCGACAGTCGCTGCCATTGTTGCGGTGAAATTCTTTTCGTTCTTTGCGCAACGCGATAAAAATGTGCCGAATTCATCCCTCTTTTCATGGAGAGGTGTGCTGATCGTCGCCGCCATTCTGACACTGCTGGTGTTTGGCATTTTCTCCGGCATGCTGCAAAAGTTGGCCGCTGTGGTGCCGTTTTCGTTCAAATCAGTTATTTCCTTTATCTCCACCTGGACCATTCCGTTTTTGCTGCTGATGATTCCGGTTTTGGCGGTTTTCAAAAGGGTTCAAGTTTATGAAGTTTTTGTCGAGGGCGCCAAAGAGGGTTTCCAGGTAGCGGTTCGTATCATTCCGTTTTTAGTGGCGATTTTGGCGGCTATCGCCATGTTTCGGGCGTCCGGCGCCATGGATTTTTTCACCTCCCTCCTCTCCCCGGTCACCAATCTGATCGGACTGCCGGCCGAGATTCTCCCGGCTGCGCTGATGCGACCGCTGTCGGGTAGCGGCACCCTCGGCATCATCACCGAGCTGTTAGAGACGCACAGCCCGGATTCGTTCATCGGTTATCTCGCCTCCACCATTTATGGCTGCACCGAGACGACATTTTATGTGATCGCCGTCTATTTTGGCGCCGTCGGCATTAAAAAGACGCGCTTTGCCGTGCCGGCCGGGCTGTTTGCGGATGTGGCTGGTGTGCTGGCGGCTTTGTTCATCTGTCGATTGTTGTTTGGGTGAATGGTAAAACTGACTTGCTTTGTTGCAAGATTTTTCGTATTACTGTAATCAGATTTCAGTCACGGATATATTTTTGAGCCACGGATTTTTAAGCCACGGATATTCTTTAAGTCAAAATCAAGTAAATTTTTATCCAAATTCGTGATCAATCCACGGTTTTTGCACACAGCTATGTGG